>JAJFFG010000068.1 GCA_021776825.1 Planctomycetota bacterium
GCGGTGGATGCGGCATGAAGGACGTCGCGTACTTCCTGAGCAGCTGCCTGACCGACGCCGGGTGCGAGTCGGCTGCGCCGCGGCACTTGGACACGTACTTCCGGCTCCTCCGACGTGCCGTGCAGGAACGCGACGACGTCATCAGCGTCACCGATGTCATCGACGTCGACGCCCTCGAGGCCGAGTGGCGAGCGCCGTACTCGGTCGCCTGGGCCGACTTCGTTCGCTTCCTCGCGGGGTGGGCGCCGGACCACTGGAAGATGAGCGCCTACAGCAGTCGACTGACGCGCGCCGTCTTGGACGACCTGCGCTGAGCACGGCAGACCGCGGAAGTGGGGACCGTGGAGACGATGACAACTGCCCAGCCGAAGTGACCCGCCGGAGCACGGAGTTCGTTGTCGTAGCTCCCGGTGGCGCGCCTTCCACGAGCTACCCCGCGTCATCGCGCGATGAGCCGCGGCCTACGCAACCCGGAGCCTGAGAGGAAGTGGAGCGGTCTGGCCGCCGAATTGGGCCTGGCACGGTCTGGCCGGCGCGGTATGCATCCGGTTCCCGTCTCGCCGACGGAGAAGTTTCCGCTCCGACGCCCCATAGGGGAATGCCGGATGCCGTTTCGCCGGCGGGGAGTTCCACGATCGACGACGTACGGACCGTTTGCCCGCGTAGCCCACGCACGAGCGAGGGGCAGCGCGCGAGCCCCGCGTCCGCCGGGGAAGCCGGGCCGGCCTCAGAGATCCGGTCCGAGGCAACCGATGCGGCCTAACGACGACGTGGTGGCGATCGGTGGCGGGTTCTACGGCTGCACGCTCGCGCTGCACGCGCGGCAGCGTGGAGCACGCAACGTGCGCGTCCTCGAGCGCGGTGACGCCCTGCTGACCCGGGCGTCGTACGCCAATCAGGCGCGCATCCACAACGGCTACCACTACCCGCGAAGCCTGCAGACGGGCCTGCGCTCACGCTTGCTGCTGCCGCGCTTCGTCTCCGCGTTCGCGGAGTGCGTCGACGACACGTTTACGAAGGTCTACGCCATCGCCAGCCAGTCCTCGAAGGTGTCGGCTCGCCAGTTCGAGGGGTTCTGCCGCCGAATTGGGGCACCGCTGCAACGGGCGCCGCGTGAGATCCGCGACCTCTTCGATCCGAACCGCGTCGAAGCCGTGTGCCTCGCCGAGGAGTACGCGTTCAACGCGTCCCTTCTCGCCGAGCGCATGCGGACCGACCTCGACGCCGAGGACGTCTCCGTCTCGTTGGAGACCGAGGTGCACCGCGTGCGCCGCGGGCCGGACGGCACGGTCGTCCTGGAGTGCACGACTCCCGACGGCGACACGGAGATCGTGGCAGGGACCGTTTACTGCGCCACGTACTCGCGGATCGGAAAACTGCTCGCCGACTCCGGGCTCCCGCCGATCGCCTTCAAGCACGAACTGACGGAGATGGCGCTCGTCGAGGTGCCCGAACCGATTCGCGATCTCGGGATCACGCTCATGTGCGGACCGTTCTTCTCGATCATGCCGTTCCCGGCGCGCGACCTGCATTCCCTCTACCACGTTCGCTACACGTTGCACGCGACGTGGAACGAGACCGCGGATCCCGTCGACGCGTACGCCGCGCTCGATGCGCTCCCGAAGGACTCTGCGTTCGACCTGATGATCCGCGACGCGACGCGCTATGTGCCCGCACTCGCGGACTGCCGGCGGATCGACTCGAACTGGGAGGTGCGCACGGTGCTGCCGGACAACGAGCGCGACGACGGTCGGCCGATCCTCCTCTCGCGCGACCATGGGCTGCCCGGCTTCCACTGCGTGATGGGCGGGAAGATCGACAACGTGTTCGACGTGCTCGACGCGCTCGACACACCGGCGGAGGTGGCCTCGCGATGACCTCGGAGCTCGTCTCGGTCGTCGTTCCGCTGTGGAACGACGACGACCTCGTCGAGCGGTTCGTCACCGAGCTGCTCCGCGTGCTGAAAGACAACTACAGTGCGTACGAGGTCATCCTGGTCGATGACGGCTCGACGGACGACACGGTCGCCCGCACGCGCGCGCTCCTGCTCGAGCACGAGTCGCTGCGCCTTCTGCGGCTGTCGCGTCACTTCGGGACGGAGATCGCGGTGTCGGCAGGTCTCGACTCAGCGGTCGGCGACGAGATCGTCACTCTCACCGCGGCCACGGACCCACCGAACGTGATCCCCGAGCTCGTCGGCCGCGTCCGCCACGGCGCCGGGATCGTGTTCGGCGTGCGTTCGACGCTACGTGACGAGAACTGGTCATTGCGCCTCGGCTCGCGCGTCTTCCACTGGTTCTCGGCGAGCGTGCTGGACCTGCACTACCCGAAGAACTCGACGAACTTCCTCTGCATGAGCCGCGTGGTCGTCAACGCGCTCACGCGGCTGAAAGACCGACTGCGTTTCCTGCGCGTGCTGAGCAGCGAGATCGGATTCCGCACCGCTGAGGTCCCGTACGAACCGCGACAGCTGCGCGATCGTCCGCGGCGGCGGAACCTGTTCGGGTCGCTGCGCCTCGCGGCGGCGATCACGCTCGCGAACTCGACGTGGCCGCTGCGCATTGCAGCCGCGCTCGCCGTACTCGTCAGCATGGCGAACGCGGCACTCGTCGTGTACGTGCTGGGCGTCGGTCTGCTCGCCGATGGGATTCCGCCGGGATGGGCATCCGAGTCACTCCACAGCTCGGCGATGTTCTGCCTGCTGTTCTTGGTCGTCGCCGTGGTCTGCGGCTACCTCGACCGCGTCGTGGACTACACGCGCGTCCGACCGCTGTACTACCTCATGCAAGAAGAAGAGAGCGTGGTCGGTCTGCGCGATCTCGTACGCCGCAACGTCGTCACAGGAACCACCGTCGGGCGTGTGGATCCGAACCGCATCGCGCCGGGACGCTAGACGGAGAGTTCCGCTATGTCCCGCCGACCGCAGATCGCCAGCATCTCCGCCGACGTCGTCATCGGCGATGAGACCGTCATCTGGGAGTTCGTGAACCTCTACGGCTGCACGATCGGCCACCACTGCATGGTCGGAGCGTTCGTCGAGATCCAGAGCGACGTGACGGTTGGCGATCACTGCCGCGTGCAGAGTCACACGTTCATCTGCTCCGGGGTGACGATCGAGAGCCACGTGTTCGTGGGGCACGGCGTGATGTTCGTGAACGACAACCGGCCGAGCGTGGCGACGGCCGAGGACGGATCCTGGCAGATGTCGCGGACGACGATCCGCCGCGGCGCGTCGATCGGCTCCGGTTCCGCGATCCTCGGTGGCGTGACGATCGGTCGCGACGCCGTGATCGGCGCCGGCGCAGTCGTCACGCGGGACGTGGCGGACGGAGCGACGGTGGCGGGCGTGCCGGCGCGCGTGCTGCCGCAGCGATCGTGACCGCGATGGACATGGCCGCCTCGTCACCCGCAACTCACACGCGGGATCTCCGGTCGATCTCGGTCGTGGTGCCGGCGTTCGACGAGGAGCTGACCATCGAGGTCGCCGTCCGCTCCATTGCGCAGTCGCTTGACGCGCTCGGCGTCGAGCACGAGGTCGTGATCGTCGATGACGGCAGCCGCGACGGAACGGGTGCGGTCGCCGACCGGTTGGCGGCGGAGCGATCGCGCGTCGCCGTGGTTCACCAGCCGAACGGGGGCCTCGGCAGCGCATTCGCCACGGGAATCTCGGAGGCGACGAAGGAGCGCATCCTGCTCTGGCCGGCCGACATGACGGCCTCGCCGGAGACCCTTGCGCCGTACCTGACCCTGGCTCCCCCCACAGACGTCATCGTCGGCTGCCGCCGAGGGCGCGTGGGATACACGCCACTGATGCGCGTGAACGCCTGGGTGTACCCCAGGCTCGTCCGGGCGCTGTTCGGACTCGAGCTCCGAGACGTCAACTGGATCTGCCTCTACCCCGCCGCACTGCTCAAGCGCATCCCGATCGCGCGTTGCGGTCACGCGATGCTGACGGAGATCCTCGTCGGCTGCCGTGACCGCGGCGCCGGGTTCACCGAGATCGACGTGGACATGCAGGCGCGTGTGCACGGCAGCGCGTCCGCCGGCCGCTTCACCGTCATGTGGCGCACGCTTCGAGAGTTGCTCGTGCTGTGGTCGGAACGGCGCCGTGCAGCGCGCACCGACGGCGAGGCCTCGATGAGAGGCTCGGCATGACTCAGCGAGCGAACGTCGAGGGTGCGGTGGGGACCGTTCCGTTCCTGGATCTGCGCGCCCAGCACGCGGCGCTCCAGCCCGAGATCGATCGCGCCATCCGAGAGACGATTGCGCGTGGTGACTTCGTGCTCGGCCAGGCCGTCACCGACTTCGAGACGGCGTTCGCGGAGCACGTTGGGGCCGAGCATGCGATCGGCGTCGGCTCCTGCTCGGATGCGCTGCACCTGGCGCTGCGCGCATGGGGCATCGGACCCGGCGACGAGGTCATCACGGTCGCGAATACGTTCGTCGCCACCGTGTTCGCGATCGACCACGTCGGCGCGACGCCGGTCCTGGTTGATTGCGATCCCGACTCGGCGCTCATCGACGTAGCGGCGGTCGAGCGGGCGATCACAGATCGGACCAGAGCCATCGTGCCGGTCCACCTCTACGGTCAGCCGGCGCACATGAGCCGCATCCTCGACCTCGCCGAAACCCATGGCCTGAGGGTTCTGGAGGATGTCGCGCAGGCCGTCGGCGCGCGCGCAGAGGGGAGGCCGTGCGGCTCGCTCGGTCACGCAGCGGCGTTCAGTTTCTATCCCGGAAAGAACCTCGGTGCATTCGGCGACGCCGGCGCGATCACAACGAACGATGCCGACGTCGCTGCGACGCTCCGCCGATTGCGCAACCTCGGCTCCGTCCAGAAGTACCACCACGAGATTCGCGGCTTCAACTCCCGACTCGACACGCTGCAGGCCGCCGTGCTCGGCGTCAAGCTCCCGCACGTCGAGCACTGGAACGCCCGCCGCCGTGAGGCGGCCGGATGGTATCGGGAGCGGCTGCGCGACGCCGCTGGGATCGCGTGTCTCGCCGAGGCTGCCTGGACGACGCGGCACACGTACCACCTGTTCGTCGTGCGTCTTCCCGGCGTTGATCGGGACGCTGTCGCCGCGGCGCTCGCGGAGTGCGGCATCACGACGATCGTTCACTATCCGGTCCCGGTCCATCGCCAACCCGCGTTCCGGCACCTCGATCTCGGAGCAGGCTCGATGCCCGTGAGCGAACGTCTCTCGCGGGAGATTCTCTCGCTACCTGTGTTCCCCGAGATCACTCGCGCTCAGGTGGACCACGTCGCTGACCGCCTGATCGACGTCGTCGCACGCGCGCCGCGCAGCCGGCGATAGCCGCGCGCTACGCTGCCGTCCTTCAGCGCCGCGTGCGGAGGATACGAACCTGGCTGTCAGCGTACACCTGGTCGAGCTCGCCGAGCAGCGGCGTGGGGTTCCAGTGTGCCTCGCGGGGTCCGAGGAGTACGTAGTCGATGCGGTAGCGAGCCAGCGTCGCCGCGACGTCGGCCAGCGAGCGCGCCTCGTGCCGGCGGATGAGTTCGTTCATCAGTCGCCGATGCAGTGCGTCGTCGATCGGGGGGTAGCCGCTCGCTCGCATCTCCTCGTCGAGATCCGCGGGCAGACCAGACCAGAACATAGGGAACATCCTGTCCTCGGCACGGTGCGCCGCGGCGAGCTCCTCACCAGTGCTCCCGTCGAGCGCCCACAACGCGCTGACTCGGTCGTGGAGCTCGGGGTTCGACAGGAAACTGTGTGGGAATCCGAGGAACACGCGATTTCCAGTTCGCGCGGGAACGTAGAACATCACGTGGCTCTCGGCGAGCACGACATCGAGCGACTCGCTGTTCTCGGCCAACCACGTGAACGCCCCGTGGTAGGGCCGGTCGGTCGTGCCGAGCTGGTACGTGTTCGCAACGTCGTACTCGCGCCAGCTGGCCCGTGACGCGAGGACGACGGCGGCGACCACGAGCGCAGCGACCACTCCACGCCACCGCGGTGACGACGCAACCTCGGGCCGCACGCGCGCCGCGGCCTCGCGCACGCCGAGGATGCCGGAGAACGTGAGCAGCGGATAGAGCGTGTAGTTCCAGTGGAAACTCTCGACATCGACTCCGGTGAACAACGTGTTGATGTAGAGCAGGTAGCCGGACACGACGAGCACGGAGAGAAGCCGGTGCTCCCGCCGCTTCGAGAGGAAGACCGGAAGCGAGAGCAGCAGGAAGAGGATCATCCCGCGGTGCGTCAGGTACTCCCAGACGCGCTCGTACCGGACGTGGCCACCGCGCCACATCTTGGCGTCGTACACCGAGAGCTCGCGGAACTCGAGCGTCTGAAAGAGGTAGCCCAGTCCGAGCACGAACGTGATCGCGATGCCGACGCCGAAGATGGTCCGCTTGCGGGGGTGCTTGACGAACACGAAGAGGAGCACGAGCGCGAGCAACGCGTGCGTCCAGTAGAAGGGCGAGAGGTAGAACATCGCGCCCGTTGCGAGGCTGCAGACGACGAGCCACATGAACGAGAGCCGGTCCTCGACGAAGACGCGCAGCGTCGAGAGGGCGAAGAGCAGGAACACCGTCAGGCCGACGAGCGGGCTCGCGTACCGGTTCAGTTGGAGCGCCTCGGCCCCGATGCTCGAGACGATCGGCTTGTAGACGTATGCGCCCGGATCGACGAGCCCCAGTGCGGCAGCGAGCAGAGAGAGCCAGCGGCTGCCGCTGACCCGGAAGCAGAACGTGTAGAGGATCAGGACCTGCGCCCCGGCGAACACGAACCGGGCGAGGGAGATCGATCCGTCGAAGCCCACGAAGCACAGTCGCGCAAGGAGGTGGGTCAGGTACTGGGGCAGCAGCGGGAGGATGAACGTCTCGTCGCGATGCTCGTAGGTGAACGGGTGGGCGCCCGCGGCGTCGCCCTGCGCCACGCGCCGTGCGAGCGCGACGTACAGCGGCTCGTCCTGTTTCAGTAGGAACACGTACGAGTAGCCGTCCAGCCAGGCGCGGAACTGTGGGATGAGGTAGATCAGCCCTGCGACGACGGCGAGAGCGACCGCCATCCAGTGCGTACGCAGAGTCGCCGCGGCGCGCGCTCCGAGGTCGCGGCTCACCTTGTAGGTCCCGCGTGCGGCGCGAGCCTGAGTGGTGTTCCACGCCCGGTGCTGACTCGATCGGGGGCGGAGAGTGCGCGCATCGTTGACTCCACGGCTCAGGACGGCGCGGGAATCGTACTCGATCCGTCCGCACCCACGCAGGCGGAGCGGCACGCACGCGGTCGTCTGCGGCCGGAATACCGAGAATACCGAGATGGGATGAGCAGGCCCGGTCCCCCGGCCTGCAGCAGCGACACCGCGCACAGCGGACCCTTCGGCGCACTCGAGCAAGATCGGCAGAACGCTCACGGTGAAGGAGTCCACCGTTCTCGATACTTCGTGTGGGGTCGCCCCCACCGGGCTGTGGCAGGTCGGGACGTACTGGCATCTCGCCACGCGCCCGGATGAGTTGGAGTCGATGACCGACGCGGAGCTGCGCGTCGCGGCACCGCTCCTGGATGCTCGACTGAGCGGCGCCACGTTCCAGACGCTCGTGCACGGCGATGCCAAGGTCGCGAACTTCTGCTTCTCCACGGACTTCTGCTTCTCCACGGACTTCTGCTTCTCCACGGGGGGCCGCGTTGCAGCGGTCGACTTCCAGTACGTCGGCGGTGGATGCGGCATGAAGGACGTCGCGTACTTCCTGAGCAG
>JAJFFG010000069.1 GCA_021776825.1 Planctomycetota bacterium
CTAACGCTTACCGATCGAGAACTCAAGTAAAACCCGAGTCAATACATGGGTACACTTTGCGCCGCTCTGGCCAGGGAAACCCCAGGGAGAACAAGGGTCTCACGCCGATTTCGGCCCGCCTGGGCCTGGAACTTCCGGCTAAGCGCCCACGCCCCCGACCGCTACTCCGGCTCGACCACCTCGTGGTACCGGCCCAGCTCGATCCCCTCCAGCGTCTGGAGGTCGCCGCTCGGCCAACGGATCTCGACCCGGTCGATCGCCTTCGCGTCGTCCAGCCCGAACAGCAACGACTTCGTGCTCTGCGCGAGGTACCCGCCGGCCGCATTGACCTGGCGAACCATCACCGATCTCCCGACGTACACACGGACGACCGCACCGACGGCATCGCGGTTCGAGCGCGTCCCGCGCAGGCGGAACGCGACCCAACTCTTCGCGGGGAACTCGTTGCGATAGACGTACGCGCGCTCATTGAAGTTGTTCACGATCAGGTCGGGGCGGCCGTCCCTCAGGAGATCGATCACGGCCGCACTGCGTGAGCTGCTCGCGGCACGCTTGCCGTCGATTTCGACATCGAGACGCGGCCCGTCCGGCCGCGGCTCGATGCCCTCGCTCGTCTCCCGCATCTCGAAGTGGCCGTCGTCGTTCATCAGGAGCAGGTTGCGCCAGATGAAGAACGGGTGGCCCATCCCGCACGGGATGAACGCGTCCTCGTAGCCGTTTTGGTCGAAGTCGGCGGAGGCGATGCCCCACGGCCAGAAGTTCTCCGCCCCGACCGCGTCGGAGACCTCCTCCATCCGCCCCTCACCGGCATTGCGGTACAGGCTGTTGCCGAAGATCCCGGCGAGCGGGTTCAGCCCGCCGAGCCGATTGACGTACTCGTCCGCCTGCTCCTGAGTCACGTGTTCCCAGTCCAGGAGCGGACCGGTGACGTCCTTGTACTTGCGCGTCTCGACGATCCCGTCGCCGGCGATGCCCGGCGGGATCCACATGTCGGAGTGCATGTCCACCACGTAGAGATCCAGCAGTCCATCGCGATCGACGTCGAGCGGTTTGCACCCAACCGCGCCCCAAGACGTGCTCTTCAGGACCTCTTCGGTGACGTCGGCAAAGTGCTGGCCGTCGTCGTTGCGGTACAGCTGACTCGCGCCGAACATGTTCGTGACGAACAGGTCGGGGTCGCCGTCGTTGTCGTAGTCGAAGACCGCGATGTCGCCGCCCCAGCCGAGACCGGCGAGGCCTGTGGTGCGCGTCGTGTCCTCGAACGTGCCGTCACCGAGGTTGCGGTACATGCGATTGCGTTCGAGGCGACTCTCCACGAGGTCGAAGAAGTCCGCCTTGCCCGTGTAGTAGCGCCCCTCCGCGTTCCAGCTGTGGTTCGTCCACTCGGCGGTGTTCGTCACGAAGAGATCGAGCCAGCCGTCGCGGTCGTAGTCGAAGAACGCCACGCCCTGCGAGTGCGCGACCAAGCTCAGACCCGCGGCTTCCGTCGTGTCCGTGAAGGCGCCCGAGCCGTCGTTCGTGAACAGCGTGTTCCCGCCGCGGGTGGACGCCACGAAGAGATCCTGGTCTCCATCGTTGTCGAAGTCCGCGAAGCTCGCCGAGGTGCAGATGCGATCGGAGAGCGCGACTCCGGCCTTGGCGGTGATGTCCTCGAACGTGCCGTCGCCGCGACTGCGAAACAGTGCGTTCGGGCCAAGCTGGTTCAGCAGATAGACGTCGTCGATGCGGTCGCCGTCCACGTCGGCCACGCTGACGCCGGCCCCGTGGTCGTACAGGTTGATCTTGAAGTCGGCGCCCTGCTCGCCGGCAAGGAAGCGCATGGTGAAGTCGATGCCGGAATCAGCGGCGACCTCTCGGAATCCAGGAGCGCGATCGGGATCGACCCGCGTGTCGCCATCGCTGCACGCAGCAACGACTCCGGCAGCCCCCATCAGGGCGATGACTCTCAATCCAGTCACTCTCAATCCAGTGACGCTCATGCCCATCACGCACGTCGACGACGACCGAAGGTCGCCGCGTGGGACTCCGCAGTTCTGCCAGGCCAAGGGACTTCCCTTCCATTCGTGTCTGATCCGCGCGCGCGCGCCCCTTGGACGCGGTGAGACCTCGCGAGGTTGCGGCGATCTCCGGCCGACGTCAGCCCGTTGAAGTCAGAGCCCCGTCGAGGTCAGAGCCCCGTCGAGGTCAGAGAATGGGGCCGAGCAGATCGGGACGCGCGCCGGCGAGATCCGCGGCGTCGATGGCGGGCGTCCACGAGCCTGGCTGTTCGTCACGAGCCAGGCGAGCGTCGAGCACGGCGCGCAGCCGTCGATGCAGCGCGAAGTGCGGCTTCCCGATCGCGAGATCCTGTGCCACCGCCGCGCCGCCGGGGTCGGCTGCCAGCCGGTGCAGGGCATCGACGAACAACGGCGCCCAGCGTTCCCCATGGGCGTCACGCAAGCGCGCCGACGACGGCGCGGCGGGCATCTCGAAGACCTCGGAGTGGAGCACCGGTCCGGTGTCGACGCCGGCCTCGATCACGTGCACGCAGAAGCGCAGCGCGAGCCCGTACCAAGCCGACCACTCGATCGCGTTGAAGCCACGCGTGTAGGGCAGACCGCAGTGGATGTTCAGCACCGGTCCGGCGACGTCGAGGAACTCCTGGCGCAGGATGCCGCAGCCACCGGTGTTGATCGACGCGAACGGCGCGAGCCGAGCCACGAGCGCCGTGCAGTCGGCGTCTCCGAGGCGGGCCACCTCGTGCAGCGTCACGCCGGGCACATCGCAGAGAGCGGGGTCGCGCTCGGCGGCGTTGCCCGTCCAGCGCGCGATGCGGCCCTTGACGAGCTCGCCGACCTTCGAGATCACGCGACCTGGCGTGATGCCCTTCATCCGGTCGAGGGTCACGCGTTCGGCGACGGCATGCAGTTCCCAGACCTCGGGGTCGAGGGCCTGGGCGATGCCGCCACCAAGCGACGAGTAGCGACTTCCGGCCAGGAACACCAGACGACGACGGGCACTCATCCGACGCCCTCGAGCGACAGGGCGCAGCGCTCCTCGTGGAACGCACGCACGAGATGCAGGGCCGTGGCGGCGACCGAGGCCGGGGCCGGCCGATCCGACCCGATGCGGGCCCGGATCCCGTGCCACGCCTCCGTTCCGGCGGCCTCACGCCCCGCCGGCACGACGGTGGATCGCGTCCACTCCGCCAGCTTCAAGGCCGCGTTCAGGAAGCGATGATCCCCCACCGTCTCGGCTAGCGCGCACCACGCCCCCCGCAGGAGCGGCAGGTGTTCGAGATCGACGACGTGGCCGGAGTGCCCCAGCAGCCCGAAGGCCGTCTTGCGCGTCTCGAATGCGACCAGCAGGCGCTCGGCCACCTCGCGAGCGCGGGCGAAGACGCGGTCGTCGCCCAGCAGCAGACCGCCGACGAGCGCCGTGTGCACCGCGGCCATGGAGTCCTCGATCCCGGCCTCCGCGTTCGCGACCTCGTGCTTCAGAGCGGCTCGTGTGGCGTCGTGGTTCAGCCGCTGGTGCGCGGCGATCGTCAGGGCACCGCTGGGGAAGAGCTGCGGCGGCGTCCCGGGCGGCAGCAACGCGGCGTCATCGCGGGCCCAGGCCAGGGCCACCCAATGGGTCCGATGCGTGCCGTCCAGCGCCGCGAGGCGTGGGACAGCATCCAGCGGCTCCGCACCGGCGCCGCGTAGGGCGGTCAGCGCGAGCACTGCCTCGACCGGATCGCGGAGACCCGCCGCCCAGCGCGTGGAGAGCCACGCGATCAGCTGCGCGTCGATCCCGTCGGTGCCGGCCTCGACGAACGCCCAGGGATCGCGGCGCGAGCGCAGCGCCGGCAACTGCTCGGCATCGAACGCGGCGAAGTGCGCTCGGGTGGCGGGATCGGGTCCGAGGCTCTCGCTTACGGGACCGGACACACCACGGCCTCGGGCGCGGGCTGAGCCTGCCCCTCGCCGACGAGCCGATCGTGAAGCTCGCGGAACGTGGGGAACGACACGGCGTCGCCGTACTGCTGCCTCGTCCGCTCGATGAACCCGCGCATGAGTTCCATGGAGTAGTCGCCCATGTTCTTCGGGTGCGAGAGCGTGCCGATCGCGATCCGATCCGTGCCGGGATGCGCGCGCAGGTGATGGTGCAGGATGCGCATCTGGTCGTCGACCGAGTCGGTGAATACGTCGAAGCCGAGCTGCCACGCCGAGCGCGGGAACATGCGCTTCAGCTTCTCGGTGAGCGGCGTGTTGGGGAGGTGGATCGGATACCCCCCCGACGCGTGTGCACGACCACGGAGCAGCACGCGCTTGATCAGGAACGGCAGGTTGTTGAGCGGCGTGCGAGGGCGCGTCCCGACCGGGACCTCGTACAGCCCCTCGGCTGCCGGGCGGTCCAGCGGGCCGTCGGGCGCGATGCGCCAGTTGGCGTCGTCGGGGACCTGCGTATGATCGACGCTCGAGAGCTCGGACTCGAACGTGAAGCCCTTCGGGATCGAGCTGTCGACGCGGATGCCCGAGTCCCAGAGCGCGTTCAGGATGCGCGCGGTCTCGGGCGCCAGGTTGAAGCCTCCGGCACGGTACGCCACGCAGCGGTAGTCCGGGTCCTCGGAGCGACACAGGTCGGTGAGGAACGTCGCACCGCGATCGACGATGCCCTCGATCGACAGGGGGTCGTCGGCCGGACGGTCCGCGAAGTCGGACAGCGCGAAGCTGCGCGAGGGCTGGAACGTCGTGCCGTCGTGGTGCGAGTCGGCCCAATGCGGGTGAATATGGAGCTGAGCGTCGTGCCCGCGCGAGATGGCGTCTCGGATCTGCTCGCAGTAGGGCTCGAAGTAGCCCTCGCGATCCCACTCCTCGAAGCGCATCGCGGCGTGAACGTCCGTGAAGAGCGTCACCTTCACGCCGGCTTCGTCGGCGACGTCCAGGAGGCGCCGCGTCGAGCGGAACACGTTCTCCTCGTAGTCGCGGGCCGCGCCCAGGCTCAATTCGTGGTCGAACGACAGCAGCAGATCGATCGCGCGCATACGGGTACCACCCTCTCTCTCTCCCGGATATGCATCCGCACGGACTGCGCTTCACCGATTCTCGTGAGGGCGTAGCCTACCGGGCATGTTCCTGCAGAGCCGAGCCCCGGGCACGATCGTCGCTGCCGACCGCTACGAGGTCCATGATCAGCCCTCGTGGCGGGTCCTCTTCCGGCTCGATGCCGACGTCGCCGGCGCGGCCCCCCGCGAGACCCACCTCCCCGAGGGAAGCGTGCCGCCGAATCCCCAGCCCGGCGACCGAATCCAGGCTCAGATGGTCTTGGGCGAAGCCATCGAGATCACGGCCGCCTGACCGGCCCCTCGCCCTGGAGCGCCGCCTGACGCTTCGCCGGAGACGCCAGCTCGTTGTCGTCGCTCCTCCCCGGGGCCGGGGGCCCCGCGTCGTCGCGACTCCTAGATCTGACGCCTCCGGCTCGGTCAGGACACCGACGAGGGATCGCGCTCTCATCGTGACGCCGTACGCATCCGCTTCACCGACCGGGGTCCCCGCATCCTCGGCGCGCCAGGGCGAACGACCGGCCAGTCGGCCGCCGCCGACCTTCGATCGCGCGAAGAGGTACTCCGAGGCGTGTCGGGGCTTGAGCGGTCAGCTCTCCAGGACGAGGCGTAGCGCGGCGCCGGTTCGCGTGCGGTAGGTCGCGGTCATACCGTCCCAGGGTCAATTCGCCGAGTTGAGCGCTCCGCCGCGACCCAGGGACAGGATGGAGTGCTGAGGCCGGCGGATCGACCCTGGGACGGTATGGAGGGGTTGGCCGTGCTGAGAGCGGCTGGGCTGGCTCGGCGGGGGCTGGCTAGGCGTCGGTGGCGGCTCGGAAGCCGTCCGGGTTCATCCGCTGCCAGCGCCAGGCGTCCGCGACCATCTCGTCGAGACCGAGCGTAGCCGTCCAACGGAGGTCGGCAGCGGCGCGGGTCGGGTCGGCGTAACAGGTGGCGATATCGCCGGGGCGGCGTGGAGTGACGCTGTACGGGACGGCGCTGCCCGAGGCCCGCTCGGCGGCGGCGACCATCTCGAGGACGGAGTAGCCGGTGCCTGTGCCGAGGTTGAACGCCTCGCAGCCCTCGAAGCGATCGAGCGCATCCAGCGCAGCGAGGTGGCCGAGGGCCAGGTCGACGACGTGGATGTAGTCGCGTACGCCGGTGCCGTCGGGTGTCGGGTAGTCGTCGCCGAACACGGAGAGGCATTCGCGGCGCCCCACCGCCACCTGCATGACGTACGGCATGAGGTTGTTCGGAATGCCGACCGGGTCCTCGCCGATGCGGCCACTCGAGTGGGCGCCGACGGGGTTGAAGTAGCGCAGGAGCGCCACGCGCCAGCCGGACTCGGCGGGTGACGCCACGACGTCACGCAGGATCTCCTCGATCATCAGCTTCGTGCGACCGTACGGGTTCGTCGCGCTGAGGGGGAAGTCCTCGCGGATCGGCACGCTCGCCGGATCGCCGTAGACCGTGGCCGACGACGAGAAGACGAGCCGCTTGACGTCGTGCGCACGCATCGTCTCGACGAGCACGAGCGTGCCTTCGACGTTGTTGCGGTAGTACGCGAGGGGCTTCTCGTTCGACTCCCCCACCGCCTTGAGGCCGGCGAAGTGGACGACGGCGTCGAAGCGCTCCGCCGCGAACACGCGCTCCATGCCCTCGCGGTCGAGCAGGTCGACTTCGTGAAACGCCACGCCGCGGCCGGCGATCTCCTCCACACGGACGAGCGACTCGCGGCAGCTGTTCGACAGGTTGTCGAGGACCGAGACGTTCCACCCCTCGGCGAGGAGCTCGACGCAGGTGTGGCTGCCGATGTAGCCGGCGCCACCGGTGACGAGGACGTGCTTCTGCATGAACGTCTCATCGGCAGGCGCGGCGTCGCGTTTGACCGCGACGACACGATCTGAGGCCGTCAGACGCTGCCGGAGGGGTCTCCGTCCTTCTTGGCGGTCGCCTCGCGGAAGAAGAGCACGAGCTGATCGAGCAGCCCGAGGCCGAGCCCGAGAACCGCCCCGATGAGCAGCCCGAACGCGCCGCCGACGGCAGCGCCGCGCGTGCCCGTCCGAGTCTCGCCAGGCTTGCCGATGCCGCCCTCGACGCCGCGGACCGTGGCATCGCGAACCTCGGTGTCGCCCTCGGGCGTGGTCGTGTACTCGGTCGAACCACCGTAGATCGCCACGGGGCCGCCGGCGCCCACGCCGAACAGTCCACCCACGATCGAACCGAAGATGCCGCCGGCCAGCGCGACCGCGACGAAGACGACGATGAGACGGACGAAGTTCATGCTGATCCCTCCGGCGGGCCTGGCCGCCGCGCTCACTCTACCGGACACACGTTGGGCCTCTGCGGCCTGCAGGGGGAACCGAGGTCTGCAGTCTGCGTTCGGCCGGCCGTTAGTAGAGGAGCGATCCCCCTAGTAGAGGATCCGGGCCCGGATGGTGCCGTCGATCGTGCGCAGGCGCGGCAGCGCCGTCTGCTGATCAATGGCGTCCACGTCGAGGACCACGTAGCCGACGTCACCACGCGTCTGCAGATGCTCGCCCACGATGTTGACGCTCTCGCCACCGATGACGTCGTGCACGGCGCGCAGGACGCCGGGCCGATTGCGGTGCACGTGCAGCACTCGGTGGCACGCCTCATGAGGTGCCAGGTTCAGCTGCGGGAAGTTCACGGCGCTCGTCGTATTGCCGGCATCGCTGTAGGCGGCCAGCTGGATGGCGACGTCTATCGCGATGTTGCGCTGCGCCTCGACGGTCGAGCCACCCACGTGAGGCGTGAGGATCACGTTGTCGATGCCGCGCAGCGGGCTCACGAACTCCTCGTCCTTGTGCTGCGGCTCACGCGGGAACACGTCGACCGCGGCGCCGCCGATGCGACCGTCGTGCAAGCGTTCTGCGAGGGCCTCGACGTCGACCACGCTGCCGCGGCTCGCGTTGACGAGGAACGCGCCCGGCTTCATCTGATCCAGCCGCTCGGCGGTGATCAGCCCACGGGTCTCCGGCGTCTCCGGCACGTGCAGCGTGACCAGGTCCGACTCCGCGAGGACGTCGCGTAGGGCGGGGCGCGCGGTGGCGTTGCCGAGGATGAGCTTCGGAACGATGTCGTAGAACAGCACCCGCATGCCGAGCGCCTCGGCCAGGATCGACACCTGCGAGCCGATGTGCCCGTAGCCCACGATGCCGATCGTCTTCCCGCGCAACTCGTGCGCGCCTGCCGCGGACTTCAGCCACGCGCCTCGATGAGCGCGCGTGCTCTTGCGGAACACGTCACGGAAGAGCATCACGGCGAGACCAATGACGAGTTCGGCCACCGAGCGCGTGTTCGAGTGCGGCGCGTGGAACACGGGGATGCCACGTCGCGCGGCGTCGTCGACGGCGACCTGGTTGGTCCCGATGCAGAAGCAGCCGATCGCCATGAGGCGGTCCGCCGAGTGGAGCACCTCGGCCGTGAGCTGCGTGCGCGAGCGGATGCCAACCATGCGGACACCGGCCAACGCGGCAGCGAGATCGTCCCCCTGCAGGGCCGACATCACTCGCTCGACGTTCGTGTAGCCGCGCTCCGCGAGAGCCTCGACGGCGCGCTCGTGGATGCCCTCGAGCAGCAGCACTTTGATGTTCTCGCGGGGGCGGGAGAGGCGCGGCGCGGTCATGACAGCAGGGTCGCGAGAGTCGCGCGCAACTCCGCGATGTTCCCGACCGTCGGAACGCCTCGTGCGACCACGGTCTCGCGGCGGGCGTGTTCCACGTAGGCGACGAAGTGATCGACCAATCCGGCGTCGAAGAGCGCGAGGTCCGTCGCGCCATCGCCGACGCCGATGATCGGCCGCGCCCACGCCGGACCGAGAGCCGCAACGCCCGCGACCTTCGACGTCGCGAACGGGTCCGCGTCGTCCAGCCCGACGAACGCACCGTCGTCGCCCCACAGAGGTCGCACTGCGTGTACATGGCCGTCGGCGAGCCGGGGGAAGCATGCCTCGATCAGCTCCGCGAATCCGCCGCTGACAATCTCGACCGCATGCCCTGCCGCGAGCAGATCGTCGAGCAGCGCGGACGCCCCGTCGGTCAGTGCCGCCCGCAGCTCGCGCCCCACCGCGACGACGTCGACACGCTTCGGTGCAGCGATCGCGACGCGCTGCTCGAGTGAGTCACGGAACGGCAGTCGTCCCTCCATGCCGTCGCGCGTGATCGCGGCGATCCGCTCAAGGCGGGCGGTGTCCATGCCCGGCACACGCGCCAGGACCAGCTCGAGGCTCTCCTCGGCGATCAGCGTGCTGTCGAAGTCGAAGACGATCGTGGCCATGGCGCGACGCCGATCTTCGGTCGTGCGTCGGCAACGTCCAAGGTCACTCGGCCGTGTTCATCGGATGGTGATCAGTCGGCCGCGCTCATTCGACGGCGTTCATTCGAGCAGGGCACGCGCCTCAAGGAGCGCGAGCATCGCCATCGCCGTCGAAGCGCCCTTGCCCTGCATCTGCGCGTCGACGAACGAACCGTCCGCTTCCACCTGCGCGAGGATCAGCTCGATCTGCTTCTCCGCGAGTTCGGCCGACTGCTCCTTGGGCAGCGCGGCGATCGCGCGGGCCGTGTACCAGTGCCCGAAGTAGTGGTGATAGGCGTCGTGCAGCACGCGTACCGAGAAGTAGGACTCGAACACCTTCGTCGTCGTGCGCACCGCGGCTTCGTGCTCGAGGAACAGATCGACCGCGTCGCGGAGTCGCTCGTGATCCGGCTTGGCGGTGTGCGCCTGCAACGCCAGCTCGCAGAGCGCGGTCCGGCACGACGAGGCCTTCAGCGGAAACGGCATCGTCGGGGCGTACTCGAACAGGCGCGCTTCGTCCGGCGACCGCACCGACTCGAGGAACTGCGCCGCCTTCTTCCGCATTGCCGTGCGCACCTCTGCATCGCCGACACCGATGGCGTCGAGCTCCGTGAGCAAGAGCAGGACGGGCGCAGTGTTGAAACTGTGGATGCGCGGCGGCAGCATGTAACTCCAGCCGCCGTTCTTCTGGATCTTCTCCAGCGCGCGGACGAGTCGCCGTGAGCGCGCCCGCGCGGTCTTCTTCTCGGTGTCCGTCGTGAGCGGGCTCGTGAGAACCGTGACCTGCGCTTCGAGCGCGTACGTGAGCTGCCAGATGTGATCCGGCGGCGCGTCAGAGAACGATCCGATGCGCTCGATCCCGCGCCGGGCTGCGGGCAGCGCGCGCCGGGCCAGACCGGCGTCGATCTCGGCGGCACGCAGCAACGCCGAGACGGCGAGTCCGCTGCGCGCCACCGTCTTGTCCCAACGACTGCCAGCGCCGGCGGTCGGGTGCGAGTCGATGTGGGGATCGGGCCAGCCGCCGTCGTCGGCCTGAAGACCGATGAGCACCTCGGTGGCGCGAGCGACGACGTCGTCGAGGAAGAGCGAGTCGGCGCCGACCTCGGTCGTGTTCGCCAGCGCGTCGATCCCGACGTCGCCCGGCGTTTCCCACTGTTCCAGCCGCACGCCCGCGGCGAGAGCAGAGGCGACGACCGCGGCGCGGTTCACCTTCGGCAACACGAGGTCACCGACCTGCTTGCCCGCGGACTCGAGGGAGGCGCGCAGTGTGCGCGCTGTCAGGCGCGGCGAGAGGACGCCAAGACGGTCGGTGACGTGAACGAGCGTTCCGTCTGGCTGGAAGACGGCGAGGCACGGACCTCGCATGCGACTGCTGCCGATCCCGAACGTGCCGAGCGGACCGCGCGGCGTCTCGAAGTCGAACGTGTAGAGCCGGACCCGCGCGGGCACGAAATGGGCGGTGACCAGCGCCATGACCTCTGGGTCGCTGAACACAGCGGCCATGAGCGCGCGCTCCTTCACCAGCCCGGCGTCGATCTGCATGGCGCGCGCATCGCCGAAGGGGTGCGCCGTCTGTCCACGAAGCAACCGGGCAGCACCGGCGAAACCGGACAGCCAACGCTTGTCCTGGACGGGCACGAACGTCGCGACGACCAGACGTCCGCTCTCGTCGGCGCTACGGAGTGCGCCCTCGAACGTGTCGGCCCAGGACAACGTCGCCGAGGCCGGCGTGTCGGTCTCGATCGGCGGCTGCTTCCACGATGCAGCGCTACCGGCTCCCGTCGGCCATGTCTTGGCCTTCGGTTGATCGGGATACGGCGGGAGCGGACGGCCCTCGATGCGCGCGATCGCGGTCTCGACCGTGTATCGCTCCATGGTCTCGGTCGCCGTCTCGAGGCGCTTCTTCAGTGGCTCGAGCGCGCGCTCGTCGCCGATCAGGCCGAGCGCCTCGGTGGACACGCTGCGTACGTCCCGGTGCGGGTCGTCGGCGAACACCGCGAGCAGATCGTCGAGAGCGACCTGCGCCTTCAGCGCGCCGAGGACCTTGGCCGCCTGCCAGCGCCGCGGACCGGGGGCCTTCGCGTCGGACAGCAACTCGCGACAGGCCGGGATCGCACGCTCCCCGAGCGCGACGAGTTCGTTCATGGCCTGGAACGCGAACTCCTCGCGATTGGTGCCGAGCTTCTCGACCCAGGCGGCGACGTCTTTGTCAGGCCCCTGCGGCGGGTCGGGTGCGTCCTGCGCGACGGCGGGTGTCAGCGCGGCAACGAGCAGCACGAACGGCGCGAAGCGAGCGCGTGGCATCCCAACCTCCCGCGGCACGCGACTCCCACCTCACGCGCCGACGGTCCGATGGTACCCGTCCTGGCGAGACGCGACGTCAGGCGGAGAGCGCAGCTTCGAGCTGCGGCTGCGGATCCGGCATGTCGAGGATGCGCAGGTTGGGCTCATCGTCGTCGAGACGACGTTGGAGCGAGAGGAGGTCGCAGGCCGCGAAGGCTCCGTCGCGGAACGTCGACTTCGAGCGCCCACCCGTGCGAGGACGGTGATCGATCGCGACCTCGGCGACGCCCTTGGTGAGTTGCAGCATGCGGATCGTGAGCTCGACGTGGATCAGGCGCCCCGGCGAGAGCAGATAGAGCGTCCGAAGCAGTCGCGTGTCGACGAGTTTGAACGCGCAGTCGATGTCGCTGGCGGCGAGCCCGAGCATCCTGCGCGACAGTCCGTTGACGATTCGCGACGCGATGCGGCTCGACGTGCTTCCGCGGTGCTTTGTGCGGACACCGAGGACGAGCGGCGTGCGCCAGGCCTCCTGGATCAGACGCGGGATCTGCGCTGCCGGATACTGGCCATCGGCTTCGGTGAGCAGCGTGTACTGCATCTCGGCGAGCTGGATGCCCGCGGCCAACGCCGCGCCGTAGCCGCGATCCTGCGGAAAGCGCATCCATCGGAAGCGACCCGGGTACTCCGCGGCGAGTTCGCCGCAGACCTTCGGCGTGCCGTCCGTGCTGCCGCCATCCACCACGATGATCTCCCAGCCAGACGTCGCGCCCTCGAGCGCTTCGGCCAACTCGCGGACCGACGCAGCGAGCGTCTGCTCCTCGTCGAGCGCGGGGATCACGGCGGAGACGGTCACGTCGAACAGGGCCACTGCGACACCTCGTCTGGGGGTCCGGGTGAGAGAGGCGCACCGTTGCGTCCTCGTTCACTGGATATGGCCCAGGCCACGGCGAACTTGCCGGCGATCGCTGGTTCCAACTCGCCGGAGCGTCGATCAGGCGTGGCGCTCCGCCACTTCGTCGCGCGGTGTCCGCATCTCGCTCCGCATCTCGCTCCGCAGTCGCGAGAGCTCCGCGTCACACGCGGCGATCTCCGCCCCGAGACGCGGATCGACTGTCTGCGGGCGGTACGCCTCGACCTCGAGTCGACGCGCGATCGGCTCGAGCGCCTGGCCCGCCTGCACCTGCTCCTGAAGGCGCTCGAGCGCGCCCTGCAGATCGGTGATTCGGCCGTCGCGGCGCTCGATCTCGACGTCCTTCTCCGCGAGCGCGGTGCGGTGCTTGTTGCCCTGGTCCTGGAGCCATTCGTCGCGCTGACGAACCTGAGAGACGAGCGGGTCGAGGACCTCCACACGGGCCCGCAGGTTGCGCAGTTCGGTGTTGCGGCGAGCCAACTGCGCCTCGCTCTCGCGGGCCTTCGCTTCGACGGCTCGCATCTGGGCGGTGCGCACCCGGCGCTCCTCCTCGGAGAGAGCCTCGTCGGCCACATCCTCTTGCGGTTCGAGCGCACCGAAGACGGCGTCGAACGACGCGACGTTGCCGAGCCCTTGCTCCTGCACCGTTGCCGACGATGGTTCGCCCGCCCCCATCAGCTCGGCACTCACGCCGGGGAGAGCGTGGCGCACGGTGGCCTGTCCCGTCGCCTCGGGCTCGGCGTCACCGTCGAGCAGGAGGCGATTGAAGAACCAACCGTTCAGAAATCCCATCACGGCGGCGATCAGGAGATACAGGATCAGGGCAACGTCGGACTCGAACATCGCAGGCTTCCTTCCCGGAACCGGCTTCGGCACCGCACGTGGGCACGTCCTGCCCTCGCCACGATCCGCGCTCCGGACACCGGAGAGATGCAAGAGGAGTGCCAGACGGGGAACCCACGGCTTGGCGTAGCCGTCCCGACAGGAGAACATCGCCGTTGCGTCGGTCGGCACCTCGCCCGCCATCGCACGTCCGGAGGAGCTCCATGCGTCCCCTCGCCGCACACATCTCGCTGCTCGCGCTCGGCCTAGCCATCGTCGCGACCCCGCTCGCCGCGCAGGAGACCGAGCGCACCGCGCACCCGATGTACGACGACCGCGGCGCGCTCGAGTGGCGCGAGAAGCTCGACGACGCGCTGGAGCTCGCTCGAACCGAGCGCAAGGTCGTGTTCATCGAGTACGGCCGCGAGACCTGAGGCAAGTGCGTCGCGCTCGTCGAGCGCGTTCTCCCGGCTCCCTCGATCCGCAAGCGGCTCGACGCCATGGCCGTCGGTCTCGGCGCCCACTGTGATCCGCCCAAAGTGGAACAGCGGCTGCTCGAGACGTTCACCGAGAAGTTCGACGGCGCGCCGAGTCTGCCGTTCGTCGCCTGGGTGACACCGGACTTTGAGTGGATTCACGGGTTCGCGGGTGGACGCACCGTGAAGGAGTTCGAGGCCGATCTCGACCTCGTAGAGCGCAGTCCGCTCCTGCCTGCATCGCAGAAGGACGCCGATCGGCTGTCGGAGCTCGGGCGGGTCGCGCGCGACGCAGCCGAGGAGAAGTCGTGGGCGGACGTGCTGAAGCAGGCTCGCAGCGCAGCCGAGATCCGCGGCGGCTGTCCGGGTCGCGTGATGCTCGACACAGCCGTCGCGAAGGCACGCTCGTGGGCAGCGGGTGAGTTCTACGTCGCCGTCGAACGGGCGCTGACGGAGGACGACCTGAAGCCGTCCCTCGACGCGCTCCGCGCCATCAAGCGCGACTTCAAGGGCGATCCGGAGGCCGAGACGGCGGCCCGTGGCCTGAAGGCCATCGACCTCTACCGTCGCAACGCGCGCCTCTCTGGTGAGAAGCGGACCGCGGCGATGGAGAAGGCGCGCACGGCGTACGCCGACACCGAGTGGGAAGCACTGTTCGCCGAGTAGTCGGCGGTCGCTAGAGCCGGTAGCGAATGGTCGCCGGGAAGAGCCGCCGGTCGTCGCGGTCGCGTCGGAAGTTCGACAGCAGCGTGGCGATCGATGGACGCGGATGGACGGTCGTCCGTGACGCGCCGTGCTCGATGACGATCGGTTCCGACAGGTCGAAGAGCGCCGGCGAGAGCTGCAGTCGGAGCTCGGCCACGTTGCGGACGTCGAGCACGATGCGATTCTTCCCCAGACGCTCGGCAGTGACCCGCGCGGCCTTCTTGTGCAGCGCGATGTGCTCCGGATCAGGACTGCCGAGAGACCGGATCGCGACGGGCTGGTAGCCACCGGTCTCGCGGACCTGAAGGATCTCGACCCAGTAGGCGCCGCGGTGCGCGGGGTCGTGCAGCGTGTAGGTGACCTTCGCGGGCAGCGGTTCGCGCACCTGGCGCGTGGCCCACTCCCAGATCACCTTCTCGAACTCCGCGCCGCGCGCACGGTCGGGGTCGGCGTGCACGGTGACGTTCGTGTGCTTGTGACGACGGAGCTGCTGGACGAAGTCCTTGGTCCACCGATTGGCTCCGCGGTGTCCCCGGTCGGTGCCCCAGGCCGCGAGCACAGCCACGTGCTCGGCGTTGCCGATGACCGACTGCGCTCCTGGGTAGTAGCCACTCGCTCCGACGATGCCGGCGAACCGATCCGGCCAGTGCGTGCCGAAGTACCACGCCGCGTTGCCGAAGCGGCTGTAGCCGCCAGTCAGGATGCGGTCGCGATCCACCGCGAAGTGTCGTTCCAGGTCGGCGACGATCGACAGCACGACGCTCTGGCCGAGTCGGCCGGCCGTCATGCGCAACGGCTCGCCGCCGAGCTCCGCCGCCATGAGCAGAGCGTCGCTCGGACGGACGACCGCCCAGCCCTCCGGCACCGGTGTCCCCTGCCGCCCGAGCCCGAGCGTCCCGAGTTCGAAGAACACCGGCACGCGCTCCGTCCCGTCGTACCCACGCGGGAGGACCACCGAGTACCAGTACGGCTGCTGCTCGCCGATCGGGTAGATGCGGACGCGCCCCGACTCGAACGGGTAGTCGGCAAAGAACGCCGCGTGTCGCTCGAAGTCCTTCACGGTGGGTCGCGGTCCGCGCCGCGGATCGTAGGTGCGACCACGCGCGAGGACGTCGTGCACGTGGCGCCACGTCAGACCGGGCATCTCCGAGAGTTCGGTGAGCGCGGCGTCGTACGCGACACCTCCCGGCGCGTCGGCGGCGTCCCAGACGAGCTGCTGAACGATGGGATCGGCAGCGAGATCGGGGGCTGCGGCATCCTCGGCAGCGACGCTGCCCACGACCCCGGCCACGACGCCGGCCGCGAGCAAGATCACCCCGACCAGCCCCATCGCTCGGCCTCGCATGCTCATGGCTCCAGTCTACGAGGGGTCGGCGAACACGCATCGGACACGCGGTAGGCACGCAGTGGGCCCGCAGTACGATGGCCGCAAGATGAAGATCGTCGGACTCGACCACGTCCAGCTCGCGATGCCCCCCGGAGGCGAGGGAGAGGCGCGCGCGTTCTATGTGGGCGTTCTCGGGATGGCGGAACGACCGAAGCCACCGGCGCTCGCCCAGAACGGCGGCGTCTGGTTCGAGGTGCCCGGTGCCGTCGTCCACCTTGGGCTCGAAGCGGACTTCCGTCCGGCGCAGAAGGCGCACCCGGCGCTGCTCGTGGCGGACCTCGACGAGTGCCGGCGCACGCTGCTCGCGGCGGGCTGCGAAGCGCGCGACGACGATCGTCTGCCCAGCGTGCGGCGGCTGTACACCGACGACCCATTCGGCAACCGGATCGAGATCCTCCAGGCCGGCGACGGCTTCTCCGAACGCGACTGAACGCGAGAGCCTCTCAGGCGGCCCGTGCCACGTGCCGATGAGGAAACGGGCGTACTCGCCCTCGACTTGCGAGGGCCGCGACCCCGGAGACCTCCGATGCGCGTCGCCACGCTGGCCACTCTCTCTATCCTCCTCCTTCTCGGCTGTGACGGCTACGAGCCGTCGGCTCCGAAGAGACTGCGCGTGGAGCCCCGCGGGGCAGACGTCGGCCTCGAGCTTCGCCAGGACGTCCCAGAGGCGCCGGCGACGATCGAGGAGCCAACCGAACTGCCCCAGGTGCTGGACATCGCGTACGAGCCGGAGCGCGCTGCGCCGGCTCCGGCGAGCACGGTCCCGCCCGGCCTCGGCGCCAGTGTCCCAGCGGCGCCCGCGGCAACGACTCCCGTTCGGACGACATCGCGCCACCTGCGCAAGGTCGCCAATCCCACGACGCGTCAGGCCGGCACTCACGTCGAGCTCGTGCGGGCCGGCGACGCGCCGCTGGCGCCGATCCGCTTCGCCGTCGAGGTCGGCCACGTCGAGCGAGTCGAGATGACCTTGGACATGGAGCTCGGGATCGAGATGGGCGGCCGCAAGGTGCAAGGCGTCGAGCTGCCGTCTCTCGTGATGGAACTCGAGATCAAGGTGCTGAACGTCTCCGACGACGGCGACATTCAATACCGAGTCCGCGCGAAGGACGTCCGCCTGGGCGAGACGGACGAGCGCGTAGACCGACGCGTGAAGCGCGCGATGGAGGAGTCGCTCGCGTCGCTGGACACGCTCGAGGCGATCTGCACCATGAACGATCGCGGCGTGGTCACCGACACGAGTTTCGGCATCTCGGGCGACGCACCGAAGGAGACGCGAGACCTGCTGAAGCAGGTCGAGACGACGCTCGGCCAAGTGTCGGCTCCCCTTCCGCTCGAGCCCGTCGGCCCGAACGCGGTCTGGAAAGTGCACCAGACGATCTCCGCCCAGCAGGGGGTCGAGATGGTCCAGACGGCGACCTACCAGCTACTGCGACGCGATGAGCGTGGCTGCAGCATGCTCGTCAAGCTCGAGCAGTCCGCACCGCGCCAGTCCGTCGCCTCACCCGACCTCCCGCAAGGCGCCACGATGTCGCTCGATCGCCTCAGCGGCGAGGGCTCCGGGCGCCTCGTGATCTCACCCGGTCGCCTCAGCCCCGTCACGGGCAGCCTGAAGGTGCAGACGGACCTCGACTTCGGACTCGAGTACCGCGGCGAGAAGGAGACGATGTCGATCGGGCTCGGGGCCCGGTTGGCGATCGATTCCCCCAAGTAGCGGTTGCGGGTTGCGGTCACGGCGATTGCGTCGCCCGTCGTAGGTGGACGCGCGTCGGGGGCATGTGGCAATCGCCGCGCCCTCAGTTGTTGTCTGGCGTGTGCTCGGTCTCGTCACGTCTCCCTCGAGAGCGCCCGGCGCCGGTCGAGGACCTCCGCGCACGCATTCCCGCGTCACGCTGCTTGCGCTCGGGCGCAACCAGCGCGCCCCGGGGTCACGTCGATTGCGGGTGGTCGGTGGGTGGGCGCGTTCGGGGCCTGCGGCAATCGCCGCGCCTCCCATGTCTCTGGTCGGCTCCGCGGCTGCGTCACCTCGTGGGCGAGCGCGGTGCCCCTCGGTCGCAGCCTTGCGTGGCCTCATCTCCCGCGTCACGGCGCGGGGTCACGTCGATTGCTGAGCGCGGGTTGGTGACGCAAATCGGGACATGCGGCAATCGCCGCGCCTCCCATGTTTCTGGTCGGCTCCGCGGCTGCGTCACGTCTCACGCGAGAGCCAACCCCTCGGTCGCAGCCTTGCGTGGCCTCATTCCCCCGCGTCACGGCGCTTGCGCTGACGCGCAACCGCCGCGCCACGGGTGGGGATCCGTGCGGACCTCGCCTCCGCCAACCCCTCGCGATCGCGGTGAACACGGCGCCGTAGGGGCGGGCCCCCTGGCCCGCCCGCGCCCGCTGGGGTTGTTCGCGCGAGGCGGGTCCGATGGCGCTCGGCGAACGACCCTCGTCATCCGGACGGCCATCGGACGATCTGGTGGCGGCCTGCCATCTGCGCGCGATCCCTCCATGAGGCCGTACGGGCGGATCTCCTGATCCGCCCCGCCCGCTGACGTGGCTCGCGCGAGGCCGGTCCGATGGCGCTCCGCGGACGACCGACGTCATGCGGACGGCCATCGGTCGACGGCGTGGGCCCCGATGGATCACCCCCACACGCGATTCGCTGGATCGATCGGGCAAGTCCCCGAATCGATCCCGACTGGCTGCCCATGACGCCGCTCTCCTGACGCATGCAGCGATCGCCGGGGTAGCCTCTGGCGATGCACGACGAAGGGCGCGCGTCGCCCGCCGACGACCAGGGCGTTCCCACGGGGCTCGCGACGTGGGCCGAGCGCAACGAGCGCCGTGCCGTCGTCGCGATGGTCATGCTCTACGTCGGCTACTTCCTGACGCTCTGCATCCTGAAGTGGCGCGCGTTCGGCTACGACGACTTCGACCTCCCGATCTTCGATCAGGCGCTCTGGAACACAGCGCAGTTGAACGCGCCGCTGGGCGCATCGATCCGCTTCGGCTCGGTGCTCGCCGATCACACGCCGCTGATCCTGCTGTTGCTGACGCCGCTCTACTGGCTGCTCGGGTGGCTCGTGCCCGGCGCGTTGCTGCTCCTCTCCGTCCAGACGCTCGCGCTCGGCGGCGGCGCGTTCCCATTGCACGCGCTGGCCCGACGCGAGATCGGTCGCATCCCTGCGCTCGCCGTCACCGCCGCGTACCTCCTGCATCCGGCGCTCGGCTACATGAACCTCTTCGAGTTCCACCCCGGCGTTCTCGCGGTGCCGTTCGTGCTCGGAGCACTGGCCGCGCTCCACGCGGAGCGTTGGCGCGGGTTCGTGGTGTGCTGCGTCCTGGCACTCTCCTGCCGCGAGGACGTCGCCCTGCCGCTCGTTCTCATCGGCGCGTACGCCCTGTGGCGACGACGCAGCAGCGGATTCCGTGGCTGGTCTCAACTGCGCTGGGGCGTGGTGCCGACGGCCCTGGGGCTCCTCTGGTTCGCCGTGGCCGTGGGCGTCGTGATCCCGGCGTTCCAGGCGGAGGGAGCCGCCACCGGCGCATCCCCCTTCGTGCAGCTCTACGGCTACCTCGTCGAGAGTCCGAGCGGAGAGCACGTCACGATCGGGGAGGTCGCCGGCGCCGTCCTGGGTGACCCCATGGGTGCGTACGCGCGCGCCTCGGCGATCGCCGGCAAGGACGTCCCGCTCTACACGCTGCAATTGCTCTCGCCGACCGGGGGATTGGCGCTCGTCGCTCCGCACGCGCTGCTCCCCGCGCTGCCGACGTACGTGCTCAACGTGCTCGCCGGGAAGTCGCCGCCGGCCACCATCTGCTACCAGTACTCGGCCAACGTGCTGCCGTTCGTGTTCCTCGCGACGGTGCTCGGGATCGGCACGCTACGCCGGGTCAGCGCGATCCGGCAGCGCACGTGGATGCTCGCGGCATACGTCCTCGTGGCGGCGCTGGCGACGTCGAGCTCGTGGGGCAAGCAGCTCAGCCCCGTGGACGATCCTCTGGGCCATTCGGCGTTGTTCTCCGGACGCATCGCGATGGCGCAGCAGCGCTACGGCAATCGCATCGATCGTGATCACCTGGCCGAGGCCAAGGACGCGCTGATCGCGCTCGCCGCCACGCGTGCCGGCGAGCCCGGGATCGTGGCGTCGTTCGAGTTGCTACATCGCGTGCCAATGCGAGAGCGCCTGCATTCCTGGCACTACGTCCGCATGGGTCGCGATCCCGTGACGGGTCACGAGGTCAGCTCGCCCGACGTCGACCTCGCTCTGATCGACTTCCGCGACGCCTTGACGTTCGCGGCGTTCGGCCACGGCGCATCGTCGTCGCTGCAGCGCGAGTTCTTCGCCGCCGGTGATTGGCGCGTCGTGGCGCAGGCCGACAGCGCCGTGCTGCTGGCGCGCGACCTGGAGGGCCCACGCGCCCTGGACCTCGCACGACACACGCGCGCGGTACCGCCCAAAGACTGGTCGCCGCGACGGCTGACTCCCGACGTCGGGATGCTGTTCGACTCTGCGCTCGTCGAGGACGAGGGCGCACTGCTGCCCGACGCCATCGACGGGCGGGTCCTGCGCGTCGACCTCGACTGGAGCGTCACGCAGGAACGGCTGCGGGAGCTCGCGCAACAGACGAACGGCTTCGAGCACGAGGCTCCCCTGTGGCTCCGGTTCCGTGTGGAGGGCCCCGAGGGCGAGTGCTATCACCGGTCGTGGCCGCTCGGCTACACGCTGCACTCGCTCGGCGAGTGGACTGGCCGCGTCTCGGACTCGAGCGCGCCCACCAGTGTCGTCTCGTCGTCGTACCCGCTGTTGCTGCCAGCTGGGCTCCCGCCGGGTCGGTACGGCGTACAGGTGGCGCTCGCGCCGCACCCCGACGTGCGGGCACCAGCGATGGGCGCCGCGAACATCGGCTTCATCGAGCTCCGCTAGGAGCCCAACGCGCGCCGAAATCGAAGACGGCGGCACCGGAGGTTTCCGGTGCCGCCGTCGAGGTTGTTCGCCGGCGAACGATGCCGGCTACGCGTCGATGTCGAGGACGGTGCGCAGCATGCGGGCGCAGACCTCGTAGGGGTCCATGTTCGCCGCCGGACGACGATCCTCGAGGTAGCCGTAGCCGGCCTTCGCCACGTCGCGCGGGATGCGGATCGAAGCTCCGCGGTCCGCCACTCCGGACTTGAACTCGCCGATATGGCAGGTCTCGTGGAGGCCCGTCAGACGCTGATCGAGGTCGGCACCGTAGACGGCGATGTGCTCGTCGTGCTTCTTGCTCAGCCGGTCGATGGCCGCGTCGATGGCCGCGCGACCCGTCTCGGGGTTGCGCATCTCGCGCGTCGAGAAGTTCGTGTGCGCGCCGGCGCCGTTCCAGTCACCGGGAACCGGCTTCGGGTGCAGTTTGGCCGAGATCTTGTACTCCTCGCCCGTGCGGTAGAGCAGCCAACGCGCCATCCAGAGGTGGTCCGAGATGTTGACCGGATCGGACGACTCGTTCGCGAATCCGCGATGGCCGATCTGGAACTCCCACTGGCAGGGCATGACCTCGGCGTTGATGCCGTAGATCATGATGCCGGCCTGGATGCAGCGCCTCGTGTGCGCCTCGATCATCGGCCGGCCATAGACCTCGTCAGCTCCGACGCCGCAGTAGAACGGGCCCTGCGGAGCGGGGAAGCCGTCCTTCGGCCAGCCGAAGGGATCGCGGCCGGCGAAGAGCGTGTACTCCTGCTCGATCCCGAACCACGGATCGTGATCCGCCGCACCCGCGTCGAGCACGGCCCGCAGCCGGGCGCGCGTGTTGCTCTCGTGGGGCGTGCCGTCGGAGTTCAGGACCTCGCAGAGCACGAGGTGGTTGCCCTCGCCGCGGAACGGGTCCGGCGTGAAGAGCACCGGTCGCAAGGTGCAGTCCGAGTCCGAGCCGCCCGCTTGCCACGTCGACGACCCGTCGAACCCCCAGTCGGGGAATGCGTCGAGCGTGACGTCGCCGTCGCCGGTCTCGATCACGCGCGCCTTCGAGCGCAGCTTCTTCGTCGGCGAGGCGCCGTCGATCCAGATGTACTCAGCCAGACTGTGCATGCGTCAGCTCCTGGGAGGGGCTCCTCCCAAGTGGGAAACCGGACGGCTCGCAAAGCCGCCCGTCCAGGGTCTCGGAGGCGGGATCAGGGTCTCAGGTGTCGGCCAGCAGCGTCGGTCGGACAGCTTCGGTGAACCGTGTCCGTCAGACCGAGTCCAGCAGGGTTCCCGCAGCCCGGAATCGGGCTCCGGAAGCGGGCGCGTTCCGGCTGGACCTGCAGATGCTAGACAGCCCCTCGGACACCGTTTTCGAGTCGCGCAGTGTGTCGCTCGGGGAGCGACCTCGTACGCTCGGACGCCGTGTCACAACACCGCCGACTCGCCGTCGCCGTTCTCGCAGCCAACGTCCTCGGCGGCGTCGCCTGGGTGGTGGCGCTCGTCAGTCGACACCCGATCGCGCTCTGGTTCACGGGGACCGACGAGCGGATGCTCGGCGTGTACGACTGGTTGGACCCCACGCTGTACCTGGCGCTGCCGCTCTGGGCTCTGGTGGCCGTCGGGACGCGGCATCGATCGGCGCGGATCGCGCTGGCACTGACGGCGCTGGGGACGGGCGTGGCGGCCCTCGGCGCGTGGGCGCCGGCCTGGCCGTTCGACCCCGGCCAGCCGCTCCGGCTGGCGTTGCTGGCGACCCCGTCGCCGGTCGTGGCGGGGTTGGTGTGGAGGTGGATGCGCGGGGAGGACGGACGATCGACCGACGACCGTCCGTAGGGGCGGATCTCCTGATCCGCCCGCGCCGACGGGTGTCGCTCGGGCCCAATCGGTGGATGGCGCTCAGCGAGAGACGATGGCGGATCGGGTGGCCACGGGCGAGCCACGTCGCAGCCCGATGACGCCATTGGTTCGGGGGACAATCGGATCGCACGCGATCCACCGATGGCCGTCCGAGTCACGGGCGTGGTCCGCCGAGCGCCATCGGACCGGCCTAGCCCGAGCGCCCCCCAGCGGGCAGGGCGGATCAGGAGATCCGCCCGTACGACGTCATCGTCATAGAGTCCCGATGGAGTTGGCCGGCACGCCGTCGACCGATGGCCGTCCGAGTTGCGGGCGTCGTCCGCGGTGCGCCATCGGACCGGCATCGCCCGAGCGCACGCCAGCGGGCGGGGCGGACCAGGGGGTCCGCCCCTACGGCGCCGTTGACGAGGCGAGCCGCCAGGAACGAAGGCGCCCCCCCGGGTCCGGATCCGAACCCGGGGCGCGGCGGTTGCGCGTCAGCGCAGGCGCCGTGAAGCGGGGGAATGCGTGCGCGGAGGTCCTCGACCGGCGCCGGTGGCGCTCGTCTGACGCGTGACGAGACCGAGCACACGCCAGACAGCAACAGAGGGGGCGGCGATTGCCACATGACCCTGACGCGCCCACCAACCCAGCACCCGCAATCGGCGTGACCGCCTCCGCGTCAGCGCAAGCGCCGTGACGCGGGGAATGAGGCCGCGCAAGGCTGCGACCGAGGGGGCAGCTCTCGCGTGAGACGTGACGCAGCCGCGGAGCCGACCAAGGACATGGGAGGCGCGGCGATTGCCGAGCGCCCCGAGGCCCGTCACCAACCAGCCGCCAGCAATCGACGTGCCCCCCCGGGGCGCGGAGGTTGCGCGTCAGCGCAAGATCCGTGAAGCGGGGAATGCGTGCGCGGAGGTCCTCGACCGGCGCCGGTGGCTCTCGTCAGACGCGCGACGAGACCGAGCACACGCCAGACAACAACAGAGGGCGCGGCGATTGCCACATGACCCCGGCGCGCCCACCTACCAGGCGCCCTGCAATCGCCGTGACCGCGAGGCCCGGCGATTGCCGACAGCCCCCTCGAGCGTCCACCTACGACGGCCGGCAATCGCCGCGCCTCAATCCTGCAGGGATCGCAACTGCCGGCTCGCCACCGCGAGCATCGACAGCGTCACGTTCGGCACGGAGCGGAGCTCGGTCAGCAGCTGCTTCGAGCGAACGATCAGCGGACGACGACCGGAGCTCCACGCGCGCAGCGCAGCGGACGGTGCCCCCTCGGGCTTCATCACCGCGAGCACCGACGAGGTCAGTTCGGCCTGCTGGAAACTCAGGTCGTCGACCAGCGCGCTCACGGCGAGTTTGTCCCACGCCGTGTCGGACGGAAGACGTGCCGCAGCGATGCGAAGCCAGTTGAAGCCGAAGCGAGTGCCCACCGCGAAGTACGTCCGCGCCACCGTCTCGAGATCGTGCTCGGACGTGGCGTCGATGCGGATGACGTCGCATGCCGTGGTCAGGAGCGACAGTCGCGCAACCCGCTCGGCAAGTTCATGCGGGCAACCGGCCTCGACGAGCGAGTGGCGGCGCTGCTTGAGCATCCGGCGCTGTTCGTTGTCGGTCAACGAGTCGAGACGATCGGCGAGAGCGGCGATGCCCTCGGCGTACCGGGTCACGGTCGCGGTCACGTCGAGCGGGCGCTTCTCGCGACGCAGGAACCAGACGGTGGCCGCGTTCATCGCGCGTCCGCACTCGGCGAAGAGGACGCCCTGGGCGGCCGCCGGCACCTCGTTGTCCAGCGCCTCGATGCGACGCCAGAAGCCCCGCATGTTGCAGATGTCGCGCGCGATCAGGAACGCGCGCGCGACATCGTCGGTCCCGAGGCCGGTGCGCTCGCGGACCTCGCGCACGAACGTGACGCCGACGCGGTTGACGATGTGGTTCGTCAGCATCGTGGCCACGATCTCGCGGCGCAGTCGATGCGAGGCCATGCGATCGCGGAAGCGCTCACGCAGCGGCGTCGGGAAGTAGCTGACCAGCGCATCGTCCATGCAGGTCTCGTCCGGCAGATTGGACCGGACCAGTTCGTCGAAGAGCTCGATCTTGGCGTACGCCATGAGCACGGCGATCTCGGGGCGGGTGAGACCCGTCCTCTCGGTCGCACGCTCGGCGAGCGCCTCGTCGTCGGGAAGGAACTCGACGCGGCGGTTGAGCCGCCCGGACTTCTCCAGCGCGCGCATGTAGCGGCCCATGCGATCGAGCAGCCGACCGCCGAGACGCTGCGTGACACTGATGCACTGCGTCTGCAGGTAGTTGTCGCGCAGCACGAGTTCCGCGACCTCGTCGGTCATCTCGACGAGGAGCCGATTACGCTGCTTGCGCGTGAGGTCCCCGCTGCGCTCCGCGTCGCCGAGCAGGATCTTGATGTTGACCTCGTGGTCGGAGCAATCCACGCCCGCGGAGTTGTCGATTGCGTCGGTGTTGATCCGCCCGCCGCGGCGCGCAAACTGAATGCGGGCGCGCTGCGTGAGGCCGAGGTTCGCGCCCTCGCCGACGACGTTCGCGCGCAGCTCGGTCGCGGTGATCCGGAGGGCGTTGTTCGCGTGGTCACCGACCTGCGCGTCGGTCTCCTCGGCGTGACGCACGTAGGTGCCGATGCCGCCAAGCCAGAGCAGCTCGACGTCGGCTTTCAGGATCTCGTTGATCACCTCGTTCGGCGTCGCGCGGTCGCTGGTCAGGCCGAGGAGCTTCTGCAACTGCGGCGTCAGTTTGATGGACTTCGCGCTGCGCGGGAACACGCCGCCGCCCTCGGAGATCAGCGTGCGGTCATAGTCGTCCCACGACGACCGCGGCAGATCGAACAGGCGCTGGCGCTCGGCGAAGCTCGTGTCGGCATCTGGCGAGGGATCGATGAACACGTGCAGGTGATTGAACGCGGCGACGAGACGGATGTGCCGCGAGAGCAGCATGCCGTTGCCGAACACGTCGCCGCCCATGTCGCCGACGCCCACGACCGTGAAGTCCTGCGTCTGCGTGTCCTTGCCCATCTCGCGGAAGTGCCGCTTCACGGACTCCCAACCACCGCGGGCGGTGATGCCCATCTTCTTGTGGTCGTAGCCCGCGGAGCCGCCGGACGCGTACGCGTCGTCGAGCCAGAAGCCGAGCTCCGTCGAGATGCCGTTGGCGGTGTCGGAGAACGTGGCCGTTCCCTTGTCGGCAGCGACGACGAGATACGGATCGTCGTCGTCGCGACGCACGGTGTCCTCGGGCGGGACGACCTCGTCGCCGACCAGGTTGTCGGTGATGTCGAGCAGGCCCCGCATCATCGTGCTGTAGCAGGCCACGACCTCGGCCCAGAGCGCGTCGCGGTCAACGGGCGGACGCTTGACGACGAACCCGCCCTTCGAGCCGACCGGCACGATGACTGTGTTCTTCACCATCTGCGCCTTCATCAGCCCCAGCACCTCGGTGCGGAAGTCCTCGCGCCGGTCCGACCAGCGAATGCCGCCGCGAGCGACGAACCCACCGCGCAGGTGCACGGCCTCGACGCGCGGGCTGTAGACGAAGATCTCGCGCAGCGGATGCGGCAACGGCAGGTTGGCGATCTCGCGCGAGGCGAGCTTCAGCGCCAGGCGGTCGCGCGGCGAGCCGTCGGTCTCGCGCTGGTAGAAGTTCGTCCGCAGCGTCGCCTCGATCACGCCGAGGAAGCGACGGATGATGCGGTCCTCGTCGAGGTTGGAGACGAACTCGAGCGCGGCCTCGACCTGCGAGACGATACCGGTCGCGGCCTCTTCGCGATCACCCTCGAAGGCCGGATCGAAGCGCGTGTGGAAGAGCTGCACGAGGAGCGACGCGATGCCCGGGTTGCCCGCGAGCGTCTGCTCCATGTACTCCTGGCTGAACGCGATGCGCGCCTGCCGCAGGAACTTGCAGTACGCACGCAGCACGGTGACCTCGCGCGCACAGAGTCCCGCGCGCAGCACCAGTTGATTGAAGCCGTCACTCTCGAGCTCGCCGCTCCAGACGCGCCGGAACGCATCGTGGAAACGCTCGCGCGAGTGCGCGACGTCCACCGGTGAGCTGTCCGGGGTGCGCATCGTGAAGTCGCGGATGCAGAGGCCGCCGGCCTTCCGCAATCGCAGGTGGAATGGCGCCTCGCCGAGCACCTCGAAACCCATGTGCTCGAGCATGGGTAGGACGCGCGAGATCGGTGCCGGCTCGCCACAGGCATAGATCTTGAACCGTACCTCGTCGGCCGCGGCCTCGACCGGGTGGTAGAGGCTCATCGAGAGGTCGGTGTCCTCGAGGGCATCGTCGATGCGCTCGATGTCCCGGGCGGCCGTCTCAGGCGAGAACGTGTCGCGGTAACTGGACGGGAACGCGCGCGCGAAGCGCCGGAAGAGCTGCAGGCCACGCTCCTCGCCATGCATCTCGATCAGCGCGTCGCGAAGTCCATCCGTCCACGACCGGCCGGCCTCGACCAGGCGCGCCTCGATGGCCTCGACGTCGATCGGTGGGACCGCCCCCGGCGTGGTCCCGACGATGAAGTGGAGCCGCGCGAGCGGCGCATCGATCACCCGCGTGTAGAACGCCTGGATATCGCCCTCGAACGCGTCCTCCAGGATCTCCTGGAACCGCAGGCGAAGGGCCGTGTCGTACCGATCTCGCGGCACGTACACGAGGCACGACGCGAAGCGCCCGAACGGGTCGAGGCGCGCGAAGAGCGCCGTCCGCGACCGCTCCTGCAGGTGCAGGATTCCGATCGCGATCGGCTGGAGGTCCTGGACGGAGATCTGGAACAGCTCGTCGCGCGGGTACGTCGCGAGGATGTGGTGCAGAACGTTGTGATCGTGGCTGCCCTCGGGGAAGCCCGCGCCGTCGAGCACGCGCTGGACCTTCTGTCGCAGCAGCGGGACCTCGCGCGGCTGCCGCCCGTAGGCCGCCGAGGTGAACAGGCCGATGAACAGACGCTCGCCGAGCGCCATGCCGTGCTCGTCGAAGACCTTCACTCCGATCGTGTCCATCAGCACCGAGCGATGCACGGTCGAGCGCCGGTTCGCCTTCATGACGCGCACGGTCTCGGGTCCCGTCAGCTCGGCCGGCAGATGGCCGCCCGTGATCAGGCCGGCGAAGACGTGCGAGAGCTCGTCGCGGAGCAGCCCGAGCCCGCTGTCCGACACGACGCGCGCTCGGTCCGCCTCGAAGCGGTACTCGCGGTAACCGAGGAACGTGAAGTTGTCGTCCGCGAGCCACTCCAGGAACTCGGTGGACTCGGCGAGGTCGGGATCGACGTCCGACGCGCGCTCGCGGAGCTCGGCCACCGCCGCGCGTCCCTGAGCCATCATCTTCGGCCAGTCCTCGACCGCAGCCCGGACGTCGTCGAGCACCCTCGCCAACCCGTCGCGAACGCCATCGAGCTCGCTGCTCGGCACCGCCGCGACCTGCACGTGCATGAGTGACTCGGCGACGACGGACTCGTGTCCGTTGGCGTCGGAGCAGACGTCGACGAGATGACCGGCGTCGTTGCGCTCGATCTTGAGCAAGGGGTGCACGACGAGCTGCACCTCCTGGTTCGACTTCACGAGGTGCGAGGTCACCGAGTCGACGAGGAACGGCATGTCGTCGGTGACGATCTCGACGATCGTGTGCGGCGACGCCCACCCGTGCTCTTCTGCGTCCGGGTTGAACACGCGCACGCGGGCCGTGCCCGGCTTGCGGTCGGTGGCGAACGTGAGCAGGGAGACTGCTGCGCCGAACAGGTTCGCCGGCGTGTCGTCGAGCAGGTCCGCCGGCGCGACGTGCGCGTAGAGCTGCCGGACGAAGCGTTCGGCGCTCGGGGCGCGTTGGGCGTCGAGGCGTGCATGCACGCGCTCGGCGACGCCATCGATGAGTTCCTGCTTGAGCTGATCCTGGCCGATCACGATGTCGCTCCTCGAGCGCGGCGTTGACGCCGTCGCCTGCATCCGCGGTTCAACCCTCGGCAGTGCCGTCGAAGAGCCCGGAGGCTATCGCCTCGGGCCGGGAGGGCGGACGCTAGGAACGAGCGGAATTGACGCGAAATCCGGGAGCCGCCCCGGGGCCGCACATCGCAGTCAGTCCTCGAGGTCCAGCTTGCGGAGTTTCGGAGCGATCACCGCGCGGCAATAGCCCGCCTGCTTGTTCAGGCGGTAGTAGTCCTGGTGGTGATCCTCGGCCTCGTAGTAGATCGACGCGGCAGTGATCTCCGTGACGATCGGATCGCGGAACTCGGCCTGCGCCGCGGCCTTCGAGGCCTCGGCAACGCGACGCTGGGCCTCGGAGTGGACGAAGATCGCGGAGCGATACTGGGTGCCCGCGTCGGCGCCCTGCCGATTGAGCGTGGTCGGATCGTGAAGCTGCCAGAACCAGCCGAGCAGCGCCTCGTACGTGAGCTTGGACGGATCGAAGGTGACCTGGACGACCTCGGCATGGCCGGTGGTGCCCGCGCAGACGTCGCGATACGACGGGTCCTCGACGTCCCCGCCCATGTAACCGGAGCTGACTCCGGTCACCCCGTCGAGCTGTTCGAGCACGGCCTCGACGCACCAGAAGCAGCCGGCGCCGAACGTCGCGACCTCCGGTCCGGCCCCGCTCGAATCAGGGGCGCTCGCATCAGGGGTGGTCTGGTCCATAGGGGCCTCCTCGGCGGCCGCAGTTGCGGGAGACGGCGCGACGTGCAGTGTGGCTTCGGCGACTGTCGCCACCTCGGCACGCGCAGGCGAAGCGGGATCGGGGCCAGGCTGCGTCCCGGCATCTCCCCCGCACGCGGCAAGCAGCGCGGCAAGCAGCGCGGCAGAGAGGGCGACGGCGAGTCCGCGGGTGGTCATCTGCATCAATCTACGCATGGTTCTGGCAACCCGGAAGCGGCTCCCTCTCTTCCCTGCGCGCGGGTGCCCCGTGTGCCCTTGCGCAGGTGCCCCGTGTTCCCTTGCGCAGGTGTGGGGGTGCTCCCTGCGCGGGTACTCCGTGTTCCCGGCACGGGTGCGGGACCGATTCGGTCGATGATCCAGGTGATGGCCGAGCCTGCCGACCTGCTCCTCTACCTCCGCGACTGCTATCGCGCCGATCACCGCGGCTCGGCGGTTCTCGACGTGTTCGCCGACCGCGTCTCCCATCGCTACGTCTTCGAGGGCGAGGAGCGGATCGCCTCGGGGAAGCTGCCGATCGTGCCGGGACCGGCTGAGCCGCTGCTCGCCGCCGGGCGCGCAGCCGAGGTCTATCGACGGGAGCGGTCGCTCATCTACGGCGTCGACTTCGTTGCCGGCCAGACCGATGGCTGCGGCGGGCTGCCGGCGCAGATCTGCGCCCCGCTGCTGCTGTTTCCGGCCACGGTGAGCGAGAGCGAGCAGCCGGAGGACACGGTTGCGTTCGTGACACCCGACCTGAGTGCGCCCGCCTGGAACGTGACGCTTCTCCGGGGTCTGCTCGGCGGAGGCGAGGGTGACGCCGCGCTGCTCGAGGGTCTGCTCTCGCGGATGCCGGAGCCTCCGTTCGAGGCGCTCGAACGACTCGACCTGATGCATCTCCTGCGCGATGCCCTCCCCGGTCTCGGCGCACGCGACGCGTTCCTCGACGGTGAGCTCACGGAGGGGAAGGTGCTTCGGAGCGCGGCGCGCGGGGCGCTCCGCTTCGTCGCTGCAGCGGTACTCGCACTCGTCCCGAACGCCCATATCGAGCGTGGCGTCGTGTTCGATCTCGAGCGGATGGCCAGCAGCCCGAGCCTGTCGACCCCCGTGCTGACGTTGCTCGGTCATCCTCCGCTCCGCGCCACGACGCCCGGCGAGTCGCCGCCGCCCGTGCGTGTCCCCGCCGTGCTCAGTCACGCACAGCAGGCGGCGGTGGCGTCCGCGCGCGAGCAACCCCTCACGCTCGTGGTCGGCCCTCCCGGCACGGGCAAGTCCTACACGATGGCCGCCGTCGCCCTCGATCACCTTGCGCGTGGTCGTTCGGTGCTGATCGCCGCGCGCATGCGGCACGCGCTCGATGTCGTCGAACGCAAGGTCGAGACGCTGATCGGCACCGAGGACTTCATGATCCGGGGTGGCCGGGGTCAGCAGATCCGCGACCTGAAGCGGCATCTCGAGCGGCTGCTGACCGGCAACGCCCCGCGCCCCGAGACCGACGACGTGATCGAGGACCTGCGTGGGCGTCACGGGCGCCTGGAGTCGGAGCGCGAGCATCTCGAAGCACAGATGGCACACGTCACGGACGTGGAGCGGACGCGGGGCGATCTGCTCTCGGGTCCCCCACCGGACGGACTGTTCGCTCGGTTCGGTGCGGGAGTGCGACTCCAACTCGCGGCCTGGCGGCTGACGCGCGCCGGCGTCCCCTGGGAGCTGCTCGATCGGTACGAAGCCGTGCTCGAGGAGCGCACTGCGGTCGTCGCCCACATCCTGCGTCACACGGTGTGGGATCGCGTCTGGTTCGCTCTGGCCGCGCACCGTAAGGAGCTGAAGGGGTTCCTGTCGGCCCTGCGCGCACGCACGTCCTCGCGACAGGCCGAGCGGTTCGCGGCTCTGGATCTCGCACCGCTGCTACAGGCGTTCCCGCTCTGGCTCTCGACATTCGGTGACGCCTACCAGGTGCTCCCCTTCGAGCAGGAGCTGTTCGACCTGGTCCTCGTCGACGAGGCCACGCAGTGCGACATGGCCAGCTGCTTGCCGATCGCGCAGCGCGGGAAGCGACTGCTGGTGACCGGGGACCCGAAGCAGTTGCGTCACGTCTCGTTCCTGGCACGCGCGCAACAGCGGCTGCTCGCCGACGGCCACGGACTGACCGATGCCCAGCGCGAGGCGTTCGACTACCGCGATGCGAGTCTGCTCGACCGCGTGGACGACGGCGTCGCCGAGCAGTCGCAGGTGGTGTTCCTCGACGAGCACTTCCGCGGCACGCCGGATCTCATTCAGTTCAGCAACGACGAGTTCTACGCCGGTGCGTTGCATGTCATGACGGAGCGCCCCGACACCGCCGGACTCGTGAGCATCGCGGTCCACGAGGTCGAGGGCCGGCGCGAGCCGGAGGGGCACAATCCGATCGAGGCCGAGGCCGTCCTCGCCGCCGTCGCGGAGCTCGTCGCCGAGGACAGGGACGTCCCCGGTCCAGGCGCACGCTCGATCGGCATACTCTCGCCGTTCCGCGCTCAGGTGGACCTGCTTCAGGCGGAGGTCACCGAACGCTTCCCGCTCGACGTCATCCGGCGCCACGACATCCAAGTCGGCACGTCGTACTCGTTCCAGGGGGAGGAGCGCGACGTGATGTTCGTGTCGTTCGCGCTCGACCCCGACGCCCACTCGGCCTCGCTCCGCTACCTCTGTCGCCCTGACGTGTTCAACGTCGCCATCACCCGCGCGCGGCGCTTCCAGCACGTCTACGTCTCCCGCCCGCGGGCTTCGGTCCCGGCCGACACGCTGCTGCGCCGCTACCTCGATCGGGCGGAGGCCACCCGGGTCGGCGCGCCGGCCACCGACACGACGAGCCACGACGCTGCGCTCCGCCACGTCGCCGAGGTGCTGGCCGAGGAGGGCCTGCGGGTCTGGACCGCGTACCCCGTTGCAGGGCTGCCGGTGGACGTCGTCGTCGAGCAGGCCGGCACGAGCCTCGGCATCGACCTGATCGGGTTCCCCGGGCCGTTCGGCCTGGCGTTCGACCTGGAGCGCTACCGCATGTTCCGCCGCGCGGGGTTCGCCGTGTTCCCGCTGCCTTGGTCGCGCTGGCAAGAGGATCGCGCGGGATGCGTCGCCGAGATCCGGGAGCGGCTGGGCGACGCCACGGCGGGTCCGACCGCCCCTTCTTCGTGAACCCCAGCCCGTCTTCATGAACCCCAGCCCGCCCTGCGCGTCTATGCACGCATGAGCACTTCACTCGTTCTCCGTTTCGCCTCCCGCACGCTCGCCGCAGTGGCGCTCGCCCTCGGGATCTTCGGCTGCGTGGCTGTGCTCGACGGCTGCGGTCTCCCGCCGGGTCGGCGCCTCCTGAGCGTCGACTACGAGTGGAACGGCATGACCGTCGGCGAGACCAACTACGACGACGACTGCCTCCAGCCCGCCGACGTCGTCTGGACCTACCTCGACGCCCCGCCGGTCGTGTCGGCGCCGCTCTCCGCCGATCTGCCGCTCGCCTCCCCCGACGCCCTCCGAGTCACCCTCGATGGCGCCGTGACCGTCCGCATCCGCCACGTCGACAGCCCGATCGCCGAGTGCGAGGTCGACGGTCTGGTCCTCGTCCGCGATGCCGCGGACACCGGCGGGTGGTATCTGCCTCCCGAGGAGCTCGCCCGGACGGCGGACGCCGCCGGTCTCATCCTGCCGGAGTGACGGACGCGCCTCAGATCGAGCCTGCGCCGCATTCCTGACGATCGGATGGCGGCCGCGGGTAATCTCCGTCGCTCACCGTGCCGCGGGGCACCCCACTCCGCTCGGCGACTCGTCGCCGGACAGCACGGCCTGACGCCCGGTCGGGGCGTAGCGCAGCCTGGCTAGCGCGCATCCTTGGGGTGGATGAGGTCGCTGGTTCGAATCCAGTCGCCCCGACCATCGGTTCACGCGACCCGTCGCGCGGGCCGGCCGGAAGCGGCTCCCGCCGAGCCCCCTCAGGCAGCGCTCCGTCGCCCACGTGCACGGTGACGGCGCCATCCTCGCGAACCTCGACCGAGTCGATGATCCGGCGCAGCGCTTGGCGCACGATGTCGCGGTCTGACGAGTCCAGCAGCCGCTGAAGATCCCCCATCCGAAGGCGGCGCACCTGTGCCTCGATCCGCCCGTGCTCGACCTCGCGGAGCAGTTCCAGCCTCTCGAGATCCTGGGAGATCGCCTTCCGCCGCTCTCGGAGTACCTCCACGCGGTTGCGCATCTCCGGCATCTGGAGTCCCTGCTCGATCGCCAGCACGATGCGGCGCTCAGCCTTCCGGATGTCCTCGAGCTCCTGTTCGAGCACCGGGGCGCGCTCGGCGATGTCGGTCATCTCCTGGAGCAACACCTCGCGGCGCCGCGTCTCGAGGTGCAGCAGCCCCTCCTCGGTGAGGAGTCTCGCGCGAACGATCTCGAGCACCCTCTGCTCCAGTGGGTCCACGGTCAGGCTCACACGGTTCGTGCAGAGCACCTCTCCAGAGGAGTGGCGCCGAGAACACGCGAACTTCCGGTAGCACGTGGAGTCGCCGCGCGCCTTCTGCCGCTTGTTCGGAAACGACGACCGCACGTGGAGCGCTCCGGCGCACGTGCCGCACCGGACCAGTCCGGTGAGCGCCGACGCCGCCTGATTCCCGCCGCGACCCGGCCCGCCGCGACGGGGCGACCCCGCGGGCACCCGCTTGTTCTCCGCGAAGATCGCCTGGACCGCGTCCCACGTCGCGCGATCGACCAGCGCCGGATGCGCGTCCTCGAGGACGACCCACTGATCCGGCGGCAGCTTCACCTTCCGACGCTTCACCGTCGCACCGACGCGCACCTTGACCTCACGTGTGCGTCCGTAGACTGCGGCGCCGCGGTAGACGGGGTTCAGCAACACGGCGCGCACGAACGACGTGACAAAGCCCTCGGGCTTCGCGGCGCGCCAGACGCCCTGGGGATCGTTCAGCTCACGGCAGATGCGCCGGAACCCAATACCCGCGGCGTAGCGCTCGAAGAGATGCGTCACCGCGGGTCCGCCGACCGGATCCGGCTCAAGGGTCACACCGATCCGCACCGGCCGTCCGTCTCGGTCCCGTTCCGTCTCCGAGAACACCGGCTTCCGCAGGTACCCGAACGGGGTCTTCCGTCCCGAGAGCCAGCCGCGCCGGGTCCGCGCGCTCACCCCGCGCCGCACCCGTCGGCCCGTCTCGCGGGAGTCTGCCTCCGCCTTCAGTTCCTTGATACCGGTCACGAAGAGCCCGGCGTCCGAGTCCGGATCGACGTACCCGTCGGCCATCGAGAGCACCGACACTCCGGACGCCGTGAACCCCTCGCGCACGCGCAGCGCGTCCCCGCGGTTGCGGGCGAGCCGGCTCACGTCCTCGACGACGACCAAGTCGAACGGTCTCGGCCGTTCCGCGGACGCGCGTCGCAATCGAGCGAGACCGTCGCGGCCGTCCAGCGACGTGCCCGTCCGCGCCTCGTCCTTCTCCTCGCGGACGATCTCCCAGTCGGGGAACCGCCGGCCAAGGTCGCGCCGTAGCTCAGCGAGCTGATCGTCAGCCGACCGCGGGTTCTGCAGGTCCGAGGAGAACCGCGAATAGAGCGCAACACGTTGGTGGGCCCGACTGATCATGGTGACCTCCGCTGTCGATCCTACGTCCCCGCCGGACTCTCGCGGTCGTCCACCCCGGCGCCATCCGACTGCGCCAGTCGCTCCGCCTCGATCTCGCGGCGGATCACACGCGCATCCTCCACCGCCACCGCGCGCGCCATCAGGTCCAGGAACTCTCGTAGCCGCTCCGGCGAGACGTACCCCATCACCACCTGCAAGCGGTGCTCAAGGTCGTCGGGATCATCGGGGTTGCGCATCGTGGGCCGCCGCGTGCCGCGCGCGGCGGGTGCCACGGTCTCCGGGTCCACGAAATCCCGGACGGACTCAAACACGCGTCTTGCCGTGAATTGGAGTCCGCGCCCCGAGCCAGCGCGGACTCGGCGCTACTCCGGCGGCAGTTCGACCGCGAGACCGAGCCGCTCGCCGAGCACGACCGCCCGCTGACGGTAGACACCCGGCTCATCCCACAGCCGATGCAGTCGCTGCCGGAACGAGCGCCGTGAGTCCGCCACCGCACAGATCTCAAGTTCCAGCGCGTCCGCGAGGAAGAGAGCGATCGCCGGCACGTCCACCTCCCCGAACACGCTCTGGAAGTGGCCCGCCACGATCAGCAGAAACACGTTCTCCGCGACCCCCGGCCGCCGACCCGCGCCCCGCTCGGCTGAGACCTCCGGGTCAACTACGTACAGGCCATCGGCACGCACAGCGAAGGCCCCATCCGGGCGCTTCCCGGCCACCGTCCCCAACTCGCCCGCACGCGCGAGCTCCCCAAGTTCCCGCAGCACCCACTGCAACGCTCGCATCTCGCCGAGCCCCGCCATTGCCCCGTGATCCTCGGCATGCCGCTCGAGCACATCGACCTCCGCGTCGATGTCCCGCAGCCGCCCGCGCTGCGGACCAGGCGGAGTGGCAACCCCCATGAGCGCATCCTCGAACAGGTGAGGCGCCGCGACCACCGCGGCAACCAGGCCGAGCACTCCGGGCACGTCGACCCCGCGATCGGCAAGGCGCCGCAGCTCACGCCGCCGATCGTCGCTGCCGAGCAGTTCCCCCGCCCACTGATGGAGTTCGGACAGTGGCTCCCCGTCGGGCGCGTCCCCCTCGACCGCATCGAGCACAGCCGCCGTGCGCCGGACGATCGCATCGAGGGCCTTGTCGACCGGGTCAACTGGCGTCGTCTGCATGGGGCGCAGCGTAGTTCGCGCCGCCGACGCCAGAGGGAACCGGACTCGGCGGCACCGGAGCGTCAATGCCGCGATAGCCACTCGCGCGCCAGAGTGTGCGTCGGTGCGAGCGCACGATCGAGCCTACGAGCACCCGTGTCCGCGCGGAGTCGCCTCGCGGAACGACCACTTTGCTACGTGCACTCGTCGGCGAACGTCCCGTGTTCGGCGCGGCCAGCGGGCGGTAGCGGGCACCGGACGCGCCGATCTCCAGCCGATTCGTCAGACGGTGAGTGTGCCCGAGCTAGGGACCAGGTCCGGGGTACGCCGGTCTCGATGCTCGCCACCCGACGTAGAAGGGCAACTGCGTGAGCGAGGTCAGACGTCAAGATGGTGCACTCCACCGGGAATCGACCCAGAGAAGAGCAGATGAACTCGAAGAACACGCCGAGCCGTTCACGCCTGCTGACGAGCAAGGTGCTCCACCACGTACTGACCGTCCTGGCAGAGTCCGATGGACGCGTCCCGAAGCAGGAGATCCACCAACGGCTTGAGTCCGATCTCGAGTTCTCCGAGTGGGAAGCCAGTCCAGCAGGGTCGACCGGCCGCCCTCGATGGCGCAGTGCACTCTGGTACACCACCGACGCGGCGCGGGCGGGCTTCCTGGAGAAGAGCGGCAATGGATTGTGGCGCATCACTGCCGAGGGCCGCAAGGCGTTGGACCTCGGCCCGGAGGGCGTGCTCGACGCGGCCAAGGCGGGATACCGCAAGTGGCGCAAGTCTCGGGGACCGTCCAAGCCTTCCGGCTCGAAGGGAGTCGTTCGCGGCGAGCTCCTCCGCGCGAGCCTGCGACTGCTGGAGCGCACGCCGGGTCGATCCATGGTCTGGAGCGACGTAGCGAAGCGTGTCGGACCGCTCCTGCCTGAGGAGACGCTAGAGGCGCTGGAGACCCGAGACGCCGACTGGAAGCACTCGTTCGCGTACGGGACGTTCGCCGTCGCATCGCGAGCTGGATTCCTCGTCCGCCAGTCGGGCGTGCTGACCGTCGCGGATGCCGGGCTTACCGCACTCGACGAGTGGACCGAACCACAGGATCTCTGGGAGGCCGCGCGACTCGCGGGCGGCAAGACATCGGATGCGGATGCCGAGAAGATCCCCTACCTCGGAAGAACGGCCGACTACTCCCGCCACGCCCAGACGCTCTACCAGGTTCAGTCCGATTCCATCGGCCACCTGATGGGGAGCATCCGTCAGGGCACTCTGGCCCTGCCGGACATCCAGCGGCCGTTCGTGTGGAAGAACACCAAGGTCCGCGACCTGCTGGACTCTCTCTTTCGCGGGTTCCCGTTTGGCTATCTGCTGACCTGGAAGAGCCCCGACGGCATTGCGCACGCGACGCTCGGCGGTCACGAGTCTGCGAGCCCCGTGCCGTACGCGCTGGTCATCGACGGTCAGCAGCGACTGACCTCCTTGTTCGCGGTCATGACCGGACAACCGATCGTCGACAAGCAGTTCAAGAAGAGGCACATCCGGATCGGGTTCCATCCGATCTCGGCGCGCTTCGAGGTCGCAGACGCCGCCATTCGGAAGAACCCCGAGTGGATCGCCGACATCAGTCGGATCTTCACCGACGAGATGGGAGCGCTGTCTGTTGTGCGCTCCTACCTGGAGCGTCTCGAGAAGCACCGTGAGATCACGGATGAGCACCGGCGTGCCGTGGAAGCGAACGTCTCGCGCCTGGTCAACCTGAAGAACATGCTGGTGCACGTGCTGCAGATCGGCACGGATGCGAACGAGGAGCAGGTCGCGGAGATCTTCGTGCGCATCAACAGCAAGGGGCAGCGCCTGAACCAGGCCGACTTCATCCTCACTCTCCTCGCGGTGTTCTGGGAGGAAGGGCGTCAAGACCTGGAGGCGTTCGCCAGGGCCTGCCGAGCGCCCCCCGGCGACGACGAGCCGTCACCGTTCAACCGCAAGTTGCAGCCGGGGCCGGACGCGCTCGTCAGAGTGGTGGTCACGGTGGGACACCATCGAGCGCGGCTCGCAGCCGCGTACCAGGTCCTGCGGGGCAAGGACGCGCGGACGGGAGAAGTGTCGGCCGAGATCCGGCAGCGCAACTTGGAGATCCTCGCCGCAGCGCAGAGCGAGGCACTCTCCGTCTCGAACTGGCACGAGTTCCTTAAGGTCCTCTCGGCTGCGGGGTTCCGGCACAAGAAGCTGATCTGGTCCGAAGTCTCCGCTCTGTTCGCGTACTCGCTGTTCCTCATCGGACGCACTCGGCATTCGGTCCCCCTGTCGGAGCTCCGCCGAGTGATCGGGCGCTGGTACCTGATGTCCGTCGTCACGAGCCGGTACGTCGGTGGCTCGGCCGAGTCGGCCATGGAAGAGGACCTGGGTCGCCTACGCGACATCTCCGACGCTGCCGGGTTCGTGGCAGCCCTTGAGTCGGCGATGCAAGCGGAACTGACCAACGACTTCTGGCAGGTCACGTTGCCAAGCCGGTTGGAGTCCTCGAGCGCTCGTACGTTGTCGCCGTTCTTCGCTGCCCAGAGCGTGCTTGGCGCCAAGGCGCTGTTCAGCTCGCTGAACATCGCCGAGTTGCTCGACCCGTCCGCCGCATCGACGAAGAGCGATCTGGAGATCCACCACCTCTTCCCGAAGGCATGGCTCCAGAAGAACGGCGTCACCTCGCCCCGCGAGTACAACCAGGTCGCCAACATGGGCCTGCTCGAGTGGTCGTCCAACATCGCGGTCAGCGACGACGCCCCGGCGGACTACGCGCCTCGACTCGAAGAGAGGATGGGCTGGTCCGACGCCGAGGCTGCCGAGGCGTACCACCTGCACGCGCTCCCCGAGGAGTGGTGGGACCTCGACTACGAGGACTTCCTCCACCAGCGCCGCGAGTTGATGGCGGAGGTCATCCGAGAGGCGTTCGACAGGATTCGGTAGGGCTCCGCTGTCGGTCCACCCTCGGAGGTCGCCACGATCCTGATTCCCGTGCCGGAGGGGCCAGAGCTACGCTGCCCACCTGACGGTGGGCTCGTAGCTCAATCGGTCAGAGCAGAGCGCTCATGACGCGTTGGTTCCAGGTTCGAGTCCTGGCGGGCCTACCACCTCCGGACCGGCGACCACCGTCGAGCGCGATCTGTCCGGCGGCGATCGTGTTGGGCCCGTGGCCACGCCGACACTTCGCCCGGCGAAGTGCTTGAGGGCGGCATGCGTGGCTCGCTCCTACAGTCTTCGACCCGGCCGGATCGTCCGTGCGGCAGAGGATTGGATCATGGGACACGCCCGAGCGCAGCGACGGTCAGGGCAAGCGGATCCACCGGGCGAGGGTTGCTGGCACTGCCGAAGTACAGAAGGCCTGCCCCCAGCTCCACCGGGTTCGAGAAGCTGACTTCGATCTCGGTGCCGTCGTCGAGCAGCAACCGGTATCTGCGCCGGTTCCACTCGTCGCGCATCTCAAGCGTGGGCGCCGCGAGGCGCGGTACCGCGCGTGCCAAGACGAGGTCTTCGATCAACCGCTCGGCATCCCCGAGTGCGCTCTCGACTTCCGGTCGGAGCGATCGAAGCTCGCCGCCAGTCCAGTAGCCGTCCCGATCGTGCTCTACACGATTCCGCACCTGGATCAGCTTCTCCAGCCTCTGGAACAGCCGTGCGGGCTTCTTCTTCGGCAAGTACACGTGCGCACGACCGAGCTTGCCCTTGTATTGGGCACCAACCGGAGACGCCGCGATCACATCCGGAAGCTCGCCAAACAGCCGAAGGAGTTGCCCGAAAGTGATCCGCTGGAGGTCACATCGCCCCGGTTGATCGTCGGAACGAAGAACGGAAGCCAGACGCGCTTCTGCCTCATCACCGAACGCGAGTCTCGCCCAAGCCCACACTGCGATTCGGACTGTGCGCTCCACGAGCGTGCATCCGTCCATGAGAGCGCCACGCAAGTTCGACTTGTCACGGGCACCCGCGCACGTAGCCCTGAGCCGACGAAGCTCCATCGCGGTTTGATGAGGCCCGCGCACGCCTTCGACGGGTGACCGGATACGGAACCCGAAGTGGGAGAGCAGCGCTTCCATCGGCCGAACCGCCGCCTGGTCCGGCGTAGGAGGACCGGTCAACTCTGCAGCGAGGCGCCTGACTCCCTGCTTGCCGAGGTAGCGTTCGAGCAGTTCTCGGGGGTCACTTTCGGCGAGCACCTCCATGAGTTTCTCGGTGTCGGCTCCCTTCATGCCCACCGTCAGCTCAGCGATGCTCTCTTCGTCCAGTTCCCTCAGCAGTAGACGAGCGAGACCCTCGTAGAGCACGGGCCTGTTCGCTTCGGCGTCCTCCAACACCGCGTGTGCGTCAACGCCAAGGGCACGCCGCGAATCTGCATGATCGGGTTTCCTGAAGAAGACGAGAAACGTGACCGTCGATGCATCCGCTCTCCTTGCCTTGTTTTCCTCAAGTCGCCGCACGTCCACGATCTCGAAGCCCACGCCTTCGCCAAGCACGACGTACTCGTCGAACGCCTCTCGAGTTCTAGTCGTGATCAGCATGCAGAGTAGCCGGCCGGGCTTTAAGACTCGATACGACTCACCAAACGCACTGCTCATCGAGACGCGGTGTTGCTCCTCAGTTGAAGATCCGCTGCTAGCCGGCTGCGCAGCGGCTACAGCGGGAGTGATCGCACTCAGGAGTGCGCCCTCCCACGCCCAGAAAAACCCCGAGAGGTCTGGGTAGGGAACCCGATCGAAGAAGGGCGGGTCCGTGACGATCGCATCAAACGAGGCGTCGTCGCGTTCCAGACGCGAGGCGTCGCCGAGCGTGACGGTGACCTTTCCCCCAAGCGCGGCAAGTCGATCCAACGTCGGGAGAACCGACGCACGCCACCGGTCCAGTAGTCCCGCCGACGTGACGTTGGTCTCCACGAACTCCCGAGGAAGGGTTGCGCTCATCCTGGCCAGCGAGCGGGCACGACCCAGGCGCCCATCCCAGCGGCATAGCCGGCTGTTCCGATCGACAACAAACCCCACCAAGAACGCGATGTACGTTCGAATCGCGTCCTGACAGATCGGCGTCATCCCGGACCCCGCCATCTGCTGGCATACAAGTTCCGCAGCCGATAGGAACTCAAGGTTGGCCGCCAACTGCCTGCCGCTGAAGAGGTCCTCGTAGCGCGTGAAGCCGTGACGACGGACCCCACGGTAGGTCTCCTCTGGAAGCGTCCCGCCGAGCCCGCTCGCGGCCTCGCTGGCTCGGAGATCCTTCACTCGGTCGCAATCGACCGACGCGGTCAACTGCGAGTCTGGCGCAACTGGTCGGAGCACGGTTCCCGCGCCGTCCGCAGGACGGATCGTCGCTGCGAGTAGCTCCGAGTCCGGCCGCAGCATGAGTGCGGCGACTTGGCGGGGATAGGTCGCGCCACAGAACGGGCAAGCGACCGAACGCCGGGCACCAACGGTTCGCTCCCCAGGGCCACTCGCAGGAACGAACGTCTCGGAGTCGAGGCAGTAGCGAAGGCGCTGGGCCGCCGATTGCCTGTTGCCCGTGGTGGTGATTGTCGACACGCCAGGGAACAGCTTCGAACAACCGTCACACTCGAACCGGTGAACCCAAAGTAGACCGTCGACCGGGGCGTCCTCATCGAGGTACATCGAGCCTAGTCGGCTGGCAGCGATCTCGCCGACTCGTGCGGTCCAGTGGGAGACCTCTGCCGGCAGCCCCTGCCACCGGCCGTCTGGTCCTGATCCGGGCGCATCGACGTTCGGCTCGCCCAGCGCTTGGGGAAACACCAACGTGCCGCGCAGCACGTGGAACGCGAGCGGCTCAATGTCCCCTGCGAATGCATCGCAACCCAACTGCGCCGCCGCCGCAGGGATCGATCCCCCGCCAGCGAAGGGGTCGATGAGTCGAGGGGTTCCGGGAGACTTCGGCCCGTCTCCGACCGGACGTTCAGAGTCGCGGACAACCGAGCGCCACTGCGTGTCTCGTATCCGCAGAAGCGCTTCCGAGATGACGCGCTCCGTGAGGGGAGTCTCGGCAAGGCCGCCGAGAAGTTCGTCCGAGGCCTCGAACGCTTCGCTCAGCGCCAAGAAGCTCGCAACGCGGGCGAGACCGAGCGGACGCCTCGCCCACCATGGGTGGATGTTCGCGAGACTTGCTCCCGCACTCAGTTTCTCCCGCGAGACGGACGCAGCGATCACGGGCGGAAGGTCACTGGGACCAGGCAGGTCGGGCCTTGTCATTGGGCAACCACCTTCAGACATCGTGTTCGAGCTGGCGCACGCCGCTCCGCCGGGAGACATGCAGCATCGCGACGGATGAGTGCGGAGTGCTGCGACCGCGACGGATGATCGCCCGATGAGGACTCCCCAGCGACGCTGGGGGTCCTCACGCCAAGACTCCACGCTCAAGCAGGTCCGTGAGCATCTCCACCTCACGAGCGAATCGTGGATCGTTCTCCGAGTCGACCGCTTCTCGCGATAGGCCCAACAGCTCGTCACGCTGCGGCGACCGTGGAATCAGCGCCAGCGCAAAGGTGCGAACCGCCGCGTCCGGGGACTCGATCAACGGCGCGACGAGCGACGCCGGAAGCGCTACCTCGGCGGCAGCGAGAGCGTCCAACGCATCACAACGCCGACGCACGTCCTCTCGTCCATCGCTCGCTGTCTCAACCAGCCGAAGAACTGACCGCCTTGGACGGATCTCGGAGGGGTCGCCGACCGCCGCGAGCAGCCGCTCGATCGGGTTCTCGCTCAAGAGCGCAGCGGGAAGCGTCGACATCAGGAACTCGCTGGCCGTCTGCGAGATGAAGAGAGGTGAGGGCGCCATGCTCGTCACGACGTCCGGACAAGTCGGTCCGACGACAAAGACCGCGCCACGCGTGCCGCAGTCCGCCGCTCGCCGGCGCACGTCGGGGTCCCGGAGCGACGCGCCGATGAAGACCGCTAGGTCGGCCTCGCGCGCGACGTTGAAGAATGCAGGCCAGAGATCCACGAATGGCATCTCCGTCTTTCGCTTCTCTCGTGAGGGCAGCACAACGGCGCTTCTGAGCGCCTCGTGCGGCAGAGAGTCCAACTTCAACGAGACACCGCCGAACAAGGGCATCGGGTGCCGAAGCTTCAGCACGTCGTCCGTGTTCTGAGCCCTGTACCAATCCGTGGACCCGTGGAGTTTGAGAAGACGCACGCCGGGACCGTCTTCATTGCCGCCGAGGGAGGACCACTCCTTGTCACCGAACGGCGCGAACCCGTCGTGGATCGGCACGCCACAGCCAAGAGCGGCCATCTCGATGGCCCGATCGTAGTTCGTCGTCGCTATGCACAATTCCCGCCCTCGGAACGCCGCCAGCGTGGGCCCCCAGAGGAGCGTCGAGGATGCACCGACAACGCGCTCACATGCGTGCTGGACGAACCACTCAGACTCCGACCGCAGGACTTGCGCCTCTTGTCGAAGTTCGGGATCGACGCGCCCTCCGACGACGGAGCGCGACATGGTCGCGATCCCGTCAAGCATCTCGATGAACTGCTCGATGTCGTAGTCGCCGCTCTCCATCGCCGCTCTGACTTCAAGGAGAACGGCAGGCGCGATCGCACGCGATTCCAGCAACTCGACGAGCTGCTTCATCATCGCGGACATCGCGGGAACGCCGAGTTCGACGCTAGCGCCCGCGCCGGCGAAGATGAGCGTCTTCACTCCGCCACCTGTCGGAAGTACAGGCGCCGAATCGGTCCGAAGCGCTCGCCTGCGAAGCCCTTCGCACGTAGAGCGCGGGCTACGCTTGCGACCTGCGCCGGATAGTGAGTTCCAACGGCGGCGAGCATCCCGAGTGCGCCCTCGTTCCGATCGCACGTAGACCGGATGATGGCCTTTCCAGTGGGATGACTGACGTTCAGCCAGACAACTGCTCCCATGACAACAATCGGCTCGGCATCCGCCCCCAACGGGACCACTATCACGTCGTCGCGATCCGAGAACATTGGCCCGAGACTAGTCTCCTGTTCGAGGAGGCTCTGCGCGACGGACGCGACCTGAACGAGCGGAGGCAACTCCTGGCGGAAGTGGTTGAGGAGTTCAGCTGTCGTCTCAGAGGAGACTCGAGCATGCGAGAGATAACCCTTGTCTCGGAGGTGCCCCTGGATCACGGCCTCTCCCTTGCCCGCAAGGAGAGCCGCTGCGCTTCGAGTGATCGGATCGGACCGGTTCAGCGCAGGGGGTGCGACGTACACGACCGGAGGTGCGAGGTCCCGGATGTCGTTCAGCGACACGTCCCGCGATCGCTCGTCGCCCGGCTGGAGTTGCTTGAAGACCCTCCTGCTGCGGAACTCAGCGTCCCACGCCGCTGCTGCCTCCGCATATCGAGCATCTCGTGGGATCGCGAGCCATAGAGAGACCCACCTGTTCAGGGTCCAGTTGTCCGGCTTCTTCTCCGCGAACGCGCCGCGCATCGCCTCGAGCGCTGCGAGAAGCGCTTGAGGGTGAACGGCCTGAAGGAAGCGGGTGATCTCCTCTTCGAACCCCTCTGCGAGGAATGCCTCGCGGTTCAGCTTGGGCTTGAAGCGCTTCGGGTCTACGTGCAGCGCCCCTTCGATGCCCCAGAGACCGTTGATTACGACGTCCTGAACGAACACTCCTCGGTAGAGAATCTCAAGGTGCGCGTCGCCGTCGAGTACTCCCCACACGGCGGCCGACGCAGGTGGCCCAATGTGCGCTCGCTCGATCCAGTCTGGCGTCTCGACGACGATCTCGTGCGTCACTGCTCGCGTGCCGCCCTGCGCGATCACCTTTCCACCGGGGTTCTCAACTGCCGCTAGTCCCACCACGTCTCGAGCCCAATGATCGAACCTGCCGCGCAACTGATCGTACGACTTGGCGTCGGTGCAGTGCAGGAGGACGGTCGTCCCTCGTATGCGCTGTACACATGCGACTTCCTTTGAGCGCGTCTGCGCGTCACGCATCGCTCGATTCAATTCCAGCGCGACGGGACTCTCGCTCTCAGAAGCTGTGTGGACCTCGAACCGCTCGCACGCGAGGAAGTAGCTGGCGATGCCGATGCCGAATTCACCAATGGCGGACTGGCTGCCCGCGCCTGCTCCGCGCCCAGCGTCCGCCGCTGACGACCCGATCTTCGTGAACAGCGACACCAGGTCAGCCTTCGTCATTCCGTCGCCGTTGTCTTCGATCGATACCGTGTGCGCCTGCGCGTCGAAGGTCACGGTGATATCCGGTACTAGTGCGTCGTCTGTGGCAACCCGTCGTGTACACGCGTCGATCGCGTTCAGGATCGCCTCGCGAAGGGCGGCGTCTGCTGATGAGTAAAATCGCTCTCCAGTAAGCAGCTCAAGGATCTTCGGCTGCTCCAGCGACAGGCGGGGTGGCCAGTCGTCGGTGTCGCTCAACGCTCCGACTCCGTCGTTAGCTCCTGCATCCACTACTCGTCCTCGAAGCTCGCGTGGTCGAACCGCAGCGTCGTCGCGTTCTCGCTGACGGTACGCACGATGTCGGGGTCCACGCCCCCAGGGACGTCGGCGTGGATCTCGAGCGTCACCTTCAGTTTCGCACCAGGGAGCGCCGCGAGGTGGGACAGCACCTCGTCGGCGATCCGTCCGGCATCGCGCCCGACGCGTGCGCCACTCAGCTTGACGGAGCCCACGAACGCCTTCGGCTTCGAGGGCGTCTCGCGCACGCCATCGGGTTGGTCTGGCTTGGTGCCGTCGTCGGGCTTTCTCGCTCCCGAGTCCTTGGGCGGCGGTGGCACCTCCCCGTCGCCCTTCTCGGCCGCGGCCTTCTCGTCCGCCGATCGCTGCCGTCTCGCGACATCGGGTTTGACGAGACAGGTGTCGCCGCCGATCGCGGGCGGGGCTCCGCCCCCGAGCTTCAACCCGAGGTAGCGCCCCTTCTCCTGGTCGAAGGCTTCGGCCGTGGCGAACGTCTCGTCAACGAGCAGCGTGTCGGCCCCGTTGCGGACGGCCTGAGCGATGGTCTCCGGGCCCTTGACGCGAGGGAGGTACAGGTAGCGCGGCAGCCACTCGTTGAGTTCGGCGACGCTGACGTGATCGCGGTCGTTCCACAGCAGGTCCAGGACCTTCATGCGGAGGATCACGCCGCCCATGGCCGGCATGAGCTTCTCCTGGAGAACCAGCTTTGAGCCGGTCCGCTTCGCGAGGGGAGCGTCGCCCGTGACGCGCACCTCGTCCCAGTCCACGGTGCTGGCCGGCTTCTCCTGATAGGGCGCGAGCGCCCAGATCCACGTGGCGCTGATCCTGAGATCCACCGTCCGATCCGCGTCCTTGAGACGCGTCTCGGCCTGTCGCTCCTGCGAACGCGTGAGATCGAGCGTGTCCCGGTCTCGAAGGATCGAGGACCAGCCCAGGAACTGCGACGCGGCCTCGCGCAGATCCGCGAGGAGCTTCTCGTCCGCTGCGAGGAACACCAAGGCGTTGCGGTTGAGCCGCGGGGAGTTCCCACGCGAGTTCAGGTAGTGCTCGCACGTACTACGTGCGTCGCTGGCGTCCTTCCCACGCTTGTGGGCGTGCTCCGGACGCATGATCACGAGCCGTGTCGTCGGCTCGTCCGGCACTTCACTGCTCTCGTGAGGGCAGATGTGCATACCGGCGAAGTCGCCGCGCATGCGGTCGAGCTCAAGGCGCCGCACGATCTCGGCATCCAGTTCCTCGACCTGCTTGAGGTAGTCCGACGCCCGGTCGTGCGCGGTGCGGTTCAGGTTCGCCTTGGTCGAGATCCAGTAGCGGTTGACGTCCTGCTGGACGTACCGGCCTCGGTCCATGATGCGCCGCAGCGCGTCTCCGAACACGGCGGCGGACTCGCCGGGCTGCACGCACGCGAGTCGGATGCGCTCCGCGCCGACTCCAGGGTTCTGCGTGTGCGCACCGGGTGCCGTCCCCACATAGAGGGCTCTGGCGACGCGTCGACATGCTGACACACGACCGAGGTTCGGGTTGTCGCGGTCGAGCTGGAGCGGCAACGAGTTCGGGCCGTCCACCTCCTGGCTGATGATCGGCTCCCACTCGTCGGCGAGGTACCGCGTGAGTTCCGACTTCACCGCTCCGTCGTCCATCGGCACCGACGACGGGAGAATCAGCAAACTCTGGTCCTGCCCCTCCCACAAGCGGTGGATCACCTTCGCGAGTAGTCGCAGCACGCCACGAGTGCGCTGGAATCGGTCCAGCGTGCTCCAGTCGTCGTAGAGGCGCCGGAAGAGCTCCGGATGGATGGGGTAGCTCGACAGCAGCTCGTCCTTGTAGTTGCCCTCCGAGCACTCACTCGGGAAGTCGCCTCCGGCCTCTCGGTACATCTTCGCGAACGCCGTCACGACGGCGTCGCGTGACGCGAACTGGTCCTTCCCCGAGATGGGCTCGAAGAGACGGCGTCGGACGATCTCGAAGCCCTCGTCGCCGGTGGCGGGCCGCCACGGCTTGCCGACTCGCTCGAACACGTTCTTCAGGACCTCGACGGCTCGCTCGCCGGCTTCGCCGCCGATCTCGATCTTGGACGCCGGGATCGACGCCACGACGAGCGTTCCTTCGGCTCGTTTCGCGGCTTCGGTCAGGGCCTGCGCGAAGCTGTCCTGCGCACCGAAGTCACCAGCGGGCAGGTCGCGCTTCCCGAGCAGCTGGCGCGCGTAGGCGACCCACTCGTCAATCAGGATGAGGCACGGACTGTGTGCCCGGAAGAGCTCAGCCAGATCGTCGGACCCGGGGCTTGTGCCCATGCGGTCGGACTCGGCCACGATCCCGTAGCCCTCAGCCCCGCCGAGCTGCCAAGCCATCTCGCCCCAGAGGGTCCGGACCTCGGTGCCGTCCTCCTTGATGGTGACGTCGCCCGGCGACATCGCTGTGCCGACGAGAACGGCACGGCTCGCCTTCGGCGCGATCTCGACTCCTGCGTCCTTCAGGACCGGCTCGATCCCCTCCAGGCTCGACGTCTTCACGCCGCTGAAAAGGTGGTAGAGCGCGAGCATCGAGTGCGTCTTGCCACCGCCGAAGTTGGTCTGCAATTCGACGACGGGATCGCCGCCTGTACCGGCGACCCGCTGCAGTGCGCCGACAAGAAGGTCGCGAAGCCCCGACGTGATGTAGGTGCGTCGGAAGAACTCGTGCGGGTCTCGGTACTCGTCTGAACCCTCGCCCTTGTGCACGGGGTTCAGGTCCGCCGCGAACTCGGCCTGCATGTACTTTCCGCTCGCGACGTCGCGGTGAGGAGTGATCACCTCCCGCCATGAGCTGAGCCCGGCCTGAGGCATCCCCTCGAGTGTGAGCTGAGCGCGAGTCTTCTTCCTCGCGTGGTCAGCGAAGACCGTGCGCTGCAGATCAGCCTTCAACTTCCCGATGGCTTCCGACTGCTCGCCGGCGGACACCGCTTGGAGCATCCGCTGCATCGTGTCGAGTGCCCGGTAGACGTCATCCGACGTGAACGGATTCTCGTGCGCCCACCGGTTGCGGATCTCTATGAGTTCGCTCACGTACGCCCGTTCGACGGGCCCGAGCACGTCGCGGAACACGCGGTGCCAGTTGTCGACCATGCCCTTGAGCACGGACTGCGCGTCCCACGCGATCCCGCTCTTGGACCGGCGAAGACGCTTGCTGCTCGCAAGGAGGTCCTCGACCCATCCACGGCCGAGCCGCGATCGGTACTCTCGCTCCGTGAACGGGACCAAGCCCGTCGTGAGCTCCTCTAGACCGCGCCCGACGCGCTCCCGATTGGTCACTGCCATAATGCTTCGGCCTTCCTAGAACAGCTCGCCCTGAACGCCGTCATCGCCACTGGAGATCGTGGCCTTTGCCACTCTCTCCAGTTCCGACCACGCGACAACGAGGGTGTTGTAGTCGCGAGCCTCGTCGGCCCAGCCCCGACGCTCACACGTTGTGTACAGCCGATACGCAAGAGCCCGCGCATGCTCTGCGTGAGCTCCCATCCTGTGCGCAAGGGCGGCTGCCGCTTCCTCGCCTTCGGCGAGACGTTTCGTCAGGTGCTGAGCGCACTCCCAGACTGTGAGCGTACTGTCTCGTGCTGGGTCCCAGTCGTCAGGCATCTCAGCTCTTCGCAGAAGGCGGACCTTGCCAGCCGCAGAGCGGAGGATGCCTGCCTCTTCGACTCGGGACACCGAGACGTTTGCAGCCTTCGCGAGCGTTTCGGCGCTGCCGAACGGACCGGATTCGTACCCATGAGTCTCGAACCACGTCAGCGCAAAACGCGTCTCCCGATCGAACTCCGAGTCGCCCTGGCCTCGAACCTCGTCGATGACCTCATTGATCAGTTCTAGAGCGCTCCGAACGGTCATAAGCGTCCCGTCAGACTCGAGGACTGCTTCGTGCGCGGAGAACTCTGCCATCCCGGGGCCGATGCAGGCTTGTGCCATGTCGACCGGAGCCACGTGGCCCTTCTGTAGGTTCCGGATCGCTAGGGGAAGGCTTCCCTTCAGAGCCCTTCGGAAGTCGCCTCGCGTGACTCTGGCCGCTTCAGCGGAGCGCTCTCGGCAGACGAGCACAATCGACGATGCCAACGCATTAGACCCCTGGCCGCGAATGCGGTTGCTCAACTCAGTTCTGAGAGGCCACGTCCCGACGACTGCCAGCCCAGAGGAGACAATGGCCTCAAGGAACGTCTCCCAGCCGGTAGACGCAGTTGCCCCCTCGCGCGTCTCAGACTGCTTGAATGCGTAGTAGATCGTGATCGGGTTCGAGGCGTGCGCCTCATCACGAATATTGCAGAGAACGCGTCGCATTCCGTCCATGAAGAACGATTCCGCACCGTCTCGTCCACCGTGCCGAAACGGTTCTGCTACTAACTCATCTGCCTTTGGAACCGTGACGGTACGAAACAGAATCGGCAGGAACGGCCGAAGGCTCCTTCGAAGCCAGGGGTAGAAGAAGTCCGAGAGGTCTGCGTATGGCACATTGTCGTAGTACGGCGGGTCCGTCGACACGGCTATCGGCTCCCGAGTCGTGGGCCGCGGCTCAGCCGCATCCCACTGAGCGACAGTCGCTTGTCCCGTACTGCACTGGAGCCAGTCAATGACCTTCACGATGGACCGCAGGCTCACCCCGTAGTCGCCGCCGGCGCCGGCGAAGATGTTTGGTTCCGCGTAGTCCCAAAGCATGGGGATCGCGTGACGAGTGAAGAGATGGCGAACCTGCGCCCGAGAGTTCTCCCACGAACAGAAGGTATTGCACATGTCAGCCAAGCGGCTCACACCCAACGCGAGGTAGACCGCAACGGCGTCCGCATACGCATCTGCACCGCGGCCCCCCTCTTCGAGCCCCTTCCCGCCGCTCTCCAATCCCGACTCAATCGCGTCGCTCTTCACCCACTCTCTAGCTTCATGCACGAGGCCAGCGAGGGTGGTCAAGGCAACGAGTTGGCGTGGCGAAAAGAGATCCTCGAAGTCGCGGAAACCGTAGTTCTGCACTCGAAAGCCAAGCGCCTGCTTCGGTAGTGGCGTCCTGACAAGATCGACCGGCTCGGCGACCTCGGCCATCTCGCGCATCTCGGGAGTGGCGGACTCGAACGTGCGCTTGCGGTTGACCACACGGACCGCCACGATCAGGCGGGCACCGAGATTGCCACTCTGCGCTTGGGATCTGACGTACGCAGATGGCATCGGCGCGTCGCTCAGAATGCAGACGAAGTCGCCTCGGCCGACTTTCGTACCTCGACGGACCCGCTCGGGATCAGGCGGCAGCCCCGTCCGAACCCGGAACTCCCACGTCCCAGCTCTCGTATCGACAACGGGTTCGATCCACGCCTCACTGCCCTTTCGCTTGGAGAGCCAGAAAGACGAAAGAAGTGGCACTACCGCACCGCCGCACGCCGGGTCTGGGCTTGGAACGGTTCGGGCCCAGATCCATGCGATCACCTTGTCGTTGGACCCCACCTGAGCGGCCGGACTCTCGCCGTAGAGGTGACCAATGCGGTGCAACGCCTCGGAGCGGAGTCGCTCTCCGTAATGCTCGACGTCCCGTGCCAACCCGGCCGCCCGTGGCCAAGCATCCGTGAAGCGAGCCTGGGCGCTGGGGTTGACGGGCGGTGCGCCAGCAAACGTCGCAGGGATCTCGGTGAGCGCCTTGCTGAGCAAGACCGGCACGGGGTTGAGGTCCGTCGCGATCGACTTCAGGCCCAGTCGCTGCGCCTCAAGCGGGATCGATCCGCCGCCAGAGAACGGATCGTGGACGGCCGGACCGAAGCGCTGGAGATAGGCCGAGACCGTCCGAGCGTCCACATCCTCCGCGAGAATGGCTCGATCGTCTGGTTCGTCGGATCCCGCGTGCACACGTGCACGCGCGATAGACCGAGCAATCTCAAGCCGCGCGGCGCCCAGTACGATTTCGTTGTTCGCGTTGTCCCACTTGACGAGTTCCTCCAGGATGCGGAACAGCCGTCCTCGCTCGTCGTCTTGCCTCGCTTCGCCTGTGAAGACATCTGGCCACGCAGACGGGTCATCAACGAGTTGCGCAAAGAGAATGGCTCGGCACGCTGCCAAAGGGCGCCGCGCCCACCAGAGATGCAGCGTTGACGGGTGGCCTTGGCGAATCGACTTCTCCCGCGCCGACTCGCTGTTGATCGCATCGAGCGGGAGCGCCACTTCGATGAGCTTCTTCCGGTACGAAGTCAAGCTGGCTCCTCACCGTGGTCGATCAGGCTCTTCAGCCTGAACGATGCGGATGTCTGTGCGAACCCTGGTTGCCCGTAGTCGAAGTCGCGCACGTAGAACGGACCATCAACGTCATCTCCGGCGACGAGGACTACCCCCAGGATGTGAGATTCCGGGTTGTTGTTGGCGAACAGGATCTCGCCCTTCGTGATCGTCACGTGGCTCGCGTCCTTCTGCCGGCCCTTCACCTCGATGAAGAGCAGCGATCCGCTCTCCGGATCGCGCGACTCCACGTCGTAGCCGAGCTTCTCGTCGCCACGGTCGCGGGGCTCTCGCCCCAGCGACCGCTCGGCCGCCATCACAGCGTCCACAGCGATTAGCTCGACCCGCTTTCGTGCCTCCGCATCGGCACCGTCATCCGGCGACACAGGACGGTCGCCGCGCCGTGCTGCCAGCAAGCCGGCGGGGATGATGAGCGCCCCGCCTTTCACTTGCGGGGAACCCGGGACAATGTGCCGTTCCTTCTTGAGCTCCTCCAGGCGGAGCTTGAGTCGATCGGCGAGGCGATCCGCGCGGTCTTGAGCAACTCGCGCAGGTAGCCGCGTACGCTTCCCCGCCCGCTCCTTCTCCTTGAGGTCCTGGGCTCGACGATCCCAGTAGTTGATCTCCTTCGTGAGCCGCGCCTGGACCTGTTGCTCGACTTTGCCGACGAGCGCGAGGCGCCGCTGCTTCACGTCCTCGACGTGCCCCGGAACCACCTCGGAAATCGCGTAGCCCATGACGTCCTGATCCCAGTCACGACGCATCCACTCGCCATCGAGGACGTCGGCAATGAGTTCGCTCTCGGCGTCCTCAGCCGGGCGGTAGTTCAGATACGGAGCGGCACCTGCGTTCCGGTACAGCCCGTCGGGGCCAACCTCTACGAACTGCAGTCGCTTCGAGATCGTGAGGAAGTCGCCTGTCCTAGTCCGCCGGCCGTCTTGCACTGCGTGTTCGAGGTAGAAGAGCAGCCTTGGCGTGGTGCGGGCGTCGTCGTCGTCGACGAGCACGGCCCCACGCTTAAGCAGTTCGCCGTAACGCTCCAACGTGAGGTCGATCGTCGCGTCGAGCAGCGGGTTTCCGGGACAGACGAGCTCCGCCCGTGGCTGAAGATCGACGTGCTCCTTCTCGAAGCAGACCCGCTCGTAGCGCTTGAGGACCGGGGCGCCCATCCCGATGTGTCGGTCGCGTTCGCGGATCGACGCCGGGACGTGCGAGATCTCGAACCGTCCCTCTTCTCGACGGTGGATCTTGCCTCCCAGGCGAGGGAACGCATCGAGGAAGAACGCCTGGATGAAGTGCGGCTGAAGACGCCGCGCGTGGGCTCGCTCCATCTCCTCTTTGAGCTTCTGGATGCGGCTGGTGTCGATCGAGTCGTGGACCAGGGCTCGTCGCTCAAGTAGTTCCTCTAGCCGTTCGCGATCCACGGCGCCGTCGATCGACTTGTCGAGCCGCGCCCGCACCTCGGGATCGGAGCCGTAGCGAACCGCCTCCATGAGGAGTTCGCGCAGCGCCTTCTGGTCGAAGAGCTGGCCGAGGACGTCGTAGACCTTGCCCCCGAGCGCCTCCTTCTCGGCCTCGATCTTCTCGAGGAGACGCAGGTACACGTGGCCCTCGCGCGTGTCCTTCGCGATGAGGTTCCAGAGGTGGCAGACCTCTCTCTGTCCGATCCGGTGGATGCGTCCGAACCGCTGCTCCAGCCGGTTGGGGTTCCACGGCAGGTCGTAGTTGACCATCAGATGGGCACGCTGGAGGTTGACGCCCTCGCCAGCGGCGTCGTTCGCCACGAGGACGAGGATCTCCGGGTCGTTCATGAACGCGTGGATGATCTTGCGTCGCTCTTCGCGTGTGACAGACCCGTGGATTTCAACGACGGCCTCGTCTCGGCCAAGTCGGTTACGGATGCGACGCACCAGGTAGGCGAGCGTGTCCTTGAATTCCGAGAACACCACCAGCTTGCGCCGGTGGCCGTTCTCATCGGTCATGAGCGGGTTGTCGAGGATGTCGTTGAGCTGGTTCCACTTCGCGTCATGGCCTGAGCGGACGACACCTCGAGCGAGCTCTTCGAGCTGCTTGAGCCGCTCGATCTCGATCTTGAGTTCCTCAATCGTGGCGGCCGCTGTGGCGTTGTCGATGAGCCGGGACTCGACGTCTTCGCGTTCCTCCTGTGGCGCCTCGTCATAGAGATCGTCCCAGGACTCCTCGTCCAGAACGTCAAGCACCGAGTCTCCGGAGCCCGTGATGACGGTGCGCCCCTTGAGCAGTAGTCGTTGCTCCGAGAGGCGTGCCTCCAGGCGAGCGCGGCGTCGCTTGAGCGACACGAAGATCGCCTCTGGGGACGACGCCAGCCGACGCTGCAGAGTCATGAGGGCGAAACCGACGTTGACGCGCCGCTTGCCTTCGCCCTGCTCGACGAACCGCTCGGCCCGGTTCATCTCGTCACGGACGTAGTCGGTTACTTCCGCGTACAGGCCGGCCTCTCCGGGGGTGAGGTCGTACTGCGCGGTGTACGACCTCCGCTCCGGGAAGAGCGGCCTGCCGTCGAAGCGGAACAGGTCCTCCTTGACCATCCGGCGCATCAGGTCGGACGGGTCAGCTGTGTGGACCCCGTCCCGGAACTTGCCCTCGAACCTGTCGCCGTCGAGCAACGCCAGGAACAGTTGGAAGTCTTCGTCCTTGCCGTTGTGCGGCGTAGCAGTCATCAGGAGGAAGTTGCGGCAGTGCGAGCCGAGGGTCTGCCCGAGGCGGTACCTCTTGGTCAACTTGACCTCGCCGCCGAAGTAGTGCCCGCTCATGCGGTGGGCCTCGTCGCACACGATGAGGTCCCAGTCCGGCGCGGCCTTGAAGCGCTCCTGGAGTTCGTCGTTCCGGGAGAGCTGGTCCATGCGCGCGATCAGGCAGGGATGGTGTTCGAAGGGGTTGGCGGTCCTGGCCGCCTGGACCATGTCCCGGGTCAGCAGTTCGAAGTGCAACCCGAACTTGTCGTGGAGTTCGTCCTGCCACTGCTCCGTCAGGCTTCCCGGCGACACGATCAGGCAGCGCTCAAGGTCGCCCCGGACCATCAACTCCTTGATGAGCAACCCGGCCATGATGGTCTTGCCCGCACCCGGATCGTCGGCGAGCAAGAAGCGCATGGGCTGGCGGGGCAGCATCTCCTCGTAGACCGCGCTGATCTGGTGCGGGAGCGGGTCGATGATCGAGGTGGTGATGGCGAGGTACGGATCGAACAGCCAGGCCAGGTGGATGCGGTACGCCTCCGAGACAAGGCGGAGGAGCTCTCCGTCGCCGTCGAACGACCACGGTCGCCCGGCCTGGACCAACTCGAGCGTGGGCTCGTCGTCTCGGTAGACGAGCCGCGTCTGAGGCCGGCCTTGGACGTCCTCGTAGATGACCTCGAGCCCCTGATCGCCGAACCAGCGAATCGCCCGGACAGTTGCCACGCCGTCGGGGGCGAGCCCCCGAACGCGGGTTCCGGTCTGCAGATCCTCCAGCTTCGCCATCGGTCCTCACACTGCAGGGGCATCGTCGCCCCGGACCGCCAAGCGTTCACCGGCCGGGCTAAGCCGAGCGGCCCACCGTCGGGGATCATCGTAGCGGCGACACGCGCTCACTCTCCACGCCTGGATTGGGTGACGCTGAAACACGTCGACAACTGCATGCACACAAGTCACGTGTTCGGAGCCCTGCCTCGCTCGCCGACCGACGACCGCACTGGGCGGCGGAGTGCGTCCGGCTAGCGCCGACGACGAGAGCCGGCCGTCGTCAGGTGCCCGCCGCAGTGACCAACCACGATTCGCTTGCGCTTTCGGTCGATGTCGAAATGGACACGCAGCAGTTTGGGGTCACGATTTCCGATCTTCACGTGCGGCGTGATGTCGAACACGTCACCGTCGAGCGACACCTGTCGAAGGGCCATCAACTTCGACTGCTTCTTGGTCGCCTTCGTCTCGGTCAGTGCCAACTCGAAGCCGCCGGAGCCCTGCTCGAACGCGTCGACCAGTTGAGGTCCCGACAGGTTCCGCTCGATGCACAACTCGGGGAGTATCGTCGCCACGGACGACAGACAGTCCCAGGCCGCTGCGATGTCGGTGAACTTCGAGTCATCTGCGGACGCCAGCGCCTCATCGGTGAAGATGATGTTGCCGGAGTGGACCTTCTGCAGCGTGTCCACGACCTGCCGGAGCGTCCTCGGCAGCTTCGTCAGGTGGTCGAGAGCGCTCGCCCGCGCAGCTTCTCTCTCTGCTCGGGTCGTCTGCTCCGCAGCCCACGCCTTGGCCGCACGGACGTCGCTCTCACCCTCGCGGGCCCGATCGTCCGCCTCGCAGTAGCTGTCCTCTGCCGCCTCAAGCTTCAGCTCAAGCTCATCGATCTTCACGTCTCGCCGAGCCAACTGTTGCTCGACCGTCGAGACCTGCATCTCAAGAGCCTTCGCGTACTCGGAGTCCGCCGAGTCCTTGGCGGTCTCTCGCAGCTTCGCAAGTCGCCGGCTCTGCCCCGCCAACGCGACATCCTCAACAGTCCCGACCTGGTCGGCCGAGAGTCGCCGGTAGCGCCTGAGAATGCCGACGACGAGTTGCGATGACAGCTCACCGGGAGTGAGTTCAGCCACGCGCTTCGCCGTGAAGTAGCGGTGCCGCCTCGCATCTCGATCCGACTTCAGGTCGACCTGCTCGCGGTAGACGCGGACCATGCCGCCCGTACAGCGGTGAGAGGAACTGAGCAGCCAACCGAGTTCCTCGTCGAGCTCCGGCGAGGTCGCGCAACAGACAACAGCCGCTCCGGCGAGCTTCCGGGCCAGAGCGCGGCAGTCGAGAGCGTTCTTGTCGCTCCCCGCACTCATCGAGGCGTAGATGATCGGGCACGCACGATCCGTGTCGATCAGCATGTCGCGCAACTGGTCGCCCTGGCCCGGCTCCAAGACGTGCGGTCGATCGGTCAGCAACGCCGAGCCGGCCCTCGCGTCCCAGCGCTTGGACCGGATGAACTGCGTGACGATGCCTGGCGCGGTCGGCTCAGGACCGTCGGGCTCCTCGCCGATGTACCCCGGCATCACCCAGTGGGAGAGCGTGACAACGAGCGTGCACGCACCCGCCGTCGAACTCGGGCCAAGCCCGACGTCGACGCCCCACTGCCGGAACGGGTACTCGGAGCACGGGTGCTCGTACCTCAGCGCCCACGGCAGGTCGCCGGCCGACTCGTCGAGTCCAGCGGCCGAGCGCGTCCTCACAACGAGCCGGCGCTTTCGTGGCGGCTTCCAGTCCCCGCCGCGAAAGAACCACTGCCGCTGGAGGTCGCTGGGTGGTCGGTCGAAGTCGAGCAGCCGCCGGAGCGATCCGCCCACCCACTTCCGAACCTCGCGAACGGCCAGCCCCCAACTGCTCGCGTCCCCGTCCGCCGCCTTCACCGTGAGGCGGCAGTGGTAGTGAAGGCGGGTACCGAGGTCAGACATCGTGGGTGGACCGAGGGATCGGAACCACGCCATTGTCCACCTCGCTCCGACACGCAGCTACTCGCTGGCGCGGAGATCGTCCAGCCGCCCGGCGGGCTCCCACTGACGTCCGCCAACGCGGAAACTGGCCGCGGACGCGCCGGCGCGGCGACAAGCGCCCAAGGCTCGCGGCGCACGCTCCGCCTCACGTTCACTCGTCATCTACCAATCAGCCTGGGCTGGCGCGCGCTTCGCGCCACGCCGAGCGCCACAACCCGGGACGGCTCACGCACGCACAGACCTGCTGCGCCGGCGGGGTCGGAACGCGTCGCGAGAGTCCGCCACGACGCATCCGCGAGGTCGGAACACGGGGCGAACGCGCCTCTCCGCACGACGGTCGACGCCAGGACGGGCGGACGGTCCGCCGGACGGCGGTGTCGATCGCGGCACCACCCCGGTAAAGGCCCCGCCCGGAGTGCAGCACCAGATCCATGACGGATCCTTGAGTGCCGCACCTCCGCGCCCGCCTTCTAGTCGTGGCGGGCCCGGCAGACCGGAGACGCCCGCGCCATGGCCAGATCTCGGCTCCTTGCGTATGCGTTCATCCGCAACCCGACACGCGGTTCGCGGGTTGCTTCGGATGTGCGGAGCCGGCGAGGGGGCCGCCTCAGGTGGGTGCACCGGACCGGCGTGGCGCTGCCTACCGCGACGATCACTCGTCAGAGTCGGCATGCATGACGAGTCGCTCAAGTTCGCCGGCGGCGTGCCTGTCGAGAAGACGCATCAATCCAGCGCCAACGTCGTCCCTAAACTCCGCCGGAGTTCCGCGCGTTTCTCGGTCAGCCCAGTCGTGGGGAAGGACTGTGAGCGCCACCAGATCGCCTGCCGAGAGCGTCCATGTATCGCTCTCCTGCTTACAGTGCGAGAACAGAGGTGGCAGATCCCCCACCCATTGCAGGAACGCGTCCAGACGCCGACGAACACGCCCGCGCGCTGCTCCGGTCCACGCCATCGCGTCGCGTAGTGGGTGAGCAAGCGCGCGTGTCGCGTTCGACGGGATCTCCGTGTTCTCGAAGACGATGCGCCACGTGGGTCGATCTCCCACAGTGAACGCGGCTCGAAACTCACCGAGGGACTGACGGCAGCGCGCACCGAACGCCTCGGCCCGGCGCCGAACCTCCACGGCGCTGCGTAGTCCCTGAAGCGCTAGCCGTATCGACGTCAGGTGATCGACGAGGTCCTCGTGCAGCGCGGTCTCGGCCCGCAGCCCCCGGTGCGTCGCGATGAGTCGATCGAACCCCTCGCTGTCGCCCGCAGCCGCGTAGTCGCGTGCGATGTCACGCGCCTGATGCTCGCTACCGCTGCGAGACAGCCTGAAGTTCCGGTCGCTCGTACACGCGCGCTGAAACCGACCCGCGCGGAGTGTGATGATGCGCTGGAGGACTGCCCCCGCATCGTCCAGCGCCTCGTTCACGCACAGCACTCGGCGCGAGAGCGGGGAGTCGCCGTCGCCGTGTCTCGCCAGTTGCGACTCGTAGATCTGCGTTGCATCCGGCGCGACAAGGACCACAGCGAGCAGTGCGTTGGTTCTCGCGGCGTCGAACAGGATCTGCCGCAGGTGCGCATCCCTGAACGAGTACCCGATCACGAGAAGTGCGATCTCGGTATCCGGCGCGCCGAGGGTCTGCGCCAGCTGTCGCATGCTGTGGGCGTATGGCGCGTCTTGCGCAGACTTCCTGGCCGGGTACACCAGCATTGGATCGCAGTCACCGCCGAACCAGCGGAGACGCCTTCCGTCCGTCTCAGTCGGTCGCAGTGGTGATCGGAAGTAGCCACCCAGATCGTCGCGGTACCAGAGGACGGAGCCGTGCAGCTTGTGTAGGCAGAAATCGATGTCCGGTTCTTCGAAGACCGAACTGTCCCACCGCACGCGGAAGCCGTCTTCCCACCTGAGGCCGTGACGTTCGCACAGCGCCTCGATCCCGGTGTCGTAGTTCGTGGAGAACACCGTGACGCGCCCCTGCGTCCTTAGACCGATGAGGTTGTCCAAGTAGGCCATCTTGTCGGGCGCGAGGAACGCCTTCTCGCGGATGTGGCGTTCCGCGGCCAACTTCAGAATGCTGGCGATCGGGGCCGTCACCGGGAGCCGCGTGCGGCCGTGCAAGAGGGGATCGGAGTCCGGATCGGCGAGGCGAACGAGCGCCTCGTAGACCATCTCGATATCAGGCTGGACGTCGGCGAGATCCTGGTCGATCGCGTTCGGCGTGGCTGCGTCGACTCGTGCACTCGAGTACGCGGTCAGGAACTCCACCAAGTCGTTGTACGCGGCGAGAACCTCGGCGCCCTGCTGGAGACCTGCTCGCGTCTCCAGGTCTTCGCGAAGAGTCCCGACGAAGGCGCGCGTCAGCGGCACGTGGGCCGGCGCCGAGGCGCCGGCCCCCAGAAACACGACGGTTGAGCACTCGGCGACGCTCTCCGACGGCGGCGCTCCTTCTGCCGCGGGGGATGTGGTTCGCGCTCGTCGCTTGGCCATGCGGGCGAGGATACGAGCCTGCGGCGACGCCGCGTTCGCCAGGCTCATGGCGGATCGGGGACTGACACCAGGACGCGGCGCGGCGCGGCCGATGTCGGACTGACCACTGATGGGTCGATGACGGTGCCCACGCAGGTGTGGTCCGGCTCACACCGTCAGATCCGGTCCGCCGTGCGTCGCCTCCTCTGCACGCGCAAGCCTGCTCGCTGCCGCAGCCTCACGGCTCTCACACCGCGCGGAGTGATTCACGCGGGGCAGACTCGGCGGACGGACGGTCCGCTATCGTCCGAACCGCTTGGCGATCCGGCTGTACACAATCAGCGTCCCGACGAACCCAAGGACGGCCGCGGCGAGGGCGACCTTCACATCGAAGTTGCTCACGTATCCCGCACCGATGAGTGAGATGCAGCCGATGAACGACGCAATCGCCCCTCCGACTCCACAGCCGATCTTCCCCTGAGTTCCCACGAGTCTCCTCCTGCACTCGCATCGTAGATACGCGAACGTCACGTCTTGATCCACAGGAGTTCTGGAGGCTTGCGCTGTCAAGCGAAGCACTCCGGCCGCAGTAACACGGGGATGCTGTGACACGCGAACCACGTCCGGGCCAGAGATGCAGCGTCCAGCACGGTTGCACGCGGTTCATGCAGGTCAGCTGGACATCGACAGGGGGCCATGTCCGGCGTCGTCTCAGTGCCCCCTCACGCTACGCTCGCGCGAGAGCTATCGATACTCCTGGTGCGCCGGCGAGCTCAACGCTCCGTGTCGCTGGACGGAACCACCCCACACAACTCTCCTGGCATGAGGTCGCCGCGCGCAGAGTCGCGAAGCGCCGATGGTCGTCGCGTGATAACGTCCGAGCATGCCACTTGAGCTCCATCACATCGGCGAGGAGTTGACCGTCAAGCTGCTTGAGAGCCTCCACGAGACTGGTCGCCTCCGTCATGTCTCCTGCGCGGATTGCAAGAAGACACTCGCGGCGATCATCAAGAGCACGGTCGGCCACGTGGTCGCAGTCACGCCACAAGCACGCCCCCACGTGACGCTGAGCGACGGCACGTCCCCACGGATCGACGGCATGCACAAGATCGACGCCGTTGTGGTCGGCGACGAGTGCGCCCTTCCGTTCGAGGCCAAGCTCGGCACGACGGCCCTCGCCTGGAGTCGTGTGAGCGGGGCGATCGGCGCAGGGTGCGAGCTACGAATCGAAGGATCCGGCCGCGCGCTCGACGGCAAGATGTGGTGCTTGCTCGCCCGGACGGGAGCCGCCAAGGGCGCAACTGTCTGCCTCGCCCATCCCCGTGGAGTGATCGTCGGCGCCCAGTGGGTCCTCGTCGCGCGCAGAGTCGTTCAGAGGAAGTGGCGACGACTCGATAGCGTTTTCAAACACTCGCACGTCATCGTGTTCGAGGATCTTGTTCGCGCGCTCAGGAGCCCCAGTGACGACTTCGATCGGATCGTTGCGATGACGGTGGCAGCGCCAGAGAGCGGATACCGCCAGAGTTGGGGGCTGCACTAGTCGCGAGTGCGCTGCGCCGGCGCCGTTCTCATCAGTTCCCTCAGCGGCCTCCCGCAGGATCGAGATGTCCACGGCCTGATCAGCCAGGATCCGCTTGTGGCGGACGTCCTGGCGCTCGAGGTCCTCGGGCCGCTGCGCGCAGCCGAGTCGCAGGACGCCGTAGTTCCTTGCGCCACCGATGGTACGTCTGCTCCGCGACCTGGATCTGCCTGACGACATCGCGGACCGAGCGTCCTCCCCCCGAGCTCAATCTCCGCCGCCGCAGCTTCGCGATGATCTGCTCCGGCGCGTGCCTCCTCCTCGGCACCTGCCGCCCCCTCTCTCCAACCGGATCCAAACCATGCTGGTCCGGTTCGCCACGGAACTCGGCCGAAGCCCGCTGCGCGCAGTGCCCCCGCGGGGAGTTCGTGCGGAATTTCCGCCATGAGGCGG
>JAJFFG010000070.1 GCA_021776825.1 Planctomycetota bacterium
CTTCGTCAAGACCACGCGCCCCAACTCGCTGCAGCAACGCGCCCTCGACCTGCTCGGCGTCACCCTGTAGCCAGCCGGTGATTCGCGGCGCGAGCCGCATCCTCTTCATTCACAGAGAGTTACGTTGCGCCAGGCTCTGGAACTTCCGACTAGGTCGAGTTCCCGCTCGCGCGGGGACTGCCGCGAGCGACCTGATCGACGCGAGCGACGCCCCTTCCATCCAAGTGCTCTGACATCTCGCCTGCTACCGGAGGCGGACAGGCACCGCTGCTACGTCAACTCAAACAGGACCGACTTCCGTGACACCTCACACGAGAGTCGGCCGTAGCTCTTGGTGGCCTCGCGGCGTCTAGCGCGCGGACTTAGCAGAACGTCAGGTAGCCGCGCTCCCCGAACAGCGTTCGTCGGTCCAGGTACCGGTTGAACCACCTGCACGAGGGCTCGCCGAGATGGAGGCACGCCGCGCATGCACCGCCGGACTTCTCGCAGCCGGGGTCGAGCGCACAACGATGCTCGTCGTCGAGCATCCGGCCCAGCAGTGCCTCAAGCTCGGTCTCGAAGAGAGCCTGCATCCCACCTAGGACGAAGTCACCCCGCGCGGCTGCGTACACGAACACGCCCAGGTGCAGCGGGACGAGGAGTTCCGACAGCGCCGATCGCTCGATACCGGCGTGCAGCGAGACGTGACGCACCAAGCGGTGAGTGTAGGAGTGCACGAGGCGTAGGAGATCGCCTCCGACAGTGCCGCCGAGATCGTCGGAGCCCGGCGACGGGATCGTTGCGCGCCTCAGGATCTCGGTGCGTGCCGTGGTCGCGTCTCCGCACTCCGGGAGATCGTGCCCCTGAACGCGCAGCCAGCGGCAAACGCGGACAGGATCGAGTCGGACGAAGAAGGCCTCGGTCTCGGTGATCTCGGCATGCACGGCGTAGCGGCCCGCGCCGTGCCGGAATGGCACCAGCATTGCTTCACCGGGTGTCGAGTCACCACGCGTGTAGCCGAAGCAACCGGTCATGACAGGGAAGCGATCGATCAGCTCGATGGCCTCAAGCCCTGAGCGAGCCATCGACCTCTCGTACTTCTGGGTGTAGAGCCGCGCGAGCTCCGATCCGGGTGGCGCCGCGTCCGCGAGATCCGAGATGCACGTGCGCGACTCCGCGAGCGCCATCGCAACCACCGTCGCCTCGGCCTCGGCCGCATCGCGATGGGGGCCGCTGACCGACACGGAATCCGCGCTCTCGACCGCCGACAGCTGACCGCCCTGGGCCGCCTGGTCCGCCATGATCGCCGCCGTCCCGGCGTCGATGCCTGAACTCACGAGCTGGCCGAGCAACGCGGCGCGCGTCAAGCCGACCTCCTCGAAACTCCGCGTCTCCATGCCGCGAACGACCCACTCCAACGCCCGGGCGGGACCACCGGCCGCCTGGAGTGCGCGGACACGCTCCCGGGTCGGCGGATTGACGATCACGACGGTGCGCGGTGTGTAGACGCGTGCGGCGCGGTGGACGGTGTACCGGACAGGACCGTCACCACAGTCGCAGGTCCTGTAGCCGAAACCGCGCTGCAGGATGCGATCGCACTCCGGACAGGAGATCGTGATCTCCGCGGCAGATGCGGTGCCGGGGAACGCGATCTTGGCGTCGTGATGCGCGGGACACGTCGGGATGTACGGCGCGTGCAGGGCGCCGCAGTCGTGGTAGCCGACGAACTGGAGCGGGCCCCACGAGCGGGCGCCGCACCGGCAGCCGGACTGGTCGTCGCGACCGACTCGCCTGCACGCTCGGCAGATCCACAGTCGCGGGAACGGCTCGACCTTCACACCTCGGTCGAAGTTCAGGAGCAGGACATCGACGGCGTAGCCACGTCTCAGGTCGTCGACGTAGCCTCCGTCCTTCTGCGTCATCTCCCATCGCGCCGCCTGCCGGGACAACTCGCGTCGAAGCGACTCGTCGTCCACGCTGCCGGTGCTCGGCTGCTCCCAGCGCCGCACCTTCCAGATGCGACCGTTGAGATCCACGGTCTGTTCCGGGAGGTAGCCGAAAAGGATCTGTGATCCGCTTCGCTTCACTCGCATGGCTGATCGGGCTCCCTATTCTCAGTCCTGCACGGGCGCCTGGCGCTCGACGTCACGAAGCGATCGCATCGGTTGCCCCGTCGGCGAGAGATCGCTCGGCCAACGGAACGTGCCCTGCGGCAGATTGAGATTGCGGAAGAACTGCTGCATCCACATCTCGATATCGCGACGAGCGTGGACGTCGAGACTGCCGTCCATCCCTAGCATGCGGACGACGGCTTCGTACTCGTCCTCCGACGTGAGGCCGGACTGTCCGACGTACTTGCGCAGGCTCCGGACCATGGTCAGCGCGGTGCCAGCGCGAGCCTCATGGACGTGCAGTACGCGCGCGAGGATGAGCCCCGGCAGGGTCCGCTCCAACACGCGACGGCTGCGCCTCGTGATCGGCACGGCGTCGACGAACCGATCGCCCTGCTGGGTGAACGGCCCGAAGGACCGGAAGACCCCGGCGTCGCGTTCACGCTGGGCGCGGTGCAGCACGATCACCAGTCCCGGGCGGCGTCGACCGATACGCGCCGTCGCCTGGATGAACTCCGCCGTCGTCAGGGGCAGGCCGAGCATCAGCATGACGTTGAGGCGATCGATGTCGACACCGTGCGACATCATCGCGGATGCGGTGATGACGTGGAGCCGATCACCGAACGCGTGCTCGGGTTCTTCCAGCCGCGTGAGCGTCTCGCGGACCTGAGGGAACGGAGTCTGTCCGGTGAGGGATGTCACGTGGAGCGGCTCGATCGGCACCTGCGTCTCGAGTGATCGCTCCACAGCGTCGAGATCGCGGATCGTGTTCCCGTAGACGACATTCGTGCCGAACAACGACAGCAGCTGCGGAGCGAACTCGGGGTCAACTCCGACCTCGCCGCAGGTTCCCACGGGATCGCTCTCGAGTCGTCGGACGGTGCTCTGCAGCTCGAAGATCAGCCGGTCGGCGGCGTACTCAAGCGTCACGCCCCGCGGTGAGATCGCCACGAACTTGCGTAGCGAATCGCTCGTGTCTGCGCTCCAGAACGACTCCGTGGACAGCGGACCCAGCGCGGGGAACACGCGGCCGCGCCGCTTGTAGAGCACGTCGCACTGTCGCTCGAACCCTGTGAGTGTCGCGGAGGACGCGATGATCTTCGGCCGAGTACCCGATACCTCCTCCTGGAGGTGGTCGAGCAGGCTCTCGTAGTGCGCGTCGACCGCCCCGAGGCTGTCGCGAAGGAGGTGGAGCTCGTCCTGGAGCCGGAAACGCGGTCCATACCGCGAGGCCTCCATCGGCAGATCGATCTTCGAGCCACGGCAGCCGGGTACGAGGCATCCGTTCGGGCGCTTGCTTCGAGGCGCGTACACGTAACCGTGCTGCACGTCGGAGCAGATGCCGTGCGGCGCGCCGACCAGTCCACGCATGGCCTGCTGCAGCCCCATCGACGCGGCCTTGTCCAGCGTGCCGACGATGACCGTAGGCAGGTAGCGGTAGATCTCGTCATCGACGACGAAGACGGGGAGTGGCCCCTGGGGCCACGGACACCCGTCGTTCCGACAGATGTGCACGAGTCGCCAAGTGGTCCGGTCAAAATCTGTCTCGACGTCGCCACTACAGAACGGGCAACGCATCAGCAGCCGGTACCGCGAAGGCATGCTCTCGTCATCCGGATCCGGCTCGCCCGGGCCCGGGTCGAGTTTGATCTTGTTCGGTGTGTTGGCGGCGCCGGCCAGGAAGCCCATCGAGATCGGCGCCCCGCCGATGCCAGCCTCTCTACGCGCGATCTCGGCCCCGGCCATCGCGTCAGCGAAGCGCTGGGTCTGCTGGAGGGAGAGCAGGCGCAGAGGGAAGCGGCTCCAAGCCGTGATACCGCGAGACTTGCCGGTCAGTCGATCGTGCAACGCGGCGGTGACCAGGAGGCCCAGGTAGGTCTCGGTCTTCCCGCCTCCGGTCGCGAACCAGAGGATGTCGGCGACATCGACGTCCACCGTTCGATCGGCAACCCCTGGCAGGCTCGCGACGAGGAAGCCGATCTGGAACGGACGCCACGCGTCGTACTTGTCTCGCGCGGCGTGACCGATCGCTCGGTTAGCGAGTTGGAACGCACGGCGTAGGTCCTCGTCCTGCTCCACGCAACGCAGACCGTCGGCCAGTCGCTCGGCCTCCGCTCGAAAGTCCTCCGCGCCGCGATCCGCCTCGCGGCGCATGCCTTCGTTCCACGAACCCTCCGCCGCGCGCCGATCCAACTCCGCCGCGGACCATGCGCGTGCTCCCCACGCTGAGTGTGCTTCGACGAGCTGACGAATCGAAGTGACCGGGTCCTGAGCCAGCGTCTCGAACTTGAGATCGGGCTGTGGTGTATCGACGTTCCAGTACTGCGGGCGGAAGCGATCCGAGACGATTGTGTCCGCGGAACGGAGTGACCCGTCGGCGTGCTGTACGACTCCGCAGTTCAGGCCGTACGCAGGGACGCGCCGGTCGTAGCGGAACGAGTCGGGGAGCGATTCGAGGAAGAACGGGGCGGTCTGCAGTTCGCGGACGACCATCTCGACTTCGTAGACGTTGGTGTCTGCGAGGTCGTCGCTCTCCTCAGGAGAGGTGTTCACAACCTGCACCAGCAGCTCGGGATGGCCGTCTCGACCCCGTGTACGTTCGAGGCGGACGCAGACGCTCAGCACGTCTGCGCCCAACTCTGCAGCAAGCGCCCGGTTCACATCCTCGACGAGGATCGTTGACTCCGGGGGATCGTCCTCGGTGTGAACGATGTGCACGCTACCGATTGCGTGCCCGGTCTTCCTCCAGTCGCGATCGCTCGCGCGTCCTTCGCGCCGCCAGGCGACGCACCGCACCTCGACGTCGAACACCCACGGAGCCGCGTCGAGCGGCCGCACTCGGATTCCGATCGCGCAGGGCTCCATGCGCTCGCCACGATCACCGAGTGGAGAGTTGGTGACCTTCTCGAGCGGAGCGAGGCGTCCGAGCCAGAACAGGCCGGAAGGGTTGACGTCGAGGTTGTTCCGGTCGTCGCCGCGACCCGCCGCCGTCAGGCGGCGGTCCAGCCACTGCGTGAACGCCGCACACGCATCGCTGAGGCGACGGTCAGAGTCTGCGTCAGTCGACATAGTCGCTCAACCCCTTCGAGATCGCGGGTATGCGGAGGCGCTCGATCGCGCGCTTCTCGATCTGCCGAATCCGCTCACGTGTGACTCGGAACTTCTCACCGAGCTCCTCAAGCGTCATGGGTTCGCAGCCATCGATGCCGAACCGATGCTTGAGAATCGCACGTTCCCGGGATCTCAGTTGCGCGAGCGCTGTGTGTAGGTCCTCGTGCATCTGCTGCACGTTCGCAACGTGCGTTGGGCTCGGGAACGATCGGGATGGCAGGAATGCTGAGAGCTGTTTCCCGCCGGTCCTCACCGCTACGTCCAGCGACACCAGCGGTCGCCCGACGTCCAGCCAGAATCGCACCTCCACCACCGTCGCTCCCATGTCGCAGGCCAACTCCTGGTCACTTGGGTCGCGCGCCAACTGCTTGCGCAGGCGCCGGCGTCGAGCCCGAGCCCGGACAACGTGGTCGTGCATGTGCACCGGCAGACGGATCGTACGTCCAGTGTTCGCGATCGCCCGCGTCACCGCCTGCCGAATCCACCACGTCGCGTAAGTCGAGAATCGATAGCCGCGCTCGGGATCGAACCGTTCGACAGCTCGGAGGAGTCCCAGATTCCCGAACTGCACGAGATCCAGCATCGGGACGCCGGAGTGGTACGCGTAGTCCTTAGCGATCGAGACCACGAGTCGGAGATTGCAGCAGATCAACCGACGTCTCGCTTCACGCCCCGCGTCAATCGCGTTGCGCTGCGTCACCTGGATGGCTTCGTGCCGCGCCGTGAGCGCCTGTGCCTCTAGACCCGCGCGCATCGCCCGTGCGAGCCGAACCTCGTCCTCGGCATCGAGCAAGCGGTACTTGCCCGCTTCGCTGAGGTAGACACCGAGGAGTTCGACCGCTTCGGTCTCCGGCGGCTCGACGACGAGCTCGATGTACTCCGCGAGGTCTGCCTCTAGTTCGACCGCTTGGTCGGCGAGTGCTGCTCGAATGTCGCGAGCCTCGTGCGCCGTCAATCGACGCCGTGCGATGACGCGCTCGACGTCGGAGTCCGTCAGGTGACCGCCTTGCCGCTGGCGATCAGCGAGAAGCGCGTCCACCGCCCGACGGACGCGGCGAACTGACAGCGCGTGGCTGCCCTCGGTCGCGCTCACGGTCGCGCTCACGGGCGTGTCCCGCGCCGCAGGCCGCAGGGAGCGCCGGTGTCGTGGAAAAACAGCCAAGATCGAACGGCGCGCTGCGCGCGCACCTGATCGGACACCCTCAAGCCCACCGTCATCCTCGTCCACACTCTCTCCGCTGGCCAGAATCTGAATGAGACTACATCGATACGAGGCAGCGAGATGCGACCAGGATCACCGTCGCGGGCCCGCGGTAGAAAGCGACACACCGAATCCGGTTCGATTCTTCCGCTCCCAAGAATCGAACCGGATTCTGTGTCTCGCTAACTCCTGAGGGGCCGGACGGCAGGACAGTGGCAACGACGACAAACAACTCGCGCCCAGGACACCCACGGTGACGTAGTCAGTCTGCGCAATTCCCGCCGTCGACATGCCGTACCAGGCCCAAAACGGCGGTCCGCGCGCGCCACGTCGTCTCAGGCTCCCGTCTCCGTCCACGCGGCCGACTGCTCCGAGAGGACCAACGCCCGAGACCGGACCTCGCAACTGCGCCGACGTCGCTGCCAACCGGACGCCCGCGTTGCGGCAAGAGGCCAGGGCCCTCGCCCCGCCGCACCCGCGGCGAGCGGACACGGCACGGGAACCCACGAGCCTGAGACGACGTGGTGCACCTGGGCCGCCGAACTGAGGTCGGGTAGGCGAGGGAGATTGCTCTCCCCCGCCCCCCACAGATCCGGACGTGCGGGACTACCGCATCCGGCTCCTCGGAGATTGGGTTCGCTGCGTGCGGTACACCGAGTGGACCTCCGAGCGGCTCGCCACGCGAGGGCTGGAAGGCCGGAGGTGGTGACGGCTGCGAGATCGCGAGGTCCACCTTCAGCACGCTCTCCTCACCGAGTTCGCCAGTGAGCCGCTCAAGATGCGCGACGTCCTCAGAGACTCGGGATACCGCGCGATGAAGTCGCCGCTGCGGCCAGCCCTTCACCCCGTCGGTCAACTCTGAGCAGCGCAACTGGAGCTCTCGTTCGTGAGCAACCAGGCCCTTCCTTGCGTCGGGGACGAACGCGATCAGGTCGTTGATCGCTCGCAGATGCGCGTACTGCTCGAACCGGTCAATCGACGCGTCCTCGTGCGGCGAGAGTTCCCCCTGGCAATGACGCACCAGGTCAGCGTGAACCAGTCGCGCGAGCCGCGGCCCGGCATCCGCCGGGGCCTCCTTCTCCGCCGGCACTCCCAGCGCGCGCAGGAACGCCGTCCCGAGTCGGATCGAGCCAATGTCGTTGGCATCGCTCGTGTTCGGGTTGCCGGAGTCGCGCCAGCCGAGGGGTTCGGTGATCCACGATGTCGCTGTCATGACGCAGGCTCCGACGGGTTGCCCCCACAGAGCGCCCCGCGAGACGCCGGCTGGCCGGGCGAGACTGGTACGACCCGACCGCCCACGGCATCCTCGACCCTGACACCACGGATCGCAATGACCACGCCTTGCTCGTCCAACGACGAAGGTCGCGCCACACGCCCGGGGGCCTCGCGCCCGCCGGCGTCGTCTCCCAGCGTCAGGGCGCGGATGCGCCGTCAGAGGCGCCGTGACACCGAGCCGGAACTCGCACTCCGGCGCGATCTCCATCACCGCGGGCTTCGGTACCTAGTCGACGTTCAGGTCGTGCCCGGCTTGCGACGCCGCGCGGACATTGTGTTCCGCGGACCAAGGGTCGCAGTGTTTGTGCACGGATGCTTCTGGCACGGATGTCCCGAGCACGCAACGTGGCCCAAGGCGAACGCGGGCTGGTGGCGCGAGAAGATCGAGCGCACTCGTGAACGCGATCGGGAGACGGAGCGGACGCTCGCAGAGCACGGTTGGCATGTCGTGCGCGTCTGGGAACACGAGGACACTGCGGCTGCGGCGTCTCGCGTCAGCGACGTCGTCGCAGCGAGACGGACACGCTGAGCGACTCACGTTGCGAGGTCGAGAGGGAGGTCGCTGATGTCGCGCAAGCGCTTGCCGTCGATCATGTGCTGCAGGAGTTCAAGAGCGTCCGCGTAGTCGAGGCTCGCGACGGCGTCCACCAACTCCGGAAGCGCGAAGTGGTAGACGCAGTCCACGTCTCCCGTTCCGAGAGCGATCGAGCCCAGACGGCTGGGTAACGGCTCGGCAGTCACTGCGACCATGTGCGGTGCGCGCCCCTTGCGGTTGCGGATCAGTGAGAGCGCCTCTGCGCGAGTGTTCTGCACGCGGTCGCTGCGGATCGTGTACTTGCAGGAGATGCTGGCGTGGAGCAGAGGCAACCCGCCCTCCCGCTGGCGCAGGCTTGCGTACGTGGCCGTGCTGGCGTCGACGAGCAGCCCAGCGGAGTTCAGAACGTCGTCTCCCTCGGTCTCCCGGAGGACGACGATGTTAGGCTTGATCTGGTAGTCGGGGGCGATCGCCGCCATCAGAGCGCGGTCGCGCCGGCGCGCTTCGTCTATCGCCGCGAGATGTGCGTACTGCTCGTACCGGTCGATCGAACTGGATCGGAGCATCCTCCAGCGTCCGGGACGGAGGTGAGTCATCCGCGAGAACGTAGCCTGCACGAACTCGAGAACGAGCACCTCGAACTCCTTCCCGGTCGACTGACCTGGGAGCTTGCCCGCAATCGGATCGCCGGGGAGCTGGGTGAGCACTCCCTTGGCTATCGAAGAGCTCACGGGGCTGCTGCCGTCGGCGAAGTTCGGGACGCCGTCGGCGCGCACGCGTACCAGCCGCGCCATGCACTGAGCGTGGAACTGTGCGCGGGCCTCAGCGAGGAACGGCGTCATCCGGCTGGCGCCGCTGCTCGTGCCGATGCGACGAGGCGGCCAACGGAGTCCGCAACGCGCTGCGCCAGAAGAGGGGGAACAGCGTTGCCGATCTGCCGAGCGATCTGGATCTTCGAGCCAGAAAACTGGAACGAGTCCGGGAACGTCTGGAGCCGCGCCGCTTCACGGTGCGTGATGGGCCGGTGCTGCTCTGGATGCAGATACCTTCCCTTCTCCGGCTTGAAGAACTCAGTACGGATCGTGAAGGCCGGCCGGTCCCACCAGAGGCGGCCGAAGAGGTCAGTGCCCCCCTTGGTCTTGCGGATCCAACAAGCTGGCGTCAGTTCGGGCGCACGCTCCTGCAGGTCGAACCGGTTCATGCCCTGGTCCGGTACAGCGCGGTAGCGCGCTCTACTCTTCGCGGTGGGGTTGCGCCCGAACTGGAGGTCCAGTGGCGGTTCCTCCTGACGGATCTCCGTCCCGACCGGCGGTGGCAAGTCTCCGATCGCATCGCGAACGGTCCGCCAGGACTTCGGCGTACGCACGTAGTGGCACGCGTCGCTGCGGCTGTCACCCGGATCACGATGGGTCCGCGCAGGCGGGAACATCTCGTCAGGCTCGCCGAGTAGGCTCCCGACGATGAACGCGCGCCACCTCCGCTGCGGAACCCCGTGATCTGCGGCGCAGAGCTTGCCGGACCAGACGGAGAACCCGAGGCCTCGCGCCGCCTGACAGATCTCCGTGTGCTCAATCGAGCTGAGCAGCTGCTGCACGTTTTCCATGACGAACGTGTGCGCGCCACTGCGCCGAACCACTTCGAGGTAGGGGCGCCAGAGTTGCTTCCGCGGGTCGACGAGACGCCGCTTATTGAGGAGGCTGAACCCCTGACAGGGCGGACCGCCGATCACGATGTCAGCGGTCGGCACCTCGAAGTCGCCGTCCTCGAGCAGATCCGCGAGATCGGCCGTCGTGCAGTGGGGTCCGAAATTGGCTGCGTAGGTCTTCGCGGCGTGAACGTCGACGTCGTTCGCCCAGACCGGGACGAACTTGGCTCGCCGCGACATCGTGAAGCCGAGCGTCAGCCCACCCGCGCCGGAGAAGAGGTCGATGAGACGAAGAACCGGACGCTTTCGGGGCAACTGGACGTCTTCCTTGACCGGGAACAGGGAGAGAGTGACGGCACGAGGAACTGAGGGCATACGGACTCCTGCCGGATGGTCGCCGGCACGACCGCGGACCTCCCTCAGTCCGAAGCATAGTGTAGGCAGCGCCACCGACACGGAGGCTCGGCGAGATGACGCGCGTCGGCGCTGGCTGTGCGCCGCTACAGCATCCCACGTATGCGGTCCGCTACGGCGCGCACGGTCTCGCGCGACGGCAAGTGCACGACGCCGAACTGGGGCGTGACGGGCAGCTCGACGTCGACGAACCGGAGTGGCGGATCAGCTCTCCGGAAGATCTGCTGGGGACGAGGCTTGCGGCCGGATGTGCGGTCCTTGAAGCGAGCGTTCCCGATGAACATCGAGACGACAATGTCCGCGCACCAGCAGTCGACGGCGTAGAGGGCGTCGGCGAGAACGTGGTACCGCACGTCCACGCCAAGGTCACGAAGGACCACGATCACGTACACCTCGCGGAGGAACGAGTAGTACGCGTTCCCAACGCGCCACCGCATGGCGTCTCTCGCCTTGTACTCCGGGACGCCCTCTCCGACGGCCTCGGCGACCGCCCGCCGTGCGGGACCGAGAAGCGCCCCACCGAGGAAGGAGTCCGTGCGGTTCATCTCACGGAACTGCTGATACGTCGGGAGTGCGCGGTTGCGCTCGAGCGCGTAGTGAAGGGTGTGGATGAACGCGAACGGCTCGAGGGGCTCGACGGTGCGCGGCGTCCCGCGGGCCGCGAACGTCCCGGTCGCCACCGCCTCCGAGTAAGTCGTCGCCATAGGCGCAGACATGAGCAGCTCCCCCACAGAGCCTCGACCGGTCGACAGACTCAGTCGTCGCGCAGCGAGGGTCCGCACAGTGGCGAACCGACGATTGCTAGCGCCAAGAGTGCACTAGCCCGACCACCGCGCACTTACCGATTCCTGCGCCGACGGGGACGCACGCCACGTACGCACGGAGTGCGCCGGTCGGGTCGATGGATGCGATCGAGGCCGCCGTGGTGACGCGCAGCTGTAGACTCGACTGCTGACGAACAGCCCTCGCTCGGGAGGTCGGCGGGGCTGTTGGGCCGGGCGTTGCCCAGGAGTGGAGTGATGATGCGGATGACGACGATTCGTGAGGCCTCTCGTGGTTTGGTGCGCCGGGCGGCGCGGGGCGCAGGCTTGAGTGCTGTTGGTGTGCTGCTGGCGCTCGGTGGTGCTTGGTCGACGAGCACGACCGCAGTGGCGCAGGACGCGGAGCACTCGGTGGCGCGGCAGTGGAACGAGGTTCTGCTGCAGGCGATCCGGGATGACTTTGCGCGGCCGACGGTGCATGCGCGGAACCTCTATCACACGTCGGTGGCGATGTGGGATGCGTGGGTGGCGTTCGATGACAGCAGTGGGGCTGGCGCTGGGAGCGGCGGGGCTGCGGCGGCGGTGCTCGTTCACGAGCGCGCGGTGGTCGAGACGGGCTCGCCGGCGGAGCTCGAGGCGCGGCGGGACGAGGCGATCTCGTTTGCGGCGTACGGGGTGATCGTCGAGCGGTTCGCGGGGTCGCCCGGGACGGTCGAGACGCTGGCGGCGGCGGATGCGCTGATGGACGAGCTGGGGTACGACCGGACGTTCACGTCGCTCGAGGGGGCGACGCCGGCGGCGCTCGGGAACCGGATCGCGGATGCTGTGCTGACGTTCGGGGAGTCGGATGGCGCCAACGAGGCGAACGACTACGCGAACCTCTTCTACGCGCCCGTGAACGCGCCGCTCCTGCCGAACTTTCCGGGCAACGACACGCTGACAGACTTCAACCGCTGGCAGCCGCTGACGCTGGACTTCTTCGTCGACCAGAGCGGCAACATCGTGCCGGGCGGGACGCCGGACTTCCTGTCGCCGGAGTGGGGCGTGGTCACGCCGTTCGCGCTGGCGGCGGCGGACCGGACGGTGTTCGAGCGGGACGGCAACGAGTACGTCCTCTTCCACGATCCCGGTCCGCCGCCGCTCTTGAGCGGCGAGGGCGACGCGGAGTACAAGGCCGGGTTCGCGCAGGTGGTCGCGTTCAGCTCGCTGCTGGACCCCTCGGACGGGTCGATGATCGACATCGGTCCCGGCGCGCGGGGCAACAACACGCTCGGCACGAACGACGGCGCGGGCCGCGGACTGAACCCGGCGACGGGGCTGGCGTACGCGCCGAACGTGGTGCCGGCCGGTGACTACTACCGCGTGCTGGCTGAATTCTGGGCGGACGGGCCGGACTCGGAGACGCCGCCGGGACACTGGTTCACACTGGCGAACTATGTCTCCGATCACGAGGACGTCGTGAAGCAGCTCGGCGGCGCGGGGCCGGTGCTCGGCGATCTCGAGTGGGACGTGAAGCTCTACCTCGCCCTCGGCGGCGCGATGCATGACTCCGCCGTAACCGCATGGGGCGTCAAGGGTTGGTACGATTACATCCGACCGGTTTCTGCGATCCGTTTCATGGCGGGGCGCGGGCAGTCGTCGGACCCCTCGGGGACGTCGTACCACCCCCTCGGCATCGGGTTGCAGCCAGGTCTGATCGAGCTGGTGACGGCCGAGACAGCAGCGCCCGGGCAGCGGCACGCGCACCTCACGACAGCGAACATCGGCAAGGTCGCGCTCTACGCCTGGCGCGGGCCGGACTTCATCGACAACGAGCAGACGGACACGGCCGGCGTCGGCTGGATCCTCTCCGACAACTGGTGGCCCTATCAGCGGCCGAGCTTCGTCACGCCGCCCTTCGCGGGCTACGTCTCGGGGCACTCGACGTACAGCCGCGCCGCGGCGGCGCTCCTGACGGGCTTCACGGGGAGCGAGTTCTGGCCGGGCGGGCTGGGTGAGTTCGCGGCGCCGCGGGACGAGTTCCTGGTGTTCGAGGACGGGCCGAGCGTGGACATCACGCTGCAGTGGGCGACGTACGGCGACGCGGCGGACGAGTGCAGTCTGTCGCGGATCTACGGGGGGATCCATCCGCGGGCGGATGACACCCCGGGGCGGTTGATGGGGGCCGAGATCGGGCCGGATGCGCTGGCGAAGGCGCTGACGCACGTTGCGCCGGAGTCGTCGTTGACGATCACTGGTGGGAAGGCGAAGCCGACGAAGCGCGGCAAGGGTGTGGTGGTGGTCGAGGGGGTGCTGGTCACGGGGGTCGCGGATCCGGACGGGGTGCTCGACGTCGGTAGTGGGCTGGTGCTCACCGCGCAGTACGGCGACGGGCGGATTGCGTCCGGGACGATCGGTGCGGATCGGTGCAAGACGAACCGTCGCGGGAAGATCCGGGCGAAGCGGAAGGACAAGCGCGCGACGGCGACGTTCAAGCCGGTGAAGGACGCTCCGGGGACGTATGCGTTCGTCGTGAAGCTGAAGGTGGATGTGTTCGGCGAGGTCGGCAGCGGGTTGACGTTGCAGATCCATGCCGGGCAGGCGGTGCGTGGCGGGGTCGCGGCGGTGTGTGCGGTGGACCCGAAGAACGGGAAGTTGACCTGCGCCGAGGAGTGATCGCGGCGCTTCGCGCAGCGATCACTTGTAGGGGCTGGCCCCCCGGCCCGCCCGCGCCGACGCGGGTGGCGCGACGTCGACAGGTTGCCGGCGGTCAGCGGACGACCGCGGTGGATCGGTCGGCGACGGGCGAGGCGGACCAGGGGGTCCGCCCCTACGGCGAGATTGACGTGGCACGCAGGTCGACCGGTGGCCGTGCCCATTGCGGGGTCGTCCGCCGAGCGCCATCCACCCTCCACGACCGCGCAATCCCAGCGGGCGGGGCGGATCAGGAGATCCGCCCGTACGACGGGATCCACTTGGCCGACGGCGTCGGCGCAGCTGACGGGGTGGATGGCGCATTCGTGAGACGCCGGCACGCGGAGGGCCAAGCGCGGTTGGCGAGGCGCGCGGATCGACCGGGGGCCGTACGCATTGCGCGGGTCGTTCGCTGAGCGCCGTCCACCGTCCACGACCGCGCAATCCCAGCGGGCGGGGCGGACCAGGGGGTCCGCCCCTACGGCGGGTTCTCGCAGCGCGGGGGGTCGCAGGTGTCCGAGCGCATTCCCGGTGTCGTGCGGTGACCGCCGTCGCTTGTGGTGCGCTGCGCCGTGATGCCTCGCTAATCACCCTGATGGGCCGTGGATGTCGTGGGCGCCGATCGTCAGAATGCCGGTCATGACGTCGAGCATCGGCCTGGAGCCGGGGCAGATCCTCGATCGGGCATGGGAAGAGGCCGTGCTGGCGCTTCCCGAATCCGACCGTGTGCGGCTCCTCGTACGCGCGGACGCCCTGCGGGACGACGACGACGCAGGAGCCGACGCGGCGTACGCGTGCTATCGGCTGCTGCGTGACGAGCTCAGCGACGAGAGCCGCGTGGCCTGGTTGCTGCGCCACCAGCGCGGGGCCGACCCGCTGCTCGAGGACCTGGCGCGCGCGTCGGCGGCGACGACTCCCGGCTCTGACGTCTGGTTCTACGGCCACCTACGGGTGGCGCAGTTCGAGCGCGTGGAGGGCCGGCTAGCCGACGCATGCGGCCGGCTCACGGAGCTTGTCCGCTTGGTCGCCGACGACGAGCCGCACCGTCCCGGACGGGCGGGCGCGGCGCTGGCGTTGATCCTGTTCCAGCAGGGCCGCGCGCTGGAGTCGCGCTTCGTCAGCCTGCGCGCGGTGGAGCATCTCGAACAGACCACGGATGCCGTGGCCCTCGGGCGCGCACTCCAGACGCTCGCCAACGTGCACGTCGACTTTCGCGAGCGGGAGCACTACGAGGCTTGCCGGGCGCGCATCGACGAGATCGTGCGCCCTCTCTCGCCGTCGGAGCAGCAGTACCTGGCGGGACAGGACCGGATACTCCGGATGAGCGCCACCTCCGAGCTCGGTCAGTTCGACGAGGCGATCGAACTCGTCCTGGAGATCGAGCACGCGCTGCCGCGGCACGCCGCGACCCTTCGGTGTCAGCGCGCGTACCTGCTCGTACGGCTCGGCCGCGCCGAGGAGGCGCGCGCTCTCTACGAGCAGGTGGTCGCCGCCGGCGACGCCCCGCCCGTGCTCAACCTGCGTCTGCCGACCACGCGCGTGCTCTGCGCCATCGCGCTCGACCCTACGGACAAGGCGCGCCAGGAGCTGACGGCGTACCTCGCCAAGGTCGCTGCATCACGCGACGAGGCGGCCGGATCGCGACTCGAACTCCTGCGCGGTGTGATCGAGATCCTGCATGAGCATGACGAGCTCGAGAGCGGGCGCAAGGCCGCCTACGATCTCGCCGCGGAAGCGACCCTCGAGCGGATTGCCGAGATCGATGCGTTCTCGCGCGAGGCGGCGCCGGGCCTGAAGCTGTCGCCTGAGGAGCGGGCCAATCTCGGCACGCTCCAGGACACCTTCGTGCGCGATCACGCCGAGTTGCGGCAGGCCATCGTCGAGCAGATCGAGAACGACCGGCTGCGCGGCGTCCGCGTGCCCGGTGACTGGTACGACGGCACGTTCCTCACGCTCTGCGCGTGGTGCAAACGGGTCGCGCAGCCGAACGGGGCATGGAGCCCATTCGGTGGGATGCTGCCCGCCGACGGCGAGTTGCGGCTCTCGCATGGCCTGTGCGCCGACTGCCGCGGCGACCTCGCGCGCTCGTAGGGCGCGGCGTGCGACACGTTCCTGGCCCGGCATGAGCGACACGCGTCTCATGACCCGATGGACACCCCCACCGCGATGGTCATGGCGACGACGTACGGCGTTGCGCTACGCGGGCGGGGGCTCGGACCGGCGGGCGGGCTGCTGTGCGCGGCGGGAGCACTGCTGCCGGATCTCGACGGGGTGTTCTGGGACGACACGATGCAGTTCCTGACGTGGCATCGCGGGCCATCGCACTCGCTCGTCGGGATCGCGCTGTTGACGCCGGTGATGGCGTGGGTTGCGCGGCGGGTCGGGTCGACGGCGTCGTTCGGACGGCTGTGTGAAGCCGCGATGCTCGGACTCGTGGTCGCCGTGGCGAGCGACCTCGTCACCTGGTGGGGAACGGTGCTGCTCTGGCCGTTCAGCGATGCGCGCCTGGGGATCGGGCTGATCTTCATCATCGACCTCTGGCACTCGGCGATCGTGAGTGCGCCGTTCGTGGCGTGGGGCGTGCAGCGGGTACGAGGGCGGGCGCTGCCGGGGGCGGCGTTTCGGGTGGCGGCGGTCGGTTCGTTGGTCTGGATCTTCGGTGTGTGCGGTGTCGGTCACCTGATGGCGCGGGCGCACGGGGCGGAGCTCGCGGAGCAGCGTGGCGCGGAGTTGGTGGACGTGCTGCCGCAGCCGTTCTCACCGTTTCGCTGGGCGCATGTGCTCGTCGACGACCGCGGGCGGACGATCGTGTTCGCGGATCTGATCGGGGATCGTGAGCCGATCGAGGAGCGGGGGTTCCCGGAGGTGGTGGACGCGGGGGCGGTCGCGGCGGTTGCGGTGACGGAGTCGACGGCGGAGGCGGAGCTGTTGCGGTGGGTGTTCCGGCATCCGCGGATGAGCGCGGGTCCGGAGGAGGACGGTGCGTGGGAGGTTGTGTACGAGGACCTCGCGTATCAGTTGCACCTGCCGGAGTGGTACGGGCCGCCGCGGTTCGTGCCGTTCCGGTATCGGTTTCGAGTGGTGGACGGCGAGATCGTCGACGAAGGGTGGATCACGCGGTAGCGGCGCGCGTCGATGGTGCGTTGATGCGACGTCGGGGTCGGCCGCAGCAGACGGGGTCGTAGGGGCGGACCCCCTGGTCCGCCCGCGCCGACGCGGGTCGCGCGGACGACGACGGTGGACGGCGCATTCGAACGACGCCGGGACGCGGACGGGAACCGGCGATGGGCGTGGCCACGGGGGTCGCCCGAGAGCCGTCCGGATCACCGGGAGCGTTCGCTGAGCGCCATCCGCCCGACATCACCGAGCGACGTCAGCGGGCGGGGGGGGTGGGGAGCTAACCCCCGAAGGGGGAGGGGCGGGTACAGACCGAGAACGGTAGATA
>JAJFFG010000008.1 GCA_021776825.1 Planctomycetota bacterium
TCTCCCGGATCTCGCGCTCGCGAGCCGTCGCCTTCCGTCCCCAGCCTGCTTTGTCCATCGCTGTCCCTCCCTGTGGTGAAGGGGCAGTCTCAGGCCGTCACGCGGGGGCGCCAGATGGCTGGATCGGACGCGTACGTTCGACTGGCGGCCGACGGCAACGATCGCGTGCGGACCGAGACCGTCAAGCGGCTGGCCCCGATCCGCGACCGCAAGGCCGTGGCGGTGCTCGTCAAGGCGCTGCGCCACAAGGAACCGGGAGTCCGCGGCCTGGCGGCGCAGATCCTCGCCGGCATCCCCGAGTCGTTCGTCACGGAGGAGCTCATCAAGCGGGCTGGTCGCGAGAAGGACGAAGCGGTCGTCACGTCGATGATCGAGGCGCTGGGTGACCACCGTGACCCGCGCGCCGTCGACATCCTGCTGAAGGCGACCAAGCAACGGAAGCGGCCGATGCTGCGCACGGCGGCAATCCGGTCCCTCGCGCGGCTCGGGATGGACCTGCCGAAAGTCCGTGGGTTCTTCCTGAAGCTGCTCGCGTCGAAGACCTGGGAGGACCGCATCTTCGCGATCGATGCCGCGGCGCGGGCCGGCGATCCGTCGCTCGTCCGCAAGGTGCTGGCGAACCTCGACCACGAACGGCGACAGGTGCGGCTGGCGGTGGCGCTGGCGTTCGCGCGGATGCGGCCAGCGACCGCCGTGAAGCCGATGATCGATCGGCTGGAGGTCGAGGACGTCCAGCGCGTGCGCAACGAGATGGCCCTCGCGCTCTTCCGCACCACCGGCATGAACCTCTACGACGTGCACGCACTCTGGGTACAGTGGTGGAAGGACGTCGGCGGCAACTTCGCGGTGCCCGATCCGGCCCCAGAGCTGCCTGCGGCTGATGCCGGCGGGACGGGTGCGGCGTTCTACGGCATCCCGCTCGACTCGGATCGCGTGTCCTTCGTGATCGACCAGTCCGGGTCGATGAGCGCGGCCGACTCGACGGGGCTCGGCAAGGACGGCGAGACGCTCAATCGGCTCGACGTCGCCGTTCAGGAAGTGTTGAAGGCCCTCGGCCAGCTCAACCAGAAGTCGTACGCCAACGTGATCCTCTTCCACTCGACCGTTCACCCGTGGCAGGACGAGCTGAAGAAGATGACGCCGAAGAACCGCGCCGCGCTGAAGAAGCACCTGCTGCGACAGAACCCGACCGGCGGCACGAACCTCTACGACGGGTTGGAGGCGGCGCTGAACGACCGCGAGGTCGACACGGTCCTGTTGCTGTCGGACGGCGTGCCCGGCGCCGGCCGGTTTGTGGCGACGGACGACATTCTGCGCGCGATTCGACGCGTGAACCAGACGCGGCGCGTGGTGATCCACTGCGTGTCGTTGGGGCGGAACTCGGCGCTGATGCGACGGCTGGCGGAGGAAAACGGCGGCAAGTACGCGCGCAAGTAGTTCACGCCGTGTGCTGGCGCACACGGCGCGCCCTACTTGCGCGCGTACCCGGTCACGGCGGTTGCGGGGACGTCGTGGGTGGACCCGCGTCGCGAGATGCGGCAACCGCCGCGCCCGGGCGATGTTGTCTGGCGCGTGCTCGGTCTCGTCGCGCCGTCGGGACAGTCAGCCGTCTCGGTCGAGGACCTCCGCGCGCGCATTTCCCGCGTCACGGCGCTTGCGCTGGCGCGCTGCCGCCGCGCCCCGGGTGAGGGTGGGACCATCGCCGAGGTGGCCACGTCGACGGTCCGCGTCGTCTGGGGTGCCGCCCGGGACCTCGGGACGGTCCGCGTCTTCGAGGACGCCGTACGGGCCAGGGGGCAGTCCGCGCTGCCGAAGCCGCTTCGCGGGCGGCTCCTCGTCGCCCCGCTCCGCCGCTCAGTCGCCCTCGCTCCCGTCGCCATCCCGGATCGCCTGCACGCACTCCGCGAACACCGCGAGGTAACGGTCCACCGCGTTGCCCCACTTCGGCAGCGTCTCCTCCGGCGCCAGCAACGCGCGACGCCCGGCGTCCGGCTTGATCTTGTCCGGGTGGAGCACGAAGTTCCCGGGCGACACCCCGAACCCGCCGACCACGCCGAGGCCCTTGCCGTAGAGCGCCTCGTGCTGCGAGCAGGTCAGGCCGGGGTACAGGGGGCACGCGTCCTCCGCGCCCGGCGGGTGCGGGTCGTCCATCGCGTCGCCCGGGACATGGCCGACGACCATCACGAGCTTCGCGTTCGCGTACGCGATGAAGCGCGGATCGGTGTAGCACTGGGCTCGCGTGCGGTCGCACTGACCGCACGTGTCGAAGAGCAGCGAGAGGAAGAGCGGTACGCGGCGCTTCTTCGCCTCGGCGACCGCAGCATCCCAGTCCGTTGCCAGACGCAGCTTCGGCTGCTCGGCAGCGGTGCGTGACGGACGATCGGGCTCGTTGTCGACCATCACGCAGCGGAAGCCGACGCTGCGCTCCGCGACCTGCATCGGCTGGACGCACATGTCGAGCACGCGCAGGTTCAGCGGGTGCGGCGAGAGCCAGGAGCCGCCCTTGATCATCACCGGCATCGGCTGCCCGTCGCGCGAACGGCGCCCCGGCATGTTCACGCGCTCGTAGACGTTCCCCGCCATGTCGTGACAGCCGTATGGCGAGGCGCCCGCGGCGTGCGAACCGACTGCCATCGGGCCCTTCGTGCCGGATCGACCGAAGTTCGCACGCGAGGCATCAGCGGCCGCGTCGCCCCACGGGAACACGTTCCCGTCGGCACCGCCCGCGGCCTTCTCCCACTGCCCCCGGTTCGGCAGCGCGCCGCCGACCCACGCGGCGAACCGCACCGCGCCGCGCCCGGTCGCGGCCGTCACCGGGTGCTCCTCGAGCCCCATGGACGCAACCCAAGTCCCGTCGCGGCGCTCCACTCCGGCGACACGCGTGTCGAGCAGGCCGGTGGGGTCGTCCTGCAGGTTGAGGAAGGCTGCGAACTGACGGTTCGTGACCTCGAACTTGTCGACGAAGTACGACTCGACCTCGACGGGCGAGGGCTCGGCGGTCGTGCCCATGCCCTCGTACGGACGCTGCTGATACGCCCCGCCTGGAACGCGCACGACGATCGCGCGGTCGGCGAGCCGGTACCACTCCTCGGCGCCCTGCTCGTTCAGGCCGAGGTAGAGCAGTTCCATCGTGGGCTCGGCTGCCGCGTCCGCGGCGGCGGGCTCATCCTGAGCAACGGCGGGTGCCCCGACGGCGAAGCCGACGACGAGGGCGAGGAGCAGGGTCGGTGTGCGCATGTCGGAGGATAGACGCGACTGGGGGCCGGTCACGTTCCGTGCGCGACGTCAACGAGCGGGATCGATCACGATCGAGCCGAAGTCGGCATCGCAGTGATCGAGCGCCAGACCCAATGACTGGGCACCGGGTTCGCCGGGCAGATCCCACACGCCGATCCGCTTGCCCGCCACGTCAAACGCGACGCCGTCCTCACCGCGCAGCGCCGTCACGACGACGCCATCGGCTCGAACAGCTTCCGCAGTCACCCCCGCCGCGCCCTGGTGCAGGTTCGTCCACCGACCGGCGGTCATCCGATCGACGCGGACCGCGGCCTCGCCCTCGGCGTCCCCGGTCAGGAATGCCACCGTGTACCGATCGGGCCCCTCGAAGTGCAGAAGCACACCCACGCGCCACGGCCCAGCGGACATCGGACGCGCCCGGGCGCTGATCCGACGAGCTGGCTCGCGGGTGCGGCAGATGCTGATGGTCTTGCCCGTGCCGCGGAGCTGGTCAGCCGCGCGCGCCTCCCACTCGACGAACACCGAGACGAGCGGCTCCTGCACCGTCGGCAGCCACGCCCGCCAGGCCGCGACGAACTCGTCGGGGTCGCCGAGCGTCCGTCGCATCTGCGTCCAGCTCACCGAGGTCCCACGGTCGAGTTTGCGCGCCAGGCCATCGAAGCGTTTTCTGAACGCACCGCCGGCGCCGTCGCGCAGGAAGCGCACCAGGTGCATCGCCTCGGGGCGGCGAACGGGGCGCGCGACGAGCAGTTTCTCGAGTCCGAAGTCCGCCGCGGCGACGGCGGTCAACGCGGCCCCCGCCCGGTCCTCGAGCGAGAGGAGCGGCACGACCCCGAGCCGGAGCGACGTGCCGTCCCAGGTGTGGCAGGCGACGTGCTCTGCGATCCCCTCGATGTACCAGTCGGCGCCGGGAGGCGAGTTGCCGGTCGCGCCCAGGTAGTGGAACTGATGCGCTGCCTCGTGGAGCAGCAGCGTGCGCGTGTACCACCGCGTCGGCTGCCGTTTCAGGTACGCCGTCTTCGCGACCGGGCAGTAGTAGCCGCCCGACGAGGGTGCCATGCCGCCGCCGGCCACGATCGCGGCCCGCCATGTCGCGTCGTCCTCGAACACGGCGACCCGCAGGCGCTCCCCACGCCGCAGTTTCGGCGAGCTCCCGAACACGTCCCCGAACTGAGGCCACGCGGTCTCGAGCACGCGGCCCCACTCCTCAGCCTCGGCCGCGGACCCACCGGTGGAGACCTCGTAATGCTCGGTGGTTGCGACGCTTCGATCGCCGGCGTAGGCGGGCAGCGGGGCGACGAGTGCAACCGAGAGGGCCATGCAGAGCGTCCGTGAGTGGAACAAATCCGGTTTTCCTCTTAGGTGCGTCCGCCACGCTCCCGATGAGTAGGTGCTAATCCAGCACATCCCCGGGGGGATCTCTGATCATGCCGCGACCGCTCGCGACGACCCGCACAGTCGGGTTCACGCTCGTGGAGCTGATGATCGTCATCGCGATCATCGCGATTCTTGCGGCCATCGCCATTCCGAACCTGATGAGCGCGCGTCTCAACAGCAACGAGACGTCCGCCGTGGCCAACGTGCGCAGCCTCTGGTCGGGCGAGGCGATGTTCCAGAAGACGTCGAAGGTCGATCTCGACGGCGACGGTCTCGGCGAGTTCGGCTTCTTCCGCGAGCTCAGCGGCTCGGTCGGTATCCGAACGGCTGCGGACGGTTCGACGACCGGCGCGCTCTTCGCACCGGCGACGGTGTCCGCGTCGTTCCGCAAGATCAACACCAACGGCGACTCGGGCCGCGGCGGCTATCAATTCCGCATCGTGCTCCCCGACGCGAGCGGAAACGGCGTCAGCGAGTCGCCGAGTGGCGCGTTCAGCGGCACGCTCGACAACAGCCTCTGCGAGACGATCTTCGCCGTCTACGCCTGGCCGGCCGGGTACGCGGCAACGGGAACACGGACCTTCTTCGTCAACCAGCAGGGCGACATCACGCACACAGAGGACCCCCGATACTCGGGCGACGACTACTTCTCGTTCGCCATCGCCGGCGCAGCGTTCTCGGTCGACGGCAGCGACCCGGAGGCCATCACCGGCAACATCGCGATCGGCACCCGCGGTCGCGACGGCAACCGCTGGAAGCTCGTCAACTAGCCCAGTCCCTCACGAGCCCAGTCCCTCACGAGCCCAGAGTCGCCCGCGCCCGCTCGTACGGGATAGTCAAGCGCACGTCGCCTGCGATCAGCGCCTCGAAGTTGGCGGCCACCTGATCCTGCAGCCGCGTGACGGGCACCTCGCGGACTCGCGCCACCTCGAGCTGGACGTCGAGGAGCGAGCGCTCCTCCTGCTCCCCGGTGAGCCACTCCCACGCGCCTGGACCATCCGTCTCGATCAGCAGCCGGTCGGCGGGGATCTCGCGGGCGATGTCGCGGATGATGTCGGAGCAGAGCACCTCGACGCCGACCGTGAACAGGCACCCGCGATCGAGCAGTTCCCGGAACGTCAGCACGGGACCCGAGTACCAGTGCACGATGGCGCGGCGCACATCGTGGCGTCGCAGCGCCGCGAGGACGTCTTCCTCGGCGGCCTTCGTATGCAGGTTCACGACGAGGTCGCGCTCCGTCGCCCCGGCGAGCAGACGATCGAGTACGGCACGCTGCGCCGCATACGTGTCGCTGTCCTCGACCCAGTGATAGTCGAGGCCGACCTCGCCGAGCATCGGGGTCTCATCGAGCAGCGCCTCCACCTCGTCGAGCCGATCGACCCAGGCCGCTGCGGACACCGGGTGGATGCCCAACGTGGGCAGCACGAGCTCGCTCCCCGCGGCCAGGCGCTGGGTCTGGCGATACGCGTCGACGTCTGTCGCTACCGAGATCGCGAAGACGTGCCGACGACGCAGCTCCGCCAAGACCGGAGCGATCGGTCCCCGCGTTCGATGCAGGTGGCAGTGGGCGTCGACGAGCACGCCGGCGTCAGTCGGGGCGCTTCTTCGTCGCGGCGACGGAGCGCAGCGCCGCGGCCACAGACTTCGCCTTGAGCTTGCCGGTGAGGACCTTCTTCACCTTGCCCTTCTTGTCGTACGTGACGATCGCCGGCGTGCTCTTGATCTTCAGCGCAGCGAACGTCTCCGCGTGCTCCGCGCTGTCGAGCTTCCAGGCCGTCAGCTGGTTGCCGAAGAAGCGCACGCTGCGGTCCTGCAGGAGGTCGTTCTGGAGGAACTTCGCCTGCTCGTGCTGTGCCCCCTCGAGCCGGGCATCCTCGGCGGAGTACCAGTACTCCACCGCGCCGTTCTTGTCGCTGCCGAGCGCGGCGAGACCGGCTTCCCGCGACTCGACCCAATCGAACGCAAGCGTCTCGCCCGGGACGTAGCGGCCCTCCTGTACTCCCATCCACCAGTGCCAGTACGGGATGTGGTCACGCGGCCACTCGTGCCCGAGGTTCGGCTGGATGCGGACTTCGGCCATGCGGACGTCGTCGCCGAGAAGGTGTGGCGTCTTCTCGGCCGAGGCGCGATTGCCGTCTTGAGCCCCAGCCAGAGCGAGCACGCCGAGCCCCTTCTTCGCGTGCTTCGGCACCTTGCCGCCGGTGTAGCCGCCGGCGATCCACGTCGCGCTCGCGAAGCGGAGATCGTCGTCGAGCGCCACGGCCGCGAGATTCCACGCACCGTTCGAGTACCCAACGCCGTGGAGCCGCGACGCGCCCACGTTCAGGGTCTTCTTCAGTTCGGCGACGATCGTCCGGACGTCGCCGACGTCCTCGGCCGACCAACCCTGCCCGCGCGACTTGGGCGCGCAGACCACAAAGCCGTTGGCTGCGGTGAACGCGATCGACGACGCCATCCCGGTCCCCGTCCCGCCCATGCCGTGCAGGATCACCACGAGCGAGTGCTCCGCGGCCGGGTCGTAGTCCTTCGGCATCACCATCGTGCACTGCAGCCCGTGCATCTCGTGGGTCGACGTGCCGGCGGGGAATGGCTGGTCCTCGGCGCGAGCCGATGCCACCAACGGGATCACGGCCAGGGGGATCATGCCCACGGCAATGGCGAAGAGTGTCGTGCGGACTGCGCGCATCTGGACCTCCGCGAGGGAGTCTACGGTCCGCCATGAGCGCCGACGAACCCGCGCATCTCGCCGAGCACGGCCTCGCGATCCGATAGCGGCGGCAGTCCCCAGTCCCCGCGGTACCCGAAGACGTCGTCGATCGACGAGGCTCCCAAGCGTGCGTCGAGGATCTCGAAGTGCTCGCGGTGCACGAGCGCGGGGTGCTCCGCGCCGCAGGCGCGCGCCAGGCGGAGTGCGTCCGCCCGCAACGTCGTCACATAGTTGGCGAGACGCACCGCCTTGCTCTCCGCGTCGAGTCCGCGCATCAGCCAGCGGTTCTGTGTGGCGACGCCCGTCGGGCAGTGCCCGGTGTGACATCGCTGCGCCTGGATGCAGCCGATCGAGAGCATGGCCTCGCGCGCCACCGAGACCATGTCGCACCCGAGCGTCATCGCGAGCAGCGCCGCCTCCGGGAACCCGAGCTTGCCCGAACCGGCGAACACGACGCGATCCGTCACACCGCGCTCGGCGAACTCGCGAAACACGCGCGTGAAGCCGAGCTTGAACGGCAGCGCCACGTGATCGGTGAACACCAGGGGCGCCGCGCCCGTACCGCCCTCACCACCGTCGACCGTGATGAAGTCGACACCGCGAGTGCCTGACTCCATCTGCTCCGCCAGATCGATCCAGAAGCCCGACTCCCCCACCGCCGACTTGATGCCGACCGGCAGCCCCGTCGCGTCGGCGATCCGCTCCACGAAGTCGAGCATCTCGTCGACGCTGCTGAAGGCCGAGTGCCCGGCCGGGCTCACGCAGTCGCGGCCAACCGGGACGCCGCGGATCGCCGCGATCTCCGGCGTCACCTTCGCGCCGGGCAGGAAACCACCGACACCGGGCTTCGCGCCCTGACTCAATTTGACCTCGATCGCGCGGACGTTGGAGCGCTCGCACTCCGCGACCAGACGCTCGAGGCTGAAGCCACCGCGCTCGTCGCGACATCCGAAGTACCCGGTACCGATCTGCCAGATGAGATCGCCACCGTGACGATGGTGCGGCGCCACGCCGCCCTCGCCCGTGTTCTGGAGGCAGCCCGCCAGAGCGCTCCCTCGATTGATGGCCTCGACCGCCGCGGCGCTCAGCGAGCCGAAGCTCATCGCCGAGACGCTCACGAACGACGCGGGCCGGAACGCCTTCGGCCGGCCCCGCGCCGCCCCCAGCACACGGGCGCACGGCACACGTGCGTGCGGATCATGGTCCGCGTCACCGTGGTGTGGATCGGAGAGCGGGAACGCCGCGTGCTTCACGATCAGGTAGTGCGGCGCGCCCTCGAGATCGTTGTCGGTGCCGAAGCCGGAGTAGTTGTTCTGCTTCTTCGACGAGGCATAGACCCACGACCGTTGATCGCGGCTGAACGGTCGCTCCTCGTCGTTGCCCGTGACGATGTACTGCCGCAGCTCGGGGCCAATCGACTCGAACAGATAGCGGAAGTGGCCGAGGATCGGGAAGTTGCGCAGGATGGCGTGCTCGCGCTGCAGCAGGTCGTACGCGACGAGCAGTACGACGAATGCCGCGACTGCGATCCCGGTCCATTCCCAATTCGTCACGCGGCCGTTGTACGCGAGGGCGCGACGGAAGCGGAGCGCGGCGTCGAGGAACGCGCTACCTTCACGGCGTGCGCATCCTGATCCTCGGCGGCACCGTGTTCCTCGGCCGCCACGTCGTCGACGCAGGGCGTGTCGCCGGCCACGACGTGACGCTCTTCCACCGCGGCCGATCGAACCCGGGACTCTTCCCGGAGCTCGAGCACGTGCTCGGCGATCGAGACGGCGGACTGGACGCGCTCGGGGACCGCACGTTCGACGCCGTCATCGACACGTCCGGCTACGTCCCGCGCATCGTGGGCGCGTCGGCGAGACGCTTCGCCGATTGCGGCCACTACTGCTTCGTCTCGTCCGGCTCGGTGTACCCGCATCCGGTGGCCGCGGGAACCGACGAGACGGCTCCGGTGATCGCCCTCGTCGACCCGACGACGGAGGAGATCAAGGGCGAGACCTACGGGGGGCTCAAGGCGCTCTGCGAGCAGGCGGTTCACGAGGTCTTCGGCGATCGGGGAGCGCTGCTGCGAGCCGGGTTGATCGTCGGACCGCACGATCCCAGCGACCGGTTCACGTACTGGCCCGCTCGTTGCGATCGCGGCGGTGTCGTGCTGTGTCCGCCGGATCGCGACGCCCCTGTGCAGTGGATCGACGTGCGCGACCTGGCGACGTGGATCGTGCACCTCGCCGAACAGCGCGTGGGCGGCACGTTCAATGCGCTCGGTCCCTCCGCGCCGGCGACGTTCGGTGAACTGATCGACGCGTGCGCCAACGCGGTCGACCAGCCGTTCGAGACGGTCTGGGCCAATGCTGAGCTCCTGGAGGAGCACGGCGTCGCCCCGTGGAGCGATCTGCCGCTCTGGGTGCCGGCCGACAACGCCGGCTTCCAGCGGATGGCGAATGCCCGGGCTCTCGCAACCGGTCTCGCCTTGCGACCGCTCTCGGAGACCGTGCGCGACACATTGGGATGGCATCGCACGCGCGGTGACGACGTACACCTGAAGGCGGGACTGTCGCCGGAACGCGAGGCGCAGGTGCTCGCGCTGCGACGAACCGACGGAGAGACATGATGCGACTCGGACGATTGCTCGCGGCGGCCGTGCTGGCCCTCGCGTCCTCGACGGCAGCCGCGCAGGACGACGGGCTGCTCCTGAGAGACGGGGACCGCGTCGTCTTCTACGGCGACAGCATCACGCAGCAGCGGCTCTACACGCGCTACGTGCAGCAGTACGTCTACTGCCGGTATCCCGAGCTCGACATCAGCTTCTTCAACGCCGGCTGGGGCGGCGACACAGCGGAGGGCGCGAACAAGCGGGTGCTGCGCGACGTGCTGGAACTGCGCCCGACCGTCGTGACGCTCTTCTTCGGCATGAACGACGGCGGGTATCGCGCGCCGGACCCCGCCATCCGGAAGGGCTTCGGGGAAGAGCTCGCGCGCCTCGTCGACAGCCTGACGGCGAATGGCGCGCGCGTGGTCGTCATCACGCCGGGCTGCGTCGATCCGAGTCGTGCCAAGCGGATGGACGGGACGGTCTACAACAAGGCGTTGCGCGGTCTCGCCGACGAGGCTCTGAAGATCGCGAAGGATCGCGGAGTCACAGCACTCGACATGCACGAGGCGCTGCTGACGTTCCAGACGGCGCAGCAGGCCGCCAATCCAGAGTTCACGATGATCCCCGACTCGGTGCACCCGAACGCGGGCGGGCACGTGGTCATGGCGCAGGCGCTACTCGGGGCACTCGGGGCCGAGCCGATGCCGCCGCTCGGCGAAGTGGACATCGCCCGCAAGAGCGCGACCGGCCTGTCGTTGATCGAGGCCGACGACCGCGAGGTCGTGCTCGAGGCGGCGGCACCGCAGCCCGCATCGGTGTGGATCGATCCGGCGGCGACAACCGTTGCGACCGCGTGCGGCTTCGTGCGCGACATGGCCGGTCGGCGGCTCGTCGTGAAGGGGCTCGCGCGCGGGACGTGGGACATCGCGGTCGACGGCACGCGTCTCGGTGAGGTGACGGCCAAGGACTTCGCCGAAGGTCGCTCGATCGGCAGCGTCGGCTGGGAGCGCGGGCGGCGATTGCACGAACTCGTGAAGCGCCGGGAGGATCACTACTTCCAGCTCTGGCGCGACGTCCGCCTGAAGTACGAGGGCAGGCAGGGCCTGCGCGAATTGGTCGCGTCGATGATGGAGACGAACGCGCAGTACCACGCGATGATCCGCGCGCTCGCGCAGCCGAAGGGCGCGCATCGCATCACGCTCTCGCGCGTGCCGTCGAGCATCAATCTGGCGCTGAAGCGTCCGTACGTGACGAGCGATGCGAACGGATTCGGATACGGACTCGGCGGGCTGACTGACGGCGACTGGACGGCGGATGGGAAGCACTGCTTCGCGACGGGGAACTCACGGGAGATCGCGAAGACGGTGACCGTGGACCTGGGTCGGTCGGAGCGGATCGGCGCCGTGCGACTCGGCATCCCGCCGTTCGGCTCGACGCGCACGATCGTCGTTTCGCTCAGCGCGAAGGGGAAGCGCTGGAAAGAGGTCGCGCGGCATGCGTTCGGTGCGGCGAGCGGGCAGCGGAAGACGTTGTGGTTCGACCCAAAGCCGGGCCGCCACGTGCGACTGACGTTCGAGGACCGGTACCAGCAGCGCCACGGGCACGAACCGGCGTTCGCGTTCGTGACCGAGCTGGAGGTGTATGGGGGGAAATGACGCCCATCGGCCGGCGCCGTCCGCAACGCCGGAGTCGTACGGGGATCGCCATCGGGACGGCCGCGACCGCGCGTGAGCCGGCGGGCGGGGCGGACCAGGGGGTCCGCCCCTACGGCCCCGTTGTCACCGCGAGTGCGTCGGGTTGGCGGAGGCGAGGTCGCCCCGAGTCCTCACCCCGCGGCGCGCTGGTTGCGCCCGAGCGCAAGCAGCGTGACGCGGGGAATGAGGCCACGCAAGGCTGCGACCGACGGGATTGCTCTCGCGTGCGAGGTGACGCAGCCGCGGAGCCGACCAGAAACATGGGAGGCGCGGCGATTGCCGCATGTCCCGACGGGCGTCACCAACCGACGACCCGCAATCGACGTGACCCCGCCCGCTCACCCTCCGAACCCGTCCCAGAACGTCTCGTCCCAGTCCGGGTGCCGCCCGGCGTTCAGCCGCTCGACCATGAACTTCGTCCGCCGCTCCTGCCACGCGCTCGACTTCTTCCGCGCCTTCGCATACGTCTTCCGCAGGTCCGCCTGGATCTCCTTGCGCAACGTGTAGATCGGCGGGATCGCCTTCAGGAGGTCGGCGCCGGTCGGCGCGTCCGGCTGTAGCGAACCACGGCCGGCGTCGATCAACTCCTCGACGCGCAACCGCGCGAGGAACGCGACACTCGAACGCCCATCCGCCTGCAGGGCGAGTTGGAGCGAGTGGAATACGTCCACGCTCTCCCACGCGCCGCCCAACGCAATCATCCCCGCCAGCCCGCTCGCCGCATCCTCCACGCCGAGCTCCTTCAACTTCCCGGTGGAGCGTGTGTCCGTCAGGTGCTTGCTTGCCAGCCCGAGGAAGTCGCCGAGCCCCTGCCTGTACCCGCGCTCGTCCTTCGCCGTGAACGGCTTGCCGGCGATCAGCCAGTCCATCGCCTTCAGTTGATACCGCTCGCGACCGAAGTGCGCATCGGGCTTCAGCTCGATGGCGCGCCGGATCTCGCTCGCCGCCGTCTTCATCTCGTAGTAGAGCGCGGGGTTGCGCTCGAAGCTGCCGGCGATGACCTGAGCGACGGCGGGCAGGCCCTCCACCTCGGTCCGCAGCGTGTCGTCGTCCCAGATGCACGCGAACGCGGTCGAACCGGCGGCCACCACGAGCGCCGCAGCCAGAGCAGGAATGCGCATGAGTCTCTCCTGACGAACAGTCGTCTCCCCTGGAGACGCACGAAGCCACCAGAGGTTCGCGTCGGGGTGGAGATTTCGCGAGACTCCGAGGTCCGCGGCCCTGCCCGGCTGTGAACGACCGAGGGAGATCACGATGACGCGCCTCCGCTTCCCCGCCCTACTCGCGCTGCTGCTCACGTTGCTCATCGGCAGCAGCGCGTGGGCTCAGAGCGCCCCGGCGGAGCCCGCCGCTCCGGCTGCCGAGGCGCACCCAGCCGAGAACCCCAGTGTCGGTCCCGGCGAGTTGGAACTGCTGCTGCACCCGCTGTTCGCGAAGCAGCTCGAGTACCTCACGACGACGTGGCTCGAATTCGTCCAGCAAGCCGACGAAGCGGTGACCACGAAGAAGCTCGAGGCGCTCCGTGCGCCGAACGCCGATATCCGGACAGCCCGACTCGAGGAGGTCGCGGGTGTGCGAGATGCGCGGACCGCTGTGATCGACCGCGCGCGATTGGTCGTCGGCGCATGGCGCGCGAAGGGCGGTGATGTGACGATCGCCGAGGCGTACCTCTCGTCCGTCGAGGGGCTCGTGCTCGACACCACAGACGGCAACACGGTGCTGACGTCCGTCAAGTCGTGGGTTCGGTCGCCCGAGGGCGGCGTTCGCTGGGGGAGGAACATCCTCTTCTTCCTGCTGACGCTGCTGGCGTTCCGCATCCTCGCCGGCATCGTCGGGCGAATCCTGCGCAGGGTCCTGGACTCCCCGAAGATCCAGTTCTCGGAGATGCTCGAGGCGTTCTTCGTCAACACGGCTCGCAACATGGTGATGGCGCTCGGCGTCGTCGTCGCGCTCTCGATGCTCGAGATCGAGGTCGGTCCGTTCCTCGCCGCGTTCGGCGTGGTCGGCTTCATCATCGGCTTCGCGCTGCAGGACACGCTCGGCAACTTCGCGGCCGGGCTGATGATCCTGCTCTACCGGCCGTACGACCTCGGCGACTTCGTCACGGCGGGCGGCGAGACCGGCAGCGTCTCGTCCATGAGCCTCGTCTCGACGACGTTGACCACACCGGACAACAAGGTGCTCGTCGTCCCGAACGGGAAGATCTGGGGCGGCACGATCACGAACGTGACCGGTAACGAGACGCGCCGCTGTGACCTGGTGTTCGGCATCGGCTACGAGGACGACATCGACAAGGCCGAAGCGATCCTCCAAGAGCTCGTCGCCGCCCACGAGAACGCGCTCGACGACCCGGAGCCGGTCGTCCGTCTGCACGAGCTGGCCGACTCGTCGGTGAACTTCGTGGTGCGTGTCTGGGTCAAGACCTCCGACTACTGGGGCGTCTACTGGGACCTGACACGACAGGTGAAGCAGCGCTTCGACCAGGACGGCATCTCGATCCCGTTCCCGCAGCGCGACGTCCACGTGCACCACATCAACGCGCCTGACTCGTCGGAGTAGCGGCTCCTGTCGAGCCTGGCGGGCGCGAATCTCGAAGATCGCGACACGCACCCCCTTGATCGTCCGTCTGAAACGAGGACGATCGAAGGGCGCGCGCATGGGGCCGGGAGACCTCATCGCCGGGAGGTGCACGATGAAGAGCATGGGAACTCGCACACTGGTCTCGCGAAAACTGGTCCTCGGCGCCGCCGCGACGGCAGCACTCCTCGCCGGCTCCGCGCCGCAGGCGGTCGCCACGTCCGACGCGGATCAGGTCATCGAGCTGGGGCGGCGCCTCTTCTTCGACGAGACCGTGAGCCGCACGGGCACCGTTGCCTGCAGCTCGTGTCACGATCCCGAGCACGGGTTCAGCGACAAGCGTGTCGTCTCGATGGACGAGACCGGCCCCGCGCCGCGGCACTCCCAGCCCGTCACCAACCTGACCGACCGCCAGTTCCACTGGGACGGTGAGTTCCCCGCGATGAGCGACCTCCTCAGAGCTCGTCTCGCGCCCTCCACTGATGCGGAGACCGCGACGAGGCGCCGCGTAGCCAGCCGCGCGAAGATCGCCGGCGACGCGGTCGATCGGCGCCTGCTCGGCACGCGCAGCGGCATGAGTTCGGGCGGCTATCCCGGCATCACTCCGCGTCCGCCGCCGCGGACCGGAGTCGTCGCCGACGGCGCTCCGGCGCTCAACAACGCCCGGCACGCTCGCGTCTCGACGCGGCTGCGCGCCGACGGTCTCTACGACACGGCGTTCAAGGGCGCGTTCGGCGACATCACGATCACCGAACGGCGCGTGATGAGGGCGATGGAGGCCTACCTCATGTCGTTGCGCACGACCGAGAGCCCCTACGACGCCCACGTCGCCGGCGACACGCAGGTCCTCTCCGACTCCGCGAAGCGCGGTCTGGAGCTGTTCGAGGGTGACGCGGGCTGCACTGCCTGTCACTCCCTCGACGTCGACACGTCGGAGACCAAGACGGCGCACTTCCGCAACACCGGCGTCGCCAAGGCGCAGAAGGCGCGACTTCAGAAGACGCAGCTCACCGAGCAGAAGGCCGCCGACGGGAATCTCACGGTCGAGCAGATCCGGGGGATGCGCGGTTTCCTCAGCAGAGGCCCGATCCAGGACGAGGATCTGGGCCGCGCCGGGGCGACGCTCATGACGCCCGACTCTCGCAAGTTCAAGGTCCCGAACCTGCGCGACGTCGCGCAGCACCCGCCCTACATGCACGACGGCTCACTCGCGACGTTGACCGACGTCATCCAGTACTACAACACGGGCGGAACCAAGGACGACCTGCTGCACGGTGACGTCAAGCCGCTCGGGCTCGACGACGGCCAGGTCGGCGATCTGGTGACCTTCCTCGAGTCGCTCTCCGGCTACGAGCGTGCCGGCCTAGGTCCGGTGACCGACGCCCGCCCGGGCAAGGCGGCACTGCGTCTGCTCGACGACGAGGGCACACCGTTGCGAGACGTGCGCGTCACCGTCGATCCGTGCGGCGATCGCCTCCACGGCACGAACTCGATGCCCAGTCAGTTCGACGTGACGACCGACGCGGAGGGCGTCGCCCACTTCGACTTCCCGCTCTCCACGCACGTGCGTCTCGTCGCTCCGGGTCTCGAGATCCAGCGCGGTGGGGCCATACCCGACACCATCGGCTCAACCGACGTCCGCGCCGTGCGCAACGACCTGCACGCCTACGTCGAGCTCCGGTCGAAGGACCCCGAGGCACTGACGCAGGAGCTCGGGCTGCATGCGGGCCAGGCCGTCCGCGGCACGCTCTCGTTCGGCACCGCGGTGTCCTCCAAGCAGACGGACCCGGAGCAGCTCTACGCGCTCGAGCGCGTGCGCACGCTCGCTCCCGGCCGCGCGCTCTACAGGACGGTCGCGTGGCCGACGCGCAAGCCCGCGCGAGTCGCGGCCCGCATCGGCGACAAGCTCATTGGTCCGTTCGAGTTCGACCCGAGCGGAGGCGAGAGCGCCGCCATCGATCTCGACGCCCCAGCGCTGCCGAAGCCGCAGGGCGGCCTGGTGTTCCTATCCGGCGGAGACCGCATCACGATCGGGTTCAACACCGAGGGGATGCCCGATGCCGAAGCGCTCAAGAAGCTCGTCGAAGAGGCGATGCGCAAGCGCGCCGAAGCCGCCGAGAAGCAGGCAGAAGACGAGCAGAAGGACGAACCGCCGATCGAGCAGCCGGTCGAGCACGGCAACGAGTGATCGGATCTGTCTGAGGTCCCGCGGGCCCGCTGCGGGATGATGCATGGGCGACGCCGTTTCGGCGTCGCCCATCGTCGTGTCCGGTCACCGCATCCGTCCGTCGTTCCTCGTCGCCGCCTTCGTTGCCACGATCGCGGCATTCGTTCCGACGCTCTGGAACGGCTTCCTGCGCTGGGACGATCGCGTGTTCCTCGTCGACAACCCCCACTTCCGAGGGTTCTCCGCCGAGCACCTGCAGTGGATGCTCACGACGACACACCACGGGCCGTATCAGCCGCTCGCGTGGCTCACGTACGCGGCGGACCACGCGATCTGGGGCATGGACCCGCGCGGCTACCACCTGACGAGCCTGCTGCTGCACGCGCTGTCCGCCACACTGCTCGTCCTGGTGCTGGCGCGCCTACTTCGGCGCGCGGTGCCCGCCCTTGCGGAACGCCCCGGGCTCGTCGCCGGCGCCGCCATCTCCGGAGCGCTGCTCTGGTCCTGCCATCCATTGCGCGTGGAGTCGGTGGCGTGGGCGACCGAGCGACGCGACGTGCTCGGCGGGCTGCTGCTCGCGGGGTCCCTGCTCGCGTGGCTGCGACACGTCGAACACCGCGAAGACGGCGTCCGATTCCACCGCAGCACGGCGTACTGGGTGGCCCTGGTCCTGTTCGCACTCTCGCTCGCCACGAAGACCACGCCGATGGCCTGGTTCCTCGTGCTGCTGCTACTCGACACGACTCTGCGACGCCGGATGGATGTGCGCGCGCGCATCCTCGAGAAACTCCCGTTCGCGCTCGTCGCCATCCCCCTCGCGGCAATGGCCTGGCACGGCCAGGAAACATCCGGGTCGTTTCGCGACTTCGCCGAAGCGAGCTGGGTCGATCGCATCCTGATCGGGGGCTACTCACCCGCGTTCTACGCAGCGAAGTCGCTCGTCCCGTTCGACCTGCGCGCCCACTACGAGCGACCGGAGCCGCTGGACCCCGTCGCAACGCAGTTGATGATCGGCCTGGCGGTCACGTGCGTCGTCTCGCTCGGCACACTGATCCTGCACAAGCGCTGGCGCAATGCCGCGGTTGCGTGGTGGAGCTACCTCCTGATCCTCGCGCCGGTCAGCGGCCTGGCGACCGTCGGCTCGCATCTGGTCGCCGAGCGCTACTCGTACACCGCAACCCTGCCGTTGGTCGTGCTGGCAGCGGGCTGGGGCGCGCGCTGGGTGGCCACGGGCGGTCCCGAGCGCGCCGGACGAGCGGCCGCGGGTGCCGGGTTCGTGATCGCCATCCTCGGCGTGTCGTCGGCACGGCTGACGACGACGTGGCGGGACACCGCCACACTGTTCGAGCGCGTCACGATCCTCGAGCCGACGAACTGGCGCGCCCACTCCATGATCAGCCTGGCCGAAGAGGACGCCGGCAACACGGAACACGCGATCGAGCACTGGACGCGCGCGCTGGCGCTGCCGGGCTACCCGAAACGCGGTCTCGCCAACGCGCACCTCGCAGCGCTCGCGCTGCGCGAGTCTCGGAACGTCGAAGCCCGCACGCGTGCCGAGCAAGCGCTCACGCACGTGGCCGAACAACCCCTCGCGTTGCGGACGCTCGCGACCCTCGCCGAGAAGGACGGCAAGCCGACCGAAGCGGCGGCGTTGTTCGAGCGCGTGCTGGCGGAAGTCCCGACGGACGCGCTCGCGCTGTATCGACTCGCGCGCATCCGTTGGCAGGAGCAGCGCACGGAGGAGGTGCAGGACCTGATGCTGCGGCTCCTCAAGCGCGCGCCGGATCACGGCGGAGCGTGGGAGATCCAGGGCCACGTCCACGCGCTGGCCGGCGAGCTCCGGGACGCCGAGGACGCGTACCGCCGTGCGCTCGAGCTCGATGCCGATACCGCGGGCGCGGCATCCGCGCTGGCCGGGATCCTCGCGAGCGACGGCCGCCACGCAGAGGCCGAGACCGTGCTGCGGAAGAGCCTGCGCCGAGATCCGGCAGCGCACGCGCTGCGCCACGTGCTCGCCGTGCTCCTGATGCAAACCGGGCGCGCCGAAGAGGCCGAGTCCCACGCTCGGCAGGTGGTCGAGGCTTCACCGAACGACGCGCAGGCGTTGGCGTTGCTCGGGGGCATCGTCTTCCAGCGCGGCGAGCGGGCCGAGGGCGTGATGCTGACCACGCGCGCTGTCATTGCGGCGCCGAACGACCCGTCTCAGCGGCTGCAACTCTCCGGGATGCTGCTACGCGCCGGGAAGTACGCCGATGCCCGGAACCAGGCCGAACGCGTGCTCGCAGCCGCGCAGGAGAGCGGGAACGACGCGCTCGCAGCCGCGGCGCAATCGCTCCTCGATCAGGTGCCCCCCGCGGACGAGTGACCCCCGAATTGGCATCCCTTCATCTCGCAGGTGACAATCCGGTCTCGGAGAGCCACCGATGACGACCGACAACCCGTTCGCAGCCGTCGAGAAGAGACTGATGTCGCCGCCCGTGGACGGCGTCATGCTCACGCTCGTGGACCCCGACTCGCCGCTGCACAGCGCGGGCGCGCGCCCCGGCGACGTCATCGTCGCGCTCGACGGCAAGGGGCCACCAAGCCTGCGCGCGCTCTACGAGTGCCTTCGTCCCGCCGACGACGCGACCGACGCGCTCGCCGCAACCGTGCGGCTCTCGAACGGCGCGTCCGTCGAAGCCTCGCTGCCGCGCGATCGTCGCGGCTTCGCGGCGTGCGACGTGAAGCGCGCGCGCACGGGCTGGGACGATTGGCCCGACGGCGACCACGAGCCCGACCTCTCGGCCTTCGCCGACGGCACCGACCTGTGGTGGCGCAACTCGCTCGGTGGCACGCCCGCGGGCTTCGAGCACGCGCGCATCCGGGCGACCGACGAGCACATCGAGATCGACTCGCTGATGTGGATCGGCGGGAAGCAGCCGGACGGCGCCACGTGGAGCTACCGCGCACGCGGAGAGACGAAGCACCGCCGCGACCGCTGGATGTCAATCACCCGCACCGCCTTCTGGGAGGGCGACCCGGGGGACGAGGTCCTGAAGGGCGACGTGCACTTCGACGGGGAGCGGTGGACCGGTGTCCACGGCGCCGCAGGAGGACGCCAAGAGGACGTTGGGTTTCCGCCGTTCGGCGGCCCGGCCGTCACCCCCTACCGCGTGGCCTTCCTGGCACTGACGATGCCGCTCCGCCAGCACGCCGCGCTCACCTTCTACGTCGCGGGCGACGGCACCGGTCGCGTCACCTGCCGCAACCGTCTGATCTGCACCGGCCGCGCGAAGGTCGACGTCGCCGGCCGCAGCGTCGACGCCTGGCGCTTCGAGTGGAAGCACTACGGCGAGTACGGCGGCAACGAGCTCTTCTTCGTCACCGACGACCGCCGCCTCGTCCGCATCGAGTGGGGCCCAAACTACAGCGGCTGCGTCAGCGAAGCCGTCTCCGCCGACGAGGTCATGGTCGGAGCGCCGGCGCACATCCGCATGGAGTAGCGGGTCCGGGATATCCGCGTCGATCGTCCCGAGTTCCCCGCGCAGGACGATCAGGCTGAGGCGCCGGGGGCGGCGCGGGTTCATCGGGAAAACGCCTCGACTGGCCACTCGTCGAGGAAGCGGACTTCCGCGACGTCCCACCGACACGAAGAAGGCGCGGATGGCGACGCGCGCGCCGAACTCGTCGGCGAGCATGGCGATCGCGAGCGCGAGAACGGACAGGACGAGAACCAGCCCGACCAGACGATCGGCCGGATGGAGGGCCTCGACGTCCCTCGCGAGTGTCGGTCGCGCTGGCTTCCGTGGCGGGGGGACCCGTTCCGCGTCCATCTGAGGATCGTAGCTTCCCGCGCATCGCGGGAGCCCGCCGCGCGCCGTCTCCCCGAACGTGGGGACGCTCGGAACTCACACCACTTCTCAGCGTGCCGCACGCTGCTCCATCGAGTTCGTACCGCTAGCTCGGAGCGTCGCGAACTTCAAGTTGGTGCTTCAAGACGAGGGTCTACGCGGCGTGCGCCGTGCCGCCGCCTCTCGGTCTACTGCCCCGGGAGGGTCCACGTCGACTCGCGAAGCAACCACAGGATGAGTGCGAACACGACGACAGAGCCAATGACCAGAAGCCGAGCGCGATCCAACACCCACCTCAAGCGTCGGAAGCTCCGGTTCCCGGGAGGCGCGTCGGCGTCGTTCGCTGAATTCCGTGACATAGCCCGACTGTACTCCTCCGACGCCAGCACAGCGGACGTCAGGGCTGGAGCCGAGCGCGTCAGCCGATGACGCCGTCGGCGCGCAGGCGCTCGATGTCCGCGTCGATCATCCCGAGTTCGCTGCGGAGGACGTCGTCGGTGTGCTCGCCGAGGCGCGGTGGTGGCCGGTCGTAGCGGAGCGGCGTCGCGGAGAACCGCATTGGCGACGCAACGCCCGGAAGTGTGGGCACCGGAGCGCTTCCGTCGGCCCGGCAGGCGCGGTCCGGAGGCGTGTCGGGGATCTCCACGCGGAGTCCGCGGGCCTGCACCTGGGGATCGTCGAAGAGTTCGCCGATGTCGTTGATCGGGCCACAGGGCACGCCCGCAGCTTCGAACACCGTGAGCCAGTCCGCGCGGGTCCGCGTACCGAGGCGTTCTGCAATGACCGCGTAGAGACCGGTGAACACGTCGGTGACGGCCACGCCGACCTTGACCGGCTTGCCACCCGGCGCCCCGTCCGGCTCGCTGTCCGGCTCGCCAGTGACGCTCATCAGCCCGCCCATTCCCTGGATGAGGAAGTCGTAGCCGGGAAGCGCGCGGTAGGGGCCGGTCTGTCCGAAGCCTGTGATCGAGCAGTAGACGAGGCCCGGGTTCACCGCGCTCAGCGACGCGTAGTCGAGGCCGTAGCGGGCGAGTCCACCGACCTTGAAGTTCTCGATCAGGACGTCACTGCGCGCGGCCAGGTCGCGGACGATGCGCTGCCCCTCCGGCCGCGTGATGTCCACCTCGATCGATCGCTTGCCGCGGTTCGCGCACAGGTAGTACGCGGCGTCGCGGTCACCCTCCGCCGCGTTGCCTTCCGCCGCAGTGCCCTCCACCGCATCACCGCCAGCGCGCGCGACGAACGGCGGCCCCCACTGGCGCGTGTCGTCGCCGACTCCGGGCCGCTCGACTTTGACCACGCTCGCACCGAGATCGGCAAGCGTCTGCCCCGCCCAGGGACCGGCCAGGATCCGACTGAGTTCGAGAACGCGTACATCGCGAAGAGGAGGCGACACGGCGGCGCACGATAGCAGGCCCAACTCACCAGACTCAGGTCACGTGGCCCAGGTCAGCGGGCTGATCGTTCCACGGCGTCTCGTGGCACGAACTCAGGACGGAGTCCGAAGTGTCCGTGAACCACGGTGGCCGGGACCGCTCGGGCGACCGCGACGCCGCGGCGCGCCTCTCCGTCGCTGGAACCGTCCATCCACCAGCCACGTGTAAATGACCGGTGACGCGGGGTAGGCCTGTCCCCGAACACGGTCACGCCGGGCGCCGTCAGGCCGAGCACCGTCTCCCCATCTCGCGCAGGCTCACTCCTGCTCGAAGCTGTCCTTCTTGATCTGCCCGGTCACCGTGTTCGGAGTGATTCCGGCCTCGAACAACACGTCGAAGCCGGGGCCGCCGGAGAGCAGGAGATCGCCCCCCACGGTCGTCCCATCCACGATCACTCCGTCGTCACCGGCGCCGGTCGAGATCTGAGCGCGACCGCCGACCGTGGTTCCGGTCACCGAGACGAGATCGACGGCCTGCCCGGAGCTCCGGACGGAGAGCGCGCCCTTGTCGAGGACCATGCTGTCGATGACCGAGCAGATGAACATCGTCGAGGCCTTCGTGGAGATCTGCATCAACCCCTTGATGACGGTGCACTCCTTGAGCTCGACCTCGTCGTTCACGCCGTTGCGCAGATTCAGTGCGAGGCCGGAGCCGAAGCCGACGCCGTCGAACTTGATCTCATGCGAGCCCTTGCCGCGGATCGACATCGAGCGCTCAGGGCCCGAGCCCTCGATGGCGATCACGTGCCGCTGCCCCGCGGGCAGCGTGCCGTTGGTGGAGATCGTGCACTTGTCGGAGGAGACGTTGAAGAGCGAGACGCTCGAACCGGCGGTCCCGAATGCCATCGTCAGCGCGGCGTCGATCGACAGTCCATCGGCGATGCACGTCGAGAACGGGCTCTTCTTCGTGGAGATGGCGCACTTGCCGTCGGTTCGGAAGCCCTTGAGACTGAGCGTGTCGTTGGCGCCACCGCGTCCATCGAGCTTGAACGATCCGGCACACTCCACGTCATCCAGCGACAGCGAGTCGGTGCCGCTGCCCCCCTTGATGACCGCCGTGCCGCCGATGCTGGCGGTTTGGATGAGCAGCGTGGAACCACCGGGACCGGTGGAGATGCTGCACTTGCCGCCGACGTTCGTTCCGTTCTCGAGGGTGAACATTCCGACGCCGCCGGCGCTGGCGATCTTCAGGTTCTTCGCAACCCTGCTGTCGTCCATCACCAGTTGCCGCGTCCCTGCTCCGGCGGCGAAACGCACAGTGAACGACCCGCTGGTAGGACTCTCGATGAACCGCACGAACGACCCGCCCGCTCCCGCATCGATGGACACGTTGCCGCCGACCGCTCCGCTCTCGAACTCGAGATCCGACTCCCCGGAACGTCCGCTGTGTTTCAAGTGCTTGCTGATGAACGTACGTCGGAAGTCGGCGGCGTCTTCGGTGCCGCCCTTCCCCATCGAGAGAGTCACCGATCCGCTGACATCGATCCCCTCGAACGTGAGTTGGTCGGCACCCGGACCGCCGCTGAACGCGATGTTCCCGGGGACGTTGTTGGTGTCTGGTTCGTCTGATTCGTCTGCGCCGGAGACCGTGATCGTGCTGCCACCCTTGACGAATCTCATGTTCAGGCCGCCGCCGAGGGTGCCCTGGAACGGAGTGGACGCGCCGTTGATCGTTGTGTTCGCGTCGCCGGCGGAGACGGTGACCTCACCCTCCTCACCGACGTCGATCTCCACGTTGCAGCCACGGTCGCCGCCGCTGACGGACAGGTTCTTGCCCGCCCGCTTTACCGTGACGTCGCACGTCTCGGGGACGGTCACTTCATCCACGCTCACGACGAAGATGCCGTCCACCGTGCGGCCCGTCGAGGCAGGGGTCACGCGGGCGCGGAACACGAACTCACCGTTCTGGTTGAAGCGCGACTGACGTCCGTCGAACCCCGGACCGTGGACGGTCGGGAATGAGGGCAGGCTCTGCAGAATGCCGACGCAGCGGAACGACTCGTCTCCGGCCGTGAAGTCGGTGCCCGCGACGATCGGCATCTGAACTCCGCCGGAGGCGTTCTGGACGACGATCGCCTGGCTGCCGTCGGAGAGTTCCACCTCGCACGCGATGCGGCCGCTGCGACCGACACTGACCGTGAGGATTCGATCGATCGTGCGCGCCGTCGGATCGTCCAGAGCGGCCTGCCCCTCGAACAGCACGACGTCGAACGGATCAAGGATCCCGGGGGGATCGTAGAGCCAGACGGCAAGGGCCTCACCGCCCTTGACGTCCGGGCCCGTGGTGTCACCGACGATGACGACCTGATTCCCCTCCGCCAACGCCATGCCCGCGCGCGCTGTCAGCCCGTTCACCGTGGCCGTGAACGTGAACCCGTTGTCGGTTGTGCCCGTGGCGAAGACCGGACCCGTCGTGTTGCTCGAGTGGAAGACGTAGTGCTTCGCCCGTTCCCCGTTAATGGGCGGGTCGGTCTTAGCGAGCGCGACGTAGGCGCGGGTCGGCTCGGTGGCTTGGTCGGGAACGGCACCGAAGATGAGGCCGCCGAGCGCGGTGATCTTCCGGCTGTTGCCGGAGAACTTCGTGCCGGTCGCCGCCACCAGCTGCGTCGACGCGCCGAGGGGTTTCAGGAACAGTGCGTTGATGAGATCGGCTCCGACCAGGTACCGGCCGCGGAACGAGGCGGTCCCCGTCGTGTGGACGTTGACCGAGCTGAACAGCGAATCGAACTGGCGCTCCCCGGGAATGGGCACCGTCGTCATCTCCACGACGATCGGGAACGCGTCGCTGGTCACGTTGCGCAGGAACACCGACTCGGTGTCCAGCTCGCAGGATTCGCCAGGGAAGATCAGGTACTCGCCGTTCAGGTTCACGTCTCCGGCGAACAGGCCGCTCCCGAGTCGCTCCAGAGGACACGGCAGTCCCGGGATCGTCGAGATGAACTCGGTTCCGGAGACGCGCCACGTGCCGCCGACGCGCGTGATGAACGCCGGCTCGAAGAACGTGCCGTCGGAGATCGTGGCCTCGATCAGCACGTTGCCCTGTGGCCCGAGCTGGACGAGGTCGAAACCGCGGTAGGTGTAGTTGGGGAGTCCGGCGTCCGGTACCGAGTCCCCGATGAACGCCAGCGGCGCGGCGGAGCGACCGGTGGCGAGGAAGAACCCCTCGCGTCCGCCGAAGCCCGTCGTCGTGAAGGCGTCGAACAGCACGCGTCCGGCGTCGTCGATGGAGAGGAATTCGCGACTGCCCGTGGGGAGCAGCGTCTCGTTGGGCTGCGCCTCCTGCGCCGCGTCTCCATCGAGTGCAACCACGCGCGTGACGGGGTCTTCGGCGAGCGCTGCCGCGGTGGTTAGGAGCAGCACGACTCCTGCAATGGCGGAGGCCAACGGTCCGACCGTCGCCCGTGGGATCACATCACGCATCCGGTTCCCTCCCTCTCACTCGCATCAGGGTACCGGCGTGCTCACCCCATCTCGGAATTGGAGCGGCGCGCTACTCCTCACGCTCCACGACGCTGCCGTCCATCACGCTCGCGTCCAGTGAGAGGCATGGACGGAACCCGACGAGCATGGTGGCGTTGCGCGGCAACCCCATACGGCGGGCGCTGCCGAAGAACGACGTGAGGACCTCGAGGTCGTCAGTCGCCCGGACCACGGACCACCCCCTCATCACACCCAGTCGTTCGCCGATCTGCGCGGGGGGGACGGGCTCCGTCGCGTCGTCCTCCGGATACGGTCCGTAGTCATCGAGACACCACTCGCTGACGTTGCCGAACACGTCGTAGAGCAGATTCGGATTGGGGCGCAGCTGACCGACGGGTCGCATCTCGTTCGGTGACGTGAAGGCCGTCCAGGCGTACTCGTCCAGGCTCTCGAGATCGTCACCCCACGGGAACCGCGTGGTCGTCCCCGCGCGAACCGCGAACTCCCACATCGCCTCCGTCGGGAGGTCGAGGTCCACCGTCTCGCAGAAGTCGCGAGCTCGCCGCCGCGTGACCCCGCTGACCGGGTGATCCCCTCCCACCTCGTACCTGTCCGGAAGGGTCTGCGTTCCCATTACGGTCTTCCACAGCGACGTCTTCACCTCGTGCTGCGCCATGAGAAACGGCTGCACCGTGACCCAGTGGAGCGTCTCGTCCTCGCGATGACCGGCCTCAGCGAGCGGCGACCCCATCTCGAAGCGTCCGCCTGGGATCAGACTGAAGGTCATCCCCGTGGTCGCGTGTCGGAACGTCGCGACCTCCGGCAGCCCCTCGCCGGCCGTCTCCATGGACTCGAACCGAAACGCTGCGAGACCACTCTCGACCGCCCGCGCGGCGGCCAGACGTTCGTCGGCGGTTGCGGAGTGCCAAGCCGCCCGGTCCGTGAGCAGTCGCCACGACTCGGAGTGGTCGGAGGTCCCGAGACCATCCCCACCGCACCCGCCCAGCAGATGGACGACCGCAAGACACGAGACGAGTGCGAGACGGAGGCGCGTCATGGAATCGGGACCGACCTTGGAAGCGGGGGCCGTACGGACGACGACAGCGTCGGCCGCGCCATTCACCGCGCGGGAAGGAGCGTCTCGGCGCCGTCGGGCCACTCCTTGACGACGACTCCAAGCGTGCCCTCGTCGCGCCCCTCCAGTTTGACCACGCCGGCGAGGCCACCGACCGCGAGGAACGACGTCCCCATGTCCATCTGACCGCCGGGCCCGAGGAACCCGAGATGCGGCCCCGACGTCGGATGCGCGTAGAGCTCCACACGCGCCTCGCCGGAGTGGAGTTCGAGCTCCATGCTCTGCACCGTCCTGACGGCGAGTGCGCCATTTCGGGACTGCAGACGCAGCGGCGTCGTGTCGTCCGTATCGACGTGGAAGTGGGACGGCGAACGGTTGTCGCCGAGATCGAGGCTGCTCGCCGTGATGCGCGGAGCCTTCTCGCGGAACTCGTCGTCGCGCTCGTCACCGAAGAGGAGGTGGACCTCGCGCACACTCACCGTCTGGTCGCCGGGCGACACCACGGAGTGGAGGCCGTGCACACTCACCACGACCCAAGCGCACGCGGCTGCGCCGAGCGCCCCGACGACGCCGAGCATCCTGCGCGTCGTCCTCAATCGGCGTTCGAGCTCGCCAATCCGCACCTCGAGATCCTCGCTCTGCATCCCGCACCCCCTCACTCGGTTCGAGAGTACCAGGGCTCGATTGGGCCGGCTGCGTGAGCACGGTCGGCGCGCACGCCCCGCATGTCCATCTACCCTCTGCTGAGAGAGCGGATGGCGGACAGCGACGCGAGCGACGACGACATCACGTTCCTGGACGGCCTCACGGTGGACGAAACCACCTACGCCGGACTGGTCGAGGTGCTGGAGCGGGACGCCGACCCGCGCGCATCCATGGTCGCCGCGCGGCTCCTCGCGGCCACCGGGCGCGGTGACGCACTCGACTGGATCGACGCGATCGTCGGTGAAGACGCGCCGCCGGACGTGGAGGTCGCGCACTTGGAGCGTGAGATCGAGAACCTCGGATCCTGGCTGCAGACCGAGTTCGCGTCGCTCGACCCCGACGCCGCGGAGGGCGTGGTCTCAGCATGGCTGATGCTCCCGACCGAGCGGCTGCCCGACGGACGCGATCGGGCCGCGGAGCTTCGGCTCCAGCACCGGCTCCGCGAGGCGCTGGAACGCTTCCCCGATGGCGGACCGAAGCGCCGGATGCTCGCGGCGCTCGCCGCCGCGGAGTGAACGGCGAGGGCAGTACGGAGCGAGCGTCACGCCGACTCCCGACAGGCTCCTGACGAGTTCGCAATCGGCGTAGTGGTCGAGGCGCCCGCTCCCGCCGGCCTCGGAATCGGAACGGCGCGCCGCGACCTGGGGCCGCGGCGCGCCGAGTGATCAGGCGCGAAGTGAGGGGACGCGACTACTCGTCGTCGTCGTCGCCGTCGTCGTCGTCGTCGTCGTCGTCGCCGTCGTCGCCGTCGTCGCCGTCGTCGTCGTCGTCGCCGTCGGTGTCGCCATCGTCGTCGTCGGTGTCGCCGTCGGTGTCGCCGTCGGTGTCGCCGTCGTCGTCGCCGTCGGTGTCGCCATCGTCGTCGTCATCGTCGCCGTCGGTGTCGCCGTCGTCGTCGTCATCGTCGCCGTCGGTGTCGCCGTCGTCGCCGTCGGTGTCGCCGTCGGTGTCGCCATCGTCGTCGCCGCCACTCACCGTGCCGACATCGGGCAGCAGACCGCTCGCGATCACCGTTCCGTCGCCGTCACGGATCTCGACGAGCAGACCGGCAATCTCGGAGAGGGATGCCACGCCGAGCGGAAGCGCATCGCCATCCTTCGTGCGCAGACGCAGTCCGTACTCGCTGACCCCGTCCTCGATCTCCTCCTCGAGCGCGCCCACCTCGTGGAACGTGCCCTCGGCATCGCGGATCCAGAGTGAGAACGACTCGCCGGCGGCGGCGCCCCCGACCTCGACGCGCAGTTCCTCGCGGCCGGCGCCCTTGCGGCGGAGACGGATCTCGGCGTGCAGAAGGGTCGCGACGACCGTGCCGGTGTCACCCTCATCGCCGCCGGTCTCCGTTCCGGGATCGGTGCCGGCGTCCGGATCGGCCTCCTCGGCCCCCGTGTCGAGCACGGTGCTCAGATCGGAGCGAAGTGCGGACTTGCCGGCCGGTGCCGCGGCTGCGATCAACGGGAACGCGCCCGACGCGACGGCCTGGCCGCTGGCATCGTGGACCTCCACGCCCCGACCGGACAGGCTGGACACATCCGCCACGCCGAACGGCAGCGCCTGGCCCTTCTTCGTGCGAATGCGCCACTGATACTCGCCGGCGCGGCGTTCGCTCATCTGCGCGACGCGGGTCAACGCACCGTCACCATCGGTCATCCAGACATCGAGGGACTGCCCGGGGAGCGCGTCCTCGATCGCGAGGCGGAGCCTCTGGCGGCCGGGCTTCTTGCGGCGGATCCGCAGTTGCACCTTGTCGGCTGCGAACTCGCCGAGCACGTCGAGGCGCACCTTCTCGTCGATGCGGGCGTCACCTCCACGGCCACGGCCACGGCCACGTCCGCGGCCCTGCTTCGCGAGGGCGTCGGCCGGGACAGCGGCGATCGCGGCGGTCACCAGGGCGGCGGTCAAGAACGGTCGAAATCGCATCAGAAGTCTCCGTATGGTTCGGGGTCTCTGGCGCTTTCTCTCTCGCGCCGTCAACTACCAGGTCCACGAACGACGCAGATGATACGTGCTTCTTCCGCGGAGCGAGGTTCTCCAGACCTGGAACACCACGCCGCGCCAGATCGTGATCTCGGTGATCTTGGCCCCGATCCCGCACGAGTCAGGCTGAGAGTTTCGGCCTTCCGACCTCGAGACTGTGTCTGGTCCGGGCACACGCCCGCGTTCTCGACAAACCCGATTCACAACCACAGCGCTGCGAGCGAGGTGGTGCGCGCGGCGCTGCGCCTGCTCCAGGAGCGGGAGCGCGGGGGCGGTAGTCTCGTTGCATGACGAACGAGAGGGGCCACGCGATCGGTGCCCGGTACCGCGGCGCCATCGTGCGGATGGCCGATCGACACGCGTGTTGCCCGTCCCGGCGGGAGCGGACTCGATCGTGAGCGCCAAGCACGTCCTCGCTGGGCTCTTCGTGGGTGTCGTCGTGGGCATCGCCGGAGCGCTTTCGGCCTCGGGAGTCTCGAAGGCGCCCACCCCGGAGGACGCGCACGGAGGGTTGTCGCCCGCTGTGTCGCCGGCTCGCCACCTCCCAGGCGAGGACACGCGTCGTCGGCAGGCACTCGCCCCGGCGCCCGCATCGTCTCCAGCCCGCACGGCGCAGAGTCAGCAAGCCGGCACGGCCGGGGGAGGCCCGGGCATCGTCTCGCCTCCGACCGGTTCGTCGCCATCCTCGTCGAGGCCGATGTCCGCCTGGAGCGCCGGACAGATCCGGTCTGCGCTGGAGGCGCTAGCCACGGGCGACATGGCCATGAGCGCGTTGCCCGAGCGCGTGTCCCGGCTCTTGGAGGAGATCCGTTCTCGATTCCCGGACCTCGACGTGCCCGACGGGCTGGCACAGGACCTTCTTCGGCGACCGGCCGCCAAGGATCTCTGGTGGCTCGGTGCGCAGCTCGAGGCGCGTCGCGACGAGGCCGAACTGGTCGCGCTCCTACGCAGGGCGGCAGAGGGCGACGCGTCGGACGCTGCCCGGCCCGACTGGTACGCGTCTCGCTACGTGGCCTATGCCCTGGAGAAGCGCGGCGCTCCGGCACCGGATGACGTGGTCGTCGGGTTGCTTCGACACCGGCGGGAGCCAGCGCGGCTCGCAGGCCTCACGCTGGCGACGTACGTCGCGTCGCCTTCCGACGGGCTCTTCGAGGCCGTGGTGACCATCGCGAAGTCCGATGACGTGACCCAGCTCCGTCCGATCGCCGTGGATGTGCTCGCGGAGCTCGCGCAGGGACGCTCCGCCCGCGCGCAGCACGTTGCGATCTCCGATGCGCTCATCGACATCGCGAAGACAGGCCTGGCCGACGCACGAGCAGCAGCCGCCGGGCACCTGCCCTGGTTCGGCGGCCGCGCGTCCGACGTCGCGGTCGGCCTCGTGCGCGATGGCTACCTGGACGCTGCCGCAGCGCGCGCGGTGACGCAGGAGTTGGTGGCGGGAGGACGGCTTCTCGCGCTCCTGCATTCCGCTCGCGATCCCGGGTACGTCCAGGACGTGGCGCACGCGGTCGTCCTGGAGTTCGACCACGACCACCCGCGCAATCCCGCGGCGCTACGCGATGCCGATGCCGTTCTCGGCGTCCTCGCCGCAGCAGCGTCGGTCGAAGACCTCGCCGGCCTGCTGCGCGTGGCGCTGCGACACGAGTTTGCGCCGCGCGTCGTGGAGTTCGTGACGGACCCTTCGCTGCCGCTGCGTGTTCGTGTCGCCGCGCTCGATGCCCTGACGTCTCGCGACGAGTCGGTCGCTCAGTCCGTCGATGTCGCGCGAGCGCTCGCTGTGTCGACATCGGCGCCGCCGGATCTTCGGGAGCGCGCCATCGCCATCCTGGCGGAGAACTCGGAGAGCTCGGAGTGGGTCGCGCTGCTGCACGGGGTCGCTTCGCAAGCCGAGAACCCCCGCATTCGCGACGCGGCGCTCGATGCACTTCGGCGACTTCGTCGATCCGAGTGACCCCTCTGTGCCGACGTCGCCGGTACGCCGCCGCCCCGGATGACCGCTGTCCCGCGTTCCCGGCGCCCCCACGGCGTCGCGATGGGTCGGCGGAGTAGTCTGAGCCGGTTCCGGACGCGGTGGCGTTTCCCCCTTCAGACCGCCGCGTTCGGCGGAACACCGCGCTGGAAGACGACCTCCCGTGACAGAGAGCCACGTTCCCTTCGAGACCCTGCACGCGCATCGTGCTTGGGTGCGTGTTCTCGTCCGGCGCATGGTGGCCGACGACGCGTCGGCGGCGGACCTGGAGCAGGAGACGTGGCTCGCGGCTCTGCGAAGACCGCCCCGTCACGGGACGGCGCTCCGTGCCTGGTTCGCGCGGGTCGTGCGGTCGCGGGCCGTCTCCCAGCATCGCGCTGACAGTCGACGCGTCGCCCGCGAGGAGGCCGTGGCGCGTCCGGGCGTGTCACCGGCTACCGCGGACCTCGTAGCGCGTGCGGAACTGGAGCAGCGTGTCGTGCAGGCCGTACTCGGATTGCCCGACCCGTATCGCGAGGCGCTCCTGCTGCGCTACTACGAAGAGCTTCCGCCACGCGCGGTGGCGGAGCGTCTCGGAGTGCCCGTGGAGACGGCGCGCACACGGATCTGGCGCGGTGTCGCGCGACTGCGGACCGAACTCGAGGGAAGCAAGGCGGGCGACCTCCGCCGCGTTTTCGCGCCCTTGCTCGGAGCACCGGCGGCGCACGGGTTGAGTTGGAAGGGAGCGTTGATGGGCAGCGCGAAGAAGGCATGCACTGCGGCTGCGATCGCAGTTGCGGTCGGGGCGGCGCTGTGGGGCGCGGCCGCGCTGATGGCGGGCGGCCGGGGGCGAACGCCGACTGACACGGCCACGGGCGTTCACGAGGGCTCCCAGCGCCGTCACGCGGACACTGGCGATGACGACGCGGACTCCCATGCCGTCGGAGGTTCGGAGGGCGCGGGCGTTGCTGCGCCGGTCGCGGCGCCCGCTGCGTCGGCGCTGACGGTGACGTTTCGCGAGGCGGAGACGCAGCGCCCCGCGGCCGGAGTCGACGTCGTGCTCGTCAACGAGGACGGTCGCGTGCTCACCGGGCGGTCCGCAGCGACCGGGACGCTCGCGTTCCGCAAACTGGCGCCTGGCCGCGGCTACTCGCTGACGGCCTCGCGTAGCGGCAGCGCGACCGTGCGTCGCAACGGACTGACGCTCCCGCACGGCGCCGTGCTCTCGCTCGGGACGGTGTGGATCTCGGCTCCGCTGACGCTCGATGTCACGGTCGTGGACACGGCTGGACGCCCGGTCCCGGGGGCGCAGATCGAAGTCCACGAGACCGTCGATGCGGCGGATCTCACTTGGGGCTGGCGCATGCGCGAATTCATCAATCGCAGGGACACGGTCGGCACGCTCGCCGAGCCAATCGCGACCGCCGAGACGCGCGCGGAGGGCGTGGCGACGATCGAGGGCATCCCGGCGGGCGAGTACCGCGTTCTCGCGACGGCCGTGGGCCGGGGCCGCGGCGTCGTTCGCGGAGTCCGCGTCGTCGCGGGGGCCCCGGCGCGACCGACGCAGGTCGTGCTCCTGCCCGCGCACCGCCTCCGCGGACGGGTCGTCGATCAGACGGGGACGGCGATCGCGGGAGCCGAGGTGATCGTTCGCCGGCCGGACGACTGGGATTCTCCGGGCGACCGCCTGATCACGTCGGCCGACGTGTGGAGCGCCGAGTCCGCGGAGGACGGTGTGTTCGAAGTCCGGGACGCGCCGGAGGGCATACTGTGGATCACCGTGCGGACGGAACTCGGCGTCACCGACGGCGGCCGTGTGATCGTCCCCGCGAGTGGAGAGCGAACGGTTGTTGTCCCCCGCGGCTCGATCACGCTCGCAGGTCATGTGCGCGATCAGGATGGCCAGCCGATCGCGGGGGCACGCCTCACGCTGTCGGCGAATCTCGTCGCGAGGGACGGCTACATCGACCCGCCCACGTCGTTCCGGCGCTCGGCGGTCAGCGGCGACGACGGGTCCTACGAGATCCGCGAACTGCCGCCCGCCGAGTCCATCGAACTCCGCGTCGAGGCGGCCGGGTTCCGCGTCCCCGATCGGTGGCACCAGCGCGACGCGCCGCCGCTGCACTCCGGTGTCGACGGCGTCGTCACGCACGACATCGTGCTGCCTCGCGGGCTCGTCGCGACCGTCCAGATCGTCGACGAGACAGGCGCACCCGTACCGGGAGCCCCCTTCGCGCTGCACCACGTGGGCCGCGGCTGGCCGCCCCCGGCGCCGGCTCGCGGAGTCACCGGCCCCGATGGGATCGCGCGTGTCGGCGGTCTCGACGACGACGCGTACGTCGTGATCGTCGACGTGCCCGGGTTCCTGCAGCCGGACCTGCCGCCCGATGCCGAGGACCTGGCGGAAGCGCGCGGCACGTTGCCGCAGCACGCGCTCGTGACGGCCGGTGCTGCGACGGCGCACGTCGTCCGGATCGCCCCGGGGGCCACCGTGCGCGGACTCGTCCAGGACGCCGCCGGCACGCCACTGAAGGGCGCGACCGTACGGTTGCAGGGCAGCGAGATGGTGGCTGCGACCGACTCCGAGGGGCTCTTCGTCCTGCGCGGTCTGCGGCCGACGTTCCGCGGCGTCGTGGAGGCGCGGCTTGGTGCGAGCGCTCCGGCCGTCTCGCGTCCGCTCGCGTTGACGGCCGGAGAAACCACCGATGCGGGTGCGCTCCGTGTCTCGGCCGGCCGGACCGTCGCCGGCACGGTGCGTTCGTCGTCAGGCATGCGGCTCGAGGGGGCGACGGTGCGCGTCGTGTCCGGCGAGGCACCGCGAATCGGTGAGCAGGGCGCGGGCTACTACGCCTTCCCTGCGCTGAGCGTGTTGTCACTCGCGCCACGCCGACCCGTTGCGTCCGACGGATCGTTCACCGTCGACTCCCTCGCGCCGGGGATCGTGACGGTGGTCGCGGAGGCGAGCGGGCACGCCATCAACTGGTCGGCTGCCGTGGACGTCTCGACCGGCGATCAGCGCAACGTCGAGATCGTGCTCACCCCCGGACAGCGGATCGCCGGCACCGTGCGCATCGCCGATGGCACTCCCGCCTCCGGTGTCCAGGTCGAGGCGCTCCTCGACGGGACTCGCGCCGCGTTCGGCCTGCCCGTGCCGAGTGCCGTGACCGGCCCCTTCGGGACCTTCGAACTGACGGGGCTTCATGCTCGTTCGTACGAGCTTCTCGTGCGCGGCCCGGCCGTCGTCCCGTTCCTTGTCGATTCGGTGCGTGGTGGCGAGCCCGACGTCGCGATCACCGTCGAGCGAGCGGTCGCGATTCGCGGCGTCGTCCTGGACGAGTCCGGGCGGGGCCTCGACGGCGTCCGACTGATCCTGCAGGGCCGTCGCGCGATGGACCCGAAGCCGAACGTCCGGACAGACCGCGACGGGCGCTTCGAACTCGCCGGCGTAGCGGCGGGGTCCCACTCCGTGCGCGTCATCCCGCCCAAGGGGTACGTGATGGTCGAGAGCGCTCACGAGCTTCCGGCCGGCGCGGCCGACGTGACGCTCCGGGCGCGCCGCGTCCCAGGCAGTCCCGACTCGGCCGACGACGACTCGCAGGTCGCGCTGACCGTGCGCCTGCTCCTTCCGGATGGCACGGCCCTCGAGGAGGACGGACCCGCTGTGGACATCTCGTCGCGGCCGGCCGGGTCGACAGGCGAGTGGAACAGCGGTGGCTCCAGTCTCTCGACGTCGGAAGGGTCGGTCGGCTTGGAAGAGCGCATGCCGGGCCGCTACGACATGAAGATCGAGGTCGAGGGCTTCCTTCCGGTCTACCGCCAGAATGTGGAAGCCGGGACCGTCGGAGCGGTCGTGCGTCTGGATCGCGGGGCGTCGATGTCGGGGATCGTCGTGGACGAGGGCGGGCGGCCGGTGGGCGACGCGTGGGTGACCTCCGAGGGCGATTCGGAGGTCCCCGGCGGACCCACCGCGCAGAGGGTGACGACCGAAGATGACGGTCGATTCGAACTGACCGGATTGGAGCGCGGTGCGCAGCGCGTCACCGTCACGCATGATCACCATGCCTGGGCGGGCGTGGCGTTACCGGGCCCGCAGCCAGACGGTGTTCGCATCGTGCTCACGGCCGGAGTCGCGCTCGAGGGACGCGTGATCGACGCCGACGGTGCGCCGCTCGGGAACGTCCGCGTGGTCGCCACCAACCGGTTCGGTGGGTCGATGGCGCATTCTGTACAGACGGCGCCGAACGGTACCTTCCGCATCCCTCGGCTTGCGCGTGACGAGCCGGTTCGCATGCGGATACGCGCCCCCGGGTCCGGGCAAGCCGGCGAGTGGTTCGTGCATCCCGAGCCGGTGACTCCGGGCGGCGAGCGCGTCGAGATCACGACGCCCTGGTGACGGCGGTGGTCAGGCGCCATCCAGATCCGCTCAGGCGCCGTCCAGATTCGCTCAGGCGCCGTCCAGATCCGCGAGTCGCAATTCGGCAATCCGGCAATGCGGCGGGTGCGGTGCGGCGGGTCTGTGTCGAGACAGATCGGCGGTGAGTCTGAGCGGCTGACGCGCCGGTGCGCGAGCGTGGAAGGCGGGACACTGGTAGCTGTCAACTAACTCGGCGCTCGGGTGTGCTCCTCAGGCTCGGAAGTTGACGTCGTTACCACTTGTTCACTGTCCACTTCCAGGGACGCCGCGAGTGCTCGGTCACGGTCAGCGCGCCTCGACAGCGGGGAGGCGGCCCAGCCGCTTCTGCGTCTGGCGCAGGGCTGCGCGGGCGGCGCGGGCCCAGGTCCGATCGTCGCTGCGCGCGAGGAACGCGGTGAGAATCGTCGCCGCGCGCTCGGTCTGGAAGAGCTCCTGGTACTCGACCGCGTAGAACGCGCCGCGACGCGCGCCGCCGTCGAGCGCATCGTCCTCGATCGCCGCGTACACTCGATCCCGAGCGTCCTGGATCGCGGGTGCGTCGTCGGTCCATTGATTGAGTCGCGAGTACCCGTAGATCGCTGCCCGGGGATGCCCCGCATCCCAGAGCCGAGCCATCAGTGGGAACTCCAGGACGCCGCCGCGAGCGACGAGTTCCATCGCGATCCGCCCCCGGGTCGGATTGCGAACCTCGGCGTCGAGGACCGCCGTCCGTAGTGCGGTCAGTCCGCCAACGCGCGAAGCCCTCAGGAACGGCTCGATCACCTCGTCGCCGAAGTCGGCCTCGCGCGCGAGCTCGACGAACAGGGCCGGATCGCCACTGGCTGCAAGTCCCCAGATCCCCGTGCCGCGCTTCGGCCCGTCCGGGGACCTCCGGAGTTCCTCCAGCAGCACACGTCCCTCCGCCATCCCGGAGAGTCCGACGAGCATGGCGTAGCCGCCCACCGAGCCCGCGCCGCTCTCGCCGCGGGCAAGTTCGAAGCGCAGACGCGCGATCGCAGCCGGGCCGACGTCGTCGCGCATGTCGCTGCGAAACAGCTCGAAGAAGTACCCGTCGCGGTTCCCGAACTCGTACGCGATGTCGTTGCTCAGCATGGCGTCGAGGACGAGGCGGCGGCTCTGCTCGGTGTTCACCTCGGCTGCCAGTCCGAGCAGGATCTGCGCGGCGTGGTCGTCGGCGTTGGCGCGCGCGCGTTCGAGGAGCTCCGGCAGGTGTGCGATCGCGTCGTCGCGCGGGATGCCGAGGCCATGAATGAGCTTCGGTGACGGTGCAGCGCTCTCCTCGACAACTTCGACGATCTCCTCGGACGACGCCGCGTCCACTCGCGGTGGCAGCGTCGTGTGTGAGCGGATGCGGCGCGCGTTCGGCTCGGGCGTCGACGTCTGGGTCCGCGGCTGTGGCTGTGGCGTCTCGTCGAGCACTCCGCGCAGCCAGACTCCGAGCGCGCCCGCCACGAGGACCAGCACCGCGCTCCAGCCGACCGTTCGCAACGCCATCGCTCTAGGGTCGCGGCGCGTCGCACCGGCGTCAATGCCGCGCGCGCCGCACGGCGTCATACGCAACCCGGTCCGTTTCTTCGGTCCCAGGAACCGCGGCATCTCCGGCGCGGACCGGCGGGCTGTCCCGATGAAACGAACCGGGTCCGGCATGGTGGTTCAGGCAGTCTCCCACTCCTCGCGGGAGACGCCCGCCTGCCGGAGAACCCGTGCGAGCAGCCCGACGCCAATGTCGCCGCCGTGCGGGTTGGGGATCGTGACCGACACGTTCTCGCGGCGCATGTACTCATGCCTGCCCCCGCGCCCGGGGCCCTGGAAACCGAGTTGGCGCAGGGCACGGACAAGCGTCGCCGAGAGATTCGGTCCCCAGGGCGGCATCAGGCGACGGCGCTGGCGGAGACTCGAACACCGTCGAGTTCCGGGACCTCCATCCCGTTCGCGACGCGGAACAGCACCCAGCCCTCGACGACCCCGGCCAGTAGATCGCGGCACGCTTCGAGGGTCTCAGCGTTCGCGAGCACGCCCTGCAGCTCCGCTACCTCGCCCACATATGTCCCGTCCTCGAGCTTGTCGTACGTTGCTCGCCGCAGGGCTCGGTCGATGTACTCGACGATCACCTGGTGCTCCTCATCTGCCGGGCCGCACCGGAGCCGCAGCGGCTGGGGTGCGGCGCCGTCCAACTCTCGAAGATCATACTCGGCCCGGTCTCCGCGCGCCTCGACGGACGCTCGCCGGACATGCGCGACCCGGTCGGTTCCTTCGGTCCAAGGATCTGCGGCATCTCTTGCGCGGACCGGCCACGTTGACCCAACGCGCTACACAACCTACGCTCGACACGTGGCCCGCCGGACGACGCTGAACCTCTCGCTCACTCCCGAGCTCGGTCACTTCGTCGAGAGCCGCTTACGCTCCGGGAAGTACGAGACCGCGAGCGAGGTCGTGCGGGCGGCGCTACGCCTGCTCGAGGAGCGCGAGCGCGTCTCGGTCTCGGTCTCGGTCTCGGTCTCGGACATCGCCGAGTCGCACGTGGAGATCGAGCACGGACTGGCGCAGCTCCGCCGTGGCGAGGCGGTGGACGGCGAAGCGTTCTTCGCCGACCTCCGAACACGGCGCAACTCGACCGCGTAGCGTCTCGTCGCCTGTTCCCGAACTCCGGCGCACGGCGATGGAGCCGTCGCCTCTATGCAGAGGTGGTTGTCGTAGCCTTCGTTGACTCCACGTCCATGTCGCAGAACCCCAAACCGCCGCGAAACCTCCTCCCGCTGGGGCTGCTCGTCGTCGGCATCGTGGTGCTGCTCTGTTTCGGCGTGTATCGGCCGGACCGTCCGGTCGACGACCTCGTCCCGGGGTCCTCGTCGGGCCCGGCGTTCGTGGTGCAGATCATCCGGCCGCGCACCGGACTCCCGCTCGGTGGCGTCCTTCCGCCACAGCTCTTCGGGCTCGACGCGGACCTGGGGTTCGAGTCGACGAGCCCGGGCGCCTCCATCGGCAGCGTCGCTCCTGGACGCATCGAGCGGATCGAGCTGGGCGCTGACGGCTGGGACCTGGTCCTCGTGATCGACGCTGACGGGCGAGTGATCCCGGAGACGCACGTGGTCTTCGATCTCGTGTTCGAGGAGCACGTCCGGCGCGTGCGCTGCCGGCCCAGCGATCCGGCCATCGGCAAGATGAGCACCACCGCACTGGACGAGTCCGGTGACCTCAGCGGCAGCTTCCACATCGAGCTCGCTCACTGTGACGATGCGGACACGGGGGAGCCGCTCGGTTGGCCCTCGGAGCCCCTGATCCTGCACGGGAGCTTCGACCGGCTCCCTCAGGACACGGGAACGAAGCAGCGCTGAGCCGATCGAGGTCGGGAGTGTCCCTCGTTCTGCTGATTGATGACGGGGCTAGCCCGGACTATTCATGACGACTCACGCACCTGAGCGGTCCAGACCGCCGATCTCCGCGTTGCGCCTCCTCCGAGACGGAACGGCGTCGCAGTTGTCGTCGCGCCTTGAGCTCGACGACCTGTCCTCGATCAGGACGGGCCACTCGGCGCGCGCGGTTGCTCCCGCATCCAGGCTGTTCCTCCACTCCCGGACGTCGGTCGTCACGGAGTGCGCGAGCCTCATGAATAGGCCGGGCTAGTCTCCGAGCGCCCGAAGGATCGAGTCATGCTTCCTCATCGTGGCCAGCATCCTTCTCTCGATCTCCGCGTACTCCCGGGCGTCGTAGGCATCGGTGTGACGGAATCTCCAGGTGGCCGCGTCCTCACCATCGTGACTCTCCTTGCCGCCTCGAGCCACGTGGGTGAGTTGAGCCAACGTCGTCGGCGCGGTGGAATCCAACGCACGCCCGACCGTCTCGAGAGGGTCGCGAAGCGCCGACTGAAGCAGGAACGCGACCTGCAGCTCATCGTCGGCGAAGACGATGAACCCGCCGGGCTCGGCCTCGACCGCATTCGGCACCGGCTCGAGTGACTGATCGAGCACGACTGCTCGGCCCGCCGGAAGGCGGACAGACAAATCGAACTCGGACGGCGGTTCGCGCACGCGTACCCAAACGATCCGAGTCACGAGCACGACGACGAGAGCGACCAGGAGGAGCGCCACGACCGAGCCAAGCGTCCGGCGAACTCTCTGAGACATCAGATCCCCGCTCCAAGTAGGCACATGTCGTGTGGCGTCGTCCGCATGGCAGTGGCACCGTGGAGACGCCGCACGACCGTACCAGGCCCAAGTCGGTGGCCTGACCGCACCGCGCCGTCCCGGGCTCGCCGGATGCCGCGACGGGAGTGCTCTGTCGCAGGAGTGCGGAGACCGGTGAAACTCATCGCGGGGTATGACCGTTCGCGCCTCCCACGCGTCCCTCTCTCACGAGGCAGGCCACATCGGCCGCATTGACGCGCGGTGCGCCTCGATCTACGCTCGCGGCATGGCTCGCCGGACGACGCTGAACGTCTCGCTCACTCCTGAGCTCAGTCAATTCATCGAGCGCCGCCTGCGTTCCGGGAAGTACACGACCGCAAGCGAGGTGGTGCGCGCGGCGCTGCGCCTGCTCGAGGAACGGGAGCGTGTGCCGGTTCAGGGCATCGCCGAGCTGAAGGCGGAGATCGAGCACGGGCTTGAGCAGCTCCGCCGTGGCGAGTCGGTGGACGGCGATACGTTCTTCACCGAGCTCCGGGCGGGCCGCAACTAGGTTGCCTCCGGAGCGCGGCCGCTCAGCGCAACAGGTCGATCGCGGCGTGCACGGCGTCGAGGTCGGAGCCCGGGCCCGTCACGCGGACGATGTCGGCGGCGAGGCCGGTCTCGTCGTCGCGGACGCCGAACACGAACCCGATGTCCTCGCGCTGGGCGAGCGACTCCAGGAACGCGACGATCGCCGCGACGTCGTCGAACCAGCCGCTCGGATCGCGATCGTGCTGCGGCAGGAGCAGCAGCACACCGACCTCCCACTGGGGCAAGTCGAGCGGTCCCTCGCGCGGAGCGAGTTGGTGGAGCTGGTTGACCTGTTGCGGCCTGGCCTGATCCCAGCGCCGCACCGCGATGAGGCCCTCGATCGCCTGGTGCAGACGATCCACCCGTTCGAGCAGATCCGGACCGTCTGCGTACGCGTAGAGGACGTGTCGCGACACGCGGACTACGCCGACGGAGGAGCGGGGGGCTTGGGTGCCGACGGAGCGCCCGGGGCCGGCGGAGCGCCCGGCGCCTTCGGTGCCCCGAACCCCGGTGCCTTCGGAGCTCCCCCACCACCCGCCTTCGGCGCGGCGGCGGCGGCCAGTTTCTCGGCTGCCAGTTCCTCGGTGAGCAGATCGGCTCCGCGGGCGAAGAGCTCGTCGAGGGGCAGGTCCCCCTTGTCGACCTTCGCCAGCACGCTGCACTGCGCGTCGTAGTCCTTGTTGATCACGCCGGCCTGGCTCTGGAGCAGACGCCAGGCCTTCCGACGCTCGACACAGAACAACACCATCTGGCGCGAGACGGCCATCGGCTGGATGCGGCCGCCGCCGTGGTCGATCTCGACGTAGACGCCGAAGTCCGGCGCGAACGCGCGGTGGTTCGGGTCGACGAAGCGGCGGTGCACGACGTCCTGCTGCGCGAGACGCGCGAGCATGTCGTCGAGCGGGATCAGGCCCTCCGTCGACTTCACCTTGCGCAGGTGCTTGCGGAAGCGCGCCTCGGTCGCCGCCCAGTGAGCCACCGTGTAGTGGTAGGACTCGCCGTCGCTGCGCTTGATCGTCGTCCAGTCGCGATCGACGTGCGGGTTGCCCTTCAAGTCGATCGCCTCCTGGTACCGCTCGCCCTTCTGCGGATCGAACACGAACTGCGGCACACCGCGCGAGTCGCGCACGCGCCGCGCCTGCGTCGACGACATGTCGTCCGGCACACCGTGCTCGGGCTGACACGTCGTGAAGCACTGGAAGAACGCCGTGCCGCGGTACTCGAGACCGTCGAGGATCGCCTTGTAGAACTGCGCGACGTCGGCCATCGAGACCTGCGCCACGAACGGCGAGCCGTGGCCCGACATGAAGATCTCGGCGAGGTCCTTCTTCTCCGTGAACTTGCCCTGCGTGGCGACGCCGAACTGGTTCATGTCACCGCCGCCGAGCATCGTCGACGAGTCGGAGTTCTGTCCGCCGGTGTTCGAGTAGACCTGCGTGTCGAGCATCAGCAGCTTCACGTTCGGGCGGTTCTGGAGCACCACCTTCGAGACGTTCTGGAAGCCGATGTCGCCCATGCCGCCGTCGCCGCCCAGCGCCCACGCCTTCGGCAGCTCGCGCACTTCCTGATCCGTCATCACGGCGTCGCTGAAGTGCGTGTACGTGAAGTACTCCGTGTCGGAGATGACGTTCTCGTCGCGCTCGAACAGCGCGTCGAACAGGCGCTCGGGCACGATCGAACGACGCCCGTGGTCCTGCATGAACGACTCGCCGAAGATCCACGCGACGGTCGAGCCATCCTGGAACAGCGAGTTCATCCACGGGTACGGGTGCGGGTTGTTCGGCGGCGTTGAGCCGTACACCGTGTTGCAGCCGGTGTGCGCGCCCATGACCATCACGGCCATGCCGTCGGCGTGACGGCCGTCGACGGCCTGCAGGTCGCGGTGGTTGAACGCGTCGCGGCTCATCACCGCGGCCAGCGCCTCGACGATGTCGCCGTTGGTCAGTTTGCCGTGCGCCGCGAGGCGGCCGTCGGTGTCCTCTTCGCTCTCGCCACCAAGCCCCATGATCGTGTGGGCCACGGTGCGCTGGAACAGCGCGTGCTCCTCGGGGCTCCGCTCACGCAGTGCCCACAGACGATCGGCGCCCTCGGCCTTCAGCCGCTCGACCTTCGCGTCGAGCCGGTCGGCCTTGGCGTGGTACAGCGGCCGCATGTAGGCCTCGGTCAGCGTCGCGAGCGCGCGCAGCACGCTCTTCTCGCCGCAGCCGGCGCAGGCGCCATCGCCGGAGACGAGCGCCTCGTAGTGGCTGCGCACCATCAGGTGGTTCTTCAGCGTGACGGCGTGCGAGCTCTGCGGGTCGGTCGCGTCGTAGCGACCGAGGAACTCCTGCTGCGTGTCCGGCAGGAGATCGAGAAAGTTTACGCCGCTCACGTGGTCGGCGTTGATGTCCTCCGTCTCCGGAACCATGATCAGCGCGTCCTTCTCACCGCACTCGGTCGCGCACTCGCCGCAGCCCTTGCACAGGTCGCTGACCATGATGCCGAAGACGCCGCCCGAGCCGGGCGCGCGGCCCTCCTTCGCGGCGAAGACCATCGGCGTCATCTCGTAGGCGAACGGGATGCGGTTGAAGACCTCGAGGAACTCCTTCTTCGTGTCGGGGGCCAGCGCGCCGTTCAGCGCCGCGACCTCGGCGTGGACGATCTCCGAGAACTTCGCCGGCTCCTTCGACGCCAGCCCGCCGTTCATGCGCTCACGAACGCGCGACTCGAGACCCGGCAGTTCCTTCAGGAGCAGACCACGCTGCACGAGGTCCTCGACGTAGCCGTTGGCGGCCGTCTGCAGGATCGTCGTAATCGTCTGCGCTGTGTTCGGCAGCGCCGTGTCGGGGCACGCGGTGATGCACTCCATGCACTGCGTGCAGTTCTCCGGCAGCCACACGGGCTTCTGGCGCCGCGCGACGTACTTGGATGCCGTCGCCCCCGTCGCCGCGGCCATCACGCCGACCGACGCCAGCGGTGAGGACGGCTGGAAGTAGCCGAGTCCCGAGCGGTACTCCGCGTCGAACGTGTCGGTGTTGGCGATCGGGTTGCGATCGTCCTGTTCCTCGGGCGCGTCGCAGCCTTCCTCGATGCCGCACGTGCCGCACGGCGTGAGCGCGTCGCCGCGCATGCTCGAGAGATCCGGCTCGGCGACGTCGCCGTACGGCACCTCGCGCACTCGCGCGAAGCCCTGGGTCATCACCTGCATGTTCGACTCGACGACGGTCGGACCGAAGCGGCCGAATTTCGACTCGTACTGGGCGCGCACGACCTCCTGGAAACGCTCCTCCGAAACGCCGTACTTCTCCATGAAGCCGGAGACGCGGAAGAAGGCGCCGAGGAACGAGTTGCCCTGCATGCGGAGCTGGAGCTCCTCGCGCTGCGTCGCCGCTTCGGCGATGTCGAAGCCCGGCAGGATGCGCAGCTTGATCTTCTTGTCGATGATCTCCTGGCGGTAGCGCTCGGGAATGCGGCGCCACGCCACGTCCGGCTCCTCGGCCGACTCCCACACGAACGTGCCGCCCTCGGCCATGCCGTCGAGCGGGTTCATGTGCGTGAACGCCTTGGGGTCGCAGCACAGGACGACGTTCACGTGGCGCAGGTCGCAGTTGACCCGGATGCGGTTCGGCGCAACGACGAGGAAGTACGACGTCGGCGAGCCCTTCTTCTCGGACCCGTACTTCGGGTTCGAGCTGATGTGCACCACCTCGTTCATGCGTCCGAAGTCGTCGTACGTGGGCTCGCGACGGGCCAGGTCGTCACCGAACGCGCCGATGATCGAACCGAGGTTCTTGCCGGTGGTGATCATGCCCCAGCCGCCGATCGAGTGCAGACGCACCGCGATGGCACCGTCGGGCAGCAGCGACGGCGTACGGTCCGACACCACCGCGTACGGATGGTCGATGCCGAGCACGAAGAAGCCCTCGGCGTCGGCGGCGGACTTGCCGTCCTGACGCGCGATGCGGCCGACGACGTACTCCCAAGCGCCCAGGACCGCCTCGGGGCGGAAGTCGCGGGAGCCGATGCCGTAAATGCCGCTGAAGATGCGAGGCGCGTCGGCCTCGGTCAGCGCGCCGACGTGCGCGTGCGCCGGGCCGGCGGCGTTCTCGCGCGCCTTGCTGATCGCGGTGCGGATGTCGCGCGTGAGCGGGTTGTCGCCGGAGAGCGGCTCGTCGGTCCGCTCCAGGATGATGACGTTCTTCTTCCCACGGAGCGCCTCGACGATCGCTGCCTCGGGGAAGGGACGGATCACGTTGACGTGGATCGAGCCGACCTTCGCGTCGTCGTCGGCACGCAGCACGTCGACGGCGGCCTCGATGTTCTCGGCGGCCGAGCCGAGCGACACGAACACCGTGTCGGCGTCGTCGCAGCGGTACTCGCGGACGAACCCGTACTCGCGACCGGTGAGCCGCCCGAACTCCTCGTAGGCCTCGGAGAGGAATTGGAGGATCGGCTCGGCGAACGCGTTGCGGCGCGCCACGATGCCGTTCATGTAGTGCTCCTGGTTCTGCACGGGGCCGAGCAGGAGCGGGTTCTTGAGATCGATCATCTCGGGCACGCGGCGGCGGGTCGAGCCGAACAGCGTGCGCTGCGCCTCGGTCGGGCACGGGATGCGGTCATCAGGCGCGCCCAGGAACTCGCGGATCAGGTCCGCTTCCGGCGCGAAGAACGTGCGCTCGAGGTGCGTGGTCAGGAAGCCGTCCTGACCGTTGATGCCCGGCGTCAGGCTCAGTTCGGTGACGCGACGGATGATCAGTGCCTGGTCGGCTGCCTGCTGGGCGTCACGGGCGAAGAGCGTGATCCACCCGGTGTCGAGGGCGGCGTAGAGATCGTCGTGGCCGCAGTGGACGTTCAGGGCGTGCTTCGTCAGCGCGCGAGCGCCGAGCTGCACCACCATCGTCGAGAGCTTTCCCGGAGCGTGATAGTACTGCTCCAAGGCGTAGACGACGCCCTGGCCGGACGTGAAGTTGACCACCCGCTTGCCCGTCACGGACAGCGCGATCGAGCCGCCCTGCGCGGCGTGCTCGCCCTCGGTCTCGATGGCGATCTTCGGCGCGCCGAACACGTTGAGCTTGCCCTCGGCGAACGCGGCCTGGAACAGCTCGCCCATCTCCGTGGACGGAGTGATGGGGTAGAAGACGCCGCCGTCGGCCACGCGCGATTCCACGTAGACGCAGACCAGCTTGTTGCCAGTCGAGGTCACGCGCTCGCCGGGATACGGGGGCTTCGCGCGGCTAGGGGGAATCGGGTTCGGGGAGATCATGCCGGGGAGTTCTCCGAGGGGGTTCACCGAGGACCCCGGAGTCTACCGGGGGCGCTGCGAACCGGCCTCAGAGTGGCGAGGCTCACCCCCCAAGGAATCGAGACCGGGGTCTCTGAATTCCGCCCGCGTCGCAGAAAGCACCGGCCAGGCTCCAGCCGGAGCCTGCGCGCACCCGATGGAAGCCCGGAGCCTCCATCCATGCCTTCCGACCCCGCGTCCGCCGATTCCACCGTCCGTGATGTAGCCGCGCCTGATTCGGGCGTGCCTGATTCGGGCGTGCCCGACCTGGCGGTGCCTGATCTGGCCACGCTGGACCCCTCTGCGCCCTCGCACTGCGGTCGCGTGCAGCAGGTCCTCGATCGCTTCCCGCGCTACGAACAGGAGCACGAGGCGTTCCTCATGGAGGTGGCGGAGCACTCGCCCGAGGCGACGCTCCGCGGTCAGGCACTGATCGCCGCTGCGTGCGTGGCCCAGGATCGCGCGGACTTCGCCGTCGCCGAGGGCCGCTACCGCCGCGGGCTCGCAGCGGCGTGGGACACTGGCACGCGCTCCGAGCGGAACGGGTGCATCAACTACGGGCTGATGTGCCTGAACGACCAGCGGGTCTTCGAGGCCCTGCTCCTCACCCGCCGGGCGTGCGTACTCTGCGAGCGAGGCGGCAGCGCGTTCGCAGCCGCGCTCTCGTACCTCTATCTGGCGGGCGTGCTCTCCGAGATCGGGGACGACGCCCGGGCCGACGAGGCCCTCGCCCGCGTCGCGATGTCCCGCCAGGATCTCAACGAACAGGACGGCGCGTACATCGACCGCGTGCTGGCCGGATTGCATCTGGTGGCCGCGTACCGTGACGACGATGCCGAGGGCGCACTGGCGCGTCTCGAGGAGATCCGTCAAGCCGAGCCGATGGACGACCCGCGCGGGCTCCAAATTCTCGGCGCGAAGGCGCGCTTCGCCGCGGGCGACGTCGGCGCGGCGCTGGACGAGATCGAGGGCTCCCGCGCCGTCGGCCTGACGCGCGACAGCCACGACTTCGACCTCGATCTGATCGAGATCCGCTGCATGCTCGGCGCGGCCCGCACGGCCGAGGCGCACGCCGCCACAGCGGGGCTGCTTGCACGGCTCGCCGGAGAGGGCCGCAGTGTCCTCTCGTCAGCGCGGCGACTGCACGTCGCGCAGCAAGTCGGGCGCGAGTCGCAGGCGCTACCGCGCGGCGACGCACTCTCGCGGCGCGCGTTCGAGATCGCCGGCGCCGCCGCTCTCGAGCGGATCTGGGAGGTCGGTGCGTTCCGCCGTGCTCTGCCGCACTTCGCGCTCGTCGGCCAGGAGGAGCGCGAGATCCTGGACGACTATCGGGATCGGTTCGTGCGCGAGCACAGCGAGCTCCTCGACGTCGTCCGGATGCTCCTCAGCGACGGCGATGCCCAGTTAGAACGACTCCCACCCCACCACGACGGGGCCGCCCGACTCGTCGGCGTCTGCGCCTGGTGCCGCCGCCTGCGCGGCCCCGATGGCCTGTGGCTCGACTTCGGTGACTTCGAGGCGCTCGACGGCGCCGTCGAGGTGACACACGGCGTGTGCGAGCCGTGCCACGACGAGCAGATGCGCCACTTACACGCGTAGCAAGCGGGGCGGATCTCCTGCTCCTCCCCGCTGGTGCGATGGCCCTCGCGAACGAGCCTCCCCGTGGACGCCGCCTAGTCCGCCAGCGCGTAGCGCAGCGCCCGCAGCCCCGCGTCGACCAACGCGTCGTCGCCGATATCGCGACCGTAGATGATCAGGATCGGGCCGTAGAACAGCGCACGGAAGCGCGCGCGGTTCCAGGTGTCGTCATCGATCGGGCCGTACGCCTCACGGAAGTCGGGCCGCGCCTCCGGCGGGAGGTACGTGAACGCGATCATCAGGTCGAGCGCCGGGTCCCCGCGATGTAGGTCGCCAAAGTCGATGATCCCGCACGGCTGACCGTCGTCGTCCACGAGCACATGCCGCGCGTAGAGATCGCCGTGTACCCACCGGAGCGGCCCGTCCCACGCCGGGGTCAGCTCGAGCACCGCGAGCAGCGCGAGCACCGCGTTGCGATCAACGTCGTCGTCCTCGAGCTGCGGAAGTCGCGAGCGCGTCTGGCTCGCCCGGTACTCGAGGTCGGTGCGGCGGATCGCATCGAGCGGCATCGGCTCACCGTCGGTGTCGGGCTCCGCGGCGTGGAGCGATGCGAGGAAGCGGCCGAGCGTCGCCGCTGAGGCACACCGTTGGTCGTCGTCGGGCTGCGCGCGACATGCCGTCGTCCCGCGCAGCACCGGGTAGCCGAGGAACGGATACGGGAACTCGCCCGACGCGCGACCGACGTGGTTCGGCAAGGGGATCGGCAGCGTCACGATCGGCGCGAGCCGCGGCAGCCAGACCGCCTCGTTCGCGAGCCACGGCACCACCCACTCGCGCCGCGGGAACCGGAACACGTGCGTCGAGTTGACGAGGTAGGCCGAGTTGTCCCACCCATCGCCGAACGACACGAGCGTCGCCGGCGCCATCGACGGGAACTGGTGCTCGACCAGCCGGGCGGCGATCGCCGGATCGAGAGCAATGTCGGGTTCCCATTCAGGACTCATGGGCAGACAGGCTATCCCGGTTCGGAGCGGAGGAGCTACTGAACGGGGATCAGCGGCGTCGGGAGCGACTCGACCTCGTTCTCGGCGCGGAACAGGTCACATGTCTTCTGCGCGTTCAGCCAGAACCCAGCGGTAGTGCGGAACGCCGCTCCGAGCTTCAGCGCCATGGAGGGGGTCACGGCACTTCGATCGTTGACGATCCGGTTGATGACCTTCACGTCACAGCCAATGTGATCAGCGAGCTGCTTCTGCGTCATCGCGAGCGGCTCGAGGTACTCCTCACGGAGGATCTCGCCTGGAGTCGTCGGCGGTCGCTTGCGTCGGCGTGTCATCGGTGGCCTCGGGAGATCAGTGGTAGTGACAGACGTCCACCTCGGTCGGGCCCGAGGCAGTCCAGCGGAAGACGATGCGCCACTGGTCGTTGACCCGAATGCTGTGCAGGCCGCGCAGATCGCCCTTGAGGGCCTCCAGGCGGTTGCCCGGCGGTGATCTCAGATCGGTGAGCAGCTCTGCGTAGTCCAACATGTCCAACTTCCGGCCGACGATCCGGTGCACGTTGCGCCAGCCGCCACGGCGCGGGATCCGCCCGTCGCGAAAGAAGCCTTCGATCGCGTCGGACGCGAACCCCTGGATCGCCATCGTCAAAGCATACCTCGACTAGGTATACCGCGTCAAGGTGCGCCCGTTCCGGAGCGCGGTGAGAGCCGGAACTCGCGGTGACGATCTCCCGCTTGGGCCGCCCACGCTAGGTGCCATCGCGGAGTCTCGAGCGGGACGGTGGGTGGGCGTTCGACGATCGCTCCCAGTTCTGGCCGGTTGGAGCTGTCCCGAGCCCCTGTTCCATCGGTCGAGTACCTAGCGAGGCGGAACCGACATCGCTGGGCGGAATCCGATCGTCGGCAGATGGGAATTCCGCGCGCCACCACTTCGATGTGCGGACCGAGCCATCGACGCATCGCCGTAGTAGTGCCCGCCGCGTGCCACCCGCGCATCAGTCTCCGCGCTGGCGACCGGGTCCCGCGCGGGAAACTCCGGGTAGTTCGACGCGAACGCATCGACGCACCACTCGAGCAGGTTGCCGTGCATGTCGTGCAGACCGAGACGATTGGCGCAGTAGAGCCCCACCGGGAGAGCCGACGACTCCTCGCGCCGCGCGGACGTGCTGGAAGGCGCGCCACGTCGTACGTTCGCATCATCGACGCCGAGAGCGTCGCCAACGTGGAACGCTGTGGTGGTCCCGGCGCGGCACGAGTACTCCCACTCCGCCTCAGTCGGCAGACGCACGCCTGCCCGTTCACACCACGCTGTCGCATCGGTCCACGAGACTCCGTCGATGGGGGCTCGCGGTAGAGCGTGCGCACGCTCGTCCTCACCTCCGATCCGATCCCACGCTCGCTGCGTGCACTCATAACGAGCGAGCAGAAACGGTCGAGTGAGCGTCACGCGATGCAGTCGTTCGTTCGGCACTCGACCGACCTCGTCTTCGTGGGAGCCCATATCAAACGTGCCCGCCGGGATGAGGACGAACTCGATCCCCGTCGACTCGTGCAGGAGCAACGGCACGTGTCGCTCGCCGTCGTCAACGGGAGCGAGTCGACGGAGGAGCCGAACCCCCTCGAGTCGATCGGCCACCGCTCGCGCTGCCAGGACGCGCTCGTCGCTGGAGGCTGCAAGCCACGTCGCGAAATCAGCGAGGACCGTCTCCGGTGCGTCGTGGCTGCCGGCGGTTCCTCCTGGACGCACATCCTTCGGATCCATGCGTCGATCAAGCCGTCGCGTCAACGCATCGAGCATCTTCGGGTCGGGGAGAGCACGAGCGATGCGGCGCGCCTCTCGCCGCGCATCGCGATCCCTCCCGGTTGCCGCGAAGTGATGCGCGCGGAGTCTCGCGACGTCGAGCTGCCGCCAAACCTCGTCTCCGTTCACTCGGTTCCGAAGTGCGTCGGCGGCATCGACGATCTCCAGGAGCGTTGCGTTCGCTCCCTTCCCGTTCCGACACCCCCAAGCAGCAACCCCGACGAGACACTCGAAGTGCTCCTCATCGAGCCGCGTGCCACGAGTCCAGACCTTGCGTGCCGCCGCTCGTGCTCCGCCTCGCTCCAGCGCGGTGGCGAGCAGCGCGCAGACCCTCGAGCTGCTCGTGGACTGAGGCAGCTCGCTCAGCGTGGAGACGGCGTCCGCAAACCTCCGCTGCGAGAACAGGAGCTGAACCAGAACCTCGAGGGCTCGGTCCTCCGTGGGGCCTGATCGCACAGCGAGCCGGAGGAAGACCTCCGCCCGGTCGACATCGTCCGTGACGTCTAGGTGGTACGCGGCCAGCGTCGTCGCGGCGAACGCCGACGCGTCGCCAGATGCCTGATCGGCGAGCTGAGTCAACCCCTGGATGGCGGCCTCAACTCGACTCCGCGTTCCCGCGGGGAGCGAACTCACGCGTCGAGCCCGCCTACGGCGATCGCCCGTGCCCGGCGAGCGCGTCACGCCGCTCAGGAGCAGCGCGAGCGCCCTGGGGTCGTCGGGAAGAAGCTCGCGCGCGCGACGAAGATCGTCGAGTGCAGCCGCCACACGCTCTGAGGACTCCACTCCGAGCACGGTCGACGGGATCGAGGATGCGCACGAGAGCTCGAACTGCGCACGGGCGAGAAGCGCCTCGCCTCTTGCGCGCGTGTCGGATTGTCGCCCGGGACTCGGCGAGGCTGCCACCGCCTTGTCGAAGCGGGCTCGAGTCTGCCACACGCGACGTGGTGCTTGCTCGCGCTCAGCACGATCGCCGTCGGAGAGAGCTCTCGGGCCCAACACGAACATGAAGCCGAGCACCTCCCATGCGAGGTCGACGTCGAACAGCCGAGTGTCCGCGAGTTCGCTCACCGCCTGGACAATCTCCGCCTCGCCCCGCAGCGCGTGCGCACGCCACGCCGTCGATGGGTTCTTCTGCAAGACTGAGAAGGCGCGCTCGAACGTCGCGACGTCGCCACGAGCAATCGCCGCCCTCGCAACTCGTTCGACCTCCACAGCGTTTGACCGGCCGCCGCCGAGCGCCGAATCGCCGGCGTCGATCAGCGAGTCCAGATGTCGATCGCAGGCCGGCTCGTCACGCAACGTCCACAGCGCCCGTGCGAGACGAAACCGAGCTCCCGTCGACTTGGGCGAGTCTGCCAGCCGACGAGATGCCTCATCGACCTGCGCGGCGATCGTTCGGACGTCCTCGATGCCGCCGGCGCGACGCGAGTACCACTGGCAGTCGAACCAGAGACGCGGCAAGTCGGTCAGCAGGCCGGCGTCAGGCTCATCCTCGAGCGCGACCAGATCGCCGATGCCCGCGGCGCACACCCAGAGTGAGAGCGCGAGCGCCGCGAGGACACGGAACGCGCGCAACCTCACTCGGACTGCCACCTGCCGGCTCGTCGGTGACACCGATGGCGCTCCAGCCGCGTGCAGCGGAGGATCCGGGCCCACCGCCGCGCCGTCACGCGCGGCATCAAGCGATGCAGGAGAGCGGCGCTCTCGGACATGGGCGCAGCGTAGCAGACCGTCGACCGCTGCGGATTCGCGGGTGCTCGTTCGCAAGCGGTACGGAGTCGTCCCTCACGGGCGATCTGCCGACGTCGCCGAGTGCTCGATCGAGCCGGGATCAGCGGCGCTGGGAGGGACTCGACCTCGTTCTCGCGCGGAACAGATCGCAGGCATTCTGCACGTTGAGCCAGAACCCGGCCGACGTTCGGAACGCCGCCCCGAGCTTCAGCGCCATGGAGGGCGTCACCGCGCTGCGGTCGTTGACGATGCGGTTGATGACCTTCACGTCACAGCGGATGTGGTGGGCGAACTGCTTCTGTGTCATCGCGAGCGGCACGAGGTACTCCTCACGGAGGATCTCGCCTGGAGTCGTCGGCGGTCGCTTGCTTCGGCTTGTCATCGGTGGCCACTCACAGGGGACTCTATCGTCCCTGCGATCGACCCGAGGGCTGCGGGCTCTGTCTTAACTCCGCACCGCATGGCTCAGTTCCAGACGCCCGCGATCGCGAGGCCGAGCGCGGCGCCACCAAGCATCAGCACGCCCGTGAGGAGATACATCATCACCCCAAACAACTTCGATGGGCTACCCCTCGCGGGAGCAGGCGGCGTCAGGTCAGCGTCGGCCCGATCCGTTCCGCCGTCGCGTGGATCCGACGCGTCCAACGCCTCTCGTTCGGCAGCGACCGGCCAGTTCACTGGCACGAACCCGCGCCGCTGGCGCGCGGCGAGGACGGACTCGCACGCCCCGCAGAAGACGTCCGGAACGAACGCCAGCGCCACCGCCCACGCGGGAAGCGTCCCGGCGTAGAGCACACCGACCGCGCAGAGCGCGAGGCCGGAGATCGATGTCAGGAGAAAGACACCGCTCGGGCTCGTACTGCCCTGCAGGCGCGTGACGCCGACACCAACCTGAACGAAGGCCCCGACGACGAACGTCACGCCCGCGATGGCGGCGGCGACGCAGATGACGATGTCCCACAACACGGCGGCGATGCTACACCGCCGCGCGTGAGCCGGGCGAGGCGGCGGCGATGCCTGTCAGTCCTCGCACGCGGACCGCTGTTCCGTACGCCCGGCATCCTCCATCACGGCGTTCCCCACGTCGCTCCCACAATCCCTGAGCGGACTCAGGACCTCACTCGGGAGTGGTCGCCAGGACCTCTGACGCCGTCTGCAACACGGCCTCGAACACTGCCCCGCTCGTGCGCCAGGCGTCGGCGAGGGCGTCGCGGAGGTGTCGCTTGGTGGCGGCGCGATCACCCTTCGCGCTGACGTGGCGGGCGACGGCGAGACGGATCTCGGCGCGCGTCTTCCACGAGCCGACCTCTTGCGCCATACGCGCGAGGGCGGCGTCGAGATCGGGCGTGCGCGCGGGGTCGAACGACTTCCAGCGTGCCGCGACGGCACGGCGTTCGGCGATGAGCGGCTTCGGGACGGTGTTCTCGGCTAGCCCTCTTCGTGCCGCTTCGGCGCGCGCGTCGGAGACGTCGCCACCGCGTAGCCGCACGAGCCACGCGAGGTTCGTCTTCGCGAAAAAGCTGAGCACGCCGGCGCGGGCCTCGTCGTCGCTGAAGCCGCCGAGGACCAGCCAATGGGCGTACGTATCGACGTTCGGTCGACGCTTGACCGAGACCGCACGTCCCGCGGTGCGGCTCAGGTACCACACGACGAACGGGTCATCGCCGAGGCCCGTCGTCACCATCGCAGCCGCGCCCGGTGCGGGGAACGGACCGTCGTCGGGTGGCGGCAGTGTCTCGGGCAATGTCTCCGGCAGCGAGTCCAGCAGCGCTCGATGCGTGTTGCCGGACGGAACGCGGTGGACGTCGCTCCGCCGCTCCCGCATGCGGTTCACGGCGCGCGACTGCATCTGCTGGAACACGCGGTCGTGGGCGCGGCGATGAAACGCATGCGTGAGCTCGTGCGAGACGGTCCCGTCGTTGCTCTTGGGCGGCCAGGCCCACCCGAAGAGGCGCGAGTCCGTGAACTGCGCGTAGCTCCGTGAGCCATTCCACCCGCCCCAGCCCGAGAGCCCGGGCATTGTGTCGATCCACATCGGCACGTCGATGCGCGACGGCCGTACGTGATGTGTGTCCTTGAACGACGCGACGAGATCCCCAGCCCACGCCGCCCACGCCCGGGCGTTCGCGGCGAGCTGCGGCGAAGCCGTGACCCTCAGTTCGCCGACGCGGGCCACCTCGGTCGACGCCTGCGGCACGAGTTCTGTCTTCCGGGCGACGCCCGCCGCCGGAGCCGTCACGTCAACGCGCAGTTGCGGGAGCTGTTCGCGCGTCAGCGCCGGAAGTCGCGCGCGCCACGCGGCGTTCATCGTGCCGCTCGCGTGCGTCTCGTCGCCGACGCGCGCCGTCCACTCGATTGGGAACGGGTTGCGCTTGCTGTACCCGCGCAGGATCAGGCCGTTCTCGTCGCGCAGGAACACGCGGATCGACACGCTGTGGCGGCGGCCCTGGAAGCGGCTCGCCGTGTTGTGGCGGTAGCCGATCGACACGTCGAACGGCGGACGACCGCGGAACGTGCGAGCGGTGCCGTCCATCGGGATCGGCGATGCGTAGAACCGGTGCTTGCCCTGCTTGCGCGTGACGTCGTACGCGACGCCGAGCTCGGGGACGCCCGAGACGTGCAACACGGCTCGCCGGCTGGTCTGGATCTCGAAGCGTGAGCGCAGCACGTCCGTCGGGCCGAGCTCCGCGTGCAGGACGTGATCCCGCGCGCCATCGAACGTCAGTTTGGTCGAGCCGTCGCCGCCCGCCGCGACGGTGGCAGCGGCGCCCGAGACCGTCGCACGAACGAGGAAGCCCGACTGCGATCCCGGAGTGACGCGCGCCTGCACGACGAGCGCGCCGTCGGTCGGCCGCCGGTCGGCCGCCGGACGACGAGACGGCTGCCGGGCGGGGCGATGTCGAAACGGTGTCGGTGATCCTCCGTCGCGAGCACGACCTTGTCCGGGGTGACCGGCGCGCCACCGCGACGCTTGAACTTCAGCACGGTCTCGGTGTCGAGCGAGATCGGCACGTCGGCGGTCGACGACTCGTCCACGCGCACCTCGCCGAACGCCACACGGTCCCGTGAGATCTTGCCCGAAATGAGGACGCGCCACTCGCCCGGCGGGAGCCGTAGCGCGGCGACGCCCGTCGCGTCGGTCGGGACGGTCTCCGTGACGAGGTCAAAGACGTCGTGCCACGCGCGGACGCCGATCCCCGACACCGGCTTCCCGTCCACGGAGAGAGCGAGGCGCCGCTCGATCGGTCGGAGCGTCGCGAGCGCCGCCGCCTCGCGCGCGTCCTGCACGGCACGCGCGTCGTCCCCCATCTCAGCGCGTCGCGGAGGAACGAACTCGGCAAGCAGTTCCGCGCGCGCCTTCGGGTGCGCCGGCGCGACCTCGTCATCCGCGGCCGCGGGCGGCGCGAACACGAGCAGGGCAGCGAGCAGCAGCGGGCGCAGATCGATCACGAGCGCAGGCTAACGCCCCTGTCGTCACCTCACATCGAGGTCAGGCCGGCGACGTGGCAACCCGGCTACCTAGCCTCGCCGACGTGGCGGATTGAAAGTTGAACTTTCACTCTGCACACTCTTCCCGTGATCGAACGCACCCTGGCACCACGACTCGAGGCGGCCGCTGCCGCGTTCCCAGTCGTCACCGTCACGGGCCCGCGGCAGTCCGGCAAGACCACGCTCTGCCGCGCGACGTTCCCCGACCACGCCTACGCAAACCTAGAGCATCCCCCGACCCGCGAGTTCGCCACCGCCGATCCGGAGGGTTTCCTCGGGCAGTTCGATGGCTGCGTCGTGATCGACGAGGTCCAGCGCGTGCCCGACTTGCTCTCGTACGTGCAGGTCCGCGTGGACGAGCGGCGCGTCCCGGGCGAGTTCGTGCTCACCGGATCGCAGAACCTCGCGCTGATGGACGCCGTGAGCCAGTCGCTTGCGGGCCGCACCGCCGTCCTGAACCTGCTTCCGTTCTCGCTCGAGGAGCTCTCGGGCACCGCGGCTCGCCCCCGAGACGTCTGGACAGCGGTGCTGCGCGGGGGCTACCCACCGATCCACGATCACGGGCTCGCGTCGGACGAGTGGCTCGCGGCCTACGCGGCAACGTACGTCGAGCGCGACGTCCGGCAGATCCTGAACGTCGGCGACCTCGAGAGTTTCCGGACCTTCGTCGCGACGCTCGCCGGACGGGTCGGTCAGCCGCTGAACCTCTCGGCGCTCGGGGCCGACGCCGGCGTCTCGCACGTCACCGCCCGTTCGTGGCTGTCGGTACTCGAGACGAGTTTCGTTGCGTACCGCGTTCGCCCGATCCACCGCAACCTCGGGAAGCGGCTGACAAAGAGCGCGAAGCCGTATCTGTTCGACTCTGGCCTGCTATGCCACCTGCTGGGGATACGGACGACGGAACAGCTGCGACTCCACCCGCTCCGCGGCGCGATCTTCGAGTGCTGGGCCATCAGCGAGATCGTCAAGTCCCGCGTCCACGGTGGACTCCCGGCGGCGACGCACTTCTTCCGCGACCATCGCGGCCGGGAGGTGGACGTCGTCATCGAGGACGACGCCGTCGTCCGCGTGGCCGAGATCAAGTCCGGACAGACGTTCCTGCCCGAGTTCCTCACCCCGCTGCGCGAGCTCGAGCGGCTGCTTGCCCAGAGCGCGGCTCCGCCGGAGAGGGTGGAGAAGCGCGTCGTCTACGCCGGCGACGACGGCCAGCGACGCTCCGACGTCCACGTCGTCCCGTGGCACGCGATCGGCTCGATCGACTGGTGACGCGGGCCTTAGGACTTCCGTACGGAGTCAGGACAGATTCCGTACCGCTGCCCTCCCACTGATCGCGTCACTTGGAGGTCAGGTCGACGACCACTTCCGTCGTGCCGACGGGCGCGTCGGCCGATCCCGTCAACTCGTCGTTCGTTCCGGCGGTGACCTCGACCGTCACGGACTGCATCGGAACGTCTGGCAGCCGGAACGTCCCGTCGGACTCGATCGTGGCGTAGGAGACGGACGAACCGTCGAGCATGGCGAGCGCGCTGCCCGTCCATTCGCTGGGCGTCGCACCGGACGCGGTCTTCACACGGCCCGTGATCAGTCGGGCGGTGAGGAGACGGATCTCGGTGTCCTGGGGCTGCCAGTCATCGAGTTTCGCCGGCAGGAGGCCGCTCCCCCGTTGCGCCGGTCGGATCCGCACCTCGTAGCGGCCGTTCGGGCGCAACGACTGGAGGCGCAGCTGGCCGTTCGAGTCGGTCTCCCCCGAGAACACGGGCTCGCGGGGGAAACTCGCGATCGCGTCGGCATCTGGGGCCAAGACGCGATAGACGGACACGCTCGCTCCCGCCACAGCGCGTCCGTCCTCCGTGAGGACCGTGACGAGCGGCACCAGCGCGGACTCCATCGCCAGACGGACGTCAGTGGCACCGGCCGTGACCTGCGAGGCATCGCCGACGAAGCCGTCAGCGACGGGCCGCAGCAGCACGGTCTCGTCGCCGAGTCCGCCCACACGGAACGATCCGTCGGAGCGCGCGAGAACGGTGTCGATCTGCTCCGTGAGACTGCCGTCACGCCTCTCATTGGGAACGGTCGTCACCGAGATGGAGGCACCGCCCACGCCGTTCCCGTCGGAGTCCACGACGCGACCGGTGATCACCCGCTCAGCCTGCATGACGATCGTGTGCTCGTCGCCGCAGTCCTCAGGCACGACCGCGAACACGTGACCGTAGGGAAGGCGCGCGCCGTTCTCGTCGCGGGCGTCCCAGGCCTCGACGAACGCGAGCGCCCTCCCGCCGACCTCCACGACCTCCTCGCTCTCTCCGAGCCGGCCCCCAGCGCTCGAGAGCATGCCGCCGTCGCGAGTCATGTGCCCCTCGCGCGTGCGCACTCGCGGCACGCGCTCTCCGGTCGGTCCGACGATGCGCACCGTGACCTCCCGGATGGCGTCCGCCGGCAGTCGAAGGACCACGCCGGTCGCACCCGCGTCCGCGCGCGCCGAGACGACCTCGATGCCCCTGTTGGTGGAGAGCGAGACGACCCACGTCCCCTCGGGTACGCGATCGAAGCGGAACGAGCCGTCGTCGGCCACCTCCGCGTAGAGACGGTTCCCCATCATGGCTTGCATCCGGGTGAGCGATGGATCGGACGCCCGCAGCGACCGACCCGCGGCGGGCGTGCCGTCCGCGTTCCAGAGGTGCCCCGAGATCGACTTGCCGAGCGTGAGGCGGACGGTCACCGGTTCGGTTTCCGCCGTCGGATCGAACACGCGCTTCGGCGGACGGACGTGCCGCTTCGGATCGATCTGCACCCTGACGGATCGTGGGCGGAGCGTGTCCGCGCGGACACGTCCGTTCTCGTCCGGCTCGAAGTGATCGCCGTGCTCGCTCTCGTAGAGCCCGCCCTCACCGGTGTCGGTGATCCAGACGATCGCATCCGTGACGGGGGAACCGTCGGCGTCATCGACGAGCAGCAGTTCCAACACGGTCGCCGTCTGCAACGTGAAGTCCACGTCGGTGGGCTCACCGGGCGTCATCCCGGCGAGCTTGCGGCTCGCCATGGCGTAGCCGGCGGCGTTGACGTCGACGCGGACGTAGCCGTCCGGCGTGACACTCGGACGACTGAATCGGCCGTCGTCATCGGTCTTCAGCTCAAGGACCCAGCAAGACGACTCCGCGGTCAGGAACGCATCGCACTGGATCGAGATGTCGGCGCCGACGACCGGCTCGCCGTCCGGCCCGGTGACCCGACCACGTACGAGTACGAGTGGCTCCGCGATCACCGCGACTCGCACCTCCTCGCCGGGACGCACCTCGGCAACAGCCGGCTCCACCCCTCGGTCGACGCGCGTCCCATATCCGCCGCCACCCGCACGCACGGACCACGTTCCGGACGGCAGCTCCTCGGCGCGAAACGCACCGGACTCGTCGGCTTCGACCACCTGTCGCAGCTTCCAGTTGCCACCCGGCACGAGCAGGAGCTTCGCCTTGCCGGCGGGGGTTCCGTCTGCGAGGGAGACCGTCCCGACGATCGTCCCCGTATCGACGTTGACGACCTCCTCCGGCACGGCCTCGGGTGGCGACTCGGGCGCCGCGGGCGCGATCGGTTCCGCGCGGCGGCGCGTGCGCGTCGGCGTCGCGTCATCGGTGCTCGGCGTCTCCGACGACGGGGTCACCGGCTCGGGTGCGGAATCACACGACTGCAGGACCGCGACCAGCGCGATGGCCGCCACGACCGTCAACAGCACGACCCATCGAACCCTGCGCAACGGCGGCACCTCCCGACGGCAGTTTAGCGCGGCCCGCTCACCACGTCGGCGCGGCTTGCGGCCGGAAGGTGTGCGGCGCCAACGCGGAGCGCCAGAACACGCGCCGCGATGGCCCTTCGTTCTCTGTACTCTCGTGCCGCGCGGCGCCGTCCGGCGTCCGCGTCGACGCGATGGAAGACTTCTCCGATCTGATCCGGCGCTGCAAGGCCGGTGAGCGCGCTGCGCTGGACGCGTTGTGCCGCCGCCACGGCCCCACCGTCGAGCGTCATGCCAGCGGTCTGCTCGGTCGCCAGTTGCGGCGGATCGAAGAGACCATGAGCGTGGCGAACGAAGTCTGGATCGAGGTCCTGCGTCGCCTGCCCGAGTTCCAAGACTGCGGCGAGGACAAGTTCCGCGTGTGGCTGCGCAAGATCACGGAGTCCTGCGTGCGGGGCCGTGGTCGTCGGGTGCGCGGGCGCGATGGCGTCACCTGGGTGCGCAACGCGGAGTCGGGGCAGGTCGAAGGAGCCCGCGAACGGGTTCGCGGGCCGGCGACCGATGCGGGCGCTGCTGACGAGCTCCAACGACTGGAGCGCTGCATGGCGCGACTACCGCCGGAACAGCAGCGGGTGCTGCGCCTGGCGACCGAGCACGAGCTCTCGATGCAGCGCATCGCGGACGTCATGGGCTGGCCCAGTGCAGATGCGGCGCGCAAGCGACGCGTGCGAGCCCTCATCGCCCTGAGGAGAGAATGGAAGATCGACTCGAATCCGCGTTGATGGAGATCCTCTCCGAAGTCGAGGAGACCGGCTTCCTGGCTCCCGGCTGGGTCGAGGAGAACTACCCGGTCGACGGCGAGGAGCTGCTCGGCATCCTGGCGCTGGACGGCATCCTCCGACCGCCCGAGCTCGACGTGAATCAGCTCGGTCCGTACGCGATTCGTCGTGAGATCGGACGCGGCGGAATGGGCACCGTGTACGTGGCCGACGTCGAAGATCTGGCAGCCGACGCCGAGATGGACGCCGTCGTCGCGGTGAAGGTCATTCACCCGCACCTGCTCGTTGAACCGCATGCGCTCAAGCGCTTCTACCGAGAGGCGGCCATCGGCATGCGCGTGCGCCATCCGAACGTCGTGCCGACCTACGACGTGTGCGGCGCAGAGTCCGATGGCAACGACGTCCACTTCCTCGTGATGGCGTACGAGGAGGGACGCACGCTGCGGAGCGCGCTCGCGTCGGACGGCCCGCTCGACGAGGCCTCGTGCCGTCGGATCGGCGTGCAAGCGGCCGCCGCTCTCGCGGCGATTCACGACACTGGCGCCGTGCACCGCGACGTGAAGCCAGCCAACCTCATCCTGCGCGACGATGGCGTCGTGAAGGTGATGGACCTGGGTGTGGCGTTGGACCAAGGGGACGTGCGGCGGCTCACAGCCACGGGGCGCTTCGTCGGGTCGTGGAGGTACGCGGCACCGGAGCAGTTCGCGCCGACCGAGACGCGGGCGAACGGCGACGACGCCGTCGACGAACGGTCGGATCTCTACGCGCTTGGGTTGACGTTGTTCGAACTCGCGACGGGATGCCATCCGTTCGAGGACGATCGCCGACCCGGGAGGCCGCCGGACCCGAGTGCCGTCGCGCCTGCCGCGGACTCAATTCGGCGGGAACTCTCTCCGACGTTCGTTGATGTCATCGCACAGATGTTGCAGCCCGAACGCCGCGACCGGATCGCGTCTGCGCAAGCCGTCATCGGCGCGTTGGCGTAGGCCGGAGAGAACGCATGGACACGAGCGCCGCGTTCGGAGGCAGGTATCGGCTCGGAGACGAGCTGGGTCGTGGCGCGCACGGCATCGTCTACAGCGCGGTGGATGCAGTCACTGGAGCGAGTGTCGCGGTGAAGATCGCGCACCGCGGGCTGAGCTCCGGAGCGCTTCGCATTGTTGGCGAGGCCGCGCTCCTCGGGCTGCTCCGCCTGCCCGGCGTCGTGACGTATCGGGACCACGGTCACCATGAACGACAGCCTTTCCTCGTTGTGGACCTCGTTCCGGGGACCCCCTTTCCAGGGACCCCTCTCCCCATGCGGTGGGAGCAGCTCGCTCCGGTGCTCCGCTCGCTCCTGGAGGTGCTTGCACGGCTGCATTTCCACGGCGTCGCTCATCGCGACCTCAAGCCGTCCAACGTACTCGTGGACGAAGGCGGCCGCGCGCACGTCCTCGACTTCGGGCTGGCCCACGGGCGGGCGACGCTGCGCGGCGACGGAGCCTCGCTCGAGTGGTCGGGAACTCCGGCATACGTCGCGCCGGAGCGCGTCGATGCGTCGATGGCGGTCGCGGGATGCGACGCCGTTCACGAGGACCTCTACGCCGTCGGCGTCATGACGTTCGAGGCGCTGTCGGGCGTGACGCCTCATCAGGGCGCGACGAGCGCGGAGTTGCTGAGTCGGCGACTGGACGTAGCGCCTCCACACGTCGCGGACGTCGCCAACGGTGTACCCGCCCACGTCGCGGCGATCGTCGACCGGCTCCTCTCCCGCAACCCTGCGGAGCGCCCGGCATCAGCGGGAGACGTGATCCGGTCGCTCTTCGCGGACCAGGACGCGCGGGAGATGGCCGATCGCCTCCGGCAGATCGGAAGGGAGCCGGGACAACAGCACGAGCCACTCGATGCGCGCGCGATCCGCTCGTTCGTCGCGGGACCCGACCGCGTGCTGCATCTCCAGGAGGACACCGCGACCGAGCTGCTGCGGCGCACGGGCGGAGACCCCGTGCAGATCGCCGACGAGATCGGGGTCTGGGTACGCGCGGGCCGCGCCGCTTGGGTGGACGAGCAACTCGTCGTGAGTCGCCGTGCCCTCGACGCGCTGCGTGCGGAGCCGGTGTCTGAGGCGGAGGCGGATGACTCGGCGACCGACGGTGTCTCGGCGTGGGTGAGAAGCCAGCTGCGCGCCGGCGCGAACTCCGCCACGTTCCTGACCGAGGCTCCCCGCGTCGCGGTGCAGCTGGTCCATGACGGCCGCGCTGCCGAGGGAGTGGAACTCCTGCGCAGGGCAATCCGCCTCGCGCGGGCCGATGCCGACGAAGACCACCTCCCCGCTCTTCTCTCGGCGCTGGGCTTCGCCGCACTCGCCGCGCGCACGCCCATCAACCTGAACCGCGCGATCCAAGAGTTCGATGCCATTCCCGCGGTCGCTCACCCGATCGACGCATCCCGCGAGATGCTGGAGGCGGCACGGCTGATCCCGAAGCGCCACGCCAGCGCGCTCAGTCGTCTGCGAGGCCTGCGTGTACAACGTGACAGCTCGCTGGAGATCAGGCGACGCGCTCTCATGGCGGAGGCCGCGAGTCGGCACGGGCCGGGCGTCCATAGCGCGGTCCTCGATGACCTGAAGGGATGGGCAGACTCGACGGGGGACTCGCGGGCGACATCGAGTTGCGCCACGTGGCGCGCGTTCCTCCACTACCGGCTCGGCGAGTTCGACCAGGCGGCGCGCATGCATCTGCGGTCCGCTGCTGAGACGGCCAACGTCACGGCTCAGTTCGCCGCGTACGGCAACGCTGCCGCCGCACTGTTGGAGTCGGGGTCATGGATCGAAGCGGAGGACGCCGCGCAGCGGTCGCGCGTCCTCGCAGCGGAGTGCCGCAACGCCCACTACGAAGCCCGCGCCGAGTGCCTGCTTCGTTGCATTGCGTACCGACAGGGGGTGGCAGACAAGGCTGACCTCGAGCTCGTGGAGGCGGCCGCGGTGCTCGCGGACGAGCGCTACCTGCCGACCGTTCTACTGACGGAGGCCGCCGTCGCGTGGCGCTCCGGCGACGATCCGTTGGCGCTCGACCTCGCGGAGCGGACCGTGGCGGCGTGCCGGGGACCATCGGACCGCTGGTACCAGGCGTTGGCGCGAGGGCTGCTGCTGAAGCTGAACGCCGTCTCGAGAGCCGGCGAAGCGCGCGAGCTCGCCGGTGTTGCGATGGAGTGTCCGCTCGCCGGCGTCGCGGTGCAGATCGCGGGGCTCATCGCTCACGCGCTCGCCGGCGACTCGCGAAGCCGGCTGGCAACCGTTGCCGAGCGAGCGTCCGAGATTGCGAACGGCGAGTGGAACCGGCGCCGCGAGGTGCTCTCGATCGCCGAGGCGCTCGCCGCCCTGAAAGCCTCGACTGGATGAGCGCAGCCTCCGTCGTGGACTCGAATCGGAATCTGCGTCCGGTCTCCCAGACCTCGACCACTGACTGCTCACGAGTGCGGTATCGATCCGGAGGTACCCGGGTCAGCCGCAGGAAGGACTTCCCATGATCTCGACGAACGTGGTGCTTCTCGTCCTCATCGCGGCGCTTCTGGCGGCTGTGATCCTCGTCCTCCGGAGTGCTGGTGAGATCGTCAGCCAGGTGCTCGTTGCCTCGGAGCGATGTTGCGGGCAGCTCGCCGCGGCGTGGAAGCGCGCCGGATCTGGTGGCGCGGGCTGCTGCTGTTGCGGTGGTGGTGGCGGGGCGATGAGCGGCGATCTCCACAACCCGCAGCTCGACAAGGGCATGTACGAGATCTACCGGGACGTCGGTGAGGAGCAGGACGTGCTGATGGGCGTCGTGAGCGCGATGGACATGAATGTGTCGAACACGGTCGAGTACTGGGTCGTGGACCCGTCGCTCTCGTTGTCGTTGTTCACGGAGTTGACTGAACAGGACGCAACGTTCCAACTGCGTCACGCGAACGTCGATCCAGCCGCCAACGCTGTGGAGCTCCGCAACGCGTACGCGTCGCAACTGCCCGGCAACGTCACTCTCCACAACATGAACATGGACTGGGAGCCTCGCTACGAACCGATCGGGCCACTGCCGACCAACCAGGTTACGACGGGTGTGTGGGCGGTTCGCGTCCGCTACGGCGGCTCGGGCAACTTCGACCTCGTCGGATACGTGCACGCGTCAGCAGGCCCGGGCTCGTCGACGACGGAGTACTGGCTCCTGATGGACTCGGTGCCGTTCCCGCTGGAGGGCGCCGGGCGCGACTACGAGTTCACGCTCCTCACCCTGCCCGCGCCTGGCCTGAGTGTCGCCGGACTGTACGCGGACGGACCTCCTGGGGTGACTCCACCCACCGCGCATCCGGCGAATCTCCCCGGACCGGCAACTCTGTACTGGTCCGAGATCAGCGTGACACCCGCCTAGACCCCTCGTGAACGACTGCCCTTCGGGCATCGAGCGGCACGAACAGGAGACCTCCCATGCCGAGACGAACCATCGTGGTGGACGAGATCAACCGACGCCTGCGAGCACGCAGGAGGGAGATCCTGGATCGAGCGATCGCCGAGAGCACGACGATCTGGCGTGAGCGCATCCCGGGAGGCGGCAGCGTCTACTGGGTCGATCCGATCGCATTCACGACGGGCGCGAACGAGGACCACGTGATCCCATCGACCGGCGGCGCGCTGGTCCGCCCGATAGAGCTAGAGCCGGACCCGTTCGACCCCACCCGAAACGTGATCGTGAGCCTCGCCACACCCGAGGCCCTGGTCGGTCCTCCGTCGACCCCACCGACGGCAGCGCACGCCAAGTACGTGTTTCGCGAACTCGAGTACGTCTCGCCCGAGGTCACGGTCGACGACTTCTTCGCGAAGTTCTCGGCGCCGAGGGCCGTCTCCGGCGCGGGCGCCGGCAAGGCCGGCGGCGGGTGCTGCTCTCGGATCGACCGATCGCAGGGTGGCCGATTGCGCTCGCGACACGCCTACGCCGGAGAGGAGGTTCGGAAGGAGAGGATCACGAGTGTGGAGGCCTCGTTCGAAGTCCGCGCGCCGGTGGTGCATCAGCCCGGTGCCATGACCCTCTGCCAGGTGGCCATCCACTTCGGCAGCGGCGGCCGCAAGCAGACCGTCGAGGCCGGCTTCCATGTGTACGAAGACCTCCATGGGCGGCCGGGGCCGCACCTGTTCGCGTTCTGGACGAACAGTGGCTACCTCGAGACGGGCGCGCGCCTCGGTGGATACAACCATGACGTCCCCGGCTTCGTCTGCGTGTCGTCGACGTACTTCCCGGGTGGCCCGCTGAGGAACGGCACCGCCGAGGCCCCGCTGTTCATTCACGTCCGCCTCGAGTTCCTGGACTCGTCGCCGATCGCGCAGAGCTCCGCCGTCCAGCCTCCTCCCGGGAACTGGTGGCTCTTCGTCAACAACGAAGTCGTCGGGTACTTCTCGGGCGTGGAGATCCGCGGTGCCCCGACCGGCACCCCCGAGCTCTGGGCCGGCAACGTCGATGCCGCCAGCGTCTACGGCGAGTGCGCCGAGTGGTCGACTCCGCAGCAGGTCCTGACGACCCCCATGGGAACGGGCCGTCGATCGCCGGGACCCGGACTGCCAGCGAACGTCGGGAAGACCGCGTTCATCACGAACCTCGAGGTGATGGCCAACTCCGTTGCCGAGACCGCGGGGATGCCCTTCGACGACACACCCGCCGGGTATCTGACGGTCGTCGAGTCAACGGACGAACAGATCGACCGTTGGTGGGGTGGGCCGCAGGCGTAGCGTCTGGTCCGACCGTCGCGCGGCGGACGAGTTTCCCCGAGCTCGTTCGTCGCTGCGTGCGTCGTCACGTCCTCGTCGGCTGCGCACCGACGTGACGCACCGACGTGACGCACCGACACGCGACGACGCGCTCGGCGTGAACGCGCCCAGCGCGTCCGCCACCTCCTGAGTGCGATCTCACGCACCGGAGTCGAGCATCACCGCTGCCGCCGTGGCCGCACGCCGCCCGGTGATCGCGACCTCCATCGCCGCGGCCAAGAATCTCGAATTCCGCGTCCGGTCCGACGCCTCCCGCGCGCTGGTTGACCACGGCGAGGCAACGGACACATCCGACACCGGCGAGTGACCGGGACGGACCCACGCCTGGCCGACACACGGACGGACAGCGAACGCATTCCGCGCTGCTGCCGCCCCCATGCGACCGGCCGTTCAGGAGGCGGCGAGCCATGAACAAGAACCTCATCCGCATCAGCTTGACCGCGTGCGCTCTCATCGCGATCGCGGGCTCGCAGACCGTCAGCGCCGCGCCCGGCGTGAACGAGCTGCAGAACCCCGGCTTCGAGGACTTCCCGACGGTCGGACTCGGCAACCACTTCGGTCACGACATCTCACCGTGGGTCGTCTTGGACGCCGCTGGAGCAGCGGCGAACGTCATCACCGTGGACGGCCCGGGGAACGGTGCCGGCAAGTTCGGGCAGCCGGTGGACGACGCGGTCGGCGCGACTCCCGCGGTGCCGCGCAACTACCTCGACATCCAGAACGACGCCAACGGCGTCTACCAGTCGTTCACGACGGAGTTCGGAGGAACGCTCGTGTTCGGCGGGTCCTTCGCCGCACTCGGGAACAGCAAGGGCAACGCAACGTTCTCGCTGCGTGAAGGTATCGGCGACCAGGGTCCGCTCGTCGGACAGGCGACCGACGTGTTCCTGTCGACCAAGGACTCACAGAACGAGGGCTGGAAGCTCCACAAGAGTTCGGCCACCGTCGAGCCGAACACGACCTACTCCCTGGTCGTGGAGTTGGACAACAACATGGCGTTCGACGAGGGGTTCGTCGAACTCCACTGCATCACGCCGCCGTGCGACATGGACGCGTGGTACCCGTTCGACCGGAACGGCAAGGACCTCATCCTCCGCAAGAACGCCAAGCCCCGCGGGAAGCCCCGTCGCGTTGACGGGAAGGTCGCGGGCGCCCTCGATGCCTCGAAGGGCAGCATGGTCGTCCGGCACTCCCCCATTCTCGACCAGGGGTGCGGCAACTTCTCCATCGATCTGTGGATCAAGTACGCGCCGCAGTCGGGCGTCACCGAGGTCATCGAGAAGCGGCGCCAGGCCAGCGGAGCGACGCACGGCTATCTGCTCTACATCGTCGACAACCAGTACGGGTTCCAGCTCGCCGACGGCCAGCACACGAACTACAACAACACCGCCGTCCCGGCGATCACGGACAACGAGTGGCACCACCTCGCGGTCACCGTGGATCGGAACAACCCGCAGGGACTGCTCTTCTACATCGACGGCGTTGCCGGTCCTTCGCACGACCCTACGGGGCGGCAGGGGAGCCTCGACAACCCTGCGGACACCATCCTCGGGAAGGCGAATGCGAACGTCTGCCTCGATGAGGTCGAGTTCTTCGACCGCGTGCTGAAGGAGAGCGAGATCCGCGCGCTGTTCGAGGCCGGTTCCGCCGGCAAGTGCAAGCCGAAGAAGCGCCCGAGGCCCCGCTAGCCGCCGCCGCGCAGAGACACCCCGGCGTCACGAGTCACTCCCGGCTCGTGGCGCCGAACTCGTTACGGACATCAACGCTTCAGCGCGCCGACTTCGATCTCGACCGGCTCGGTGAGGGTCGACCGTTCGCCGACCGACCGTCGTGCAAGCTGGCGGTCGTCGGCTTCGATGTAGACGGAGATCGGGCCGGCGCGGTGGAGCTCCAGCACGACGAGGCCGTCCGGGCCGCTCGCGCGACGGATGTGCTGCCAGTTCAGCGGGAACTTGGTGCCGAACTGCGCGTGCGCCAGTGCCCCGGCGACTGGTTCGCCGTCAGCGTCGACGAGACGTGCCGTCAGGGTCTCGACGGGCTGCAGCTCGATCGTGCCGAGGTGCTCGGGCGAGTCGGGCGTGATGGCGATCGCTTCGTCGTAGAGCGCGCAGCCGGGGACCCAGATCCGCAGCCGTGCTCGACCGAGCGGCAATGGGTCGAGAGCGACGGGCTCGCCGGCGTCCCACGACGCGCGACCGCGCACCCACGCCTCGGGCTCCGCCCCCGGCGCGCCGTCCACCGACCGCGCGGCGGTGAGCACCCGATGGGGGTGCGAGACTCCGGCCGGGAGCACGAGATCGACGGTTAGGTTGCGCGCGCGCAGGAGTCCGATCTCGACGTCGATGACGGGTGGCGGAAGCTCCACGCGCTTCGCGGTCATGAAGCCGTCGCGCGAGACATAGAGCGTGACCGGTCCGTCCGGCAGACCTGCTTGCGACCACCGTCCGTTGGCATCCGTTTCGACGGAGACCGAGCGCAGCTCGTAGACCGTGCGATCCAAGACCTGGATGTTCACGCGGGCCTGCCCGATCGGACGTCCGTCGCTGTCGCGCACGACGCCCGACGCGGTGTTGCCGCTCGCGATTGAGACGAGCGTCTGGTGCAACGCGATGCCCTCGGGCACGTCGACCTCATGCCGCACCTCGCCGTGCGTGGCGGTCTCGAGATCGAGCACGTGGTGACCGGGCGACACCGGCGCGAGGACGTAGCGACCGGGCTCCTCGCGACGCAGCGTCGGCTCGAGCAGCGCCGCGCGCAGGTCGATGCGTTGCACGTCCACGGGCGTGCCGTCCGCCGCGGACACGTCGATACGCAGGGATGCGTACGGGCGGAGCCGGACATCGAACGGCGTGGGGCTCGCCGTCGCGGTCAGGTCGTCGACGAGTGTGGATTCGGCCCAGTTCGTCGCAACGCCGAACACAACATAGGCGGCCGAGCGGATCAGATCGTCGAACGCGAAGCGTCCCTCGGCGTCGGTGTAGCTCGCCGCGAATCGGTATGCCCGGTCGTCGTCGTAGCGATCGCTCCCGGCAACGATCTCACGTGCGGCGGCGAGCGCGTCGCCGTGCTCCTCGAGGTCCAGCGCGTCCCGCTCGACAGCGAGCACGAGGGCGCCATCGACGGGCGATCCGTCTGGCGCGAGCACGCGTCCTGCGAGGCCGCCGGCCGGAGGGAGCACGATGTCTCGAGTCTGCGCATCCCCCGGAACGGTCGCGTCGGTCCGGAACGTCTGCGTCGCATGGCCGGGCGCGCGCACGAACACGACCGGCCGATCGCTGCCGTCGAGGGCGGCGACGGAGAACGCTCCATCGTCCGATCCGGCGACTTCGGCGGCCACGGATCGTTCGGTGCCCCGCTCAAGAGACGGCGGATCGATGGCGTCGTGCCAATCGAAGACCTCGAGGGTCACGCCCGCGAGGGGACGACCGTCTACGCCCGACGTGATCCGACCGACGACGAGCGCCTGCGATGTCGCAGCGTCGTCGCTGCCAGGCGACGTCACCAACGAGTCGGACCCGACCGCTGGGTCGACACCGGGACGCGCTGCTGGCAGGCGATCGGGGTCCGCGTCTGACGCGTCCACGCTCGCGCCGCGACCCGGCTCGCGAATGTGGCGCCGCCGTGGAGGATCAGACTCGGTCGACGAGGTCGGGTCCGCGACCTGCTCCACGCCGTCGGAACGATCGTCGGGCTCGACGGCTCCGTCGGACGGCGTGAGGACCACACCGACGGTCACGCCCACTGCCAGGAGCAGCAGAACCACGAGCAACCACCCACCGCGCCGCGACTTGCCCATCGCCCTCCCTGCGCCCGATCGTACCCGCGCGGGCCAGGCAGTCGCGGACGAGACCGCGGGCGCCTGGCTCGCGGCGCCGCGGGAGATACGATGGCGGCGTGAAGTTCCGCGCGCCGGCCGCCACGCTCGTCGTCCTCCTCGTCGCGGCCGTCGTCGGCGCGCGCGTGTACGTCGATCAGAGACCCACACGACATCGGTGGGCGTGGGACCTTCTGCACCAGTGGCGCGGGGACTGGCGAGCCCCCTTCGACGACCTGAGAGCAAGCGCCGACGGGCTACGCATCCGCGACAGCTACAGGCGCGGGCAGGTGTACTTCGAGACGGACGACGCGGAGCTCGCCCGCAGTTTCCTCGATCTCGTGCAGATCGACGAACCGGCGAGCGGGGGTCGGTGCATGTGCAGCGGGGGCACCGTGATCGACGTCCTCCGCGATACGGGCTTCACGGTGAGCCTCCGGATCCGGCACTCGTGCGCACTGGAGTCCGGGGCGCTGTGGCCCGGGTACGCGCAGCTGACCAGCGAGTCCGCGGAAGCGGTCTGCACGTGGCTCGCGACGCACGGCGTTTCGATCGAGAGTCCCCTCCAAACGGCTGAGCGCCTCGCTGCCGAGTCGAAGGTGCGCGACGCGGCGCAGGACGCGCTCATCGGTCGAGAGCGGGCCGAGGCACTGCGCGCGTGCGAGGACGCCGACGTGGATGAGGCCGCGGCCCTCATCGCCGAGTGGGCGCCGGACGAGGCCGACCGGATCGTCCTCATCGTTCGCTTTCTCACCATCGGGGACTCCGGTGACTACGACGGTGGGAGTCGCGCGTACACCCACGTGTACCGGGCGTTCGATGGCACCCACGATCCCGAGGCGCTCGCCGTCGCGTTCACTCGCCTGTTCGCCGACGAAGCGATCGCATCAGACGCGGCGGCCTGGTTCGAGGGGATCGACCGTTACGACGATGGGGAGTTCCCCGCCGCTGCTCTGCCCCGGCTGCGCAGCATCGCCGCGAATCGACTGCTCGCGTCGCGAGACGAATACCACCAGGGCCTCGGTGTCGAAGTCCTCGGGCGAGTCGGCGACACACCGGAGATCCGCGCGAGACTCCTCGGCATGTTGCCGGAGACCCGCGACGACGGGAGCCCGAGGTCACGCACGACAGCTCCTCAGATGGAGGCCGCCCTGTTGGTCGCCGCGTTCTGCGAGCCGACAATGCTCCCGCGCCTGCAGGCGCTGGCCGAAGCCGGCGAGGATCGCGACTGGTGGCCGGATCGCATGTCGGAACGGATCGCGGAGCGCCTCGAGGACGACCGGTCGGCCGTCGACGACGACTGACGGCGGGCGCATCTCCGCTCGGCGAACCGAGGCCGACCCGTTGGTGGGACAGACGGGACTGTCCCGGCTTCCGCCGACCGTGAGCCTCAGTCTGTCGAGCGGTCAGGATCCTCGTCCGCCTCGTCGAAGCGATTCCGTTCGATGTGGCCGAGGATCTCCTCCTGGTGATCGGAGAAGTACGCCAGCGCCTCGAACACCTGCGCCTGGGTCAGATGCGGGAAGTGCGTCGGGATCTCTTCTGCACTCACTCCCATTCGCCAGGTCTCGACAATCGCCCGCACAGGCACACGAGTTCCCCGAACGATCGGTTCGCCCGAGAGGATTGCCGGGTCCTTCACGACGTGTCGATAGCCGGTCTCGATGGTCATGTCAGGAGATTAGCACGCCCCGGAGTCGACCGCATCGCCCCCGGAATCCGTGTGGCGGGGCGCCTGGGAGAGGGCGCCCCGCCGTGGGAGAGAGAGAGCGTGCTTCGCTCGTCAGTCGCGGTATCGTCCGGAGCCGGTCCGCGCCCCATCGAGGCGCTCGCGCAGCTCCTGGCGAGCGCTGCTGAAGCGCAGCGCGCCGTAGACGGTGTGGAAGGACTGTTTGTCGACGACACGCGGGTGGAGCAAGGCTGCCGTGTCGACCTGCCCCCAGGGCTGGATGCGACGGACGATGACAGCAGCTTGATCGCTCGTGAAGTACGCGTGGCGCGCCGTGTCTCGCACGAGCGCGACCTTGTCGTCGGCAAACGAGGTCCGATCCAGAGAGCTTAGGAAGCGCCGGAAGGGCGCGTCCTGAATGTGGATGATGACGGTGCGGGGAGCTTCGTGACGGATCTCCTCGTACCGCGGGGCGCGCTCGAGGCGCTGGTGCAGTTGCGCCAGCTCGTTGCGCATCTCCGCGATCCGCGACTCCAACTCACGCTGCCGTGCGTAGGGGTCCGGTCGATGGGAGTCGTGCCCGGCGCGATGTCCGTCACGCCGCCCGCGAGAGCCGTGGAGCGTGGTCTCGCCACGCGCCCGCTCTTCGCTGCGCAGGTAGCCGGTGCGCACGTGCACCTCGACCCGACGCTGGGTCTCGACACGACGCTGGGTGTCCATACGTCGCTGGGGTCTCGCCAGTTCGGCGATGTCAGCGGCGTCCGCCATGAGTCGATCGACGCGGCGCAGCATGGCTTCGCGCCGGACGATCGCACGATCCGCACCGCGCTGCACGACGACGACATCGGTGTGTGCGCCGCCGCGAGAGCCGTGGAGCGTGGTGGGCTGCTCCTCGCCCGCCAGAAGGGCGGGACCGGTCAGCGCGATCCCCGTGGCAGACAGGGCCAGCGCGAGAACTGCGTGTCGGTTGAGCATCGTTCACCTCCGTGTAGTGCGCCTCGTGCGCACCTTGAGGTTGGCAATGCCCGTGCCATTCGGTCCACGCAGGCCGGATCGTGCGCTTCGTCCCCCACCGGGGACACGAGCGCGGTGATCCGGGGTCAGGACGCCGAGCCTGGGGAGGGCCCGCGAATCCAGTGTTAGGGGATGAGCCCCTCGATCACGACGTCGCCATCCTGCTCGCGGACCTGGAGCTTCTTCCCCTTGAGCTCGGCGAGGTTCTGGGCTCCGCCTGGCAGCCGATCGCCCTTCTTCGAATCCGCGCGGAACTTGCCCTTCCGAAGCTCGCCCGCCTTCGAGAACGTGCCGGAGCCGACGTCGTCCTCGACGAACACGTCGTAGACGGCCTTCTTGTCGACGCCCTTCGCCTTCACGTCGAGGCGCGTCGTACCGCTCGAGCCCTTGAACTTGCCGGTGATCTTGGCCGACGCACCGTCGAGCGGGCCATCGGGAGCCTGCGGGAGGATGCCCTTCACCTTGCCGTTCGGCGGCTTGCCGAGCAACGGGATCGGCGTGTCGAGCACGATCTCGGCGAGGCCGTAGCGGATCTGCAGCCGACGCCCGGTCAGGTCCGCGATCGACTCGGCGTTCAGCACCGGCGGGAGCTCGCCATCTCCTGTCAGCGCGAACTCGGCCAGGCCCTTCTTCACGTTGGTGACCGTCACGTCGGCGATGTGAGAAAACGTGTCGGCGTCGCGCGCATCCTCGAGGAACGCGGTGAGCGGAGTTCCTGGCGGCGGCATGCCGACGAGCTTGCCGAACAGCGTGAACCGCGTGCCCTTCCCGGAGACGCGCACCGTGCCGCGCGCCGTGCCGGCCAGCCCGGGACGCGTCAGCGGAAACGTCGCGCTGATCGCGAACTGGATCCGCGGAGGCGGCAACGTCACGGCCACGATGCGCGCCGTGTCGACGCCCCACGCACCGACGATCAGATCGGGCACGGCGTCGTTCGTGACGTCCCCCACTCCGTCCACGAAATCGCCAGTGCCGTCGAACTCGTCACCGTCGTACTGAAACAGAATGCGCCCGTCCGCGAGCGACACGACGTAGACGCTCCCGTTCGCACCGACAATCACGTCGGGGATGCCATCGATGTCCACGTCGCCCGGGGCGGCGAGATCCGTGCCGAAGCCCAGGCGGTCGTCCGGTCCGGGAACGACGAGGATCAACTTGCCCTTCTTGCCCGAGTAGACCTGAAGATTGCCCTGTCCGGGTCCGCTCGACGGAGACGCGACGACCAGGTCATCGATGCCGTCCTGATCCACGTCACCGACGTTCTGGATCGCGCGACCGAACGACGCTCCCGGCTCCTTGCCTTTGAGCGTCCGGATGGAGGTGCCGTCGCGACCCGAGACGATCTCGACGAGACCGACGACCGGGCGATTCTGGTTCTTCGGATCGGCTCCCGGCGCGCCGTACGCGACGTCATCGAATCCATCCCCGTCCAGGTCGCCGACACCGGCCACGGCACGGCCGAGGTTGGCGTTGTTGCTGCTTCCGTCGCGCCGCAGGTCGATGAGTTCCGCACCGTTGACGCCGGAGTAGACGCGTGCCGATCCGGCCGACGAGCCGGTCGCTCCAGGAGCTCCGACGACGAAGTCGGGCGTCCCATCGTTGTTGACGTCACCCGCGTCCGCGACCTCGTCGCCGAAGCGATCGAACGCACGCGAACCGGTGACCGTCAGCAGCCGCGTCCCGGTCGCTCCCGAGAACACATGCGCTTGGCCCGCCGGCGCGTCAACGCGCGAACCACGATTGTGGCCGACAAGGATGTCGCGGACGGCATCACCGTCGATGCTCGCCATGCTCTTGACCGACACGCCGAATCCGCGGCCGAGATCGTCCGCGAGCAGGGTGCTCAGTTCGACGCCGTTGGCGCCGGAGATCACACGCACCTCGCCCGTGTTCTCGGACCCGACGACGAAGTCCGGGATCAGGTCGGCGTTGACGTCACCGACGCCGGCCACATCCCACCCGGTGAGATCGTTCGGCTCACCGATGATCTCGCGCACGACATCGTCGGCCGAGGCAGCGCCCCCAAGCAGCGCGGCCAGCACGGCGGCAACACACACGTTCGTTCTCATCCGGCACTCTCCTCCACAACCCGGTCAGAGGATACGGGCCTTGCGGTCCAACGTCGCGCCGCAGTCGTCGCCCCGCCAGTACGGGGACCGAGTGTCGATCGTGCGCGACTGCCTTCAGGATCACGCAACACACCCCTCCTACGCTTCGAGTGCAAAGGGGGTCGCGCAGACTTCGAGTCAAGGAGGATCGAGATGCGCGTACGACAGACGATCTGTGTCGCCGTGGTCCTCGCCGTGGCGCCGCTGGCACTCTCCAGCGACGGAACGGCGTTCACGCCGCCCGACGAGTTCCGCACCATCGATGGAGTCGGCAACAATGTTGCCGAACCCGAGTGGGGCGCAGCGCTGACTCCACTGGTCCGCATAACCTTCGCGGACTACGCCGACGGCGTGGACGAGGAGTAACCGCACCGCTGACTAGCTCCGCTGACTGGGGAGATCGCACGCCGAGCGCCCGGAGCCTCGGCTCCGGGCGCTCAACTCGTACGCGGGTTCGTGCGAGACTGCGCCGATGTCGGCCGTCCTCCCGCTGAGCGTCATCGTCGGCGGCGCGTTCCTCGCGAGCGCAGCCGTAGCGTGGGTTGGCTCGCGTCTCGCCGGGTCTCGGGCCGCGCTCGCGTCGACCGGTCACTGGGCGGTCCGCGCCCGCGCATGGTGGCCGCTCCGCATCGTGACCATCCGCCTCGCGATGCTCTGTCCAGTTGCGTTGGCTGCCGCCACGCTGGTCGCGCTGCGCGCTCACGACGGGGTCACGCTATGGCTGTACGCCCTGCTCGTCGCCGCCGCCGCGTACGCGGGCGTGGTGTGCGTGACCGCGCCGCTCATGCGACGCATGACCGCCGCCCAGGCGTCGTGGCGGACCTACTGGAACGGTCGCATCGTGCAGGCGCTCCTGATCTGGTTCGGGTGGTTCGCGATGGTCGGTGCCTGCGCCACGATGGCGCCGCGCTGGGGAACGCACGCGATGATCCTGCGCTAGGCGATGTCCTTGGTGTGCGTGACGGCGTGGCCGGTGCACGGCACGTAGCCGCACGCGACGTAGAACAACGATGCATCTCCGACGGGTGCTCGTACCCGGAGCGTGTCGAAGTGACCAGCCGCTGCGGCCTCGACCGCCGACACGAGACGCCGAGCGGTCCCCGATCGTCGCGCCGCGGGATCGATGAACAGCCGCCGCACGCGCCCGGTCCGGGGAGCGTCGGTGAACGGATCGATGTTCAGACCGCAGACGCCGACGACGCGATCACCGGCGCGCGCCACGAACAACGCCTCGCCGGGCGCGGAGAACCGGTTCGTCCCAGCGGTCCAGTCGTCGACCAACCGCCGAATGTGGCCGTGCCCCTCGGCGGAGGACGCGTCCGCAAGCTCAGCTAACAGGCCGGGCACGTCGTCATCGATGCGGCTGATCTCGACGTCCATCGCGAGCGCAAGGCTACCCCGGCCCGACCGCACTCGGGGTGCTACGCTGTCGACATGTCGGACGAACGGACTGGCCGCCGCCGTGGAGCGCGGATCGCGGCGCTCGCTGCGGCGCTGGCCGGAGTCGTCCTCGGACTTGGCTGGTGCGCCTCGCAGGTGGTGCTGACCCCGCCGTCTGCCACGCCGGACGAGGCCGCCATCGCTGGGGCCACCGACGGCGAGGTGCCCGTCGCCGGTACGCTCGGGGGCGAGGACGGACGTCGCCGACGACCGCGCGTCCGGCAGGGCAAGTCCGACGGCACGCCCTTCTCCGGCCGGGCCGACACGACGACGGGAACCGTGCCCACGCCTGGCTCGGAGAAGGAGGACAAGGGCGTCGCGCGGGAGCCCGACGCCGAGTCCGACGGAACGCACGTCGACGCGCGCAACGGCTACTCGGCGCAGGTCATCCAGCCGCCCGGGATGAGTGGTGCCGGATTCGGATCGTCGGTCGCGATCGACGGTTCGGTGGCGGTGATCAGCGCGCCGCAGACGACGTTGGACCCGAAGCAGGGAAAGGGGCGCGGTCGCGTCTTCGTGTACGAGGCGCGCGACGGAACCTGGTACCCGACCGCAGTGCTCGAAGCCCCGAAGACGGGTAAGGGCATCTTCGGGCGCGGCGTCGCGGTCTCGAACGGTCGCATCGCCGTGACCGACGCCGGGACCAGTTCCACTCGCGCGGTCGTGCACTTCTTCGAGAAGAAGGAAGGTCAGTGGGGCTCCACGCAGCGCATGGTCCTCGAGACCGGCCGGTATGACTCGATCTCGATCGATCTCGACGACGATCTGCTCGTCGTCGGGACCGGCTACGACGTCGACGTCTATCGCCGGCTCGTTCACGACTACCGGTTCCAGGAGCGGCTGCCGCGAGATGAGATGGACACGCTGCAGGGCTCGTCGTTCGCCGTGGACGGAGAGCGCATCGCGGTGTTCTCGAAGGAGGGCGGCGCGAACGGCCGCGGCGCGATCCACGTGTTCACGTCGTCGGTGGGTGCGTTCCAGCTAAGGGCCACGATCCAATCCGACGACGCTCGGCAAGGTCAGGACTTCGTCGGGACATCGCTGGCGATGTCGAGTGCGACTCTCGTCGTGGCGGGACAGCGAATCGACCGCGGTGTCGTGGCGCTGGAGCGCGGCAAGGACGGCTGGGCGGCGACGTCGCAGATCGCCGTGCGGAAGGCCCTGAGTGCGCGTCACTCGGGGCGCAACGTACTCGCGTTGGACGGCGACCTCATGGCCGCTGGCATGGTCGTCCGCACCAAGGAGAAGAGCGGCGGCGGTCTCTTCGTCGCGCGACGGAGAGGCAGCGCGTGGACGCAGGGCGTCGTGGACCCGCGCGCAGCGAAGGACGACGACCTTCGCGCCTGGATCGACGGCCCCTCGGTCGCTGTGTCCGGGAACACGGTGCTCGTCGGCGCCGTCGAGCGCATGGATCAGGGCCGCGCCGCGTTCCTCACGCTCGATGCCGACTTCCCCGGAGTGCGCGCCAAGGAGTGACGCGATCGACGTGAGTAAGCGCGGGGTCGCTCGTCTCGATGGCCCCCGACGTCAGTCGATCTCGATGGCAAAGTGGAGCGACGCCAACTGCATCCCGCACCGCTCGTAGAACGCGTGCGCGCGCTCGCGCTCAGGACCCGAGTCGAGATCGACGCGCGAGCAGCCGAGCTCTCGCGCGTGCCAGCAGACCCAGTCGAGCAGCGCCTTCCCGTGACCGCGTGAGCGGTAGGCCTCGTCCGTGACGAGGTCGTCGACGTACACGTAGTGGCCGCGCGAGAGCATGTCGAGCTCGCGGAAGCCCGCGACGGCCCGGACCACGCCATCCTCTTCGAGGAGCGCCAGTCGGTAGCTCTGCGTGGCCCGCAGGCTCTGGATGAGCGGCACGAAACGGTCCGGCGCGATGTGCGTCCGCAGCTGCAGCATCACGTCGCGGCAGCGTTCAATGTCGCTTGTCGAGAGTGCCAGGCGGATCTCGGTCGTTCCGCGCTCGCTGGCCACGCTGTCGTTTGCTCCCATCATGCGCCTCCCCAGGACGCAGCCAGCATACGGGCCGGGCATACGGGCCGGGCATACGTCCCGGGCACGACGATAGGCTCTCCCTCATGCCCCGCATCTCTCGTCGTGACCTCCTCGCCGCCGGTGTCGCGGCGGGAGCCGCCGCCGCACTTCCGCGCCAGCTCGCCCGCGCTGCGCCCCCGGGGGTGCCGATCTCGGTCTCCTCCGGCAACGGCCTGCGGGCCGTGGCGAAGGCGTGCGAGCGCGTCGCCGCGGGGGACCGCCCCGTCCACGCCGCCGTCGAGGGCGTCAGCATCAACGAAGCCGACCCCGAGGACACGACGGTCGGCTACGGCGGGCTGCCGAACGAAGAGGGCGTGATGGAGCTCGACGCGTGCGTCATGGACGGCACGCGCGGGCTGGGCGGCTCGGTCGGCGGCATCCGCAACATCATGCATCCGTCGCAGGTGGCCCTGCGCGTCATGGAGCGCACGGATCACGCGATGCTCGTCGGACACGGCGCGTACCGATTCGCGCGGGCGCATGGCTTCCCGCATCAGGACCTCCTCACTGAGAAGGCGCGCGAGCGCTGGCTGAGTTGGAAGGAGGGTCTGAGCGACCGCGACGACTGGCTACCGCCGGAGAACAAGGAGGGCGGCACGATCACTTGCCTCACGCGCGCCGTCGACGGCCGGATGGGCGGCAGCACGACGACGAGCGGGCTCGCGTTCAAACTGCCCGGACGGATCGGCGATAGTCCCGTCATCGGCGCGGGCCTCTACGTCGACGACACCGCGGGTGCCGCCGGCGCGACCGGACGCGGCGAGGCCTGCATCCTGACCTGCGCGTCGTTCCTCGCCGTCGAGGAGATGCGCCGCGGCGCCGCCCCCACCGACGCGGCCCTCGCTGCGTGCAAGCGGATCGCGGACCGGACGCGTGAGAAGCGGCTGCGCGACGACGACGGACGCCCCGCGTTCAACGTGCAGATCTACTGCCTGCGCAAGGACGGCACCCACGGCGCAGCCGCGATCTGGAGCGGCGGGAAGTACGCGGTCCAAGACGCCGACGGCGCTCGCAAGATCGAGATCGCACACCTGTTCGAGCGCACGTGACCCCGAGGCATCCGCGATCTACGCGCTACGCGCTGAGCACGCGGGAGAGGACCTCCTCGAGGTCCTTCCCGCGCACCGGCTTGGCGACGTAGTCGTCCATCCCCGAGTCGAGGCAGCGCTGGCGGTAGCCCGCTGTCGCGTGCGCCGTCATCGCGACGATCGGGACACGGCGGCCGCTCTGCTTCTCGAGCTCGCGGAGCCGCGTGGTGGCCTCGAAGCCGTCCATGCCGGGCATCTGCACGTCCATCAGCACCACGTCGTACGACGCCCGCCCGACGGCAGTGACGGCGTGAAGTCCGCTCTCGGCGACGTCCACGACATAGCCCAATCGCTCGAGCATGCGCTGCGCGACCATCTGATTGAGAGCGTTGTCCTCGACGAGCAGTACGCGCGTCGATGGCGTCGCTTCGGCCGCCGGTGGCTCGGGTACCTCGGGCGCGTTCACGACATCGGCTGCCGGGGCGTGCTCCGCTGAACCAGCCGCGGCCTCCAGCCCGCGCAGGCGCACCATGGCGGCAGCAATCGAGCGTCGTAGCGCGCCGTGGAGAACGGGCTTCGTCAGGTACGAGTGGATGCCCGACTCGCGACACCGCTCCACCGCGGCCGCGGCGGACGCACTCGAGAGCATCATCACGACAGGCCGCTCGTCGCCGAACCGGCGTCGCAGAGCTTGCGCGACCTCGAAGCCGTCCATACCGGGCATCATTTGGTCGAGCAGAACCAGGTCGTACGGCGAGCCGGACTCGTCGGCCGACTCGAGCGCGACCAACGCTGGCGGACCACCGTCGACGCACGTCACGTCCAGGTTCCAGCCGCGCAAGAGCGAGTCGAGGATGCGCCGATTCGTCTCGTTGTCGTCGACGACGAGCACGCGCAGACCGGCCAGAACCTCTCCCTCGTCCGCCGGAATGACCGGGTTCTCACAGATCCCGAATCGCACCGTGAAGCTGAACGTGCTGCCCTTGCCCGGCTGACTCTCCAGCCAGATCCGACCCTGCATCAGCCGGACGAGCTGGGTCGAGATCGAGAGCCCGAGTCCGGTACCGCCGTGCAGTCGGGTCACGGAGCCGTCCGCCTGCGCGAACGCCTCGAAGATCAGGTCCTTCTTCTCCTCGGGCACGCCGACGCCGGTGTCCCGGACAGCCACGTGCAGGACGACGTGTTCCTCGGTCCGCTCCTGGCAATCGACGGTGACGGACACCTCACCCTGCGACGTGAACTTCAACGCGTTGCCGACGAGGTTGATGATCACCTGCCGAAGGCGACCGGCGTCGCCGACGACCCAGGGCGGCACGTCGGGACGCACGTCGAGGACGAGCTCCAGGCCCTTCTGATCCGCCACGTGAGCGAGCGGTCGGAGCGTCATCCCGACGATGTGGCGGACCTCGAAATCCTCTTCGTACAGGTCGAGCTTCCCCGCCTCGATCTTCGAGAAGTCGAGCACATCGTTGATCACGCTCAAGAGCAGATCCGCCGACGTCTTCGTGGTCTCCAGCAGGTCGCGTTGCTCCGCGTTGAGTTCCGTTCCAAGTACGAGTTCCGTCGTGCCGATCACGCCGTTGAGCGGCGTCCGCAGCTCGTGACTCATGTTGGCTAGGAACTCGCTCTTCAGCCGCGCACCGGTCTCGGCCTTCTCGCGCGCCTCGACGAGCTCGGCCTCGACCTCGGTACGGCGCTCGATCTCTACCTCGAGCGTCGTATTCTCCTGCGAGAGAGACTGCGCGCGGTTCTCGAGCTGCTCGGTGGCACCCTCGAGGCTCTCCGCCATCACGTTGAAGCACGTGCCGAGCTGACTCAGCTCATCGCTTCCGCCGACCTTCACGCGGTGACCGAGTTCGCCTTCACTCATGCCGACGACGGCCGTGGTTAGGTGTCGCAGGCGGCGCGTCTGCGACAACGCGAGGAACCCGAGCAGGAGCAACGTGACGAGGGTTGCGGCGGCGGACGCCACGAAGATCTCGGAACGCAGCGTGTGCACAGCGGCGAAGGCCTCATCGGACGCGCGCTCCGACATCACCATCCAGCCCAGCCCTTTGTACGCGCCGAACCCCTGGGATCGAGCGACCGCGACCAGCATGGCCGCGCCGGTGACCGGGTCGTCGCGCTCCACAGTGACCGCGCTCTTGCCCGGTGGGAATGCCACCTGTGCCAGGTACTCCATGCCTGGCTCGAGCGGTTCCACGTCGCGGGACGTCATATGGACGATGCGTCCGTCGATGGTGAACAGCGCGTGGGCCGTACCGGAGCCGTCGACCGCGGCGCGCTCGTCCATCAGGGCGATGATCTCCGCGATGTCGAGCACGGCCTTCAGGACGCCTGCGAAGCGTCCAGACGAGTCCTCGACGCGCAGACAGAGTTCCGTCGAAAACACGCCTGCGCTGTCGTCGAACGCGACGTCGCCGACGAACACGCCGTCGCGGCGGGCGTTCGTCCACCACGACTCGTCACTCTGCCGGAAGTCCGACGTGCGGTGGGTTTGCGCGACGTTCGCCCCGAAGCGGTTCGTGACGAACACCTCGCCGAAGACCGCGTGGCCGAGCTCGGCTTCGTACTCGGCGAGGCGGGCGCGGAGGTCGGTCGCGAGTTCGTTCCCCTGGAGCTCGCGCATCAGCGGCAGCGGCTCGTCGACGGTGGCTGCGCGCCACGCCGCGTCCGCGGCGTCGATGGACGCCTCAGGATCCTCGCGCGTCTCAAACTCCGCGTTGGACTCGGTCAGCGTCGTCTGGACCAGGGGGTGGCGCGTGAAGCTGCGCCACTCGAGCAGCCGCGCCACGAGATCGCGATCGATCTCGTCCATCAGCGCCGCCGCCCGCGCCTCGGACGCCGTCTCGATCGTCTGACGCAGGCTCGCCTGGCCCTGCGTCGTCGCGTGGAAACCAAGGGCCCAGATCAGGAGAACGGGGACGGCGGCCCCCAACGCCAGCTTGGTCGCGATCTTCATCCAGGTCGGCTCGCCATGAGATTAGCGACTGCTCACGCCGGACTCCCATGTGGATCGTCGCGGACGCGCGGATCCGACGTCGGCGGCGTCAGCGCGGTGGCCCCGATGCTTGGTCTCGCCCCACCTCGAGCAAACTACGCGATTACCCGATGCCGCTCTACGACGGTGATCTGGAGGCCGGTGACGGAATGCCGGAGTCGGTCGGGCGTCTGGGCTTCCGGATGCGCGACCACGAGGGGCTCCTGCTGGCGTGCCCGGAGTACAACAGCTCGATCACGCCACTCCTGAAGAACACGATCGACTGGCTGTCGCGTCCGGTCGACGGTGCCGCTCCGTTGGCCGCGTTCCGGGGGAAGGTCGCGGGCCTGCTCGCGGCCTCCCCAGGAGGGCTCGGCGGGTTGCGCGGGCTGGTCCACGTGCGCGCGATCCTCTCCGGGATCGGCGTGCACGTCATTCCGACGCAGGTCGCTGTGCCCAAGTCCCACGAGGCGTTCGACGACGACGGCGTGCGCGACGAGCGGCTCGCGGGGCGACTCGATGCCCTGGCCGCCGAGCTCGTCAGGACGACCGCGCGGCTCGGCTCCGGCTAATCCGGCGTTCTCACCACCTCAACGCTCGTCCCACCAGTGCAGCCAGTCCGCGGGATCGTCGCCGAGGTCCTTGCAGGTCTGGAAGCGCAGCGCGTTGAGGATCGGCATCGGGCGTTCGGACTCTTCGCGGAGTCGGTCGATCAGCAGCGGGATCGTCTTCGGACTGTGAACTCGCTCCAGCAGCGTGACGATCTGCCAGTCCGCGGTCGTCCCCGCCCGCAAGAGCCCCAGCAGATGCGGCCCGACCTCCTGGCCCACGAGCCGATAGGCGCCGCACAGAGCCTCGGACGCGACATGTCCGTCGGACTCGTGCGCCGCAGCGCCAAGGAGTGACGACAGTGCCTCGCGCCGATACGAGCGTCCGAGAGCGAGAGCTGCACCCCGCCGTGCGCGGCGGCGTGGATCGGTCTTCAGGACGTCGGCCAGCACGGGAACCGCATCGTCTCCGAGAGCCTGCACGCCGCCCAATGCGGCGTACCAGTCGCCTTCCTCGTGGGTCCCCAGCAGTTCCCGGAGCAGCTCCGGCGCCTCGCTCGGGAGGAGGTGCGGGAGCCCCTCGATCAGTTCCTCGCGGTCGTCCTCGGTGACGCCGTCGGGGCGGGGCAGCGCGAGGGCAAGTCGCGTGAGCCGCGGCGACGTCTTCGCACGCTGCTCCGCCAGCCCGAGTTCAATCAGTTCCAGCTCGGCCCGTGCACGAAGTCCAAGCGGAGCGGATCGGTCTGCGCGCAGTCGTCGGAGCGCCGGCGCGAGCTCCGGAGAGTCGAGGAAGTCGGCGGCGTCGAACGCCTCGCGCCGCGTGAGGTCGTGGGTCCGGAAGAACCCCCGAGCGACATCGCGGTGACTCCCCGCGCTCACTTCGCCGGTGTCGAGGTCCACGCGTCGGACCGCGCGCTCGATCGGCCACCCGACTCGGAGTCCCATCACCACCAACGAGCCGCCGTCGGCGGTGAGCCACGACGAGGCCACGAACCACTCCTCGTCCGCCGGGTTCGGCGTCGCGTCCCGCTCCTCGAACAACTCGTGTCCGGTGAGCGATGCCGAGACCTCCCCGTTCCGGTCGATGACGGTCACCTGTTCTCGGCCGCTGCGGCGACGCATGCGGTCGCCGAGCGCCACGAACCCCGCGCCATCGGGACGCACGCGCATCTCGAACGGCGCGAGGCGCAACTTGCCACGAGCCAATTCCTGGTCGAGCGGGTCGGCTTCCAGCCGGCGCGCGTCCTTCGAGTTCCAGGCGGTCTCGCTCTGCACGTTCGGCAACGACGCCGCTCGACGCAGGACTCGGAACTCGCCGAGAACGTGCATGAGCACGTACGTGCGTCCCGTCGCATCGGCCTCGCGCTGCAGCGTCGGCAGCACCGGGCGCAACGCCAGCGCCTCGGCGGCGGCGAGCAGGACGATGAGGAGCGCGAGGAGGAGTCGGGATCGAGGCATCCACCGAATGGACGTCCCGACACGACGGGACTTGCGGCAACTCGGCGCTCTGGTCCGACGATCTCGGACGTGCCGACCGTCGGCCATCAAGCAGGGGGGTACACTTCGCGCCGCATGTCCGACACCGCTCCGCCGTTCGATCCTGCCACCCGACTCGGTGAGCGCGAGCAGGAGGTGCTCGCGCAACTCAAGGCGATCGAAGCCGCGACCGAGCCGCCCTCGCTCGACGAGGAGATCGGGCGCCTCACTCGGATGGACGCCCTCCAGCAGCAGCAGATGGCTCTGCATGGTCGCCGGCGTCTCGAGATCCAGCTCGCGCGAGTTCGCGGCGCGTTCGCTCGCGTCACAGAGGGCACGTTCGGACAGTGCGCGATGTGCGCCCAGACGATCCCCGCAGCACGGCTGATGCACGTGCCGGAGACTCCGTTCTGCGTGCCGTGCCAGGAGCGACTCGAGGCCGAGGGACGCATCTGATCGAGGTCGTCTGTAGCCTCACCTGTGTGATTGATGAGCTCTTCGAGTCGGAAGTCCGACTCCGCCGCGACATGGTCGGCTGCATCGCGGTCCTGGGGACGTCGCCGGCCGAGGCGCAGTTGCGTTGGGACCTCGTCGCACCGAACACGCGGCGGCGCGGGCTCGGCACTCGGCTGCTCAACGAAGCCGTCGCGTTCGCCAGACGCCGCCAGTACGAACGCGTCTTCCTCTGGACGGTCCAGGCGCTGGATGCCGCGGCGCGACGCTACATGGCGGCCGGCTTCCGCAAGGTCGAGGAGCGGGCGCGCCACCGCTGGGGTCAGGACGTCGTCGAGGAGCGGTGGGTACTCACGCTGAACGGCGACGTCGAAGAGGCGTAGTTCGCGACTTAGGTGTCGCGCGGCACACAGATGATCTTCTCGGGCGGCTCCGTGCCCGGTCGCGCGCTCTCGGCGCCGAACCAACGTACGGACTTGTAGACGTACCAAGCTCGCAGGGATGACATGCCGTCCTGCTGGCACATGCGCCGCAGCAACTGGTCCGCTTCGTCTCGGAACTCGACGTCGACGTCGCCCATTCGCATCAACTGGTACTTCCACTTGCGGAGCTTGCGGTAGCACGCGTTCATCGTCGCCTCCTCGCACGTGAACACTCGCTCACCAGGAGATGACTCGCTGGCCGCGTTGAGATCAAGCGTCGGGCCGCTACGGCTACGGGAAGACGTGAACGATGACGAACGCGTAGCGGAAGTTGTCGCCGCCGCCGAAGCCGCCCGCCGTCACGTCGATGCCGACGAAGAACACCGCGTTGACGCCCGATCCGCCGTTGATGCGGAACACGCCGTTGAACGTCGAGTTCTCGAGCTCGATCTCGTCGTCGAGCAGGCCCGTCTTCACGGTCGTGGTGCGTCGGAAGCGTGAGGTCGCGGCGTAGACCACGTCCTCGCCATCGGCCGTGAGCACGCGCACGTCGGCCTCGAACGTACAGCCGATCGATTCGACGTAGTCCGCTCCGTCGCCGGTGCGCACGAGCAGCGACGCCTGATCGAGGAAGGTGCTGCGGTGCAGTTCGACTCGATCAGCGCCGTCGCGCGTGACGAGGCGCAGGCGGCCGGCGACCACGCCATCCGCGAGCCGCACGAGATCGTCTCCCCCGCGCGTGTCGATGCGCACGCCGCGGCGGAAATCGCAGCCACCCTCGAGGAGGAGCGAGTCCGCACCGTCGCCGCCGAAGAACGTCGCACGACGCCGGACGGTGACATCGACCAAGTTGAGCGAGTTCGCGCCATCGCCGAGATCGACGAACAGCCCCTTCCTCAGTCCGAAGCCACCGATCGCGAGAACGTCGTCGCCCTCGTCGAGCTCGACGCGCAGTGCGCGAACGTCGTCGAAGCGCGCCTCCGCGACGCCGTTCACGGTCGTCCCATTGCGGCCGAGCACGATCAGTTCACGGGTGGAGGAGTCGCGCCCGATCTGGAGGTCGTTCGCCAGGGCATCTCCGACGATGCGCAGGCGGCCGCCGGCTTCCACGGCCGCGCTGACGTCGCCAGCAGCGAGCGCCGGCGCGCAGACAACGAAGCCGATGAGCAGCGCGAGGAGAGGTGACCTCATCTCAACCAGTCTAACCCGACCTTCTCACCACGTCGCCACGCCTGACACATCGCGGGGACCACGATCTCTGCGTTGACACAGCTCGTTGGGGGGATGGGCCACGACCACGCTGCGTCCGCCTTGATCTCGCGGCCCCCGCTCGGTCAGGACACTCTG
>JAJFFG010000071.1 GCA_021776825.1 Planctomycetota bacterium
CATGCTGGTCCGGTTCGCCACGGTAGACCTCCTCCCCGCCAGCGTGCTGGCCGCTCCGGCAGTCCGCTGTGCCGCGCCTTGTCGCCCGCGAACGGGAGCAGACGAAGCCTCCTCGCACCGCCTCATGGCGGAAATTCCGCACGAACTCCCCGCGGGGGCACTGCGCGCAGCGGGCTTCGGCCGAGTTCCGTGGCGAACCGGACCAGCATGATCGAAAGTGCGTTCGCGAAGTCCGAACAAACCGAGGACTTCAATCTGCGCAAGCAGCGGTAGACGAACCAGTCACGAGCGCAACGCGAACAACCAACCGCGGCGGGCGGTATGCACCGGGAGCGAGCCAGTGATGAGGCGAGGTGTTTCGTGTCCGTAGTCTTCTTGTCGCACAGTAGCGCGGACAAGACCCTCGCGCGTCGGATCGCCGTTGACCTCTCGATGTCGGGGGTAAGCGTGTGGTTCGACGAGTGGGAGATTCTTGTCGGGCACTCGATCTCGCAGCGGATCGAACGAGGGCTCGATGACGCGGACTTCGTCGTTGTCCTCCTCTCAGGGCCAAGCGTCACGTCTGGCTGGGTCCAGAAGGAGTGGCAGAGTCGGATAGGCGATGAGGCGCTCTCGCACGGCGTTCACGTCCTCCCCGTCCTGGCGGGCGTCTGTGAGATCCCTCGGCTTCTGAGGGACAAGCGATACGCCGACATGCGAACGGACTACGAGAGAGGCTTCGCCGATCTACTCTCCGCGTTGCAAACGCACGCGACCGACAAGCGGCCAGTCTCCGCGGGCGCGCGCATCGAGTCTGGGCGCATCGTGATCGAACAGATGTATCCCGAGATGCCGATCTTCACCGGCCTCATCAATACGATCGAGGCCGGGTGCTTCGAGCGCAGCGGAACCGGGCTGCGCGCGCATGTCCAGATCGTCGCCTCACACATCGCTATGCACGAGGCGAACGTGGAACTGGGACTGGATCGAATGACGCTCGTCAGCGACAGCTACGTGATTTCCACAGATCCAACCGCGCCTACCGAGTTCCGGGCGTCACGTGACTTTCGACTCGAGCGCGGCCGCCGACTCACTGACATCAGGACTGGCCGCAAAGTGGCGCTGCCGATGACGGTCTCCGGGTCCGCTGCGACGCGCGTGTCGTGCGTCGTTGAAGAGGGAGCGATCGTCGGGGAGTTCTTCGAGGAGATCCGATACGCACCCCACCTCCCGATGCCGGGGATCTCGCTCAGAGGGACGTTCCGAGCGGTTGTTGCCCTATAGGCACCGAGTGCGCGGCGCACGTACGTCCGAGTCGGCCGCGCGCACGTCATGGCGCGGTGGAGCCGCGCTCGCGATGGTCGAGGCGCGGGCTGAAGTAGGGCCAATCCGAGCCTAGCGCGGCGCGTCACAGCCGGAACCCCAAGAAAAGCCTCACGATGATATCACGCTGTGATATCGTAAACGCATCGGAGGTGCATCATGGCCGACTCGCCCACTCACAACCCTCGCCTGAAGATCCGTCGCAAGGCGTCGGACTGGGCCAAGTCCAAGCTCGACTTTGAAGGCAAGTCTGAGGACGAGCCCACCCTCAAGCAGATCACGCTCCGGCTACCGGCCGAGGACGTCGCGTTCGTGGACGCCCTCGCCAAGCGGTTCGGCGCGAGCCGCAACGAGGCCATGGGCATCTTCATCGGAGCGGCGGCGGCGGATGCCTATGAGGCGCTCCCACACGACGAGCGCGTGGCCATCGTGGCGCAGGTCGAGAAGATCCTCGGCAGGCGGGTGGGAGTCGAGTGGATCCGCCCGATCGAACTCGGCGAGTATGAGGACGCACACCTGACGCCGACAGAGATCGAGCGCTTGCGGTGGAAGCCGTAGACCGCGAGCCATGTCCACCCGGACCGCGTCTGCACGCCCTCCTTCCGGCCCGTTGCTGAACGCAACGCAGGCGGCCGGACTGCTGGACGTGAGCCGGTCCACGTTCCATCGGTACGACCGGAGCGGAGTGACTCCGCAGCCCATCCGACTCGGGGGCCAGCGCCGCTGGCACCGGGACGAACTCCATCGGTGGATGGCCGCTGGCTGTCCGCCACGTCATGTCTGGGAGAGATCCAAGTGAGTATCCGTCGAGCGACGTACACGATGGACGGCAAGTCCCACACGTCACGTCGGTGGGTCGTGGAGTTCTACGACCACCTTCGCATCCGTCGGCGCATCAGCGCGTTCCGCGACAAGCGGGCTTCGCTCTCGGCCGAGCGGATGATCGTCGAACTGGTCCACTGCCGCGCATCCGGCATGACGCCCTCGGACGAACTCCGCCGATGGTGCGAGTCGATCCCGCCGCGCATCCGGGACAAGCTCGCCAACTTCGGACTCCTCGATCCGCGACACATCGCGGCGGCGGCGGCGCTCTCCGAACACCTCGACCGCTGGGGCCAACATCTGACGGCGAAGGGAACGTCGGAGGCGCAGGGCAAGCAGGTGACGGGACGCACGCGTCGGGTCTTCGATGGCTGTGGCTTCCGCACACTCTCCGACGTGGATGCGCCCACGGTCGAGCAGCACGTCCGCAAGCTGCGGGAGAAGCAGCGGGGGTCGATCTCGGTGCGAACCGCGAACGGCTACGTCCAGGCGTGCAAGCAGTTCACGCGCTGGGCGATGCGTGCCGGGCTGTTGCGAGACGATCCGCTCATCGCGCTCAGTTCGCAGGGCAATCCCGAGAGAGACCGTCGTCTCGAACGTCGCGCTCTCACCCACTCCGAACTCGACGCTCTCTTGGCGTGGACGTTCGCGTCGGACGACCGTAAGGGGCTGACTGGTGAGGCGCGCGGACTCGCCTATTCGCTCGCGTGCATGACCGGCCTGCGTCGCAACGAGATCATCACGCTTCGCGTCTCCGACCTCGAACTCGCTAGCGTCGAAGCGGCGACCGTTCATGTGCGTGCTGTCAACGCGAAGAACGGTCGCGCTGCTCGTCTGCCGTTGCCGTTCGGTCTCGCCAGCCGCCTGCGCTCGTTCGTTGCGACGATGGAAGATACAGACTCCCTGTTCGGACTCGCGAAGCACTGGCGCGCTGCTGACATGGTCCGCGCCGACATGGCTGCTGCGGGCGTCGATACCGAAGACTCCGACGGACGCGTCGTCGATTTCCACGCGCTTCGCACCACGTTCGGGACCAACCTGGCGCTCGCGGGCGTTCCGTTGCAGATCGCGCAGAAGCTCATGCGCCACTCGGACCCGAAGCTCACCGCGAACATCTACACGGTCGTCGCGCGAGCCGATCAGCGCGACGCAATCACGGCGCTGCCCGACCTGCCGCTTGCCTCGATGTTCGAACCCACCTTGGGGTCAACCTTGGGGTCAACAACGCACGAACAGCGAGACACGGTGCGACACGATGACACACTTCCGGCCTCAAACCTGGCATCCCCGGCAGGACTTGAACCTGCGACCTACGGTTTAGGAAACCGTGGACGCTCGGCGCCCGAGTTCGGTCTCGAGCTTGTCTCCAGCAGTTGGTGACAGGCTCAGATCTCGACATAAACCTCTATATACACGGAACTTACTGTGCACTCCGTGACGGCGATCCTCGGTTCTCCCGAGCAGGATGCGTCACTCTCAGCGCGTCATGCGACACTCCCAGGAGTTGACCAGAGAGTTGACCACTATTCGGGAGGTCTCGCATGCGCGGACGGGACTGCATCTACAGGCGGAAGAACCGTAAGGGGCTCACGGCACGCATTCGCATCGAGGGCCAGTATCGCTACGGGACCTTCGACACGAAGGCCCACGCCGAGGCGTGGCTGCAGCAGGAGCGCGCTGAGGCGGCGGAGGCTAAGGCGCTGGGGCTGCCGGTGCTCGCCCAGAAGACCTCGTTCAAGCGGTGCGCGACCGCGTGGCTGAGGAGCCTGAAGGCGACCAAGACACCGAAGACGATTGCTGGCTACTCGAGCATCGTGAAGGCGGTCCTCGTCCCAGCGTTCGGGGATCGGTTGATACACGAGATCTCGGTCATCGACATCGACGACTTCGTCGCGAAGCGGGGCGACGCCGGCGTGAAGCCGGCAACGATCAACCGCAACCTCACGGTCCTCTCGCAGATCTTCAAGCGTGCGAAACGGCGGCGCGTCGTCCGACAGGACCCAACGATCGACGTCAAGCGCACGCGCGAGGAGATCGACGACGGGTGCTACCTCGACGGAGAAGCGGAGGCGCGCCTCTTCGCGGCCCTACCACCGTGGCTCCAGGTGCCCGTCTTGCTGGCTCTCGAGACTGGACTGCGAGCCAGCGAGATCGCGGCGCTGACGCGCCGGGACGTGGACCTCCGGCGGAGTCTGGTCACGGTCCGCAAGTCGAAGAACAAGCAGCCGCGGCACGTTGAGCTCACCTCGCGCCTGCACGACGCACTCGCCATGCACCTGAAGACGATCCCGCGAGGTGCGACGTCGCTGTTCTTCCATCCCGACGGCAGGGCGTTCGACGTTGGCGTGTACCGCCCCGACTGGGAGAGTGCCGTGAACCGCGCGGAAGTCTCACCCCTCCGCTTCCACGACCTGCGACACGCCTGTGGGACCCGACTCGCCGAAGGCGGCGCTCCCCCCGCAGTGATCAAGGCTGTCCTCGGACACAAGACGATGGACGCCACGCTGCGGTACATCCGGCACATGCCGGCGGATCTCTCGCGAAACGCTGCCCGCTACCTACAGGCCGCACGGGACTTGCGCGACGCAGCTTCGGGATAAGGCGCTGAGCCGCCGATCGGCTCCGCCCGTCCTCGGGTCACTCGTCCAGGAGCCCCTTCAGGACGTAGGGGTTCACAGCTCCGGGGAGGTACTTGTTCACGGTCAGGCGACCGATGACGCGCCGGCCCCGCACGATCAGAGGTGGCGAGCTCGTGTACGGGTTGGAGGCGGAGAGGGCCGAGTACTCACCCCCGTACGTGCCGTACTCGTTCCAGACGCTGTCAGCGGCGTACTCGCTGCCGTGGTTCCCGTAGTCGTTGAAGATGGAGTCGGAGTCGAACGGGTCGAAGATCGAGTCGATGCAGCGCCCGCTGCCGCCCGAGAACGGATCTCGGGACAAGCCGCCGAGCGCGACAGAGCGCCGTCGAGTTCGCGCGCGCGCTCGCGATCAGAATCGGACTACGATCTCTGGGGGCGAAGACGCGGAGGACTGCGTGGGGAAGGGACGATCGAACCAGAAGGACCTGAAGGGCAGCCTCGGCTTCGAGGAGACGCTCTGGAAGGCGGCCCATCCGAGCGTGGGATCGCGATGCTGAGTCCGGGTGCCGAATCTCGCTTACCCGTCGAGCGGGAGACACCTCTCCCTCCGCCATGGAACCGTTCCTAGCCCACGTCGCCGCCCGCCCCGACGGCGAGTTCCGTCTGCACGATCTGGGCGATCACCTGGAGTCTGTGGGCGAGTTGGCGGCGACGTTCGCGGAGCCCCTCGGCAGCGCGGACTGCGCACGACTTGCGGGGCGCTGGCACGACATCGGCAAGTTCCAGCCGGCATTTCAAGCGTACATCCGACGCGGGAGCGGCCTCGACCCGGAGGCCCACGTCGAGGGTGAACGAGTATCGCGCGTAGACCACTCGACTGCGGGCGCGATCCATGCGGTGGAACACCTGTCTGGCGCGGGGCCACGAGGCCGCGCGATCGGACGGCTGCTGGCATACGTGATCGCCGGGCATCACGCCGGCCTTCCCGATTGGCAACAGGACACGGGCGGCGCGTCCTCGCTCGACGTTCGACTGCAGACCAAGCGCGCGACACTTGAGGCGACGCGGTCGGTCGCCGCTGCGGGACCGTGGCTGAAGGGCGAGTGCCCCACCGAAGCGCCGCCCGGTCGGTCGTCGATCGCCTTGTGGACCCGGATGCTCTTCTCCGCGCTCGTCGATGCCGACTTCCTGGACACCGAGTCGTTCATGGACGGTGACCGGTCAGCCGCTCGCGGCAACTGGCTGGGCTTGGACGACATCGCGCCTCGGTTCGAGACGTACATCGCTCAGAAGAGCGAGGGTTCCACCGGCGCAGTGAACGTAGCCAGGTCTGACGTGCTTCGGTGGTGTCGCGAGGCGGCAGGCGCCCCCCCCGGGCTCTTCTCGCTCACTGTCCCAACCGGTGGCGGAAAGACCCTGTCGTCCATGGCGTTCGCCCTTGACCACGCCCGACGTCATGAGAAGGCGAGGGTGATCTACGTCATCCCATACACGAGCATCATCGAGCAGACGGCGGCCACGTTCCGTGAAGCGTTGGGAGACTTGGATCCGACGCGGTGCCTGCTCGAGCACCACTCCAACTTGGAGCCCGATGTCGAAACGGCACGCAGCCGACTGGCGACTGAGAACTGGGACGCGCCGCTGATCGTCACCACCAGCGTTCAGTTCTTCGAGTCGCTGTTCGCGTCGCGCACGAGCCGCGTGCGCAAACTGCACAACGTCGCGAACTCGGTCGTCGTCCTGGACGAGGTCCAACTGCTTCCGCCGGACTTCGTGCGCCCGATCCTCGACGTTCTTCAGAGTTTGGCGGACGACTTCAACGTCACCGTGCTCACGATGACGGCGACTCAGCCCGCGTTCCACGCCCTCCCCGACGGTGCGGGCATGCGAGCTGGGCTGAACGGCGTACGCGAGATCGTTCCGGACCCCGAGGCGCTCCACGATCGGATGCGCCGCGTCGAGATCAACGTCCCGGCGAACCTCGACGAGTCTCGCGCTTGGAGCGAGGTCGCCGACGATGTCCTCCAGTACCCGTCTGCTCTGTGCATCGTGAACCGTCGGCGCGACGCTCGGGAGCTGTTCGATCTGGTCCGCCGCAAGGACGATGAAGCGATCCACCTCTCCGCCCTCATGTGCGGGGCCCATCGCTCATCGGTCATCGCCGAGATTCGCCGGCGACTTGCTTCCGGACGTGGCGCGCGCGTCATCAGTACCCAGCTTGTCGAAGCCGGAGTGGATCTCGACTTCCCCGTCGTCTTCCGCGCCCTAGCGGGCATCGACTCGATCGCGCAAGCCGCCGGTCGATGCAACCGCGAGGGGAAGGCCGAGCGAGGACAGGTCTACGTGTTCGTGCCACCGACGCGGGCGCCACCGGGAGAGCTTCGAAAGGCGGAGGGTATCGCTCGCGAGTTCATCGCAATGGGCGAGCCGGACCTGATGGCGCCGAGGACGTTCCAGAGGTTCTTCGCGACTCTCTACTGGTTGCACGGGACGGACCTGGACAAGCACGGCATCGCGGACGATCTCGACCACGACGGCCGCAGATCGGCGGAGCTCGCCTACCGGTTCCGGTCGGCGGCAGCCAAGTTCCGGATGATCCCCGACGAGGGCCGCATCAGCGTCATCGTCCCCTGGGCACAGAGTGCCGAAGCGCGACGCCGACTCGAGAGAGCCATCGAGGCGGCGCGCACGGCGCCGACCCGCGCGGTGCACCGCGCGCTCCAGCGTCACGTCGTCGGCCTGTCGGCCTGGGCGGCGCGCCCCCTCGTCGCAGCAGGATCGCTGGAGCAGATTCACGACCGGCTCTTCGTCCAAGTGGACACAACGCTCTACGACGAGCGAGTCGGCCTGCTGCTCGATCCACGCGAGATCCGCGACCCACAGGAGTTGATCGCATGACCAAGCCAGACCGCGAGTCGCGATGGGGCGTGGCAATCCACGTCTGGGGCGACTACGCCTGCTTCACGCGGCCGGAGATGAAGGTCGAGCGCGTCTCGTACGACGTGCCGACACCCTCCGCGGCGCGCGGCATCCTCGAGTCGATCCTCTGGAAGCCGGCAATCGAGTGGCGCGTGCGGCGGATCGAGGTTCTACGTCCGATCCGCTGGGCATCCGTGCGAAGGAACGAAGTGGGAGAGGTTGGATCGCTCAGCCTGGCGCGACAGGCGATGCGCCGGGGAAGACTCCCGAAAGGCATCACGGTTGAGGACTCGCGGCAGCAGCGCGCCGCCCTGGTTCTGCGCGACGTCGCCTACATCATCCGAGCCGACTTCCGGTTGACCGCGCGCGCTGGACCGGATGACAACGTCGGCAAGTTCCTCGACATGTTCCGACGCCGGGTGGCCCGCGGGCAGTGCCATCGCCGTCCGTACCTCGGCACCCGGGAGTTCGCAGCGTACTTCGGCCCCCCCGCGGCCGAGGTGTCTCGCATCGCCTCGGGTGACCAAGACCTCGGGTGGATGTTCTTCGACTTCGACTACTCGACGACGCCACCGACAGACCGCTTCTTCCGCGCGAGGCTGGTGGATGGGTGCATCGAGGTGCCGGATGCCGCCTCCATGATGGTGCGCACATGATCCTGCAGGCGCTATCGGACTACTACCGCCGGCGTCGTGCGGAGAACCCCAGTGCGCTCCCGGCGCGAGGGTTCGAACGCCGAGCGATCCCCTTCCTCATCGTGATCGCGAGTGATGGCTCATTCGTCAACTTGGAGGACACCCGTGGGGACTCGGGCCCCGCAAAGGCGGGCCGAGTGTTCACCGTGCCGCAGTCCACGAAGCGCAGCGGCACGCAGGCGTGGAAGGCGTCGAACCTCCTCTGGGATCACATCGGATACGTTCTCGGCGTCCCGGCGCTTGGCAAGAAGTCAGAGCTGGCGGATCGGCAACATCGCTCGTTCGTCCAGCGCGTGATCGATGCGTTCGGCGAGGAACCGAGCGACGCGGGTGTCTCCGCGGTCTTGCGCTTTGTTCGGGATCCGTCACCGTCGAAACTGATGACACATCCATCGTGGAAGGACCTGAACGAGACATCGGGTGCCAACGTCTCGTTTCGCCTGGCCGGCGATCTCATGGTGGTCCCGGAGCGCGAATCAGTCCGCAAGAGCGTGGCCAACTGGCATCCCCACGGTGACGAGGAGATGCAGTGTCTCGTCTCCGGCGAGGTGGGCCCGGTGGCTAACCTCCATCCAGCGATCAAGGGCGTGCGGGGCGCGCAGTCCTCCGGTGCGAACATCGTGTCGTTCAACCTCGATGCGTTCCGGACACACGGGCGGACTCAGGGTCGCAACGCGCCGATCTCGGAAGCTGTCGTCTTCGAGTACACGACCGCGCTCAACGCCCTGCTGGCGCGCGGCGGGCAGCAGAAGTCTCATGCCGGCGATACCACGATCGTCTTCTGGGCGCAGCGTGGCAATCCGGCAGAGGATCTCGCCGCGGCGCTCTTCGGCGACGACCGGGAGGTGCTCGACGATCCCGACCGTGGCGTCGATCGACTGCGTGCGATCTACCGCTCAGCGTGGCAGGGGCATCCCCCGCTGCGCGACGACACATCGAGGTTCTTCGTGCTGGGCCTGGCCCCGAACGCCGCGCGCATCGCGGTCCGCTTCTGGCGCGTGACGACCGTGTCGGAGTTCGCGGCGCATGTACTGCAGCACTTCGAGGACATCGCGGTTGAGAGGCCGGAGTGGGCAGGCCGACACCCCACTGTCACTGCGCTGCTGCGCAGCACGGTGCGCCAGGAGCGATCGCCGCGAGACACTGACAAGCGGGTTCCGCCCAACATCGCTGGTTCGGTCGTAGAGGCGATCGTCAGCGGCGCCGCGTACCCACAGAGTCTGTTTCAGGCGGCAGTCCGACGCGCGCTGGTCGAGCGCGACGTCACACCCGACCGGGCAGCTGTGATTCGCGGTTGCCTGGTCCGCCGGTCCCGCTCCGGCATGGACGCGGAGAAGGAGTTGCACATGTCACTCGACGAGACGAACGACAACGCTGGATACCTACTGGGACGCCTCTTCGCCGTCCTTGAGTGGGCGCAGGACACGGCGAGTCCAGGAGTCAACGCGGGCATACGAGATCGATTCTACGCGGGCGCCTCGACGTCACCGGTCTCGGTGTTCCCCACTCTGATGCGCATGAAGAACCACCACCTGGCCAAGATCGACAGGAAGGGCATGGTAGTCGCGCTCGAGCGGGCAATCGGCTCCGTCACAGCCGGGCTCACGGAGTTCCCACCACGCCTGTCGCTGCCCGACCAAGGTCGCTTCGCCTTGGGGTACTACCACCAACGCCAATCGCGCTTCGCGAAGCCGCGCCGCACCGAGGAGACCTCCGATGCCTGATCCGATCAGCAACCGCTACGACTTCGTTCTGCTCTTCGATGTCGCCGACGGAAACCCGAACGGCGACCCCGACGCTGGCAACCTCCCACGCATGGACCCAGAGACCGGCCAAGGAGTCGTCACCGACGTCTGTCTGAAGCGGAAGATCCGCAACTACGTGGAGCTTGCGCACGGCGAGACGCCGCACCACGCGATCTACATCCGCTCCGGCGCTGTGCTCAATCAGGCGCACCAGGATGCGTATGACGCGCTGGAGTTGAGTTCGAAGAAGCCCTCGGCTGATGACGTCAACGCCGTTCGCCAATTCCTATGCAACCACTTCTTCGACATCCGGACGTTCGGCGCCGTCATGGGGACCGAGGTCAAGGCGGGCCAGGTCCGCGGTCCCGTGCAGTTGACGTTCGCCCGAAGCGTTGGCCCCATCGTCGCTCAGGAGCACACGATCACTCGCATGGCCGTGACGAACGCCCGGGACGTCGAGAAAGAGCGCACGATGGGACGCAAGAGCACCGTGCCGTACGGACTCTACCGGGCGCACGGCTTCGTCTCAGCAGCCCAGGCGCGCGACACCGGCTTCTCCGCCGATGACCTCGACTTGCTGTGGCGCGCTCTCGCGGAGATGTTCGAACACGATCGGTCGGCGGCTCGCGGGATGATGAGTACGCGCGGGCTCTACGTGTTCGAGCATGCGTCAGAGCTTGGAAGCGCACCCGCGCACCAGCTCTTCGATCGAGTCCGCGTCGACCGAGTCGGCGAGCCCCCCAGGGCATTCTCGGACTTCGCGGTTACTGTTCAGGATGACGAACTGCCCGCCGGAGTCACGCTTCACCGACTGGTCGGGTAGGTGTTCGACGACGACGAGTTGCTGCCCATCAGTGCGCTTCAGCACTTGATCTACTGCGAGCGGCAGTGCGTTCTGATCCACGCCGAGCGGACGTGGATCGACAACTGCCAGACCGCTCGGGGAGACCACTTCCACAAACGCGTCGACGTCCAAGAGCAGGAGTCCCGCGGCGATCGCTTCATCGCACGGTCCGTGTCGACCGTGTCACGGCAACTCGGTATCACCGGGATCGCCGACGTCGTCGAGTTTCACCGCGCAGCCGTGGACCGCCGCGGGGCGCATCTGCGCGGGCGCGAAGGCCGCTGGTGCCCCTACCCAGTCGAGTACAAGGTCGGCAGGCCCAAGGCTCATCACGCCGATGTGGTCCAACTGTGCGCCCACGCGCTCTGTCTCGAGGAGCAGCTCGACGTCGAGGTCAGCGAGGGCGCGTTGTACTACGGCTCGACGCGTCGGCGATCCGTAGTCCGATTCGACGCGGCGTTGAGGCGCCTGACCGGAGACGCCACACGGAGGCTGCGATCACTGCTCGCCACCCGGGCGACGCCACTCGCGGTGTTTGGCAATAAGTGCAAGGGCTGCTCGCTGCTACCGGCGTGTCTACCGAACGCCGACCGCTCGGCGATCCAGTACGTCGCGCGCGAGTTGCAGCGATTGGGCTCCAAGAAAGACCCCGGTTGAGAACACACCTAAACACCCTGTTCGTCACGACCGAGGGATCCCACCTCGCCAAGGACGGTGAGTGCGTACTCGTCCGCCGCGACGGTGAGGTCGTGCTCAGAGTCCCGCTCCTTAGCCTGACGTCCATCGTGTGTTTCGGCCGGACGACAGTCTCGACGCCACTCCTCGAGATCAGCGCCGCACACGGCGTCGCCGTTTCGTTTCACTCCCGGAGCGGTCGCTTCCTCGCCCGTTGTGTTGGCCCGACATCCGGCAACGTCCTTCTACGCCGCGACCAGTACCGCATCGCCGACAGCGCGGACCAGGCGTTGGCGATCTCGCGCGCTGTGGTCGTCGGCAAGATCGTGAACTGCCGATCCGTGCTCCTGCGTGCGGCGCGCGACCGCGGAGACCCGAGCGGCCGCCTCTCCGCCGCCGCCGACGAGCAGCGCCGCGCCGCCGCGTCTGCCGCGCACGCAGGATCGGCAGGCTCCCTGCGGGGCGTGGAGGGCGACGCGGCTCGGGCGTACTTCTCCGCATTCGGGGCGATGATCGCTTCGGAGGATCCGGCTCTTCAGTTCCGTAGGCGCTCGCGCCGCCCGCCTCTGGATGCGGTCAACGCGATGCTGTCCTTCGCGTACGCGCTTCTCGCCGGAGACACCCGCGCGGCATGCGAGTCGGTCGGGCTTGACCCTCAGGTCGGCTTCTTCCACCGAGACCGGCCCGGTCGTGCCGGCCTGGCGCTTGACCTCATGGAGGAACTCCGGGCCATCGCTGCGGATCGCGTCGTGCTCACTCTCATCAACCGGCGTCAGGTTCGGCCGCGTGACTTCGAGACTCAGCCGGGGGGCGCGGTTCGCATGTCCGACCAGGCACGCAAGACGCTGCTCATCGAGATCCAGAAGCGGAAACAGACCGAGCTCCGCCACCCGTACCTGGGAGAACGGACCACGCTGGGCTTCGTTCCGTTCCTTCAGGCTCGGCTCCTCGCCCGTCATCTTCGAGGCGACCTTGACGGCTATCCCCCGTTTCTCGCGAGGTAGTGCAAACCTCCGTGTCCATCTCCGTCCTCATCACCTACGACGTGTCCACCACCAGCGTGGAGGGCAAACGTCGGCTCCGCCGTCTCGCCAAGACGTGCCTTGACCACGGTCAGCGTGTCCAGAACTCCGTCTTCGAGTGCCAGTTGACGTCATGCTGGTCCGGTTCGCCACGGTAGACCTCCTCCCCGCCAGCGTGCTGGCCGCTCCGGCAGTCCGCTGTGCCGCGCCTTGTCGCCCGCGAACGGGAGCAGACGAAGCCTCCTCGCACCGCCTCATGGCGGAAATTCCGCA
>JAJFFG010000072.1 GCA_021776825.1 Planctomycetota bacterium
TGATCGGCGGCGGGGAATTCACGCCGCCGAGACAGCCCGCGGTGACCGAGCGCGTAGCTCGAGCCTGGGCCGCGCCCGGCGAACGCCTCTTCCGCATGGGCACGGGCAGTGCGTCTCCTCGTGCGCCGGGACGGTGCCGCCCGGTCAGGAGGTGACGGATGACACGCCATCGGCTCACGATCGTGACGCTGGGACTGGCCCTTGCGTTCGCGACTCCCGCCAGCGCAGGCGACGAGTCACGGGACGACGACTCTGTCTCGCGCGAGGAGTTCGACGAGTTGCGGAGGGCCCACGAGGCGCTGCGCCGGGAGATGTCGACGCTTCGCGAGGAGCAGCCGCCCTCCAACATGACGGCGCTGGAGGCGGCGATCAGCAGCCTCGAACAAGAGGTCGACTGGGTCACGGCCCGAACGGATGCCTGGCGCCCGGGCGAACGGTCGTTCGTCGTGAACGGGTTCACGCGCGCCGGGTACTCGAATCCCAACAACGACAACTCGTCGTTCTCCGCGGGCTTCTTCCCGGTCTTCGTCTACCGGCTCGACGACCGGCTCCTGTTCGAGGCCGAGCTACACGTGATGGCTGGGAGCGGCGGCACGGGCGTCGAGCTGTCGTACGCCCACACCTCCTACATCGTCGGCGATGCGCTGACCCTCGGCGCCGGCAAGTTCCTCAGTCCGTTCGGGACGTTCCAGGAGCGGCTGCACCCAGCGTGGATCAACAAGCTGCCGAGCAATCCCCTCGTGTACGCCCACGGTGCCGGGATCGCACCGGAGGCCATGACCGGCGTGCAGGCCCGAGGTGCCATGCGCCTCGGCGAGACGGATGGGAAGTTCACGTACGCGGCGTGGGTGACGAACGGCCCCTCGCTGTCCGACGCGAACACGCTCGCCGGCGACGCCGCCGCCGCCGCGGGTGGTCATGATGCCCACAAGGCTCCGGTTCCCCCCGAGTTCCGCGAATCCCTTACGGGCCGCCTCGACTTCGACGACGGAGGCGACAGCAACGGGAACAAGACGTTCGGAACGCGGTTGGCGTACCTCCCGGTGCCCTGGATCGAGATCGGAGGCTCGTACTGGGCCGGGGACGCCGACCCGACGGGCTCGATCTTCGAGGGCGGCGACTTCCGGCTGACCGGTCTCGATCTGGTCGTGCAACACCGAGACGTCGAGTCGATCGGCGGGAACCTCGAGTTCCGGGCCGAGTACATCGAGTCCGACGTCGACAACGGGCACCTGCCGTTCAACAATCGTCGCAGCGGCGGATACGCGCAGGTCGCGTATCGTCCGCAGCAACTGGACGCAACGGTTCTCAACGACCTCGAGTTCGCCGTGCGCCATGACTGGCTGAAGGAGCCGGGCGGGGTCGATCACCTGAACGACATCGACGTGTGGACCGTCGGCGTCAGCTACTGGCTGTCGACGACCGCCGCCGTGAAGGTCGCCGTCCAGAAGAAGGACGTCGAGCGGCTGGGTGACGAGTCCTCCGTCGTGTTCGAACTGGCCATGGGGTTCTAGCCCCGGGCCAGGGCCCGATCGTCAGCGGGGGGCGCGGCGCGCCCCCCTTCCTCCCGCGCGCACTGCTGCCCATCAGCGGTGCGCGCATCTTCGTTCCGGATGCGCGGTCGTGGCACAGTCCGTCGTGCGGTGTCGTCCGCCGCCAGGAGGCCCGTGATGGACTGGAAGATCGTGCTCTCGACGTTCGGAGTCGTGTTCCTCGCCGAGCTCGGTGACAAGACCCAACTCGCCACGTTCGGCGTGTCGGCCGGGAACGCCGGCGGGCGGTGGGCCGTCTTTGTCGGCAGCGCCCTCGCGCTCGTGGCGGCGAGTGCGCTCGCCGTGGGCGCCGGCGCGCTGGTCGGCCAGGTCGTGCCCGCACGCTTGCTGGAACGGGTCGGCGGCGCGGCGTTCATCGCGCTCGGCGCCTGGATGCTCTGGCGCTCCTCCGGCGCGTGAGCCGGGTCGACGCCGAACTCTTCCGACCCGCGGCGGGCGCTCCGAACGATCTTCTGATGCAAGTGCATCATGTTGGTCGCGCACGCACCAACGCATCCTGATCAGCATGCCGCAACGGGGGCGCATCGCGCCCTTCGGAGCGGTGGGGAACAGGAGCTGAAGCATGCCGCACGCCGCTCGCGAGACGCACCCGACGGCGACGATCTGCCACAACGACTCTCCGTACCGGCGCGTGCGCCGTGTCGCGCACCCGGCGCATCGTGGCGCGCGCACGACACGCCCGGTCCAGATCGGCGACGTCACCGTCGGCGATGGTCACGCGACCGTGATCGCCGGTCCCTGCGCAGTCGAGAGCACGGAGCAGACGCTCGCCATCGCGCACGCATGCCGCGCCGCTGGCGCCGACATGCTGCGCGGTGGCGCGTTCAAGCCCCGCACCAGCCCCTACGACTTCCAGGGGCTCGGCCGCCGCGGACTCGAGATCCTGGCGAGGGCGCGCCAGGAGACTGGGTTGCCCGTCGTCACGGAGGCGCTCGACCCGCGGCACGTCGCACTGGTCGCGGAGTTCGCCGACTGCATCCAGATCGGCGCGCGGAACATGCAGAACTTCCCGCTGCTGACCGAGGCCGGGCGGAGCGGGAAGCCGGTGCTCCTCAAGCGCCACTGGGCCGCAACTCTGACGGAGTGGCTCTGCGCCGCGGAGTACATCGCGGTCGAGGGCAACTACGACATCGTCCTGTGCGAGCGCGGCATCCGCTCGTTCACGGCGGGGTCGTACAACCGCAACACGCTCGATCTCAACGTGATCGACGCGCTGCGCCGGGAGACGTTCCTGCCCGTGATCGTGGATCCGAGTCACGGCACGGGTGACGACCGACTCGTGCCGGGGGCGTCGCTCGCCGGCATCGCCGCCGGGGCGCACGGGCTGATCATCGAGGTCATCGCCGAGGACACCGATCCGCAGGCACCGCTTTGCGACGGCGACCAGTCCATCCGGCCCTCGGTGCTCCGCGAGATCACGCGTCGCGTTCGTTCCCTGGTCGAGGACCCGATTACGAGTCGCGCGCCGTGACGGCGACGATGCGCGGCGTCAACGTGCTGCTCGCTGCTCTCGCAGGAGCGGCCTGCGGCCCGACCGCGCCGTCGGCCATCCCACGGACGCTGGCGGACAGCGTCTCGCTCCCCGCACCGGCTGCGGGCGAAGACGATCTCCTCGTCGACGTGCTGGCCGCGTCGGGCATCGAGGTTCGGCACGTCGTCGCCGATGGCCGCCTCGACACGCTGATCGAGAGCATCGGCAGCGGCGTCACGACGTTCGACGCCGATGGTGACGGTCGACTCGACCTGTACTTCCTCGCGCAGGGCTGGCGCGACGGCGTCAGCTCCGGCGATCCCTCGGACGCAGACAGCCGCAATCGCTTGTATCGCAATCTCGGGGACTTCCGCTTCGAGGACGTTACCGACTCCGCCGGCGTGGGTGACGACGGCTATGGCTTCATGGCGGTTGCCGCCGACCTCGACGACGACGGTCACTGCGACCTGTTCGTGCTGAACGACGGTCCGAACGTGCTCTACCGCAATCGCGGAGATGGCACGTTCGAGGACGTGACGGTCGCGGCGGGTGTCGCCGGCGACGCGTGCTCGGTGGCCGGAGCGGTGCTCGACGCCGACGCCGACGGACTGCTCGACCTGTACGTCGGCAACTACGTCGACTTCGACGACTCCTATCGCCTCCACTACGCGCCGGACGTCTTCCCTGGTCCCCTCGCGTTCGCGCCGCAGGACGACGTGCTGCTGCTGAACGGTCGCGACGGCTCGTTCCGCGATGCCACCGCTGGATCGGGGCTGGACGTGCCGGCCGCCCGCGCAATGGGGGTGAGCGTTCTCGACGCCAACGGTGACGGGCGCCTGGACCTGTACGTCGCCAACGACGCGACGGCGAACTTCCTGTTCCTCGCCGAGGACGACGGCAGCTTCCGCGAGTGTGCAGCCGAAGCCGGAGTGGCCTTCGGAATGCATGGCGACGCGACGGCGGCGATGGCGGCAGCGGTCGGGGACGTGAACGGCGACGGTCGCCACGACCTGCACGTCACCGATTCCGCCTACGGATCGCTGTTCGTCCGTGTCGGCGACGCCCTGTTCGAGGATCGTATCCTGATGTCGGGGATCGCTGCACCGTCGGGACAGTGGGTCTCGTGGGGCAGCGGGTTCCTCGACGCGGACCTCGACGGCGACCTCGACCTGTTCATCGCGAACGGGGACCTGCATCGCCCGACGGGCCGTCCGGATCTGCTCCTGCGCGGGTTGGGCGAGGCGCGGTTCGAGGACGTCTCCGCCGAGGCGGGCGCGTGGTTCCGTGCGGAGCGAATGGCGCGCGGCGCGGCGCTCGCCGATCTGGACGACGACGGTCGCATGGACGTGGTCGTGTGCCATCTCGCCGACACCCCGGCCCTGCTCCGCGGCCGTGCGCCGATCGGACGGCACTCCGTGACGCTCGACCTGCGTGCGCGACCGGGGTGTGCGTCAGCGATCGGGGCGCGCGTCGTGATCTCGTGTGGCGGACGACGCCATGTGCGCACCCTCGTTCCGCGTCTGGGATACCTCTCACAGGGCGACCCACGGCTCGTGGTCGGCCTCGGCGAGTCCACGCGCGTGGAACGCGTTGACGTCGTGTGGCCCGACGGCGAGCGTCAGACGTTTCACGGTCTCGACGTCGACCAGGTCGTGGTCCTGCGGCAGGCGGCGCAGGTGCGATGAGAGGCCGTGGCCTGCTCGCCGCCCTCATCGTCGTGATCGGGTGCACGCCGACACCGACGCCGCTGCTCACGCCCGGAGCCGTCGTCGTGGCGCGCGTGCCGCGCGGTGTCGAGCTGCTGCCGGACGCGCAGGCGCGCTTTCCCTCTGGCGCAACCGTTGTTCGCACGACGCTCGACGGAGCGGAGCTGCTGCTCTCGGATGGTCTCGACGCGGCCGGCGCTCCCGCCGTGCACTACGACGGCACGAGCATCCTGTTCGTGGGCCGTCGCACCCCCGACGAGAGCTTCGTCGTGTTCGAGTGCGCTGCGGATGGCTCGGGGCGCCGCGTCGTGGTGGATCACGGACGCGACTGCATCCGTGCGGACTTCCTTCCCGACGGACGGATCGTCTACGCGGCCGAACTGGCGGGGCCGTCGCCGCTGCCGGAAGTGGCCCACGGCACGGCGCTGTTCGTCGCCGACGGCGACGGCGGACCGGGCGTTCGCATCACGTTCGGCGCGGGACTGGACTGTGACCCCGCCGTGCTCGACGACGGGCGTGTGGTGTTCTCGTCGTGGCGTCCCGCCGCGGGACGGCTCGGGTTGTTCACGGTGCATCCGGACGGCACGGGCTACGCCGCGTTCCATCTGCCGGACGGGCACGCGGTGCTTCCCCGCCAGGCCGCAACGCGCGACGTGGACTTCGTGCTGCTCACGGAGGACGCGCTGCGCACGATGAGCGCCGACTGGGACGCACCGATGAGCGTCGCGAGCGACGCGCCCGCGCCGGATGCCATCGAGTTGCGCGGGCGTCCGCGGGCGCAGGGGCATCTGTCATCGGTCCGCCCGGGGGGCGCGTACGGCACGCTGATCTGTGTGGATGCGCGCCGCACCGGTTCGAAGGCGGCGACGCGAGCACGCTTCGTCTTCGCCGACACCGGGCAGGGTCTGGGAGTCGTCCCCCTCGAGAGCGACGGCTCGTTCGCCGTTCGGGTTCCCGCCGACACGCCGCTTCGGATCGAGCTCCTCGACGCGGCGGGCGCGGTGCGCGCCTCCGAGATGGCGTCCCTCTGGGTGCGTCCCGGCGAGGTCCGTGTGTGCGTCTCGTGTCACGACGACGTCGAGACGGCGCCCCCGAACGTGCGGCCCGCGGCCGTGCTCGGCGAGCCGATGGATCTGACGCGAGGCGGCCAGTGACGCGGTCGCGCCTGCGGTGGCTGTTCGGCGCCGTGCTCGCGCTCGCCACGCTGGGAGTCGCCGCGCGTGCGATGGCCGTGCAGCACGTTCGTGGCGTGACTGGATCCCAGGACGCTGGGCCCACGAACTGCCTCGCGTGCCACGCCGCGCCGGCGACGACGGAGCGCCCTTCGCTCGCGCAGCATGCGGCTCCGTTCGACATGACGGCTGATGCCGCGGGTGAGACTCTCTACGTGGCGTGTGGCCCGACACGGCGCGTCGCCGTCGTGGACGTGACGGCAGGGCGTCTCGCACGCTGGATCACTCTCGACGGCACGCCGACTGGCGTCGCGCTCTCGCCCGACGGATCGGCTCTCGCGGTGTCGCTCGCCGACGTCGGAGCCGTCGTCATCGTCGACGCAGCCTCCGGACGCGAGCGGTCGCGCATCCACGTCGGGCTCGAGCCCGCCGGGCTCGCGTTCTCGAACGGTGGACGCACGCTCGTGGTGGCGAACGCCGGCTCGGGCGACGTGTCCGTCGTAGACGTCGCACTCGCCGCCGAGGAACTCCGCATCCCGGCGGGGCGGGAGCCGTTCCGCGTGGCGCTCGCGCCCGCCGGAGGCACGGTGGCGGTCGTGAGCCGGATGGCCTCGATCGGGCGCCCGGACGCCGTGCCGTACGCCGAGCTCACGCTGCTCGAGGAGGAATCGTCTCGCGTGCTGCGACGCGTCCGCCTCACGTCGACGCACCTCGCGGAGGGGCTTGCGTTCTCGGCCGACGGGGAGCACGTCCTTGTCCCGGCGCTGCGCGTCCGCAACCTGCTTCCGATCACGCAGGTGGCGCGCGGCTGGGTCGTCTCTGGGGTCCTGTGCGTGGTGGCAACCAGGACGGGCGCGCTCTCCGTGCTCCCACTCGGCACGGTCAACCGTCCGTTCGCCGACCCCGCGGGCATCGCCGTCTCGGCAGACGGGGCACAGGCCTGGATCGCCTCGGGCGGCAGCGATTCGCTCGTCACCGTCGATCTACGCGCAGCTCTCCTCGCCGCGCCGATGTGCGGGGCGGGGGAGCCGGAGCACCAGGCACTCGCCCGGTCGTACCTGACGACGCGAACGAAGACTGCGGCGCAGCCCGGCGGCGTCGCACGCACCGGCGATCTGATCGCGGTGACGGAACGGCTCGCGGACTCCGTCGTCCTACTGCGCGCGGACGACCAGAGTGTGGTCGCGCGCATCCCTCTCGGTTCGTCGGAGCAGGACGACGCGGTGCAGCGCGGGGCGCGCGTGTTCCACGACGCGAGCTACGCGTTCCAGGGCGCGTTCTCGTGCCGCTCCTGTCATCCGGACGGTCACACGGACGGCCTCACCTACGACTTCGACATCGACGGCGTCGGCCGCAACGTGGTGCTCAACCGGAGTCTGCGCGGCGTCAAGGGGACGGCGCCGTTCAAGTGGATCGGGCTGAACCCCACACTCGACCGCCAGTGCGGCGCCCGCTTTGCGATGGTGCTGACTCGCGCGGACGTGCTTCCGGAGGATCGACTCGACGATCTCGTCGCGTTCCTCGAGTCGCTGCCGTCGCCGCGGCCGACCGGCGGGGGACAGGATGTCCCCGGTCTCGACGACGAGGCCGGGGGGCGCGGACGCGTCCTGTTCTTCCGCACGACACGCAAGGACGGCACCGAAATCGCTCCGGAGAACCGCTGCGTGACCTGTCATCCGCCGCCGAGGTACTCGAATCTCGCGCGTCACGACGTCGGCACCGGCACGCCGCTGGATGGCACCGGCACCTTCGATGCGCCCCACCTGACGGGCATCAGCCGTAAGGCCCCGTACCTGCACGACGGTCGCGCCCGGTCGCTCGAGGAGATCTGGACGGCACCCGGGGTCGAGGACCGCCACGGTGTGGTCACGGACCTCAGCAAGGCAGACCTGAACGACCTCGTCGAGTTCCTGCGAGGGCTGTGACGATGCGACTCCGCCCACGACTCGTGATCGCCCTGGCCGCCCCCGGCGCCCTGGTCGCCCTCGCCGCGGCGGGCATGCTTCTGCTGCCGTCCCCGGAGCGCGCGCTGGGCCGCGAGGACGCGGATCGCGGGCGGGGAGCACACCGGCAGCTCCCACCCGCTGTCGATCCGTGGCAGGCGCCGGTCGAACCGACGGTGTGGGACATCGCGTACGACCGTTTCGAGACGATCGGCTGCGCGGACGGTCTGCCCTCCGAGCGTGTCACCTGTGTGGTGGCCGAAGGCGACGATCTGTTCGTGGGAACCGACGCCGGACTCGCCGTGCGGCGCGCGGGGGTCTGGACCGTGACCGACGGAGACGACGGACTGGCGCACCGCTACGTCACCGCTGTCGCTCGGGACGCGCGGACCGACACCACGTGGGTGGCGACGCTCGGCGGTCTGTCCCGCGTGTCCGGAGGGGCCGTACACACCTTCACGCAGCGGGACAGCGGACTCAGCAACGACGTCGTCTACGACGTTGCGGTGGACGACGATCTCGTGTGGTGCGCGACGGCTGCCGGAGCCTGCGTGCTCGACACGCGTTCCGGCTCATGGACGCTCTACGACCACGAGAACTCGATCATGCACGAGCCGTGGTGCTACTCGATCGCGATCGGCCCCCAGCGGGCCTGGATCGGCGTCTGGGGCGGCGGCATCGTCGAGCAGGATCGTCGCTCCGGTCGCTGGAGGGAGTACCGCGATCCCGACGGTGAGATGGAGATCGACCTCCTTGCCGACGACGGCCCCATCCACGATGTGACGGCCTTCGTCGCGTACGACGAGGGCCTCCTGTGGCAGGCGACCTACTTCGGTGTCAGCCGCTACGACGGGCGGCGCTGGAAGTCGTTCACGGCCGCCGACAGCGGCCTGCCGGGCGATTTCGTCACCCACGTAGCCGCACGCGGTGACACGTGCTGGATCGCGAGCGACCAGGGCTTTGCGGTCCTGCGCGGCGGGACGTGCACCTCGTACTCACGCAACGCAGACGGCACGTGCGCCACGCGCGTCGTGACCGCGGGGACGGAAGAGACCGCGACCACGCTCGCCAGCGCACCCGCCGATGACTACGTGCTGTGGATCTACCCCCGCGAAGACGACGTGTGGATCGCCACGGGTCGCGGCCTCACGCACGGACTGACGACACCACCGGAACCCTCATCCCCAAGGAGAGAACGATGACGCTCACCCACGGACCGACCCGAACCAACCGTCGCCTCGATGCGACGTTCTCGCAGACCGAGCGCGCGGAGATGCGCGCACTGGGCATCCTCGACGACGACGGATGTCTGGTGCACCTGCCGCGCGTGGAGCCCGACGTGCCGCGGACCTCCATCACGTCGTCGGACATCCTGAACGAGGCCTACCAGTACGAGCTCCCGTCCTCGTTCAGCCGCGGACTCTCCGTCCCGATCCGCGCCGGACAGCGGGTTCTGTGGATCTCCGGGACGGCGAGCATCGACCACACGGGCACCACCGTGCACGTCGGGGATTTCCGCTCGCAGCTCTGGCGGACGTATCGCAACATCACGCAACTCCTGCGCGCCGAGGGCGCCACGTGGCACGATGTCGTCCGCACGTCCTGCTATCTGCGCGACATCGAGCGCGACTACGACGAGTTCAATCGCATTCGCACGCTCTTCTTCGAGTGCATGAGCGTCGCCCCCGTTCCGGCATCCACGGGCATCCAGGCCCGGCTGTGCCGCAGCGATCTCCTGATCGAGATCGAAGGCTTTGCGATGGTCGGCGGCGACGAGTAGGAGCACACGATGGTCCGCACGCCCGTGCTGCTCCTGGCCGCGGCGGTCGCGGGGGCGGTCGCTCTCGGAGCCGACCTGCGCGCACAGGAGTCGGAGGCGAACGGGAACCGTCAACGGTACGCCCGCACGCCTGACGCACTGGTCCCCTATCGCCGCACAGGAACACCGGCACGGCGCTTCTTTACCGAGCCACCGGCGTTCCGCGGCCCCGGCCGTACCTCCACTGCGCCATCCGGTCTCCGCGCCGTGCGACTCGGCGTGCTGGCGCCGCTCACGGGGATCGATGCGGCGGCGGGGCGGAACATGGTCCGGGGCGTCCGGCTCGCGCTCGAAGAGGCCAACGCGAGCGGCGGCTTCGGCGCGCGAGCGTTGCCGTTCGAGATGGTCGTGCGAGACGAGAACGCGTCGTGGGGAGCGGCCGCGGACGCCGGCGTCGAGCTCCTCGGCGAACACGGCGTGTGGGGGCTGATCGGTGGCTACGAGGACGCCAACACACATGTGCTCGCGCGCGTCCTGCTCAAGCTCGAAGTGCCCACCATCAACTCGGCCGGCGTGGATCCGACGCTGACCGAGCACAACGTGCCGTGGCTCGTGCGCGTGCGCCCGGACGATCGGCAGGCCGCGTACCGGCTCGTACGGCGCGTGTTCGAGGTGGACGGCTGCCGGCGCGTCGTCCTCTTTCGCGCGAACTCCCGCTACGGACGCACCGGCACCGCCGAGTTTCGGCAGGCGGCGCGGCGCCTCCATCGTCCGATTCTGCTCGAGACCCGGTACGAGGAGCGGGAGTCCGCGTGGGGCGCTCGGATGGAACGCATCCGCGCTCTCGAGCCGGACGCAGTCGTCCTCTGGGGCCGCCCGCGCGCGACGGGAGCGGCTCTGCGTGAGCTGCGGCGTGCGGGTATCGACTGCCCGGCGTACGGTCCCGATCGGGCCGTCGGGCCGGGGTTCGTCGAGACAGCGGGCGCGGCGGCCGAAGGCTTCGTGTTCGCGTATCCGTTCGATCCCGACTCCGATGCACCCCGTTGGCGGGGCTTCCGGGACACGTACCAGCAGCGCTTCGGTGCCCTTCCCGATCCGACGGCCGCGTACTCCTACGACGCGGCTCGGCTGCTTGTCGCGGCCACGCGCCGAGCAGGTCTGAACCGCGTGCGGATCCGGGACGAGCTCTTCGCCTCCTCCACCGTGGCCGGCGTGGCCGGCGCCATCCAGCTCGACGTCACGGGCAACAGCGTCTCGCCGGTCATCCTCGGACACGTCGAGGACGGACGTCTGGTCTTCGATGACTAGGAGCGCCGCCATCGCGGCGATTGCGCTGTTGGCGGCGTGCGCGCCGACGGAGCCTCCGGCCGTCACGGACTCGCAGCCGCCGCGGAGCGCGCGCACAGTGCGTACCGTGGCACCTCCCGCACCGCGCCGCGAGTCGGGTCCGTTCGTTGGGCTGATCCCGTCGGACAACGTCGACGTCACGGCGGCGCTGACGGAGGGCGTGACGGCGGCGCTCGCCGACGCGCGCGCCACGGGTGGACCGGTGCTCGCACTGCGGGTCGCGGCGCGCGACACGCACTGGGGGTCGGCAGCCCGGTCGGCCATCCGACTGGGTGCGAGCGAGGGCGCGGTGGCGCTCATCACGCCGCCCGAGAGGAGGCGGGCCCACGAGATCTCCCAGCTCGGGACGCGTCTCGGGATCTTGGTCGTATCGACGAGCGGCGCGCCGTCGGTCACCTCCACGGGCAGCCGCTGGACGATCGGAGTCGAGGCAGCAGCTCCGGACGCTTCACCGAGCGCGTGGCGTGCGACGGGATACGAGGCTGGCCGGCGAGTTCTCGCTGAACTCAGAGGTCGACGGTGAGACTCTGGTCGCCGCGTGGGCGCCGCGGCGGCGCAGGCTGCGCGAGGCGCGCGCCGGACCGACTCCCGTCACGCCCGCGCGGAAGTCGAAAGAGCCCGCGGAATCGGCGTTGTGCGCCGACGTGCTCGCGCATCGTCCCTCGTGAGATGCCCACCATGCGAACCGATCGCCCGTGCGCTCCGCCGCTGCGGGAGCGCTGCGTTCCTCCGCCCCACGAGGCCCCGCTCGACGGCCTCCCCGCGTGGGTCCATCTTCTCGACGTTCCCGTCTGGGTGAGCGGGAGTGATCGACGCATCCGCTACGTCAACAGCCGGGCCGAGACGCTGCTCGGCATCCGCGCCGCGGACTGTCTGGGCCGACCCTGTCATCGCGTCGTCGCAGCACGACGCGTGGACGGTCGGCCGTTTTGCGGAGCCGAGTGCCCCCTCTCCCGGCGCGGCGCGTCCGGAGAGACGATGCCCGCAGTCGACCTGATGGTCGGTCCACGCGGCCCTCGCGCGCGTTCCAGCCGTCTTACAGTGATCCCTGTCGCCGATCCCTCCGCGAGGGAGGTGTTGCTCGTGCACACTGCGACCGATCTGGGGCGCGCGCGCGAGAGCGAACGCTACCTGGAGCGAGTCGCGGAACGCAGTGCGGCACTGCGCGAGATCGACCCCGATTTTCAACCGAGGGCGCTGACCCCCCGCGAGAACGAGATCCTCGACGCCTTGGCGGACGACCGGGAGTCGGGCGAGATCGCGCGGACGCTCGGGATCAGCCACACGACCGTACGCAACCATCTTCAGCGCCTCACGGCGGCCATCGGCGCCCACTCGACCCACGAGGCGGTGGCGATGCGGCTCCTCGGCCGCGCCTGACGGTCCCGCGCTCGCAACGCGTGTCGCGATCGACGTCATCGTGCTCGCTGGCGTCGGGCGCGTGATCGTCGCCGCCTGTGGGAGACTCCGGCGATGCAGGTCCACGATCTCACCTCGCAGTTCGGATGGCCCGGCGACGACGGCCTCGGGCTGCGTCTGATTGCCGCCATCCGTCGCGGTACCAAGACCGCGACGTGCTGCCCGACCGCACTCTGGTCGCCCGAGGAGGTCGCGGACGCGCGGCGGACGGTGGGGCGGCTGGTCACCGTCGTCGACAAGACGGGTGCCCCGCACTGCAACATCCGTGTGCTCGAGGTCTTCGAGACGCCGTGGGGCGCTCCCGATCCGCGGCTCGTTGCTGGCGAGGGCTTCACCAGCGTCGACGAGTGGCGGCGCGTCATGGCGGCTGCCTGGGACGATCTGATCGTCGAGACGGGCCTCACATTGAGCGACGACACACCGATCCTGGCCGAGCTGTTCGAACTCGTGGACGCCTGACGGCGCGAGCCGCGCGAGTTGCGCTCCGTTCGTCGTCTACGATGCCGCGATGCCCAGCCGCCCCTCCAATCTCAAGATCCTGGCATGGGAGGAGTCGCCGCTCGGCGTGCTCTGCCTGCGCCGTCGTGAGTTGATCTCGCGACCCGGGACGGTGATCCACGAGGTGACACTCGACGGCGAGCACCTGATGAGCAGCTACCTGACGGACTCCGAGCGGGCACTGACCAGTGTCGCGTTGGAGTGGCACACCGGACGCGATCTGGATGTGCTCGTCGGAGGCCTCGGGCTCGGGTTCACCGCAGCAGAGGCGCTCGAGTCGGACCGCGTGGCGCGCGTCGAGGTCGTCGAGTTCCTGCCGACCGTGATCAGCTGGCTCCACGACCGCCTGTTTCCGCTGGCCGAGACGCTCGCCACCGACGAGCGAGTGAGCGTCGTGGAAGGCGACGTGTACGCGCGCCTCGCGGGACCGGCGCCGGAGCGCAGACACGACGTGATCATCATCGACGTGGATCACGACCCGGACGGCTCCCTCGACTACGCGAACGCCGGCTTCTACACCGAGGCCGGACTGCGTTCGGCGCGGGAGCATCTCAGCGCCGACGGCATCCTCGGTGTCTGGTCGTCGGCGGAGAGCCCGCCGTTCGTCGACGCGTTGCGGAAGGTGTTCTCCGACGTGCGCGTGGAGACACTCGACGTCGTCAACGACCTCGTGGACGTCGCGTACACGAACACGCTGTTCTTCGCCCGCGGGTAGTCGCGCTCGGTCGGCCCGCTCAGAGTTGTCCGCTCAGAGTTGCCCGCTCAGAGTTGCCCGCTCAGAGTCGGTGTCCCAGCGCGCTACCGCGGCTGCGCCATTGCCCGCACGAACGGGTCGGGTTCGTCGGTGGCGAGTACGTCCACGACCGCGGCGAGTGCGCCAACAGGAACCTCCGCTCGCTGCCACGCCCGCACGACTCGCGCGGAATCTCCGCGGACGCCGGCATCGCGGTGTGCGAGCAGCAGACCGACGGCAGCGACGGTGTCCGGGGGCGGTGACTTCGCCGCGCGCGCCAGCACGTCGAGCAGCGACCGGACGTGGCGGACAGACGCGTCCTCCGAGCCGAGGTCCGCGACGACCGCGTCGCCGTACGTCTCGATGTGCTTACCGAGCAGCGTGACCATGCGCCCGCGAACCGCGAAGTCGGGCGACGCGACGTGCGCGCGGAGGGTTGCGTAGACGTCGGCCTTCAGCGCGAGGAGCGTCGCGACGGCGGTGGCGCGCGCACGCGGCTCGTCACCGTCGAGCCAACCGAGCAGCGTCTCGTTCCCCGCGTGGGAGCCGAGCTTCGCCAGCACGTCCGCAGCGCGCCGCGCGAGTCCTGCGTCGGTCCCGCCGAGGATCGAGACGACCACGTCCTCGAGCTTCGCGAGTTTCAGCTCACCGATGAGGTGCAGCGCGATGCGTTGACGGCGCTCGTTCCCGTCGGCGCCGCCGTTCGTCCGCACGAACGCGTCGACTTCGTCGGCTGCACCGCCGGCAGACAGGCCACGCAGCACGCCCACGAACGCTCGTAGTTCGAGCCCAGACTCGTCCGTCTCGACCTTCGCGTCGAGCAACGGCAGGATTTCCTCCCCGAACGCGATCAGTCGTTCGCGCGCCTTCGGCACGATCGTGCGGTTGTCGCCGACCTCCCACCGCACGGCGATCTTCCATAGCTCGTCGAAGACCTCCTGTGTGAGCTCGCCCTCGTACGAGCAGATCTCCGGGATCACCGCCTCCTTCGCCGGGTCGTTCTTCGGCGCCGGACCGGCGTCGGCTTCTTCCGGCGGCGTGATGTCGAGCCCGACGCCGATGTCCTGGTGGCGCCAGACCGCGTCGTCGGACATTACGCCGAGGTAGTCGTCGTCTCCTTGCAGGTCGAGCAGGATGCCGATCGACGGGAACCCGCGGGCCGGGCGTGCGAAGTTGACGCCGTTCTTGCGGCGCGCGCCGTACGTGTCGTTGCCCGAGCGATCGATCTGCAGCCCGACCGAGTTCGTGAGTCCACTGCCGTTGCAGGATGTCGCGCCGTGATAGCGATCGCTGCCGCCGCGGTCGTGCAGCACGCTCGCCGCGTAGTCGTGGCTGCCGCCCTGACCTAGTCCGGTGTGCATCACGTACGTGTCGTTGCCGGAGACGTCCACCAGCCCGCCGATCGCGAGGTGGATGCCGCTGCCCTGGCCGTACTGCGTCATCTCGTACGTGTCGTTGCCGCCGCCGTCCCAGAGCAGCCCGGCGCCGTACCAGTACCCGACCCCCTGGTTGTAGATGTCGCCCAGGTAGCGGTCGTTGCCGTCGTGATCGATGAGCATCGCGATGCCGCCCGCCCAATCGATCTCGCGCGAGCCGATCGCGAAGCCCTGCGAGAACGACTGGTAGCGATCTGCGAAGAGCGGGGCGTGCAGGTACACACCGCCCGCGTGGTACGTCTCGTTGCCGCGTGTGTTGATGCAGAGTGCAACCGAGCGCGGCCGTGCGAATGCCTGTGCGTTGGCCCATGCCGAGAGGCGGTCGTTGTCGAAGAGTCCGATCTCGACCGGCTCCTTCGTGCCCTCGTCCGACGAGGTCTCCGGGGGCGCCTGCACCGCGTCGTCGTGGAACACCGCGACACCGAACCCCGCCGCGCCCTGCGTGTAGGCCCGTCCCTCGTAGACGTCACTGCCGCCGTCGTCGTAGAAGACTGCGGCCCCCCCGATCGCCGCGCCCAGCGTGACGTGCCCGCCGACGTAGCGGTCGTCGCCCGCGCCGAGGTCGTAGAACGCCGCGACGCCGAGGATCGCTGCACCGAGCGTCAGGTTCTGTTCGCCGCACTCGTAGACGTCGTCGCCGCCAAGGTCGGCGAAGAAGCCGACGCGCCGTCCCGCCGTACCGGACGCCGCGCCGATCGCGCACTCGACGTAGCGATCGTTGCCGCCGGGATCGACTAGCACCGTGAACGCGCCGGTCCACGTGTCGTCACCGGGAGTGCCCAAGCCGATGCGCCCGTTCGGGGTCTCGACGATCAGCGGCTTCTCTGTCGGGAAGGCCGACGTTGGCAGCTCAGCGAGCCACGCACCGGGATCGCCGAACGCCCGCAACCAGTCCACGACCGACCGCACCTCGCCGATCCGCGCCGCCGCTTCGTGCAGCGCCGCCGGATCGTCCTTCCGCCACTCCTGCGCGGCCGTCTCGCGCGCGTCCTCGTACGGCGAGTCGATGACCTCGTGCCAGACCATCGCGGCCGGCAGACGCGCGCGCAGAGCGTCGAGCGCGCCCTCGGCGGCGTCCACCGACTCGAAGCGTCCCGTGTAGTTCGGCTGGCGCAGAGACAGCGCGGTCAGCGAGATCACCAGTTGCTCGGTGGAGGAGGCGTCGATCTCGGCATCCGGTGCGGAGTTCGGGACGGCGTCGTCGCCCTCTGCGAGCAGTTCCGCGCCGGAGACGAGCGCGGCGACCGACGGCGAGAGGCCGCCCGCGGCCAAACTGCTCTGACGCGCGACAATCGAGTCCATCTCCGGCGCGATGCGCAGCGGATCGCGGAGCATCTCGAGTACGAGCGGCAGCGACCCGTGCCCGTTGGTCAGCGCCTTCTGGAACGTCAGGTCCGTGCGGTCGAGGTTGCCGGCGTGCAGCGCGCGATCGAGCGCGGCGAGCTCGGCGTCCGTATAGGTGCTTCCGTACGGACTGCCCTCGTCCTGCGCCGCTGCGGGCAGGGCGAGGAGCGCCACGACCATCGAGAGTCCGAGCACGCTGCGCATCGTCCACCTCCGCCGTGAGGCTACCGAGTGGGGCGTGTCATCGCGACGACCCGAGAGATGGGGCCGAGGAGGGATTCGTCACGTCGAGGGGAGCCTGCCAGGCTCGAAGCCACCGTCGTGCACGCCGGGAAGACCGCTAGTAAACCGCGATATCCTCCAGGTGGTACAGGGATTATCGTGGTATAGTTCGCGTGTGCTGACGCGGGTCCACCACGCTGATTCGATCCGAACGCTGCTCGCCGAGTTCCCGGTGGTGGCGCTGCTCGGGGCTCGCCAGGTCGGCAAGACGACGCTCGCGCGAGAGTTGGGCGGCGCCGCGGCGACCGGCCTGACCGTCCTCGATCTCGAGGACCCGACCGACCGCGAGCGGCTGCGCGACCCGATGCTCGCACTGCGCGATCTGCGCGGCTTGGTCGTGATCGACGAGATCCAGCGTGCTCCGGAGGTCTTCCCTACGCTCCGGGTGCTGGCCGACCGCGAGCCGTTGCCGGCGCGCTTCCTTGTTCTAGGGAGCGCATCGCCGGACCTGCTCCGTCAGTCGAGCGAGACACTGGCGGGACGGATCGCGTTCCACGAGCTGACGCCCTTCGACACGCGCGAGGTCGGGAGAGAACGGTGGGCGGAACTCTGGCTGCGCGGCGGCTTCCCGCGGTCGTTCCTCGCGCAGAGCGATGCCGCGAGCGCGCGCTGGCGGCAGAACTTCGTGCGTACCTATCTCGAGCGCGACCTGCCGCAGCTCGGCATCCGCGTTCCCGGCGACACCATCCGCCGTTTCTGGAGCATGCTCGCGCACTACCACGGTCAGACGTGGAACGGTGCGGAGCTCGCTCGGGCGTTCGGTGTCAGTCAGTCCACCGTCCGGCACTACCTCGACATCCTCGTCGCCACCTACATGGCGCGCCGTCTCGATCCGTGGTTCGAGAATCTGTCCAAGCGCCAGGTGAAGTCCTCGAAGGTCTATCTCTCCGACAGCGGGCTCGTACACCACCTGCTCGGCGTGGACGACCGCGCCGCGCTCGAGGGACACCCGAAGGTCGGGGCGTCGTTCGAAGGGTTCGTCATCGAGCAGATCACGCGCTGCCTCGGCGCCGAGCGCGAGCAGTGCTTCACGTGGGGCCTGCACTCCGGCGCCGAGCTCGACCTGCTCGTCGTGCGCTCCGGCGAGCGACTCGGCTTCGAGGTCAAGCGCACGTCCGCCCCTCGGGCGACGCGCTCCATGCGCACCGCGGTCGAACTCCTGAGGCTCGACCGGCTCGACGTCGTCTACGCCGGCGCCGACGTCTTCCCGCTGACCGAGAAGATCCGCGCGGTCGGGATCGAGTCGTTGACCGACGTCCTCTGACGATCGCGCGACTCGTCGATCGCGCCACATGCGTGCGGGACTCTCAAACTCCCGTCGACCTGCTGCCGCGGGTCAGCAGGAGCGCTACGATGTCGCCGATGACGATGCGTGACACCACCGACGCCGCGCGCCGCGAGCAGATCGCGTCGATTCGCCGGATGGAGCCCGGGGAGCGTGTTCGCGTTGCCGTCGAGATGTCCGAGGACGTCCGTCGGATCGCGGCGGCCGGCGCTCGTCTCCGGCACCCCGAGTGGAGCGACGCATCCGTGCGTCGCGCCGTGCTGTCGTCGATCTACGGTCGTGCGTTCGTCGATCGTGTGCTCGGCGCGGATGCTGCGGACGCGTGACGGGCGCGGCCGCCACCCTGGCGCACGTCCTTGGCGCGTTGGACGCGGCCGGCGCGCAGCACATGATCGTTGGGTCGTTCGCCAGCACGCTCCACGGCGAGCCGCGGACCACCCAGGACATCGACATCGTCGTGCGCCTCGACGCCGAACAGCTCGAGCGGTTCCTCGCGGCGTTCGCGGAGACCGAGTGGTACGTCGATCACGAGACGGCGCGGAACGCACTCGCGCGGCACTCGATGTTCAACCTCGTCGACTTCGCGACCGGATGGAAGGTCGATGTCATCGCCGAGAAGCCCGACACCTACTCGCGCGCGGCGTTCGACCGGCGCATCGAGACCGAGTTCCTCGGCACCCCCGCCTGCGTCGCGACCGCCGAGGACACCATCCTGTCGAAGCTGCTCTGGGCGCGGTTGGGCTCGTCCGACCGACAGATCCGCGACGTCGTAGGCGTGCTGGCCGTCGCCGGCGACGCGCTGGACCGCGACTACCTGGACCGCTGGGCCACTCAACTCGCGCTTGGCGACCTGCTCGAACGAGCTGAGCGAAGTGCTCGCGAACGGGACGACTGACTCGCCGCGGCGCTCGGGCTAGTCTCGGGTGGTGGACGAACAGCGCCTCGGCCCGTACCTGATCGACCGTGAGCTCGGCTCGGGTGGGATGGGGCGGGTGTATGCCGCCGTCGTCGAGCGGCGCGTGCGCGGGCTCGAACCCGGTACGCGCGTCGCGCTCAAGGTCGTTCACCCGCACCTCTTGGAGACCGAGGGCTTCTTCAAGCGGTTCCTGCGGGAGGCGGAGATCGGGCAGGCGGTGGCGCACTCGAACGTCGTCCGCACCTTCGACTGCGACGCGGCGGGCGGGGCGCACTTCCTCGCGATGGAGTACGTCGAGGGACAGACGCTGCGGGAACTGCTTGTCGAGCTCGAGCGCGTGCCGGAGGAACTCTGCCGCCACGTCGGGATCGAGATCGCCAAGGGGCTGGCCGCCATCCACGCCGCCGGTGTGATCCACCGCGACATGAAGCCCGAGAATGTTCTGATCACGGACGATCACGTGGTGAAGGTGATGGACCTTGGCGTTGCACGGCTGGCGGACGAAGCCGTGCGGTTGAGCCAGACCGGCGCCTTCGTCGGGTCGCTGCAGTACGCGGCTCCGGAGAGCTTTCGCGGCGGCGGCGCGGACGTGGACGGGCGCGTCGATCTGCACGCGCTCGGCGTGTTGCTCTACGAGCTCGCGTGTGGCCTGAACCCCTACCTCGCCGAGGACGTGCCGCAGACGATCCGGAAGGTGCTGCACGAGGAGCCGCGCCGTCTCGGTGACGTCAATCCCCAGCTCTCGGCGTTCTTCGAGGAGGTTGTGCACTGCCTGCTCGCGAAGGACCGCGACGAGCGATTCGCGTCAGCGGACGAACTCGCGACCGTGCTCAGCGAAGGTGAGGACACGGCGTGGTGGCATCGTCGCGCATCGATGATCCGGACCATCACGAAGCGTCCGCTCCGGCGAGTGCGCATCCCGCGCGAGACGGCGGTCTACGGCCGCGAGGACGAACTGACGAAGTTGCGCACGCTCTACGACGCGGCGAAGTCAGGCGAGGGCTGCGTCGTCGTCCTCGCGGGCGAAGCCGGGATCGGCAAGAGCCGCCTCGTCGACGAACTCATCGGTCGGATGCAGCGCGACGGCGAGGACATCAACTTCCTGTTTGGGTCGTACCCGCCTGGCGGCGCGGCGACGGCGTTGGGCGGCTTCTCGACGGCGTACCGCGAGCAGTTCGGTGAGGCGGGCTGTGCGGAGTACGTGCCGACGACGCCGGTCCTCGTCCCCGCCTTCGATGCACTGCTGCGCGGCGAGTCCACACCGAAGGACGAGGAGCCGCTGACGAAGGACTCGCTCCAGACCTGCTTCGTCAACGCCACGCGCGCGCTCGGCGCGGAGCGCACGACCGTGGTCCTGATCGACGACCTCCACTTCGCCCCGGACGGGGGGCGGTCGCTCTTCACGTCCCTCGCGATGGCGGTGCCGGGCCACCGCGTGCTGTTGATCGGGACGACGCGCCCCGGTGTCGCGGACGACTGGATGGCGGGGCTGACGCGACTCGACCAGACGCAGCAACTCACACTGCACCGTCTCGGACCGAAGGACCTGATGGCGTTGCTGCGCGACACGCTGAACTCGGAGCGCCTCGCAACGGAACTGGCCGCGCAGATCGCCACCAAGTCCGACGGCAACCCGTTCTTCGTCTTCGAGATCATTCGAGGCCTGCGCGAGGGCCAGTTCATCACACAACAGGACGACGGAACGTGGGTCTCGACTCGCGTGATCGACGCGATCCAGATCCCGTCGTCGGTGCTGGACTTGGTCAACGCGCGCGTCGCCGACCTGACGGAGGATGAGCGCAATCTCCTCGACGTCGCTGCGTGCTGGGGTTTCGAGTGGGACCCGCTCCTCGTCGGCGCGGTGCTCGAGATGAAGCAGATCCCGCTCATGCGGACGCTCGCGCACATCGAGAAGAAGCACCGCCTCGTGCGCTCCGCCGGCCGGCGCTTCGTCTTCGATCACCACCAGGTCCAGGAGGCGCTCTACGCCGCGATGCCGGAGCTCCTGCGTGAGCCGTATCACGCGGCTCTTGCCGAGGCCCTCGAGACGCGCACCACGGCCGCCGACCAGGACCCCGAGTCCCTCGACGGCGGGCTCTGCGTGGACCTCTGCGACCACTACCTGAAGGGCGCCCGCGGGGACTCGGCGTTGCGCTACCTGCCGGCCGCCCAGTCGCATCTGACGAACGGCTACCTGCACGCCGAGATGGTCGCGCTCACCGAGCGTGCGCTCGCGGCCCCCGGTCTCCTGACGGGCGCCGAGCGCGCGCGGACTCTGCTGCGACTCTGCGATGCGCTCGACCCGCTGGGTCGCCGTGTCCGCCAGGAGGAGTGCGCGCGTGAGGCCGCATTCCTGGCGGATGCCGCGGCTGACGGCGAACTCCACGGGAGAGCGGCGCGGGCACTCGGCATCGTGCTCGCTCTCGTTTCCCGTCGAACCGAGGCCGAGGCCGCGTTCCGCCACGCGCTCGAGATTGCGGTCGCGCGCGGCGATCGCAAGGCCGAGGCCGGCGCCATGGGGAGTCTGGGCACGCTCCTCAAGTTCCAGGGGCGCTTCCCCGAGGGGAAGGCGCACGTGGAACGGTACCTCGCGATCAGCCGCGAGATCGGGCACCGCGAGGGTGAGGCCATCGCCGCCGGGAACCTCGGCATCATCCTCAAGGCGCAGGGTCGCCTCCTGGACGCAAACGAACTCTACGAGCGGGCTCTCGCACTCAGTCGCGAGCTCGGGGACCGGCAGGGCGAGGCCCGGGCCATGGGGAACCTGGGCGTCGTGCTCATGGGACAGGGCCGCCTCGCTGAGGCACGGGAGTGCAGCGAGCGCCTGCGTGCGGTCTCGCGCGAGACCGGGCACCGGCTGGGCGCGGCACTCGCCCTCTACAACTTGGGACGCGCGTTCGGCGAGGAGGGGGAGTTCGCGCGCGCCGAGGAGCACCTGCTCGCGTGTCTCGCGGCGAGCGAGGAGACCGGCCACCGTCACCTGACGGCGTCGACCCACGTTGTGCTCGGATCGCTCCGTGCTTCGTTGGGATCTGCAGTGGGCGACGGGGCGGGAGCGCGGGAGTCGCTCGCCGCAGCTCGGGACCTCGCTGCGGAGATCGACGTCGCCGAGGTCGAGACGCTCGCGCGCTGCGAACTGGCATGCCTCGCCGGCGGCGACGCTGCCGACGCGCTCGCGGCCTTCGCCGAGCACGAGTCCCGGCTCGACGCGGAAGATCGCTTGGACGCGCGGCACCTGCTCTGGAAGGCGACCGGTGATCGCGCGCATCTGCTCGAGGCCAAGCGTCTCCTCGACGACTCGGTGGCGCACGTTGATGACGCGACGCGCGCTTCGATGCTCACGAACCTCCGCGTGAACCGCGAGGTCCTGGCGGCGTGGGAGGCCAAGGCCGGTTGACGATGACTTGTCATGACGTATCCTGACCTGTCAGGTCGGGAGGTGCCGATGGCCAACATCAAGATCAGTTCCAAGGTCGAAGAGGAGGTCTGGGGAGAGCTCCGCGAGCTCGCGGACGAGTCCAGCCAGAGCATCTCCGGGCTCCTGACCGAGGCCATCCGCGACTACGTGCGGCGCCGACGCATCCGTCCTCAGGTCCTGCGTCATCTCGACGACTCGATGCGCGAGCACGACGAGCTGGGGCGGCGTCTTGCCGAGTGAGCGCGTCCGCCATCTCTCCGTGGATGAGGTGCTCGAGATCCACACGCGCCTGATCGAGCAGTTCGGTGGTGCTGCCGGTGTGCGTGACGCCGGGCTCCTGGAGAGCGCTCTCTTCCGGCCGCAGACCGGCTACTACGCCGACGTCGCTGAGATGGCAGCGGCGCTGTTCGAGTCGCTGCTCATCAATCACCCGTTCGTCGACGGCAACAAGCGCGTCGCGTTCTTCGCGACCGACATCTTCCTGCGCCTGAACGGGTGGCGGCTCGCGGTCCAGGACCCGGCGGCGCACGCGTTCCTCATGGGCCACCTCCATGCGAACACGGCGAGCTACGCGGTTCTGCTCCCGTGGATCCGCACCCACGTCGCCGCGCACGGGAGCGCGTAGTCTCGTCGCCGTGACCGAGGACAGCCGCGCCTACCACGCCGTCTCGCGGCTCACGACGGGCTGGCCGCGCGTGCAGCGTTGGGTGTGGGCCGGCGTGTATCGCTACCTCGGTCGGCACTTCCGCTCGCCCGAGTGGACGTTCATGAACTGGGGGTACGCGGCTCTCGGCAGCGTGGATGGCGGCGACGGGCACACGCGGGAGCTTGATCCCGTCGATGAGGCCGATCGCTACGAGACGCAGCTCTACGACCGGGTCGCCTCGCAGGCGGACCTGAGCGAGAACACGGTGGTCGAGGTCGGTTGCGGGCGCGGGGGTGGCGCCGCGTGGGTCGCGCGCGCGCTCGGGCCGGACCGGGTGATCGGGCTCGACTTCTCACCGTCGAACATCGACTTCTGCCGGGAGCGGCACGCCGAACCGAACCTCGAGTACCGGGTGGGGGACGCGGAGGCGCTCGAACTCGCGGACGCGAGCGTGGACGTCGTGCTGAACGTCGAGTCGTCGCACTGCTACGCGTCGATGCCGCAGTTCCTCTCCGAGGTCACGCGTGTCGTACGGCCGGGTGGCGAACTGCTCTGGGCCGACTTCCGTCCGCCGGAGACGCTCGGCGAGGCGCCGGACTGGCTGACCGCGAACGGTTGGGAGCAACTCGCACTCGACGACATCACCGACCACGTGGTGCGCGCGCTGGACCTGATGGTGCCACGTCGTCGGCGCCTGATTCGCGAGCAGGCGCCGCGACTCCTCTGGGGCGCGCTCGAGCAGTTCGCGGCGTTCCCCGGATCGCGTCACTACGAGGAGCTGCGCACCCGCGAGCGGACCTACCTCTGCGGGCGGTTTCGGCGCGCGTAGCACTGCGCGCATCCGGCTCGACGGGATCAGGCGCTTCTGCGAGGAACTCCGCGCGGTACCGCCCGACGACGCTCAGCCGTTTCCTGGCGACGAGCTCGTCCGACGATCCACGCGAGTCGGCGAGCTGTGAGGCTTGCGGCTAAGCGCCTGCGCGTCGGGCGACCATCTGCTCGAACGCCGCCCAGCCGGCGAGCTGCTCCTCGGTGAGCGTGGCCGCACGGCCGTTGGCGATGTGATGGCGGATCGCGCGCAGACGGCGGCGCACGCGGCGGGGCAGACGGACCCCGTCGTTCACGACGAGGCCAGTGACCTCCTGGCGCTGGTGGCGGCGGCGGATCGTCGTCTTGCCAGCGTGGAGTTCGTAGCCCATTGCCTTGAGCTTGCGTCGCGTCAGCTGCAGGATGCCGCGGGCCCAGCGGCCGGTGGTGTTCGTGTCGCGGTCGAACGAGAACGTGATGTCGTCCGCGTAGCGCGTGTAGTCGGCATAGCGTCGGCTTGCGTAGCGCGTGAGGTGGGCGTCCAGCGCGTAGTTCACGAGGTTCGCCAGTCGTGGGCTGGTGGGCGCGCCCTGGGGCAGCCCGCCCTCGTGGGTGACGAGGCGCGTGAGCAGTTCGGCGGCCGCGGCGTTCCAGCCCACGCGTCGGAAGTACGCCTCGACCCGATCCGAGCGGGTCTGCGTGAAGAAGTCGACGACGTCGGTGTGGACGACGATGGCCTTGTGCGCGTGCGATACCGAGGCTCGAACTCCCGGAGCGCGTCCGGGTCGGTGTCGAGGCGGCGCGCCAGCTCCGCGACACCGCGGCCCCATCCCCGCCACGCGCGGAACGCCTGCCACGGATGACTGGAGTACCGACGCAGGAACGCGAACCAGAGCGACGCGAGCCACACGACGATCGTGAGCGCCACGCCCGCGGCGCACGCGATCCAGCAGATGTTGCCGAGGGTTTCCACGTTCGACGCGACCGTTCCGGAGTGATGTCCGGGGGCTCGAGCCGGAGCTCGCGCCCCCGGTGCCTTGCTTGGCGGGGTTCAGATCGGCTTGCCGGTCTGAGTACCGCCTGCGAACGAGTTCGGACGAGAGTCATCTCGACCAGGCCGACGAAACATCGGCCCGTGCGCTGCAACACGCACTGCCAAGGCCCGCGCAGTCTTGCACGGGCGACGGACACCGAACCGACCGGCACGCTGCGCGCCTACTGCGTGACGATCCACTCCTCGGCGCGGCGCACGCACGAGTCGATGCCGAGCCGCAGCTCGACCGGGTCCTGGTGCGCGACCTCATCGGGATCGAGGCCGTTGCCCTCGATCTGGCTGCGGCCGCCGTGCCAGTGTCGGAAGACGAAGCGGCCCGTTGCGAAGCCCGAGGGCAGCTCGAAACTGATCTTGTTGCCCGAGGCGCCGGCGGTGCTGCGGCCGAAGAAGCGCGCGTCGCAGCGCTTGTTCCCCCGCATCTGCTGGAGCTGCCAGATCTCCGTCTCGGCAGCGGAGAACGAACGCGGTCCGATGAGCACGGCGAGGGGCTTCTTCCAGACCCCTTCGCGCTTGTCGAACGCGGTCACGTTTCCGTCGCCGCCGCCGCCGTTCCAACGGATGTCGAGGATGAGTCCGGGGGCGTCCGCGAGGGCCTTGCACGCGTCGGCCAGGCCGTTGCGCGAGTTCGCGTTGACCTTGTAGTACGCGACGTAGCCGATGCCTGATGGCAACTGGCAGTACCAGACACTGTCGTCCGACGTCTTCGTCATCTCCGGTCGCTCGAGACCCATGTAGCGGAAGTTGCGCGGGTTGCTCGACTTCGCACACTCAGTGGCGTTCAGCGACACCTTCTTCGTCTTCCACTTCAGCTTCGCGAACGCGGCCTCGCGCTTCTTCTGCGGCAGCACGACGTACTTCTTCAGCGCCTTCTCCGACGCGTCGAGCACCTTGAAGACGAGCTTCAGCTTGCCCTTCTCCTCCATCTGCAGGCCGTTGAACGCGTCGGACAATGCGCGGCTGTGCGTGGACTGCCAGCCGTCCTCCTCGCGCCTCACGCGCGCGAACTCATCGAAGTACTCCGCCGCGGGCGTGCCGTTCACGGACTCGAGGAGTGTGCCGTCGTGGCGGATGCCGCGCGCGTACAGCGGGCTGTTCGAGTCGCGCGCCGCGAACGTGTTCGCGACGACGATCGTGCCGAAGGGTCCCGGCTGCAGCTCGATGCCGGCGTCGAAGCGCTTCGGCTGTGCGTCCCACCATGCCTTGTCGATCTCGGCGCCGGCGCTGACGTACGCATGCGAGTCGCGGAGCTGCCCGACGACATAGCGCAGCACTTCGTAGAAGGCGATCTCGTCGGCGCGCGCGTCCGTCTTCTTCCGCTTCTTCGCGGCAGCCGCGGCGTCCTTGAAGCGCTTGTCCGCGGTCTTCCTCACGGCCTTCCACTCGATGCCCTTCGCCTTCATGATCAGCTTGAGCGACGACTCCTTCTCGATCACCTCGTAGAGATGCGCGAGGTCGCCCTTCCAGACCTTCCACTGCTTGGTGGCCGCGGTGTCGGCGTGCGCGGCGGGGGACGACGCGGACAGAGCGAGGACGATCGCCGCGAGCAGGATCGCGAGGAGTGGGGACGGGCGGAGCATGCTTCCCTCCCGAGGCCGAGTGGCCTCTCGAACGTGACTTCTCAATCCACGTGTCGTTCCCCATCTTGGACGATCCGGGCCGTCCGATCACCCGCCGGGCGGCTGCGCGCGACCAGGTTCGGCGCTACGCTGTGCTCGATGTCACTCGTGAACCGCCTGCTCCCCGCCCTGCTCGTGCTTTCGGTGTCGGCGCTCGCGCTGGCCCAGGACGACGTGTCGCACGTCCCCGACGCCAAGAACTACCGCGACTGGGTGGAGTTCATCCAACCGTCCGAGGACGAACTCTCGTTCGAGAAGATCGGGTGGCGGAACCAGTTCTGGCCGGCAGTCGAGGAGGCGCGCCGACTCGGTCGGCCGATCCTGCTCTGGACGATGAACGGGCATCCGCTCGGCTGTACGTGAAACAACGGCGTCCGCGGACGCCAACTGGTCTGGTCAGACCCCGAGATCCGGAAGCTCAGCCGCGAGTTCGTGACGGTGGCCGAGGAGGTGCACTTCCTGTATCCCGAGGGCGCCGGGAACCTCGAGCGCGCGAAGGGCCGGCCGATGCACGAGTTCTTCAAGGCGTTCGGCGAGCAGATGCCAGCGGCGGACTGGAACGACCCCGGCACGAAGCAGGGCGTCTACATGATCGGTCCGAACTCGGAGTACCTCGAGGGCGGCGGCGCGATCAGCGGCAACGCGGCGCACGTGCGGGAACGCCTGCGCACCGCGCTCAAGCGCTGGAAGAAGCTGCGCAAGGAGAAGGGCTACGCCAACGAGCCGGTGCCCGCCGTCGCGAACGTCAGCGTGCCGGAGGTCGCCGACAAGCCGCTCGTCTTGCGCGTGTTCCTGCGTGATCTACCGCGCGGGAAGGGGGACGCCAGCGGTCGGCGCTTCACCGAGGGCGACCTGCGCGGCATGTGGCTCAACTTCACGAAGTGGGCCTGGAACATCAACTGGCTCGCGCTCGACGATCCGTCGGCGTTGGTGCCGAAGGGGAAGAAGGCGCAGCCCGTTGCGTCGGACGTCTTCCGACGGATCTGTCGCGACACGCTTGTCGACAACGTGCGCGGGCAGACGTCGCGTTGGCGCGAGCAGGACATCGAACTCGCGGAACTGACGATGCAGCGCCTGAAGGACGACGACGGCCTGTGGGTGATCGAGTACCGCGGCAAGGCGTCGATGAAGTCGGGGCGGCTGAGCTACACGCCGTCCCTCTACGGGCGCGGCACGTGGGACCCGAAGGCGCGCGCGTTCGAGACGCTGGAGATCGTCGCGATCGGAGAGCGCGCCGGCGCGGGCACGTTCAACCAGCGCGAACGGGATCGCGGCACGGCACCGATGGGCGTGGCACTCGTACTCTTCCGCCCGATCGCCGACAGCAGCGACTAGCCGACCCGTCGCGCAGCTCAGCGCGAGATCGCGACCGTCGTCTCGCCCTCGAGTTCGAACGGTCCGGTCGCCAGCGTGTAGCGCACCGAGACGGCGTCGCGCTTCCAGTCGGGCTTCACCGAAGCCCAGCCGCCGCCGCCTCAGCCGTACGACATCGCGCCAGTCGCCAGGACCTTGCGCTTCGCGTCGAGGATCTCGTAGGTCATCGGGACGCGCGCGCCGTCGCGATAAACGGAGAGCCCCCGGTTCTCCTTCGACTTCACCGAGAAGCCGAGTCGCAGCGCAGCGCCACGCATCTTCGCGTGGCCGACGAACGCGACCGTCGCCCCGACGTCGATCTTCGCCGTGCGCGTCAGCTTCACCTCGGTGTGCGCCGGCCCGGTCGACGAGAGGAACCAGTGGGCTCCCTCGTGCCTGCGTTCGAGGCGCAGCGTCCGGATGCGGTACGTGCCGATCGGGAGCGCGCGACCCGACTGCGTCGTCTTCGCGCCCCAGACGAGCGCGACGTCCCCCGAGGGGCCGCGCAGGATCGCGGAGCCCCAGCCGCCGCTCCACGTGACGACGCCCTGGCCGTCGGGGAGCCGCTTCGGCGCTGGCGAATCGATGCGCTGCGGCGGAGTGGCCGCGTCGCTTCCCAGCCAGGTGATGAGGGCCGCACGGGCCTTCGCCGGCGTGTCGCTTCAGGCGGTGTCGGCGACCTGTTTCAGCCACGCGCGGTCGGTCGCCAGCTTCGAGTCGGGAGCCGTGTGACAGCTCGCGCACTGCTTCGTGAACATCGCTGCCGAGTGCGCCGCGTCGGGTGCCGAATCGCGCTCCTGAGCGTGCGCGGCGACTCCGGTCCCGAGGGCCGCGAGCAGGAGCAGGAGCGCGCCGATCTCCGAGCGTCGTGTCATGCGCACGACTCTACCAGGGAGCCTGGGAGCTCGACCTCGAGCGAGGACTACTTCTCGAGCTGCTTGATCCGGTTGGCGATGTCGCTGTTCTCGTCCTCGCCGCCGTGTTCGAGGTAGAGCTTGTAGTGCTTCAGCGCTTCCTCGGGCTCGTCGAGGACCTCCTCGAGGACCTCCGCGAGGTAGAGGTGGAAGTACGGCTTGTCGTCGGCGATCCCGATCGCCTCGCGGTAGGACTCGGCCGCGGCCTCGAACTCGTCCGTCCCTTCGAGCGCCTTGCCGAACTCGAAGTGCGACCAGGGGTCCTTCGGGTTGCGATCGATCGCGTCGGAGAGGATGTCGAGGGCCTTGTCGGGCTTGCCGAGCGAGAGCCAGACCTTGCCGATCATGCGCATGCTGTCGGAGTCGTTCGGGTCGGCATTCGCCGCCTTCTCGAAGTACTTGATGGCGTTCTTGCCCTTGCCCTCGGCGAGGAGGACGCGCCCCATGAGCCGGTTGGCGGGGACGTCGTTGGCGTCGGCCTTCAGGACGATGTTGAGCGACGCCTTCGCGTCCTTGTAGTCGTCGAGGAAGTAGTGGACCTGGCCCATCCGGAAGTGGGCGACCATCATCTTCTTGTCGAGCTTCAGCGCCTTCTCGAGCGCGCTTTTCGCGCCCTCGTAGTCGTACATGAGCGAGAGTGCGACACCGCGATCGACGTGCAACTCGGCAGAGTTCGGGCGCAGCTTGGCGGCCTCGTCGTACGACTCCAACGCTCCCTCGAAGTCGTCGAGCGTCTCCAGGACGAGACCCATCATCCGGTGCGTCTTGTGGCTCTTCGGCGCGAGTTCGACCGCGGTGCTCGCGTTCTTCGTGGCGTCCTCGAGCTTGTCGAGCCGGCGCTGGACCTCGGCCAGGAGCACGTACGCCAAGGCGTCCGTCTTGCGCAGCTCCACGAGCCGCGACGCTGTGGACTCGGCGTCGTTCAGCTCGTCGTTCACCATCTGATCGTTGGCGAGCCCGCGGAGTAGACCCGGGCTGTTCGGGTACAGCTTCAGCGCGTCGGTCAGCGCGACCCGGGCCTCGTCGCTGCGGTTGATCTCGCGCAACACGTCGGCGTAGAGGACGACCGCCGGGTGCCAGCCGGGCATGAGCTCGAGGGCCGTCTCGAGCGGCGCTTGCGCCGATGCTGGCTTGCCGTACGCGGCGCGTGCGCGACCGACGAGGTAGTGCCCTTCCGGGTCGTTCGGCTGCAGCTCGATGTACGCCTTGGCTGCGGTCTCTGCCCCGCGCGCTTTGTCGAGACCCAGCAGTGCGATCGCGAGGTCGAGGTGCGCCTGCGGGGGAGCGCCGTCCTGGGCGAGCAGCGCCTTGAGTGCGGTCTCCGCTTTCGCCGGCGGCAGCACGCGGGCGTTCAGGAGCGTCGCGACCTGGAGTGAGACGTTCGCGGGGATGGCCTCGGCGAGCTCGGCGTCGCGCCCCTCTTCGCGGAGGAGGTCCTGCACGAGGCGACCGGGGGCGGCGTCGTCGGGCGCCGCCTTGGCCACCGTCTGCGCGGACTTGATCGCGGCGGCCGTGTCGCCTTCGCGGGCCAGCCGGCTGGCTGCGTCGAGGGCGGAGTCCGGCAGCGCGAATGCGAGACTGCTGAAGAGCAGCACCGCGGCAGCGGAGGAGGGTGTGAGTCGCATCGGGATCTCGATCACGGGGTCAGCAGGAAGGGGGGATTCACAAAGGGAGGCGAAGCACCGGGCTCCGCCTCCCTCGGGGGTCGTGATGGGGTCGCCGTCTCGCCCGCATCGTTCACGAGGGTCGCGCGCGCCGTGACCGTGAACTCGGCACGGGCCACGATGGAGCGACTGCGGGGACGCGTGTTCACCCCACGAGGACCGTCGTGAGCGAGGACAGGGTGCCGAGATCAAGAAGCGCCTGCGAACGCGACGTAGGAGCGTCTCGGAGCAGGCGCGACGCGGAGATCGGCGCTCTGGACCGGTCAGGCGCGTGACTCATCGTGAACGTTGCGGGCTAGCGGCGATCAGCGTCGCGGGCGGAGTCCTTGTCCTCATCGCGTTCGCGCTCACGATCCTTCTTCTTGTCCTTGTCCTTGTCGCGGCGCCGATCACGCGAGCCGCGGCGTCCGCCGCCTCCCGACTTGCCGCCGCCGCCACGTGCGAGGGCGACTCCTGCTGCGGGCACACAGATCAAAGCAGCTGCGAGCAGCAGCGCGGACCGGCGTGTGAGCTTGGGCTGTTCCATGGATCCACTCCTCGTCAGTTCACAGACGTGAGGCCGATAGTACGTGACCTCGGCCCCGACGCGTACGTCCTTCGTCACGGCGACGCTCGGCCTACCCGGGCCCCCGTTCAACGCGTCGAGCTCCGATTGGGTTTCGTTCGGGCTCGCGAACTCCGCCTATTTCCCCTGGCTGAGGAGCGCCGCGGCGATCATCTCTGCGTCGCCCGACGCCACGACACCCTCGAGCGTGGCCGCGAACTCCTGCTGAATGAGAGCCGTGGTGTCGGCGACGATCGTGGCCCGGTCGACCTGGCCTCCCGCCGCGACCGTCTCCTTAGCCTGCGCTCTGGCCTCGCCCCAGAGCTCGCCGATGCGGGGCCGGAAGTCGGCGAATGCCCCCGTCACGCGCTCCCGCTGAGCGTCCGTCAGGTTCACTGGCAGGCTCGCGAGCTGCTTGTCCACGCGTTCCTCCAGCTTGCGGATCGTGTCCTCTCGCCGGACGGCGTCCTGCAGGCGTCGGAACTCCCGGATCTCCCCGGCCGTGGGCTCGCCGCCGGCAATCATCTGGTTCGGGAGGTCGTCCAGGGGAGACGGCGTCGCGGCCGGGACTGGGTCGGGGGCGCGGGGATCTGCCGCGGCCGCCGGCGGGGGGCGTGAGGACGTCTCGAGCGCCCGCAGCCGTTCCAGGATGCTGGCCTCGACGGCTCCGCCTCGTCGGGATCGGCGCCGATCCGCTTCCAGGTCGTCGAGTCGCTGGAGCAGTTCGGCGTCGTTGCCGACGTCCGCGGCCTGGCGCGGCTCGGGCTCGGCCTGCAGTTGGTCGTAGGCGACGATCGCGACCGTCGCGGTGGCGAGGCTCAGTAGCACGAGCGGGATTGCCTTCATCACGTCCTCCGACCCGGGAGGATACCGCGTGCGCTGGACCGTCAGGCGCGACGCCGTCGTAAGAGAGGCGGGCTCGGGGCAGTAGGCTCGACGTCGTGACACGCAACTGGACCACGCTGCTCTCGATCGTCGCGCTCTGCAGTCTCGGCGCTTGCAGCACGAGCACGGCCGAGGTCGAGGCCGCTGACACGGCGCCGGACCCGGTCATCACTGAGGTCGAGAGCGCGGAGATCGACGCCCGACGCGCCGAGCACGAGCGTCGGATCGCCGAGCGGAGCCGGGTCGACGCGGAGGTCGCGGCCCGCCTAGTCGGAGACTGGGCGACCGAGCCCACGCTCGGGCAACTGGGCGTGACGGTCGTCCGCACGTCGTTCGCCGCCGACGGCACGTTCGCCTCGGAACTGGACTTCGAGTCGATCCCGTCGCCCAACCCGCTTCGTACGGTCGGCACGTTTCGCGTGAGCGGCGACCGGGTCCTGTTCACCACGTCGGTGAAGACCACGTCGGCCACGTTCCACTTCGACGAGGACGCTCTCGTCCTCGACGAGGGGAACGATCAGATCTACGTGTTCACGCGCCGCTGACGCCGGCGCGCGAGCTACTCACTCGTCGCCGCCGCCGACGTCGAGGATGCCATCGCCCTTCGGCCGGAACTCGCCCGTCGGCGAGCGGTCCGTGCGCGCCTCGTCCATGAGGTGGCCGTCCTCGGCGCCGTAGCGACTGAGATCGCCCCGACGCGAGAACGCGACGAAACCTCCGACGCCGGCCTCGACCTTGCCGAGCGCGCCCTCCTCGCCGTCGCACGCGTCCGCGGTGTTCTCCCAGAAGCGACGAAGACCGTCGACCCAGAACGCCTTCACGTTCTTGAGGCCATCGACGAGCTCCTCGCGAACGAAGTCGGCGCTCTTCTCGTCGCCGATCGACGCCAGCACCCACGAGACGAGGCCGCGCTTCACGGTGTTGGTCCCCCCGCCGCGCCGTCCACCGGGCACACCGATCGACTTCAGCAGCTTCTCGACTCCGCGCATGGCCTTCGTGTCGCCTTCGAAGTACGTGAGCGCGATGCAGGGGCCGTACGACGCGAACTCGCTCTTGCCGCTCGACGCCTGCTTCAGGAGGAGCGAGCGGATCTTCGAATCCCCCGCGCCGCACCGGCCGAGTGCGCGATACGCGTGATTGGCGAGGGCGGGGTCCTTGGACTTCTCGGCGACCCTGCGGAGCGCCGCGATGACCTTCTTGTCCTTGCTGCCGATGTACTCGAGGCTCACCGCCGCGTTCAGCTTGATGCTGTCCATCTTGTGCTTCAGCAGCTCGGCGAGCGGCAGCGCAGCGGCTTCGAGCCCGTCCTGCCCGAAGGCGCGGACGATCGCCCGCAACGTGCTCTCGTTCTTGTCGTAGGTCTCGATCGCGCCGATGAGCGCGCCCGTGCAGTCGCCGTCCTTGTCCGCCGCGACGAGCTCCGCGAGGGCCTGGTCGCGTTCGCGGCCCGGCGTGGCCAGCTTGTCGAGGCGCTCGGTGATCCAGGCGGCGCGCGCTCCGAGGGCGCCGTCGCCGGCGCCACCCTCGGGGGCCGCCTCTGGTGCATCCAGGGACGCTGCGACCCGTGCCTTCGTCATCATCGAGAGCAGCGCATCCGCCGCCTTCTCCCCGGCGCCGAAGCGCCAGTACTCCTGGCGGTGCACGATGCGGTCGCCCTCGGGCGCGAGGAAGACGTGCTGCGGCGAGATGATGTCGCCATCGATCCCGAGCGCGCGGAGGACGTCGTACTCCTTCGACGAGCCGTCCTTCGTGAGCAGCACACACACCAGGTGTCGCGACTGGTCGACGACGCGGGGGTTGTTGTAAACGATCTCGCGCAGCCCCTTCGCGGCGGGCTCTTCGGCCTCGCCGTCGACGCTCTTGGCGTTGATGCAGATCATCAGCACCTTGTCGGAACTCTTGGCCGCCGCGAGGGCCGCGGGCAGGTTCGCCGCCCACGCGATCGAGGTGGCTTCGCCCGGCGCCGGGTCTTGCGCCGCGGCGGGCGCGACGAGAGTCAGGGCGAGCACGGCGAGACTCAGATGGGCGATCCAGCGCATAGGACGGTCTCCTCGGTGGGGCGCGCCCGGGCCGGCCCCGTGCCCCGCAGGCTACCCGGTGGCCTTGGCGTAGACCTCTTCGTACGGCTGAACGACCACGAAGCCGTCGCCCTCGAAGTGCATCTGGATCGACTCGCCGCTGCCGCGACCGAAGAACGTCTTCAGCGAGACGTCGGTGCGGAACTGCGGGGACAGGCCGCCCGACCAGGCCACGGTCGCATTCGGGTCCGTGATGACCGGGTTGTCGCGCGTGACCGTCAGCGTCACGGGGTCGTAGTGGGTCGTGATGGCGACCATGCCGTGCCCCTCGAGCCGCACGTTGAACAGGCCGCCGGCCATCATCGCCGTGACCTTGCGCATCAACTTGATGTCCCACTGGATCGAGTCCTCGAAGGCGAGCACGTCGTTGCCATTGACGAAGATCGACTCGCCACCGAGATCCAGCACGCTGACCTTCTTGCCGGCGTCGGCGAGGTAGACCTGCCCGCGCCCCTCGGCCTTCGTGAGCATCACGCCCTCGCCGGTGAACGCCTTCTTGAACATCTTGCCGAGGCCGTGCTCGAGGATGCCCTCGCGCGTGAACTTGACGCTCCCGCGGTAGGAGATCATCGAGCCCATCTTGGTCCAGACGCTGCCGTCGAGATTGACCTCGAGCAGTCGCGACGTCTCGAGCTCGAACTTGCCCTCTCCGCGGTCGCGCTGGCTCGTTCGCTCGACGAACTCGTTGATGGAGTAGCGGCTCATTTCGTTCCCCTGTCGTCTGATACGTTCCCACTTCTGTCCAACGCGGGAACCGCGTCGGCGGCGACCGGTTCACCGATCGGTGTCGCACCGTATGGTCTCGCACGGTATCGCCTCGCGCGGACCGGCATCCGTGACCGCGACCTGCGCGCGGGTCACAATGCCGCACCGGGCACCGAGGCGCCGGATCAGGAGGTGATCATGGGTTGGATCGGAGCGATCGTCATCGGAGCCGTGGCCGGTTGGCTGGCAGGCATCCTCATGAAGGGCCGCGGATTCGGCCTCCTGGGCAACATCGTCGTCGGCATCCTCGGCGGCTTCGTCGGTGGGTTTGTGCTGCCGATGGTCGGTCTCCAGGCCACCGGGCTCATCGGCGGGATCATCAACGGCACGATCGGCGCCGTGGTCCTCCTGTTCGTGATCGGCCTGCTCAAGAAGAAGAAGGCCTGATCAAGAAGCAGGGCCGATCAAGAAGCAGGGCCGACCGTCAGCCGCGGTTGACGCGCTTGCTATCGGCGCAGGCGCCAGCCCCAGCGGCCGCGCGTGGCCCGCCACGTCTGGACGTCGAGTGCGAGCTGTTGCCCGAAGCCGATCCCGAGGACGACGTCTCCGGTGAGGGCCTCGCGGATCTCGTCCCCGCGGATGGAGAGGCTGCGCGCACGCTGATCGAGGTCGATGCGAACGGAGCGGCCCACCTCGTCTCCGTCGACGTCCTCGACGACCGGTGTGCGCCAGACCAGGCGACGCTTGCCGCGACGTCTCCAGCCCGGATCGTTCGCAGGAATGACGATGCGAGTCGGCGACTCGATGTTGCCGAACACCACCACGAGCTCGTCCGTTGCGTGGTTGAAGTCGCGGATCGGCGTGTCGAGGCGGGCCGAGAGCCGAACCTTGTTGTCCGCGATCCACCAGTCCGTCGACCGTCCGGATCGCTGGCGGAGATCGAACGTCCGTTGGGGGCGAGGGAGCACTGCGTCGACAGCCACCTCTGCCCAGTCTCCCCCGACGGCGACGACGCGATACGTCACGTCGGTGTGCGCCGCCCCGAGAAACTCCTCCTCGAAACGTCCCCATGGGTCCGACGCGACCCAGTAGTTGGCGCGCTCACGGAACTCGCCATCTCCGATCTGCCGCTCGACGCGGTAGCGCCGCACGCCGCCCATGTCGGGAGAGGTGTTCGGGTTCGCCCAGGTCAGCTCGACGCGACCCGCGGCGGAGTAGGCCACCTCGACGTCGACGGGTGGTGACGGGAGCGCCGACTGGTGAACCTCGACCAGGCGTACCCGAAGCCCGTTCGGAAACACCGGCAGGACGCAGTAGTCGTACCCAGCGCCGGGCGCGACGTCCGCGTCACGGAACGACTCGGCGTCGGGGGGCAGAGTGGCGATCACCTCGAAGCCGAGTTCGTCGGTCGGGCCCAGCCCCGGGCCCGGATTCCGCAGGATCTCGAGCTGCGCCGCGGGATGCGCCTTCGAGGTCCACGTGAGGTCGACGACCTCCTGCTCGGGCGCGTCGGCCGCGAGATCCGAGACTGGAGCGACCGCTTGCCAATCGAGCCGCAGCACGAACGCATCGCGTCCGCTGTTCGGCGCCGTCGGTGTCGCGTCGGGGAAGGTCGCGTACGAGGCGTCCTCGGTCTCGCCCACGACCACGAACGTACCGTCGCTCGGAACCGCGATCGCTCGCGGCGTGCCGCGGATACCAGTCGAGTAGACGCGACCAAACTCGGTGCCGCGCCACGACGGCACCTGACCCCCCTGGATGATCACGCCCGGACCGCCGTCCAGGTCGAACGCGTCGTCCGTGTGGTCGTCGAACCGGTATCTCGCGTTGGACGTGACCCACGGGACTCCCGTCGGCGAGAGCGCAGCGTCCGGGGCGACCGTCTCGCCGGTGACGTTCGCCCATCCCACGAACGTCGGCGTGCCGCCACCCGCCGGGATCTCAGACAGGTACGACGACCGGCCGCGGTACTCGTAGCCCGCGCCGGCAACCGGCGCGTCGGCCTCGCCGAACAGCGTGAGCGAGCCGTCGCCGCGCGCGATGATCTCCCGTCCGTAGTCGTATCCGGCGCCTCCGAGCGAACTGCTCCAGAGGACGTCGAGATCGAGATCGAGCAGGGTCACGAAGACGTCGGGTGGACTGCCGTCGGCGTCGCCCGAGAAGGGCTGGGCATCCTCGCCGACGACGTCGAACGCGGTGGACGTGGTGAACCCTGTGACTGCGATGCGTCCCGCCGTGTCGAACGTCAGAGCCGACGCGCGACCCTCGCCACGTCCGTCCAGTGTGCGCACGCCGAGCACGGTCGTGAGGTCGGCCGACAGGCGCGCCACGAACGGGTCCGCGTCGAAGCGGGTCGTGGGTCCTGCAGATCCGGCGAAGTCGCGCGAGCGCGTCCAGCCGGCGACGGCGATCGAACCGTCGGGAGCGATCGCGATGTCCTCGACGGCGTCCTCCGCACTCCCGCCGAATAGGGCGCCGGCGAGGATCCGGTCGCCTTGCGCGGAGACCCGGACGACGAATGCGTCGTAGTCTCCCTGGGGTGCGCCGTCGGCGAGGAAGTCGGTCGAGCGAGTGCGACCGCCGATGAGGATCGACCCGTCCGCAGCGATCGCGAGGCACGTCGCGTCGTCGGGTGCGGAGCCGCCGAGACGCGACGCGAACCTGAGCGTCCCATCCGGTGCCACCGAGGCGACGAACCCGTCCTCCGGGAGCGGCACGTCGGGACCGCGAAGGAGCGCGTCGGTCCCGGGGAAGTCCGACGACCGAGTCGATCCGACGACCCAGGTCCGGCCGTCGACATCGGCCACGACGTCGCGCGCCCAGTCGTCGCCGTCGCCTCCGAGTCGCAGCGAGTACCCACCCGGTGCGGGCGCGGGCGCGTCCTGTGGCACCGCAGTCGTCGTCGCGGCGAGGACCGCGGCGAGCGAGAGCACGATGGAGTGGTTGCGGGAGGCGGACAAGGTGATCGACGGGGGGCGGCCGGTCGCCTGCGTGACGATCGGTCGGCGCCCTCTCATGGGGTCGATGTCCGGATCGGTTGAGGAGTTCTGCCCAGCAGGGTAGCACTCCCGACGTTGATCGAACCGGGTCCGCTACGATGAGCGCTTCACCCGCCAGGAGATCCCCATGACCTCGATCCGTGTCACGTCACTCGTCGTTCTCGCACTCGCCGCCCTGCTCACGCCCGGGTGCGCGACCAAGGCTGGGACCGGTGCCGCGATCGGTGCTGGGATCGGTGCCGCGGCCGGAGCGATCATCGGCCATCAGTCGGGCAAGCGCACCGAGGGCGCCGCCATCGGCGCCGCCGTCGGCGCCGGCGGTGGCTACCTGATCGGGAAGTCGAAGGACGACGAGGACGCTGAGCGTCCGACCGCTCCCGAGCGCACCGACGACACCCCGCCGCCGCCGATCCGCTAGCCCGGACTATTCATGAGGCTCGCGCACTCCGTGACGACCATCGCCCAGGAGTCGAGGAGCCGCCTGGATGCGGGGGCGACGCCACGCGCCGAGTGGCCCGTCCTGAGCCAGGACAGAACGTCGAGATCAAGGCGCGCCGACGACTGCGACGCCGTTCCGTCTCGGAGGAGGCGCAACGCAGAGATCGGCGGTCTGGACCGCTCAGGTGTGTGAGTCGTCGTGAATAGT
>JAJFFG010000073.1 GCA_021776825.1 Planctomycetota bacterium
AATCGCCGCGCCTCCCAGTGTTGTCTGGTCGGCTCCGCGGGTGCGAGAGCTCTCACGCGAGAGCCACCCCCTCGGCCGCACCCTTGCGTGGCCTCATTCCCCGCGTCACGGCGCTTGCGCTGACGCGCAACCGCCCCGCCCGCTGGGGTTGCGCGCGCGATGCGGGTCCGATGGCGCTCGGCGAGCGGTTCCCGTCGTGCGGACGGCCATCGGTCGAGGACGTCACGGCTCAGCGGCGGGAATCACCATCACTCGAGCGCATCACCGTCATCGCCGACGTGCGCCAGCCACCGATGCCGCCCGCGCGATCCGTCGTCGGCGCGGGTGGGTCAGGAGACCCACCCCTACGACGCCGTCGACCAAGCGGATCTCGTCGTACGGGCGGATCTCCTGATCCGCCCCGCCCGCGGGGTCACGGGCGGGCGATCCGGGTCCGATGGCGCTCTGCGGACGTCATCGCTGACGCGGGCGGCCATCGGTCGATCTCGCGGCTGCGTTCGACACGCGTTGGCCTTCGCCCACGCGCGACCCCGCCAACGCCGTTCAATTCCGCCTAGAAACCTGCCCGCCGCGTATCAGACGGACCACACGTGGCACTTCTAGGTGGCGCCCTTCGCAGCGGCGCCACTCGTGTGCGGGGCGTGTCCTGTCCGGTGAAATGAGATCGTGACCTCCTCTCGATCCGGCAGGCCGCCCCGTCACTCCCCTTCGTCGGGCTCGTCAGGCTTCGGAGTGCTCTCCTCAGCCTCGTCCGGCGTGCTGGGCTTCACCTCGACCTCGATGGGCTCGAAGGGCGCCTCGGCCCCCTCCTTCGCCAGCGACATCGCCCAGTCCATGAGTTCGTTCACCGTCGGCTGCGGGATACCGGTGCGCTGGACGACCACGTCCACGGTCTCGATGTTCTTCGCCCAGCCGTCGGCCTGCCCCTGGTTCTGCCCCTTGCCACCGCCTCGTATTCGCGATACCGCCGTGCCCACGGCAACCCCAGTCACGGGGAAGCCGCTCTCCGCGAATGCCACCGCGTAGACCTCCCAGAGCTCGTCCTGGAACTCGGCGATCTCGTCGGCAGCCGGCTCCGAGGGCAGTCCCAGGACGACGACGAACTCGGTCTGATTCTCGTACTGCTGAATCTGCCAGACGGAGCCTTTGGGGAACGCCCTTCCGAACGCTTCATCGAACGCAAGCTGCCCCTCGGTGAGCGCCTGCACGGACTCGAACTTGGACTCGACTTTCGGCCAGATGACGAAGTAGCTGACGACGCAGCACAGCATCAGCAGCCCGCCGAGAATCGCGGCGATGAGGAGGACGACCTTGCCTGCGCTCCACCCCGCGCCACTACCACCGTTCGACATCACTCGTTCTCCCTCGCCCACCGATCGTGGTGGTATCCAACAGCCCGATCAGCGGGCGGTTCGCCGCGGCTACTCGTCCTCGTCCATCGTCGCGAACTCCAAGCACGTCTCGATGTCCTCGAGGACGCGCTCGGCGGGCTGGACGTCGTCCGTCGTCGACATCACCTCGCCGGTGGAATCTGCCCAGTGGATCACCGGGATGCTCGAGACGTGGTGCTTCTTGGCCCACGCCTTCTCTTCGTCGAGGTCCACCAGGATCGCTACGAACTCCGCGTTGATCTTGGCCACCACTCTCTCGTCGCTCAGCGCCTCACGGGCGAGCACCTTGCAGAACGTTCACCACGTCGCCGTGTAGAAGAACATCACCGGCTTGCCGCTCTTCGCGGCGATCGCGAGGCCCTTGTCGGCGCCGACGACGTACGGGATCTTCTCCATGTACGACGCGAACTTGCCTTCGGGCGTCTCCTCCGCCGCCGTGTCGTCCGTGGCGGTTTCATCCGCCGCCGGCTCGACGTCCGCGGGCGTCTCGTCCGTCGGCGTACGCGAGTCGGGAGCGACGGCACCAGCGGGCTGAGACCCACTCGGCGGCAACGCGGGGGACACGGTCGGAGGCGCTTCCGCGGTGATGGGCTGGGGTTCGCTCACCACCTCTTCCCCGCCGCACGCAGCGAGTGGGACCGTGACCACGACGAGCAGCAGACCAACGACAAGACTTCGCATCGATGAGCTCCTTTCGGGCCGCGCATCCTACGCGCCCACGCCGCTCGGGGACACACGGGTCGGAGCGAGCGGTCTCAGAGAGCGATGCCGTACTCGTCCCAGCGTCGATCCACGAGATCCCGCGTGGCGTCGTCCACAGCCATGACCTCCGGGTACCACGGCTTCATCCGACAGTCCCACACCACCGGCGGCTCCAGCCCGACGTGGAAGCGAGCGACGTGCTGCTCGCGACCGTGAAGGTCGGCCGCCGGCTCCATGCGCGTGAAGGCGGTCCAGAGGAAGAGCTCGGAGGTCGCGGTGGCCTCCTCGACGTCGTCGACGAGGACGACGAGCGGCCACTCCGCGAAGAGGACCGACGCCGCCACGCGCTCCGCCTGGCCTGGTTCCTCGTCGTACGGACGGCCCTGGACGACGAGACACCCCGCGCAGAATGGTCGCGCCGCGTCGACACCGTCCGGCAGCGTCGGATCGCCCCACCCGTGCGGGAGCTCGCGGATCGGCTCGCCGAGCCCGAGGAGCAGGCACTTGCTCCCTCTGTTGACCTTCGGGCCAGTGTAGTCGAGCGTGTCCTGCGCCGTCTGGCTGATCACGATGAGGTCTCGCCGCCAGTCGACGCGGGCGAGGATCGTCTCGAGCACCGTCGGGAAGTCCGTCAGGTCGACGTCCTGATCCGTCAGGAAGACGAACTTCTGCAGCGAGAGCTGCCCCTCGCCCAGGATGCGGAACCCCGAGACGATCGCCTCGCGCGGATACCGATCCCGCACGACTGCAGCGGCCAGGCTGTGGAACCCGGTCTCGCCGTAACTCCAGAGCTTCCGCACGCTGGGCATCACCAGCGGGAACAGCGGCGAGAGCAGGTCCTGCAGGAAGTCGCCGATGTAGAAGTCCTCCTGCCGCGGCCGCCCCACGCACGTGGCGGGGAAGATCGCGTCGCGACGCCGGAAGACCTGATCGACGTCGAACACCGGGTAGTCGTGGACGAGGCTGTTGTAACCGTAGTGGTCGCCGAAGGGCCCCTCGGGCGTGCGCACGCCGGCCCGCAGTCGACCGCTGATCGCGAACTCGCAGTCGGCGATCAGCGGATGCGGCGCCTTGCCCTTCACCCGGCGCAGTCGCTCCCCGAGCAGCAGGCTGGCGAGCAAGAGCTCCGGCACGTCCTCGGGCAGCGGCGCGATGGCGGCCAGCATCAATGCCGGCGACCCGCCCAGGAACACCGTGGCCGGGAGATCCTCGCCGCGGCCCTCCGCCACCGACAGGTGGAACCCGCCGCCCTTGTGGATCTGGAAGTGCATGCCGGTCTGCGTCGGCGAGTGGATCTGCATCCGGTACATGCCGACGTTGTGCTTCCCCGAGACGGGATGCTGGGTGTACACGAGCGGCAGCGTGAGGAACGGGCCACCATCACTGTGCCAGCCGGTGAGTGCCGGGAGGCGATCGAGCCGGGGCGCCTCGGCGACCTCCGTGACCGGACCGCGGCGCACGCTCTTCATGCCGACGCGGAGCCCGTCGAAGGCCACGTCGCGGAAGTTCCAGAGTTTCCCCAGGCTCGGCGGGAGGAGCGTCTCCGCGGCTTCGACGACCCGCTCGACGAACTGACGCGGGCGGTCCCCGAACGAGAGTTGGGTGCGCTCGAGGGTGCCGAACAGGTTCGTCACGACCGGGAAATCCGCTCCGCGGGGGTTCCGGAACAGCAGCGCCGGGCCGCCGGCGGCCACCCCCCGGCGATGAATCTCCGGGATCTCCAGGTTCGGATCGGCCTCGACGGTGATCTCGACGAGGTCCTCGCGCGCGCGGATTAGGGAGAGGTAATCCCGGAGGTCGCGGACGGGCTCGGAGGCACTCACGGAGCGAGTGTCCCCAGTCCGGGGCCCTGCACAAAGGTGCCTTGCAGGGTCACCTTCGCCATGACGCACGTTGCGCGCTCCGCTCTGCCTTCTCATAATCGCAGAGTGAGCGACACCCGAACCTGTGACCTCTGCGGCACCGTGAACCTGCAGACCGCCGTCCGCTGCATCGCATGCGGTAGTTCCTTCCCGGACGCTGCCCCCCCGGTGGCATCCCCGAACGACCAGCAGTCCTCACGACGCCAGCGCGCGCCGGCCGAGGATCTCGATAGCTCCGCGCAGCAGGAGACGGTGCTCGAGCAAGTGCCGGACGACCTCGCGGCAGTGATCGAGGAGAAGCGGCGGGAGCGCGCGCGCGAGCGGGACCAGGACCGGATTCGCCGCGACGCGCCCGAGCCGACGCTGATCGAGCACGCCGGCACGGCGTCGCACCGGATGAGCGACGACGACAGCGTCCAGTTCGTCACGCGGCTGCTCATGCCCGACGGCGATCGACGCACCATCGAGGTCGGAGCGCGCCCCATCGCTCTCGGCTCGGGGATCGACAGCTTGGGCGTGACGGGTGATCCGCGCGTGCTGCCGACCGAGGGACACATCTTCGTCGAGCACGGCGCGCTGGTCGTGCAGCCCGGTGTGGAGGCCACGGGGGTCTACCGCCGCGTCCGGGACGAAGAGGTCCTTCAAGCGGACGACGTCATCCTGATGGGCGATGTCGCGGCCATGTACACAGGCGTCGCGGCCGCACCGCCGGTCGATGGTTCGCGCCAGGTGCTCGGTGGCAGCGCGAACACACCCTGCGGTCGTCTCACGTTCCTGCGCCGCGACGGCTCCGCCGGTCCCGTGCACGATCTGCCAGCCGGGAAGACGATCATCGGACGCACCGACGGCCACCTGAACTTCCCGCACGACGCACGACTCTCACGGCGTCACGTCCGTTTCTTCGCGTCCGACCGGGGCGTGTCGGTCGAGGACCTCGGTAGCCGCAACGGCACGTACCTGCGTGTTCGCGGGCGTTCCGAGCTCGAGATCGGCGACGCGCTCCGCATCGGCTCAGCCGGTCTGCAGATCCGCGGACGAGCGTAGCCCGGCGACGCGACGGCCTCGACCCGCCTGAGCAGCCAACTGGCCGGCGCAGCGTCGATCGAACCGTCGTCGAGCCTGGGTGAGCGTGGTCTCGCGCTGAATCGGCCCGCTTGCACACGTCCCGGCACCACGCTACAAACGAGCCTGCTGGAGGCGCTGTGGGACGCGCGGGCAAGGGAGGACGCGTCCGCCCCGAGAGGGGTAGCGAATCGCTCCCGCAGGAGACGCACCGGATGATGGGCACTCACTCACCGGAGCGCGGTGGGCGCGGTTTCGGAACGTGGCGCCGTTGGACACTGACGCTGGCTGCGGCCGCGACGGTGGCCGGCGCTGCATTCCTGGTCCCGTCCGTTCCCGCTCCCGACGCGCACGCCGACGGACCGCCGCTCACGACGGACGAGGTCACGGAGTTGATCTCGCGCGCCGCGACGTACTCACGGCGGGTTCCCGGCAAGAAGCCACTGACGATCGCCGTCGTCGATGTCGAGGGCAACTCCCTCGGCGTCTTCAACATGACGGGCACGCGGGGTAACCGATCGGTCGCGCTATCGAAGGCCGCGACCGCGGCCTACTTCAGCAGCGACTTCGGGACGTTCACGACCCGCACCGCCGCGTTCATCATTCAGGATCACTTCCCACCCGGCGTGCGCTTCGCGCCGGGCGGACCGCTCTACGGCGTCGAGTTCTCGAGCATCGCCACGAGCGACGTGAACGCGATCTACTACCCGCGTCCGCAGGACGTGGCGCCGGGCGTCACAGCGTTCAGCCTGCCCGAGATCGCTCAGGCGCGCGTGCGCGGCGAGCTCGGCGGAGTCGCCATCTACAAGAACGGCCGACGCGTCGGCGCGATCGGCGTCGACGACGGAGCGAAGCGGGCGACTCTGACGATCCCGACGAAGGCGATCATCAATGAGGAGACCTCGTACCGGCTCACGTTCCGCAAGCTCGAGCGAGGACGCAGCATGGAGCGGGTCGCGTTCAAGGCGGCTTCGGGCTTCCTGCCCGATCGATCGAAGCGCGCGGTGCGCATCACCGTCGACGGGTTCCGCCTCCCCTACAAGAGCCCGGTCGCTCTGAAGACGCGCCCGGTGTCCACGGTCGTTGCCGGCGTGGATGGCGACTTCGACCCGGAGTACCCCGTGCGCGACGCGTCGACGCTGGTCTCGCGCTTCGTTCCGCTCACGCTCGATCCGCCGGCCACCGCCGGTGCGAACGCGCAGAGCTTCGAGGTGTTCGCGCCGGTGGCGTATCCGATCATCGCCAGCACGGACGGCAACCTCTCCGCCGCCGACGTGCAGCGGATGCTCTGGCAGGGCGTTCAGCGCGCGAACATCACGCGCGCCGCGATCCGCCGGCCCATCGGCCTCGCGATGCAGTGCTGGGTCACTGTCGTCGACACGAACGGGGCCGTCCTCGGCGTGGTCCGCACGCCCGATGCGACGCTGTTCTCCTACGACGTCGCCGTCCAGAAGGCGCGCACGGCGCTGCTCTTCTCCGACTCGAGCGTCGCGTGGGGCTGTCGCGGCCTCGGTCAGCACGCCCAGAACTACTACCCGGCCGGGCAGCAGAATCAGTCGACCGGCCCGATGTGGCAGCTCCAGGACGGCGTCACCGTCGGGCTGCTCACCGGTGCGTTCGGCTCGCCGCCCGACGCGCGCATCGCGAACGGGATCACGATCTTCCCCGGCGGAGTGCCGCTCTACCGCAACGGCGCGGTCATCGGCGCCGTCGGCGTCTCGGGTGACGGAGTGGACCAGGACGACATCGTCGCGGACTTCGCGTCGGTCGGCTTCCAGGCGCCGCGCTCCATCCGCTGCGACAACGTCACGCCGGCTCAGCTCAAGAACTCGCTCCTCCGCGCCACGGCGCGACTCGGGGCGCTCGCGCCCGCCGGCCCGCTCGCGGACCCCGTCGCGCAGGAGGGCCTCGAGTTCTTCCAGGTGAAGCTCCGGCGCACGCGGACGCGCCTGAAGAGGCTCGAGTTCCGCGTGGCGGTGCCGTTCGTGAAGCACCCGCGCCACCCCGGTCCCGTCACGATCAGGGTGGACTGATGCACAAGCGACACATCCTGATGACGGCCGCTGCGATCGGCGCTCTCGGCGGTGCGGGCTGCAAGGTCCAGCCCGTCGACGACAACCGCGATCCGCGCGTCTACGACTCCATCGAACAACTCGACTCGGGTGCCGAGGAGACGGAGCGAGAGTCGGACTTCCAGGGACGCAAGCCGCTCTCGCCGGCCGCGCGTGTCGCCGCGAAGTTCCTGCCACTCGGACACGCCGGAGACGAAGAGAGCACGCCGGGTCTCGAGCCCGGCGACGTCTACGAGGACGAGGTCACGGTCACGGACCGTTGGCGCATCGGCTTCCCGGCCTGGGAGCGCGGCTCTCAGACCGACGCGCCCTGGGACAAGGGTGCGTGGTGGGAGCCGTATCACCAGAACGTGCTCAAGGGCGACTACCCGATCCCGGGCACCCAGAACACGTTCCTGCTGCTCGAGGGCTTTTCTCTCACTCGCTACGAGGCGCGCAAGGTCCCGACGCCGTCGGGCGTGTTCCCGCGACGCGGTGGCAACGGCTCATTCTTCGGCCAGGGCAACCAGTCTCTGCTGGAGGAGAACATCTTCCTGACGATGGATCTCTTTCAGGGAGAGACGTCGTTCAAGCCCGTCGACTGGCGCATCTTCCTCCGCGGCGGATTCAACTGGAACAACGCCCGCGCGCGGGAGAACCAGGCGCTGTTCGCCGACCCGGCGCGCGGCACCGACCGCACCGACCGACACGCCTCGCTGCAGCAGGCGTTCTTCGAGACGACGATCGCGTCGATCAGCGACAAGTACGACCTGATCCAGGCGCGCGTCGGCACCCAGCTCTTCAACTCCGACTTCAAGAGTTTCCTCTTCTTCGACGAGGCGCTCGGCGCCCGCGTCTTCGGCACCTGGGACAGCCAGCGATGGTCGTGGAATGCGGGCCTGTTCCGGCGTTGGGACAAGGACACGAACAGCGCGCTGAACACGTTCGACTCGATCAAGCAGGACGTCGTCGTGCTGAACCTCTACCGCCAGGACATCCTCGAGATGCTCCTCCCGCGTTGGAAGAGCGAGAAGTGGACGCGCGGCCTTACGGCACAGGTCTCGTACCACCACTTCCAGGACGACGACTCGGTCCACTACGACGAGAACGAGTTCCTCGTGCGCCCGCGCGCCGTCGGCACACCCGTGCCGAACGACCGCGGGATCGACTACTGGGGCTGGACGATGGACGGGCACGTGAAGCGCCTGAACATCACTTCGGCGCTGTACCACGCTGAGGGCTACGAGTCCTTCGACGAGATCGCGGGGAGCCGCCAGGACGTCTCCGCCACGATGGCGGCGCTCGAGCTCTCCGTCGACGTCGACTGGATGCGCTTCCGCGCGTTCGGCTACTGGCAAGAGGGTGACGACGACCCGTTCGACGGGAACGCGCACGGCTTTGACGCGATCTACGACAACCCGGTCTTTGCCGGCGGCGAGTTCGGCTTTTGGAATCGGAACTCGGTGCGGCTCACGGGCAGCGGCGTCGGTCTGAACCAGCGCTTCAGCCTGAACAACTCGCTGCGGAGTAGCAAGGACCAGGGCGCTCCGAGCTTCGTCAACCCGGGACTGATCATGGGCGGTGTCGGCTACGACGCGCAGCTCACGCCGCACATCAAGCTGATCACGAACGCGTCGTATCTGCGGTTCGACCACATGGACACGATCAACTTCGTCCTCAACCAGGAATCGCTCGGCAGCGAGATCGGCTACGACCTCTCCGTCGGCGTGTTCTGGAGGCCGGGACTCACGGAGAACGTGATCGTCAAGGGCGGCGTCTCCGCCCTCGTTCCGGGCGCGGGTTTTCGCGACATCTACGGTGCCGAGACGCTGTACGCGATGTTCGCCGAGGTGCTGCTGACATGGTGAAGCGCGGGGGAGAGCCAAGGATGAACCGGAACGTCTACCGTATCGCCGTCCCGGCGACGGTCGTCGCCGCGGCCGTCGGACTGGCGGCCTGCCTGCAGACGTCCGAGCACCGCGCGGACCTCGCGCCGCCGCCGCCCGGCGACGTCTGGGCCGCGCACGCCAGCCTGGATGGAGAGGAACCCCTCTCCGAGCTCATGATGCAGAGCGCGGAGGACTCCGCAGCGAAGAGCGTCGGGTGCCTGACGTGCCACGAGGGCATCGAGAAGCCGCACACGTCGCAGACCGTGCGCCTGGGCTGCACCGACTGTCACGGCGGCGACCCGACGGCCACCGCGAAGCAGAACGCACACGTGCTCAGCGGCGAGACGATGCGCGACAACACGTCGCGCGAGCCTCCGTCGCAGCACCAGCCGTGGTTGGATCTCTCCTGGGAGTACGTCCGCTTCGTGAACCCCGGTGACCTGCGCGTCGCCGAGACCACCTGCGCACCCTGCCACCCCAACGAGACGTACAACTCGAAGAAGAGCATGATGGCGCACGCCGGAATGCTCTGGACGACGGCGCTCTACAACAACGGCAGTTTCCCGCTGAAGACGTCGCACTGGGGCCTCGCGTACGACCGCGACGGTGACCCGGTTCGCATCCAGACCGTCCCGCCGCCGACGGACGAGGAGGTCGCCAAGGGCGTGCTGGCCTACCTCGACCCGCTGCCCCGGTACAACATCAGTCAGATGGGCAACATCCTGCGCGTGTTCGAGCGCGGCAACCGCCGCCCGCTCGAGCTCGCGACGCCCGACCGTGAGGAAGAGGCCGGACTGCCCGCACGGCGCTTCAGCCACCGCGGTCTGGGGACGCTCCTGCGTACCGACCCGGTCTACCTGGGCATCATCAAGACACGCCTGCTCGACCCGCTCATGTGGAAGCCAGGCACCAACGACAATCCGGGCGACTATCGCCACTCCGGGTGCACCGCCTGCCACATCGTGTACGCGAACGACCGCGACCCGGATCACTCGGGTGAGTACGCCAAGTACGGCAACCGCGGCCAGTACCACGGCGGTGACCAGACGATCCCGAAGGGCGAGAGCGGTCACCCGATCAAGCACGAGATGACGCGCTCGATCCCGAGCAGTCAGTGCATCGTCTGCCACATCCACCCCGGTACGAACATGGTGATGACGTACTTCGGGAACACCTGGTACGACAACGAGACCGATGCGGATCAGCTGTACCGCCAGGACGGACGCGAGTTGACGGACGCGGAGGTCTGGGAGATCCAGGAGCGCAACGTCGAGGGCTCCGCCCTGCGCGGCAAGTGGTCGGACCCCGAGTTCCTCGCCGAGATCTCGAAGATGAACCCGGGCTTCAAGAACGTCCAGCTCGCCGACTACCACGGCCACGGTTGGCTCTACCGCAAGGTGTTCAAGAAGGACCGCAAGGGCGAGTTGCTCGACAAGAACGGCAACATCATCGACCCGGACGATCCGAAGAAGTGGGAGAAGGCCGTCCACCTGATGGACTCCCACGCGGAAGCCGGGCTGCACTGCGTCGACTGCCACTTCACGCAAGACGTGCACGGCAACGGCAAGCTCTACGGCGAGCCGCGCAACGCGACCGAGATCATGTGCCAGGACTGCCACGGCAACACTCAGTCGCGCTCGAACCTGACCACGTCCGGGCCCGCGGGTGGCCACGACCTACGCGACTCGCGCACGCCGTTCGGCAAGCGCTTCTTCTGGCGCAGGGGTCGGCTCTACCAGCGCTCGCAGCTCGATGCCGACGTGCTCTGGGCCGTTCCTCAGGTCATCGACTCGATCGACCCCAAGAACAAGGGCAAGACGTACGAGATGGACGACGGCCGCGAGGATCGCCCGGTCTACAACGAGCGCGCGCGCTACTCGAAGACGATGCAGACGGACGCCCGCACGTGGGGCGACTCGTCCGCCGCCGCCGACTTTGCTCACGCCGACGACCGCATGACGTGTCAGTCATGCCACACGTCGTGGACGACGTCGTGCTTTGGCTGCCACCTGCCCATGACCTCGAACCAGCGCAAGGACATCCGCCACTACGAGGGCGGGACCTCTCGCAACTGGACGCAGTACAACTACCAAGTGCTGCGTGACGCCGCGTACATGCTGGCCATCGACGGCACGGTCACCGGCAACCGCATCAGCCCGGCGCGCTCCGCGTGCGCGATCATCGTGAGTTCGCAGAACCAGAACCGCGAGTGGATCTACTCGCAGCAGCAGACGATCAGCGCCGAGGGCTACAGCGGTCACGCGTTCTCGACCTACGTGCCGCACACCGTGCGCGCCGAAGAGACCAAGACCTGCACGGACTGCCACGTCTCCCAGCAGAACGACAACAACGCGATCATGGCGCAGCTCCTGCTGCACGGTACGAACCTGACCAACTTCATGGGACGGTTCTGCTACGTCGGTTGCGGTGAGGACGGTTTCTACGCCGTGGTCGTCACCGAACGCGACGAGCCGCAGGCGGTCTACGGCAGCACGCTGCACCGCGACGCGTACCCGGAGCGATACAAGCGCTTCGTCGAGCACGACGGCCGCACGCTGAGTGAGGCCTACCACCACGGCGGGACCGACACACAGTCGATCCAGCTCCGCGGCGAGTACCTCTACGCAGCGGAGGGCCCGGGCGGCATGTTCGTCTACGACGTCGCCAACATCGACCACAAGGGCTTCAGCGAGCGCATCACCACGTCGGTGAACTCGCCGCTCGGCCAGCGCTTCTTCATCGAGTCGAAGGACGCGCGTTCGGTCGCGAGTCCGACCACGCTCGGCGTCGATCCGACGCGTCCGCGGCGTCCAGAGAACCAGGAGCAGGCGATCCACCTGAGCTTCGCCTTCCTGTACGTCGCCGACGCGCAGGAGGGCCTGATCATGGTGCTCGCCGCGACGTTGCTCGACGGCGATCCGGCGAACAACTTCCTCGACCGCAACATCGTGTTCAACCCGGACGGAATCCTCGACGGCGCTCGCTACGTGACCGTCGTCGGCAACTGGTGCTACGTCGCCTGCGACGCAGGGCTCGTGATCCTCGACCTGAACCATCTCTCGATGGACGACCTCCAGCCCCGCGTGGCCCGAGTGATCCCCGAGTTGAAGGGCGTCACCTGCGTCCAGGCGCAGTTCCGCTACGCGTTCGCGACGGACGCCGAGGGCGTGAAGGTCATCGACATCACGAACCCGAAGGAAGCGCAGGTCGTGAAGGGCGCGAAGGTCGACCTCGGCCCGTGCAACGACATCTACCTGGCGCGTACGTACGCGTACGTCAGCGCCGGCGAGAAGGGCCTCGCGATCCTCGACATCGAGCACCCCGAGAAGCCCAAGCTCGACCAGATGTTCAACGCCGGCGGTGAGTTGAACGATACGCGCATGTGCCGTGTCGCGATGACCAACGCGTCGCTCTTCGGCTACGTGGCCGACGGCAAGAACGGTCTGCGAGTGGTGCAGATGTGGTCGCCGGAGTCGGTGCCGCAGTTCAACGGGTTCAGCCCGCGTCCGAAGCCCGTGCTCATCGCCACGTACCCCACGCCCTCCCCGGCCAAGGCGCTCTCCAAGCCGGTGGATCGCGATCGCGCCGTCGACGAGAGCGGGAACCAGCTCGTCGTGTTCGGACGCCTCGGCGGACGACCGATGAACCTGGCCGAGCAGCAGAAGCTCTACATCCACGACGGCAAGCTGTACCGCGTGAGCGATACGCCGCCGACGCAGCCGGTCTCGAACACGCGAGCCGACGGGAAATAGGAGCAGAGCTCCTGTTTCCCTGTAGGGGCGGGTCTCCTGACCCGCCCGCGCCGACGCGGTTCCGCGCGAGCAACCCGGGTGGCTGGGAGCCCGTCCGAGGATCGCGATCCGCGCGGCCACCGGTGGAACGCGTCGCACGTCCGAAGCCGCGCCGTCGACGGAGCCCGCTGGCGCGCCCCCGCCGTCCAGACTGGATGTACGGCAGGCACTCCACGACCCCGGTCCCGTACACTGTCCCCGGAACTCGCGCCACGGCCGGGTATCCAACCGCCATGCGGCTCCTCACCATCCTGCTGACCACCGCCGCACTGCTGCTGGCATCGAGCACGGCCTTCGCCGCTGACCTCGACGAGGCCCGCCGCCTGGTCGACGAGGCGCGCCCCTGGGTGCGGCAGTCGGACAACCCCGACCTCGACACGGCTGTCCGCAAGAAGGCGCGTCGCGAAGCGCACGAACTGCTGAAGTCGGCGCGCGGCATCTACGACGATCACCTCGACGCCAACCCCTCGGAGGAAAGCGCCCTCGACAGCGAGTACTGCGAGGTCGCGTCGATGCTGTATTGGGTGCGGAAGCTCGCCTCGATCAACGAGTTCGACGAACGCGAGGGGCGGTCGACCGAGCTCCCCACCCCGACGAAGGCCAAGCCGGGCCTGACTGCAAAGCCCACGACAGAGAAGCCCACGCCAGAGAAGCCGGATACTGAGAAGCCGGACACGGAGAGGCCGGGCACGGGCGACGATCCAACGTCGACGCCGACCAAGCCGGAGCCGGGACCCTCGGAGGACGACCTACGGCGGGAAGCCGCGCGTCAGACGTTCGAGGCGATCCAGGCCGACGAGCGCGATCACCCCGGCGACGTCCCGCGCCTCCACGCGCTGTACGAGAAGTTCCTCGCCACCTACGAGGACCCGTCGCTCCCCGAGTACACGCGCGCCGTGCTGCGGCTGGGAGCGCTGTCCGACCGCATGAAGGCGATCTTCCGCGAGGAGGTCGGCACCGACCCGGACGCGCTCAAGAACATCGACAGCAAGGAGGCCGGCGCCATCGTGCGGCGGCTGACCAAGCAGCTGAAGGCGAAGGACCCGGCGGATCGGCGTGAGGCAGCTCGATTGCTCGGCAGCGTCGGCTCGGGCGCGGCCTCGCTCCCCCTCGTCCGTTCGCTGCGCGACCCGGACGAAGAGGTCGCCTGGCTGTCGCATCAGGGTCTCGTTCGGCTGGGCGGTACCCGCGCGGCATACAACCTGACGAAGTCGTACCGCGATGCGAAGCCCGAAGCGCAGCAGGCGGCGGTGGACGTCCTCATCGCCATCGCCGCGAAGGGTCCCGTCGATGCGATCGTCGCCAGCCCCTTCCTCGGTCGCTTCGTGCTCTCGCAGAACCAGGGGACCGCGGGCAAGGCACTCGACGCGCTAGCCGCGCTGGGCGATGCCGGAGGTCCGGGGCTCATCGAGGCGCTCGAGACGCGCATGGCGACGAAGAAGATCGAGATCATCGCGGCTCTCGGCCGCTCCGGCTACCACAAGGGTGCGTACTACATCGGCGGCTACCTGCTGCGGGGCGACGCCCCGAAGACGGTCGCGCTGCGGGGCGCCGCGCAGGCGGCCCTCGGCCAGATGGGTACGCCCGCGATCCCGCATCTGATCCCCCGCCTGTCGAGTTCGCGGACCAAGGGGTGGACCGCCATGGTCATGCGCCAGATCACGGGCGAGACGTTCCCAGCCAAGCCCAAGCCATGGCGCCAGTGGTGGGAGATCCACAAGCACGACCAGAACTAGGCGGAGCACCAGCCTCCGCCTAGTCCTGGTCGTGCTGGTGGAGCGCCAGCCTCCGCCCGGTCCTGGCTGCGTCGGCGCATCGCCAGCCTCCGTCTCTGGTCCCGCTCGGGTCGCCGCAACGCGAGTTGCCACCCGCTCCTGGTCATGCCTTCGCAGCGCCAAGTGCCCTCCGGCCCCGGTCGTGTCGACGCGACGCCAATTCCCACTCGTACGGGCGGATCTCCTGATCCGCCCCGCCCGCTGGGTTCCGCGCGGTCGGCTCCGGTCCGATGGCGCTCCTCGGACGAGGTCGGCCATGCGCGCCGCCGTCGGTCGATGAGCCGCGCTGCGATGCGCTCCGACGTTCCCCCCCCCACCTGAACCTCCCCGCCCCCGGTCCGTTCACGAACACCGGGCCCCCACGTTGACCTCGATCCGCACCTCCACCCTCGTCCTCGCGCTCGCCGCGTCCCTCGCAGCCTGCGCCGAGTCACCCGTCGGCGCCCCAAGCCCTAACGTCACCCCGAGCGCGTCTCCAGCTCCCTCCCCGGCACTGGCCCCCACCGCCGGCCCGCACAGAGCCCCCGCCGGTCCGCCGCGCGCCTTCACGGACACCACCGGCTTCGACCCCATGCCCGAGTCGGAGCCTGGCGATTGGCTCGATCGCTTCGACGAGCGCTACGTGCCGTTCCGCGAGTACGTCGAGACCGATCCCGTCCGCGCCGACGACGACCGCAACGTCCTCGCATTCGTCCCCGTCGGTCCGTTCACGTCCCGCGAGCGCGAGGTCATGGACGCGACCGTCGAACTCTGCGGGATCTGGTTCGACCTCCCGACCCGCGTCCTCCCCGCGATGGACCTGCCCGGCGAGGACTTCCAGCGCTCCGTCGGCATGGGCACCGCGGCCCCGCCGCGAGTCCAGTACCACACCGACTGGTTCCTCCAGTCGCGCCTGCCACGCAACCGGCCCGAGGACGCGGTCACGCTCGTCGCCGTCACGATGGGCGACCTCTACCCCGGCGAGGGATGGAACTTCGTGTTCGGCATGGCCATGCTCCACCGCCGGGTCGGCGTCTACTCCCTCGTCCGCCACTTCGCCGACTTCTGGGGCCAGGACGACGACGCCGAGGCCCAACGCCGCGCGCTCCTGCGCAGTCTGAAGCTGGTCGTCCACGAGTCGGGCCACACGTTCGGCCTGGAGCACTGCGTGCGCTACCGCTGCGTCATGAACGGCAGCAACTCCCTCGACGAGTCCGACCGCCAGCCCCTCCACCTCTGCCCCGACTGCCTCCGCAAGCTCGCCTGGAACCGCGGCCTCGACGTCAACGCCCGCTACGACGCCCTCGCCGCCCTCTACACCCGCCTCGGCCTCACCGAAGAGGCCCGCTGGGTCGAGGATCGCCTGGCCGTTCTCCGCACGGCCCGCTGACGCGCCACGGACGCCTCCCGGGCGGCGGTCGACGGAACCGGGGGAACTCGACCATCCCTGATGGCTGGCTACCCCCGTGAACGGGTTGCGCGCAGCTGACCCTCGTAGCGCGCTGGCAATCCACTGCTCGCCCGCTGCAGGGTCGGATACTGTCCCACCCCGTTGACGAGTTCGCACACACCACCATGTGTGTGCCCTTCGACAGGACTGGCAAGATGAGACTCATCGGCCACGCGGCGAACCGCTGCGCAGCGCTCTGATCACCCACGACTGAGACTCCCCGTGACAATCTTTCTCGTCTTCTCAGGCCTGCTCATCGTGGCTTGGGTTCTGCACGTCATTGTTTGGCGTCTGCGCCCCCCCCGCAACCACACGATCGGCTTGCTGCGCCTGTTTGTTCTTGTCTTGGCGGCTGGTTTGGTCGGCTCTCGCGTCGCGTTGGACATGGGGTGGATGCAACTTGCTCATGGAGGCCTGCTGTACGTTGCGACGATGCTGGCCTACATCGCGTTCTACTGCGCCATCGAAGAAGACAGTCCGTCCCTGCGAATCATCGAGGCGCTGAACGCTGAAGACGGGACCTCCGTCAGTCATGCGGACCTGCGTTTACTGATCAGTCACGACGGGTTCGTGGGAACGCGCATCAATCTGATGCGAGACACGGGACTGCTCGTCGAACGGGATGGCTACTTGAATCTAACCGACAAGGGGCGGCGCTTCGTGGCGTTGTTCGATCTGCCCGCCCGCATCCTTGGAATCGCGAAGGGTGGCTAGAGTGGACGGCATAGAGATCGGGCTGATTGCCCTACCGGTCGTCGCACTCGCGGCAAACGTCTTGTTTCACGCTTCGATCTGTCGGGTTCGCGCGGGGATCAGTCCGTTCCGTTCAACGTTTCTCGCGTTCCTCGGCGGGTTTGCCGTGGCGCTGGTCCTGCAGATCATGCTGCAGCGACGCTCTGACTTCACGACCGAAGAGAGTGTCGGCTATGCGCTGGTCAATGCATTGACCTACGCCTCTCTGTCCGCAGGCTACTTTTACTTCTTCAGCATGATCATCGCATCGTTGAGGCTGCGTGTTTGCCGCGAGATCGCGCACGCCCCCGAGCGCCGTCTGCAACTGGACGACCTGCGCGCGCTGTATGCTGCCGAAGCCATCTTGCAGGCTCGGATTGTCCGGCTCTTGCGAGCCGGCGCGCTCGTCCGGGACGGCGAGGACTATCGTCCCGGACCGAACCGCGCGATCCTCCACATGGCGCGTGTCATGCGCTTCCTCAAGCAGCTGATTCTCGGACGACGCGAGGTCGGTACGCGGACCGAGTCAGGCGGCGACTGACCGGCGCCGCATTCACTCTGCTCCGGCGTAGATCGCAGTTGAGCCGCGGCCGCGGGCAACACCGCCAACCGCAAACTCAGCCAGATTTCTGGTGTCAACGCGAGAGAGACTCCCATGGACGCTGCCGAACCATCGATCGGTGACCCCACGTCAGCGGTACGTCGCGCGCCGCTCCGCACGCTCGTGAGTACGTTCGCGTTCCTGCTGGCGCTCTTTGCGCTCACTTCACCTGGATCAGTGAATGCAGTCGATGTCTGGCCGGTGATCGGAGAGGCCGCTGGACTGGTCGAACTCGGCACCGTCGACTTCAAGCAACTCGACCCCGCGCTCGTCGACAGCCGCGTTAAGACCTTCAAACTCTACGGCCTGTCCGGTCGCACAGAAACGAGAAACAAGTACGGAGTCGGACTGCACACGGGATTCATACCGGCGTATCTCGTCGCCAAAGTGGGCGCGCTGGCCACCGGGAGCACCCCCCTCGACGTAGCGCGCTTCACCGCGGCATTCGTCAATCCGCTCGCCGGCGCGGCGATCGGCGCGCTGCTGTTGGCTGCGCTCTCCAGACTGGGCTTCGCATTCCGTACCTGCGTCGCAGTCACGTTGCTCACGACGGTTGGTACGTACCTGTGGCCGCTGACGGGTGTGTCGTACACAGATCCTCTGCAGACCGCGTGGCTGACTTCCGTATTCCTCCAGGCGCTGCGCGCGCGCGCCTCGCAGTCCACGAGGGACCTGCACCTGCTGGGGTTGCTGGCCCTGGTGGCGTGCTCGACGAAACTCGCGCTCGCGCCTCTCGTGGCCTGTCTGTGCCTGATCGCAGTTCCCGCCTGGCGGTCGGCGGGCCGATCTCTCGTGGCATTGGGCGGTTGGGGGATCGCCACACTCGTCTTCCAGGGGCTGGTCTCATGGGTGCGCTTCGACGACCCGTTCGACACCGGGTACGACTCGTCGCGACTGTTCACGACTCCGGTGTTGGACGGCCTCAAGATGCTCTTCATCTCGCCGTCTGTCGGTCTCCTGTGGTTCTTCCCGCTCGCGCCGGTCGCCGTGTGGGGTTCGTGGCGTCTGTGGCGGCGAGCGCGCTGGCTGATCCTGTCGATCGGTGCCGGCGCGGCGGCTCACCTGGTCTTCCACGCAAGGCTGGAGTACGTCCACGCAGGATACTGTCTGGGTCCGCGCTACCTGCTACCACTGGTGCCTCTCGCGGCCCCTGGGCTGGCAGCCGCGCTTGAGGCTGTCCCGTTCCGTGCGCGCTCCTGGGTGCTCTCCGCGGCGCTCCTGTTGTCGGCGACATGGGTTGCTCCCATGGCGACCGTGCAGTACTTCCTACTGGACCCGATTGCTATTGCCGTGAAGACCGCGGGCGGGACGCCGCGCAACGAGATCGAGCCACTGGCCGCCTGGCGCCTGCTGGCGCACAAGACACCGACCGGCCCCGACCGCGTACCCCTCGCGCCCTTCGGCTCTGGCGACGTCGCCGGTGATATTGAGTTCTCGACGTGGGACAACTCGGGCTATCAGTGGTGGTGGATCAAGCCCCACCCGAAACTTCCGCTTGCAGTGCGCGGCCTAACGGCCGGAGTCTTGACCTTGCTGCTGCTCGCGGGTGGCCGGTCGTTGCTGCGAGGCTTCACAGCCCGCCCCTCTGTGAAGAGGTGAGCGAGGAGATCGAGTACGTGCCGGCGAAGATCCGCGTGATCGAGCACGCGCGCGTGAAGCTCGCGTGCCGGGGCTGCGAGGCGCACGTATCGGTCGCGCCTGCTGCGCCGCGACGTCCGATCCCGCGCAGCAAGGCTGGAGCCTCGCTCTTGGCGCACGTCGTCGTCAGCAAGAACGCCGACCACCTGCCGCTGCTGTCTCAACGACGCGGGGACGGATGGGAGGCGGAAGGCCACCATCGGTGGTGTCAGGCGCGCTTTCGGAAGATCATGAGTTTCTGCGTGCCGTAGTCCCCGCAAGCGGGAAGGCTCGCGAAGAACCGGTTCCAGTGCATGCCTGGATCAGGCACGTCGATTCCGGAGCGGGCTGCCATGGCTGCCAGCGGCTTCAGCACTCGCGTTCCCACGTAGTAGGTGCTCGCGAAGTTCCGAACCTCGACGAGCTCGAGTTCCGGAGCCAGCGAGTCAACGACCGCGTCCTGGTCGAGGTAGAGGTTGAACGCGGGCATCGAAATCGCCGGCAGCCCCCACTCCGATCGGAACGCGTTCAAGCTGTTCCATCCCTGCGTGGTCGCTTCCGATAGCAGCAGCGTCCCCCCCGGGCGGACGGTGCGGGCGAGGTGCTGCAGGCCTACCTGTTGGTTCTCCCAGGTTGCCAGGTTGATGAGAACGCGGATCACGAGCACCCTGTCGTATGCGTCGTTCGGCTCGTTCAACTCGAGGAGATTGCCAACGTCGAACTCGACGGTGCCCCTCAGCAGAGTCTTTGCACGCTCGAGTGCCGTGCGCGCACTGTCGATCATTCCTGGGATGTAATCGAGGGCTCGGATGTCCACCTGCCGCTCGGCCGCCAGGCGCAGCGTCGTGAACCCGTTCGCGCAACCGACGTCCAGGACGCGATCGCCGTCGTGGATGTGGCCGAGTAGTTCCTGAAACTCCAGGTCCATGACCCTGACGTCCGACCACGAGGCCGCAGCATCTTGGCCGTGCTGCGCAGCCTGGTCGGCCCAGAAGTTCTCGATACCATCTAGAGGGAGGGGCGCGGTCACTTTGGTTCTTCTCCACCCGCGACGGACTCCGCGTCTGCGCGAGTTTCCGAGCGGACGCTGTAGGTGGGCCGTCTCATTGTCTTGAAATGAATGCGTGCGATGTACTCGCCAATCACGCCGAGCGAGAACAGTTGGACGCCGGAGAAGAGCGTGATGGCGGCCGCCAGAAACGCAAAGCCGCGTACGGCGACACCGTCCACGACGTAGCGAACGAGGGTGTAGGCCAGCAGGAGCGTGCCAACTCCCGAGAACAAGAATCCGAGCACGCTCGCGACGCGGAGAGGGATGGAACTGAACCCGGTGAGCATGTTCAGCGCATGCCGCATGAGCGTCCTCAGCCGGTACTGGGACGCGCCGAACTGTCGTGGGTCCTGGCGCACCGTGATGTGAGAGAATCTCTCGGCGCCCCACGTAAGCAGAACGTCGATGGAGACGTACGGCCCGTCGAACTCGCGGAACGCGTCGCGAATGTCGCGATGGAACGCGCGATACGGGCTCACGTGGCGGGCGGCGTCCGAGTCCATCGTGTATCTCAGCGCGAGTTTCGAGATGGCCGAGGCTAGGTTGCGCATCAGTCCGTGATTGCGGGCAGCCGGCGCCCCGTAGACAACGTCGTGCCCTTCGGCGAGTTTCTCAAGGAGTCGTGGGATCTCCTCCGGCGGGTTCTGCAGATCATCGTCGAGGGTGACGATCACGGCGTGCCTGGCGGCGCGGATGCCGCAGAGCAGCGCGCTGTGTTGCCCGTAGTTGCGCGACAGGTTGATGCCACGGACGAAGGCGTGGACGTTGGACAGGCGCTGGATTACGGCCCAGCTATCGTCCCGACTGCCATCGTTGACGAGGATGATCTCGAACTCGTCGGATACCGCCTCGAGCTGAGCCGCAAGGCGATCCGTCAACGCAAGGAGGCCCCCGGCGCTGTTGTAGACAGGGATGACAGCTGAGATTGACGTGTTCATCGGCCCAAGGGGTGTTCCGTACGGCGCAGCGAGGGTAGCGCGTCGTCACCGAGAGGGCTCATCGTGACCGTGCGCGCTGTGAGCGTCGGTGGATCCAGCCCGCGCACGCGGCGGCAGCGGAGCTTCTGTGCGACGATCCATGACCCGGTGCATCATGTTGCTCTCGCTCGCCTTGAGCGCGCCCCGCGCCTAACCGATGATGGAACCTCGACGCATCCCGTTCAACGCACCCTACTTCACCGGTAGGGAGTTCGACTACGTGCAGGAGGCCATCAAGAACGGCCACTTCTCGGGCGACGGGCCCTTCACGCATCGCTGCGAGCGTCTGCTCGAAGAGATGCTCGGCGCGCCGCGTGTACTGCTCACGACATCGTGCACTCACGCGCTGGAGATGGCGGCTCTGCTGCTCGACATCGCGCCAGGCGACGAGGTCATCGTCCCCGCGTTCACCTTCGTCTCGACGGCGAACGCGTTTGTGCTCCGCGGAGCACGGCCGGTGTTTGCCGACGTGCGCCCCGACACTCTGAACCTCGACGAACGGCAGCTGGAGCGGCTGATCGGGCCGCGCACGCGCGCGATCGTGCCTGTGCACTACGCTGGCATCGGCTGCGAGATGGACCGCATCCTGGAGTTGGCCGAACCTCGTGGAATCGCCGTGGTCGAGGACAACGCCCACGGACTACTGGGCCGCTACGCCGGACGCCCGCTGGGCGCGTACGGACGACTGGCAACGCAGAGCTTCCACGAGACGAAGAACTTCAGCTGCGGCGAGGGCGGCGCGCTCGTGCTCAACGATCCAACGCTGGTCGAGCGAGCCGAGATCATGCGCGAGAAGGGCACGGATCGCGCTCGGTTCTTCCGTGGTGCGGTGGACAAGTACACGTGGGTCGACCTCGGCTCGAGTTACGTCCCCTCGGACGTGTTGGCCGCCTTCCTCTACGCGCAACTGGAGGCGGCGGACGAGATCCAGGGCGCGCGGCACCGGATCTGGGACCGTTACCACGCCGAACTGAAGCCCTGGGCGACCAAACACGGGGTACAGCAGCCGCTCGTCCCCGCCGACCGCGAGCAGGCGTATCACCTGTACTACTTGGTCCTGCCAAGCGCGGGGGCTCGCGCCCAGTTGATCGCCCACCTGCACAGTCGTGGGGTGCACTCCGTCTTCCACTATCTACCGCTCAACACCTCGCCCATGGGGCAGCAACTGGGCGGTGAGCCGGGCGGATGCCCGGTAGCAGAGGACGTCGCAGATCGACTCGTACGACTGCCGCTGTTCAACGCGCTGGACTCCGACAGCCAGGCCCGCGTGGTCGCAGCCGTGTTGGAGTTCGACCCGGATCCGTACGCGTAGAGCGAGTCGGCGCGGCGTTCGCCCTGGCCTGCTGTTCCGCCACTCCGCCCAGGACGGGCGCCGCGCCGGAGTCCGTGTCAACGGGCACAGATGATCGGCGTGTCTGCCAACTCGTCGATCTGCTCTCCGATCGCTGATCCGCCCGTCACCAGATGGTGCGCCCAGTGGAGGTGGAGGCACTTCACCCGGTCGGGGTCGCGAATGCCGCCGATGCCGGTTTCGCGGAGGGCGGGGGCGAGGCCGGCGGAGGTGACCCAGTCTCGGTCGGCGGGGGTCAGGGCGGACCAGCGCTCGGCGGCGTAGGTGCGGTGATCGGCGTGGACGCGGGCGCGGAGGTCGGGGTCGGCGGCGATCAGGGCCTCGATGCGACGGACGCCGCCGGCGTACTCGAGGCGGGCGATGGCGCCGGAGACGTTCGGGCAGCGCAGCCAGTGGCGCGTCGGGAACGGCTCGGGACGGCCGCGGTCACGACGGAGCGGGTAGCAACCGTCCACGAGGCTGTGACCGGAGGGGCAGCATAGGAGGACAGTGCCCACAAACGCGTGATCGGGGACCGGGAGTTCGCGGACGGACACAGGAAGGGGTAGAGGGCCAGCGACTACTCGGGGGTGCCGCCGGTGTCCTTCTTCTGTGCCGGTGCCTCACCGATCTTGCAGTCGGCGGCGCCCTCGAAGCCGCATTCGGTCTCTTCGACACACTCGGTCGCGTCCCCGCACTCGGACTGCTCGGCGCAGTCGGTCTGGTCTGCGCAATCCGCCGTCTTCTCGGCGCAATCGGTCTGGCCGGCGCAGTCGGCCGGCGCCTCGTCGACGCACTCCGTGCAGTCGGTGCAGTCCGCGCACTCGTCTGCGGCGGCGGCGGCAAGCTCGGCGGCGGCGGCCTTCTCGGCGCAGCAGGCGGGCAGGTCGTTGCTCGCGGAGCCCGAGACCTCGGCGGCCGGAGCAGCAGCGTCGCCGGAGCCGGCCTCGTCGGAGGTCGGCAAGCATGCGGCGACGGAGACGAGGAGAGCGGCGAGGGCGAGTGAGCGGATCAACACGGGCGAACCTCCTGGAGCGGGTGAGGTCGGGAGCATAGCGCCCCGGTCCCCCCGCGTCGGCGAAACGATCAGCGATGATATCGCGTGAGCGCGTGGCACTCGACGCAGGAGTCCTCGTCGTTCGCCGGCCATGCGACCTCGGTCACACGCCCGGTCGAATCCAGCGCACCGGTGTCGTGACACTCCGCGCACGGGTGATCGACGTGACCGGGACTCCCGTGATCGAACTCCTTCTGCGCCGGGACCGTCTTGGTCACGGCCTCCGCGAGATCGAAGATGCCGCGCTCGTTGTAGACGTACTGCAGGCGGCCGTTCTTCTGGTTGCCCTCGTACGCACGATCGACGTGACACACCGCGCAGAGTCCGCGCCCCACGCTGGCGTGGCGCGTGTGACAAGCCGAGCAGTCCTGCGTGCCGTCCTTGAACGTCATCCGCGTCTCGCCCTTGACCGGCACATGGCAGGACATGCAGCCCTGCGACAGGGTCTCGCGCTGGGCGAGCGACGCACCGGCGCCTTCGGTCAGTGTGGCCGGATCGACGGTGTGGATGCGGTGGAACATGTCGACGACCGTGCGGCTCTCGCCGGCCTTCGCGACGGCCACCGGCTCGCCACCGGTGTGGCACTCGGTGCAGGTGCTCAGGTCGGCGAGCGGTGTGCCGCCGAGCGTCTCGGACTGCGCGACGCTCGTGTGACACGGCATGCACTGCTCGGAGAAGACGAGGCCGGTGCCCTCCGCGACGGCGGTGGTCGGCAGGTGGTGATCGTGTCGGAAGACCATCTCCGCGATCGACGTGCGGTCCCCGACGTTCTGCTTCTCGAGGACGTGGCACTCGAGGCACTCATCGCCCTGGAAGTCGTGTTGGCGCGGCTTCAGCGCGTAGACGGAGCCCGAGCCCGGCAGGTCGATCGTGCGGATGTCCTTCACGATGTCGGACGGCGTCGCCGCCTTGTCGTGACAGCTCGCGCACGCCGATCCGTCGTCGTCGCGACCGTGTACGTCGACCTTCCAGTCCTCGTGACAGCCGAGACACTGCTCGTACGAGACGAGCGCGAACTCGGCCGTCTCGATCGGCGATGCGAGCGTGCCGTCTGCGGCAGCGGTGTGGCACTCGGCGCAGTCGATCGGCACCTCGCCGGCGTCGGCGGGGACCGGGATCGGCAGCGACGAGACGCGGCTCTCGCTCTGGATGCGGTGATCGCTGTGCGCGAAGCCGTCGATCATGAGCGGCCGGTCCGTCGGCACACCCGGCGCGTCCTTCACCTTGCGCGGACGCGTCGAGTCGGCCGGATCGAGCACGTCGTGGCAGCCAAGGCAGAACGTCTGCCAACCGGTCTCATCGTCGAGCTCGGACTCGGGGAACATGTTGCCGTCGGCGCCGCGGTGGTCGGTGTGACAGACCGCGCACGACGTGTCGCCCGCATCCTCGTATGGATGCGACTCCAGGCCGTCGAGCCCCTCGTGGCACTCGGCACACTTCGGGGCGTAGTCCGAGCTGAACGGTGAGTGGCAGGCCGCGCAGTCCTGCGGCGAGTCCTCGCCGTGCGACGCCTGGTGCGGGTTCGAGAGCTCTCCGCGCGTCATCGCCTCGGTGTTGTGCACGAAGACGAATGCGAGCAGCGGCAGCAGACCGAGCGCCACGGCGAGCCAGTTCAGGCGCCCCAGCAGATCGGACGCGCCCCAACGCTGCTCTTGCGGGCCGTCCGGGTCGAGGCTGAACGGCGTCTCGGGCTTCGCCTTCTTGACGATGCCTTCGACCATCGACGTCAGGTAGAGCTCCGACGCCGTGAGCGTGCAAACACCGCTTTCGGTGTCGAGCTCCACGTCGACAAGCGTCTGGCCGACCTGGACCTGCGCGCCGTTCTCGATGCGCGCGGTCCCCCCGACGGGCTGCCCGTCGAGGAACACGCCGGCGAGTTGATCGAGGACGTCGAGCTTCAGCGAGCCGTCCTCGAACTCGAAGGCGACGGCCTCGAGGGTCGTCATGCGATCCGCGGTGTAGATCTCGGCCAACGGCCGCGATCCCAGGATGATCCGCGAGCGCTTGAACGTCTCCTGGGGACGATTCCGGTTGGGACGTCCCTTCAGCTTGTACTTGACGATGAAGGCAGCCACTACCGCGACTCCAGCAGGATGCTCGGGTCGATGCGGTCGATCGCGCCGCAAGGACAGTTGTAGATGCAGGCCATGTCCGCGCGACCGGTGCAGAGGTCGCACTTCACGGCGGTACGGAGCTTCTTCTTGCCGGCCGGTTTCTCGGCCGCCGCCTCCTCTTCAGGCGGCGCCTTGCGCGCCAGCTTCGAGAGGCCCGGGATGGTCGAGATGAACCGCGAGAGCGGGCTCGCGACGACGGTCATTCCACCGGAGTCGACGAGCGACTGCATGTGGATCGTGCCGTAGGGGCACGCGGGCTCGCACTGCGAGCAACCCGTGCACGCCTCATCGTCGATGTGCACCTGTCCGCGGCGGTCGCGACGGATCGCACCGAACTTGCACGCGAGCATGCAGTCCGGAACGGCGCAGTTGTAGCAAGACGACGTGAGCAGCAGATCGCCGTAGTGGATGCCGCGCTTGCCGATCCGCGGGATGCGGTCGTCGTGCGCCTCGATGCAGCCCTCGACGCACATGTTGCAGTGCGTGCACTTGCTCATGTCGATGACGAGCGCTTCGCCCGCCTTGATGACTTCGAGCTCGGTGCCGATCTCGGTCGCGCGCTGCTTGGCCTCGCGCTCGTCGTCGGTCAGCACCTCCTCTTCGAAGATGCGCTTCACGCGAGTGAGGACCGTCTCCTTCACCTCGGAGAACTCGTCGAGCAGGGCGAGGAACGAGTCCCGCGGGATGCGCACGAGATCCATGCGATCCACCGCCGTGACGGTGGAGCCGCGCGGGTCGTCGTTCAGCAGCGCGAGCTCACCGAAGAACGAGTTCTCGCAGAGCCACGCCAGGATCTTCTCCTGATCGCCGATCTTCTTGACGACCTTCGCGTGGCCCGTGCGCACGAGGTAGAAGGCGTCGCCGGGCTCGCCCTCCGTGACGATGTGTTGGCCCTTGCGGAACACGACCAGCTCGGCGACCTCGCCGATGCGCTTCAGCACCTTGGTGCCGACGCCGCGGAACAGCGACACCGACGCAAGGTGGTTGGCCATCGCGCGGTCCCGATAGAGCTCGTCGATCTTGTCCTTGAAGCCCGGGCTCTTCGGGTCCGAGTAGCACTTCATGAATACGTGGCGCGGGACCGACAGCACAACGGTCTCGGCCTCGGTCACGATCGTCGCGCTACGCGGGGCGTGGGACATGGCGCTCATCTCGCCGAACCACGCGCCGTTCGCGAGCGAGCCGAGGTACTTGCGCTTGCCCTCGCCGTCCTCGGGCGCCTCCTTGTAGACGCCGACGAGGCCCTCGAGCACGACGTAGAAGATGGCCGTGTACTCGCCCTCGCGGCAGATGCGCGCCTTGGGCGCAAACACCTGGTAGTCGCTCTCGGCGACGAGCCCCGTGATCATCTTCGGAGCGAGCATCTCGAAGAGCTCGATCTTCGCGATCATCGACTCGGGCGAGCCCTCCTCGAACGCCGGCTTCGGCTTGGCGGCCGCCACGGGTGCCGCGCCGGGGGCGCGCGGGACACCGGGAGCCCCAGGAGCGCCCGAAGCGCGTGGCGCACCTGGTGCCTTGGGAGCGCCGGGAGCCCTGGGTGCGCCCGGGGCCTTGGGGGCACCGGGTGCCCGCGGTGCGCCGGGAGCCTTCGGGGCGCCTGGGGGACGCGGCGCGCCGCCCGGGGGCTTCGGGGCACCCGGGGGCCGCGGAGCACCAGGAGGCGACGGAGCGCCGGGGGGTCGGGGCGCCCCGGGAGGCGAGGGCGGCGCCGGAGCGGCACCGGGTGGTGTTGGGGCTCCGGGTGGTCTTGGAGCGGCAGTGGGTGGTCTTGGAGCTCCGGGTGGGCTCGGAGCCCCAGGCGGCTTCGGGGCGCCCGGAGGCGTCGGTGCCCCGGGCGGCCTCGGAGCCCCGGGAGGCTTCGGTGCGCCGGGCGGTTTCGGCGGTCCGGGAGGGGACGGCGGAGTCGGTCCCGCGGATGGCGGAGTCGGGGCCCCAGGAGGCTTCGGTGCGCCGGGCGGCTTCGGCGGACCAGGAGGTCGCGGTGGGCCGGGGGGCTTCGGCGGACCGGGGGGCGGCGGGGGTGCGCTGTCGGCCATGTCAGTACCAGACCACCTGCAACACGTGCAGCGCGATGACGAAGAACAACGCCACCGACACCGGGATGTGAATCCACTTCCAGAACTTGAGTAGCCGATCGAGGCGACGCGCGCGGGCCGTGCTCCAGAGGAGGTAGTCCCGCGACCCGGCCATCACCGCGAGATCACGGACCAGAGCCGCATGCTCGGGATGTGCGGTCGCCACCTTCGAGAGCACCTCGCCGTTGCGCTTGCGTCGCTCGTCCACAGAGCCGGCCCGCGCGCGCAGCGGCGCCAACTGGGCGCGCAGATCCTCGTCGAGCGTTCCGAGCAGCCCGTCCAGGCAGGCGTCGTAGTTCTCGCGCGCGACGCCAGCCTCTTCGTACGGGATGCCCGGGTCGGCGTCAGCCAGGCTGGGCGGCAGCACGCGATAGAGCACGGCACCGAGCACGCCGGTAACGAGCACGATCATCGACCCGATGAGCAGAGTCCACCCGACGTGGTGCCAGAGACTGCCGCCACCGGGCATGACATCGGCGTGGAGGAACACGGCCAGGCAGGCCACGATCCCGACGCCCATGTGCATCTCGAGCCACGTCTCGAGGCGCCCGAACGGCTGACGCTTGCGGAGCGCGACGAACTTCACAGCCGACGCGCCGGAGCCGGCCGTGCGGATGTCGACCTGCTGCGTCTTCTCCATCTCGTTGCGCCGCAGGATCTCCGCCGCCTCTTTGAGGATCGCGTCGTCGTTCGCGTACTTGCCCTCGCGGATGTTGCGGTTCAGGTCCTGGATCGAGGTCCACGCGCGGTCCGCCAAGTGGCGGGGTCCCCGACCGTAGTCGCGGAAGAACGGCAGTTTGATCGACCACTTGCGTGCCGAGAACAGGACCGTCAGCACGAACAGGGCGAGCAGGAGGTTGCCGGACCAGAGGAACCAAGAGCGCTGATCGCCCGGAGTTCCGCGAGCCGGCACGGCCACGAGATACCACCCGATCACCGCCGGGACGCCCGTCCCGGCGAGCCAGAGCCACGTCAGCGGACCGCCGAGGAAGCGACCGCGGAAGCGTTGCCCCTTGATCCCCTTGGCAGCTGGCCCGCTCATCGGCCGAGGCTCCGGAGGTACCCACGCGGGTCGCGACGATGACATGTCGCGCACGTGCGGCCCTTGCCGGCGGGATCGCCACCGGCCTCGGCGATCCGCGGATCGTTGAACCACTCCCCCGCCAGCGCGGCGTCGTCGTGGATGCTCGTCTTGACGCGGGCCGACGTGATGCGTTCCTTGTACTCGGAGCGCTGCTCCTGGAGCCCGTCGCGGTTGTGACACGAGGCGCAGTCGCCGCCCTTGTTGTGCCACTGCTTGCCGGGCAGCAGGTCGAGATGCGTGCGCTTGCGCGTCGTCCGCACGGGACGCTCGCCCTTGTCGAACACCTTCTCGTGGCAGAAGACGCATGCCTTGGCGTCGCCGACCGAAGACGCCGGGCCCGTGTTCCCGTACTTCTTCGGGAACGTCTCCTCGTCGTGCGAGTGGCAGCGACTGCAGTCCGCGACGTCGGCCGGGATCGTGTACCCGACCTCACCGCCCGGGGTGTGGCACTCCGTGCATGCGATGCCCTTCGTGCTGCTGTCGAGATACTGGGCCTCGCTCACGTGCGCCTTGTGATCGAACTGCGACACGCTGCGCGTCGCCTGCGCCGTCGCGAGCTCCGCCGTGGTCGCGCCGATGTGACAGTCGAGGCAGCCCTTGGCGAGTGCGCCGGCGCCGACGACGGTTCCGGACTGTCCCACGTGGGTCTCGAACCGGCGGAGATCCTCGCTCCACGAGGTCGTCGCCGCCGTGACGTGGCACGCCAGGCACGCGGAGTTGGACGGGTCCTTGGCCAGATGCGGATCGTGCTGGAAGCCCTTGCCCTCGAGACGCGAGGAGAGTTCCTCGATGTCTCCGATGTGGCAGGTCGCGCACGTCTTGCCGTCTTCTTGCTTCGGATTGGCGAGCGGAGCGCCGTTCCGCGTGACCCCCGGGTGGTGGTGTCGCCAGAACGTGACCGTCGTGATCTCGTCGCGCGTCACCGACGCCTGGGCCATCCGAGCCTTGCCGGCGTCGTCGACGACATCGTCGGGGTGGCACTTGAAGCACGCCCATGCCCCGACGCCGTGCTGGATGACCTTCCAGGGCTCGTGGCAGGGCTGGCACGCGCGATAGTCGACGAGCTCGTACCGGCCCACCGGTTCGACCTCACCGGCGCGACGGCCCGGGAACAGTTTCGACGCCTCGGCGTCGGTCTCCGGATAGTGGCACGTCTGGCAGCCGGCGGTGACCTCGCCGCTGACCTCGATCTCGTCAGAGGCCGTCATGTGCGCGCCGTGCGGGAACTTGTCGAAGTCGACGAACGCGATCTCGGACTGGCGCGCCGGCGAGCCGACGCCGACGAGCGACGTGCCCTGGGCGTCCTTCACGTGGCAAGCAGCGCAGCGCTCCGCGGTGCCGAGCGTCGGGTCGTAGTCCCAGATGGTCGCGCTCTCACGGATGTCCGTGTGGCAGTCCTCGCAGACTCCCTGCGCACCGCCGTGATCTCCATGGAGGAACGGGCGCACGCCCTCACCGGGGCTGCCGGGCCGGAACTCGAGCGGCACGATCGTCGACGCCCCCATATGGCACGTCCCACACTGCTGACCGTCTCCGGTCTTCTCGTCCTTCGTCACGAGGCCGCCCACTGGCTCGTGCGTCGAGTGACAGTCGGTGCACGTGAACTCGCCGAGCGGTCCGCCGGGACGGCCCTCCGTGCCCTTGGCCCCGAGGCCCGGCGGCACGACCGTGAACTCGACCCAGTCCTCTTCCACCTGCATGCGGTGGCACGAGAAGCAGGTGACGTCCTTGTCCTTCAGGTGCTCGACGTGAGGGAACGCGCTCCGGCCGCTCGCGGGTGCGGCGCTCTGCTTCACCGTCAGGTGCTTGTCGGCGATGTGGCACTGGTCGCAGCCACCGAGGTGGACCTCGTCGCCCTTCCCGAAGTCATGGCAGACGCGGCAGTCCGCATCGACGATCCCGCCCTGCCCCTTCGACGGATTGCCGGCGGCGTTCTGGATCGCCTCGCGGAGGCCGGCCTCGACCGAGGCGTCCGAGATGTGCGGCTGGTGCGGGAAGCTGAACGGCCCCTCGCCATACGACGAGAGCGTGGGCACGACGACACCCACGAGGAGGGCGCCGGTCGCAGCGATCGCGAGATGCGCGCGTCTCATTCGCTCTCCATAGCTTCAGTCGTCCTCCCGCCGCGGCTTGCGGCGCCCGTTCCGGAACCGTTCAGAGAACCAACAGCAGCACGACGATCACGACGATCACGAGAAGCGCGACATACACGGCCATCGGCGGCCCGCTCTTCGTCGCCATCTTCGGGACGCCGAGTGCCCCGATCGCCTCACGCTGTTCCCAGAGCTGCATCCACGCGGCCGGCGTCAGCACGCCCTTCTCGACGTAGACCTCGCCGATCGATCGGCCTCCCTGACGGTGCTCGCCGAGCACCTCACGGCACTGCTGCAGCGACGCCTGTCCCTTCGTGACGACGTGATGCGCGAGTGCCTCGGCGAGCCGGACGCCAACGTCCCCGCTCTCGGGCGGGTTCTGCACGTAGAGGCAGTCCACGGAACCGATCGCGACCGCCGACTCGACGTCGAGCGCAGTCGGCTCGGTGATCTTCGCGCCGTTGACGGTGGTCCCGTTGGCAGAGCCGAGATCGGTGATCAGGCAACGTCCGCCCGAGAACGAGAGCTTCGCGTGCTTCGCCGAGATCGACTGATGGTCGATCACGATCTCACACGACTCCCGATCGCGGCCGACGGTGACCTCCATGACCTCGAGCGGCATGGTGCGGCGATCGTGCTCGGCGGCGATCACGAGGCGCGGCTTGCAGGCCCGGAACTTGGCGAGATTGACGAGCTGCCGCTGCCCGGCGTTGCTGCCGGCGACCACGGTCGCGGCGTTGTCATGCATGGCTGACGAGATCTGCTCGTCGACCTGGACGAGTTCCAGAATGGCCTCGCCGAGAACGAGCTTCTGCCCGCGAGACAGCTCGACCTCCTCGTTGGCCTTCAGCTCCGTACCCGTGCCGGTCTTCGTGCCGTTGGTCGATCCGAGATCGGTCACGAGGATCCGTTCGCCCGAGCGCCGGATGCGCAAGTGCTTCGACGAGACCTCGTCGTCCTCGATCCGCAGATCGACGTCGGGGGCCCGACCGACCACCAGCTCCTTGTCCACGGGGAGATCGTGGAGCACTTTCCCGTCAACCGTGACGCGCACGCGCTGCATGGACGCGGGGCCCTCCCTTTCACGACACTGCGTTCTGACACGACACTGGGCTCTGACAAGACGCTGCGTTCTGACCAAACACAGGGCTTCGACAACGCGGCGGGCCGTCCCACCGGACCGCGCCTCGTTCCCGGGCGCATTGTCCAGACTGCGCACAGGCTGAGAAAGGCCAAATCTCGACGGCGAGGCCTGCGTCCCACGCGTTCGGGGCGTCGGCACCGAGGAAACTGGAGGCTCGTACGCGGCTCGCGACGTATCCTCGCGCCGTGGCAAAGGCGAGAATCACCATCACGGGGGACCAGCCGGATCCCCGAATCTTCGAGTTCGAGGACGAACTCATCGTCGGACGCTCCGTGCGAGCGGACGTGCAGATCGAAGGAGACCTCGTCTCTCGACAGCACGCGAAGTTCTCCAAGAAGGAGAGCGGCTGGTTCTTCGAGGACCTCGGGAGCCGCAACGGTTCGCTCCTGAACGGCGAGAAGATCGGTCAGGCGCACATCAAGACCGGCGACGTCGTGATGATCGGCTACGGCAAGATCGACTTCGAGTCGCTCGACGGCTCGGCGCCGGGCAGCGACGTGGACGTCGCGCTCGCCGACAGTGCGATCGACCTGTCCACGGCGATGGTCGCGGACATCCCGGACGACGACGACGACGCGAGCGGCGCCACCGTCGCGCTCTCGTATCAGGCGCTCATCTCGATCAATCAGCGACTGGCGACGATCTCGCGCATCTCTCGTCAACTGGCCGTCGTGCTGGACCGCGACGAACTGTTGGGATCGGTGCTCGACACGCTGTTCGAGCTGTTCGAGCAGATCGACCGCTCGGCCATCGTGCTGCGCAACGACGTCGGCATGTTCCAGGTCGTCGCCACACGCCAGCAGGGCACGTCGAACACGATGTCGGCGATGCGCATCTCGACGTCGCTCATCTCGTTCGTCCAGCGCGAACGCAAGGCCGTTCTGTCGGCGGACACGTCGATCGACGACCGGTTCTCCGGCGGTGAGAGCATCGTCGGCGCCAGCGGACGCTCGATCATGTGTGCGCCGCTGCAGGTCGTGGACGAGTTCCTCGGCGTGATCTACCTCGACACGGAATCGCTACAGCGGCCGTTCCGCCACAACGACCTGAACCTCTTGCAGGGCATCGCCGGGCCGATGGCGATCTTCCTGAAGAACGCCGAACTGATCTCCGAGATCGAGACCGAGACGGCCATGCGGACCAGCCTCTCGCGCTATCTCTCACCGGACGTCGTGCGGGAGATTGGCGAGGGCTCGCTGTCCGCCAACCTGGGCGGCAGCCAGGTGCACGGCACGATCATGTTCTCCGACATCGTGGGCTTCACCGCGATGTCCGAGAAGATGTCGCCCGGCGAGGTGGTGGAGCGGCTCAACCGTTACTTCACCTCGATGCTCGAGGCCGTGTTCGGCTGGGAAGGCACCGTCGACAAGTTCGGCGGCGACGCCATTCTGGCAGTCTGGGGCGCCCCCGTCCCGAACGACGACCACGCGCTGCTCGCCGTGATCGCCGGGCTCGAGATGCAGTGCCGCCTCTTCGAGCTCAACGTTGCGCTCGAGGAGAACGACGAGACCACGATCCGGATGGCGGTCGGCCTCAACTCGGGCAAGTTCGTCGCCGGAAACATCGGCGGCGAAGAGCGCATCGAGTGGACCGTGATCGGAGACACCGTCAACCTAGCCCAGCGCGTGGAGTCGTCGGGTTGGGCTGAGACGATGCTCTGTTCCGACTCGACGTGGGCGGAGTTCAAGGGCACCGCCGGCGCCTACGAATTCGAGCCCATCAACGTGAAGAACAAGACCGTCCCGGTGACGATCTACTCGATCCGAACCGTCAAGGGCCCGCGAGGCGTCACGGCTGCATTGCCGGTGAAGGTGCGCTGGAAGGGCAACGAGGCAGCGGGAATCATCTCCAAGGTGCACACCAAGGGGAAGATGAAGATCGCGTTGCGCGTTGCTGGAGATCCAGAGCCCGAGACCGACGTCGAGATCGTCTCCAGGACACCGGAGCATCCGACGGAGCTGCGGCTCACGGGCTCGGTCTCCTCGAGCAGTCCTCTGCTCCTCGCCAAGACGGGGCGGATGATCGAGGTGGACGTGATGTTCGCGGACGACGAGATGATGCGGCTGTTCCGCGCGGAGGGTGCCGTGCCCGCCGAGCTGCAGCTCAGTCAGATCGATCGCTAGGGTTCGTCGAGGGGGAAGAGGGATGCGAGTTCGCGTTCTCGGCTGTAGTGGCGGCTGTGCGCCCGGAAAGGCGCCCTCGTGCTACCTCCTCGACCGCGGCGTAGCCGTGGACGCCGGAGCCCTCGCGACCTCGTTGACGATCGAGGAACAGCGAGCGGTCGAGCACGTGTTCCTGACGCACGCCCATTGGGATCACGTGCGCGACCTGCCCATCAGCGTCATCAACCGCACGATGGAGACGCCGACACTCCAGATCTACGGCCTCCCGGACACCGTCGAGGACATGCGCACGCACCTCATGAACGACCGCGTGTGGTTCTCGGCGTTCGATCTCCCGACCCCCGCGTCGCCGTTCATCGCGGCCACACCGATGAACGCCGGCGAGACCCGCGAGTGCAACGGCTACCGCATCACCGGCATCTCGATGCCGCACACCGTTCCGGCGATCGGATACCTGATCGACGACGGCTCGGACTCGGTGATCATCTCGGCCGACACGGGCGGCGGCGGGATCTTCGCGGATCTGCCGCAGGACATCAGCCCGCTGCGGGCGGTGTTCCTGGAGACGTCGTTCCCCAACGCCATGCGCGAGTTCGCCGACCTGACCGGCCACCTCACGGCCGAGATGTTGGGCGAGGAGGTCGCGTGCCTCCCCGACGAGGTCGAGATCATCGCGACCCACATGAAGCCCGGGTTCGAGGAGCAGATCACTGCGGAGCTGATGGCGCTCGGTCGGACGCATCTTCGGGCGGCGAAGGACGGGGACGTCTTCGAGTTCTGAGTCACGGCGGGTGCGAAGCACCCGCCGTGCCTCAGAATCGTCTTCTGGTCGGCTCCGCGGGTGCGAGGGCTCTCACTCGAGAGCAATCCGGTCGCCCGCACCCTTGCGTGGCCTCCGACACCCGCGTCACGGCGGGGGGGCACGTCGATTGCGCGGAGCGTCGTAGGTGGACGCGCGCCGACACAGTGGCAATCGCCGCGCCTCCCGTTTCTCTGGTCGGCTCCGCGGCTGCGTCGGCTCTCACTCGAGAGCGCAGCCCCTCGGTCGCAGCCTTACGTGGCCTCATTCCCCGCGTCACGGCGCCTGCGCTGACGCGGGGGTCACGTCGATTGCGGGCGGTTGGCTGGTAACGCGCTTCGGGGCGTGTGGCAATCGCCGCGCCTCCCATGTTCCTGGTCGGCTCCGCGGCTGCGTCACCTCTCACACAAGGGCCGCCCCCTCGGTCGCAGCCTTGCGTGGCCTCATTCCCCGCGTCACGGCGCTTGCGCTGACGCGCAACCGCAGCGCCCCGGGGTCACGATCCGGATGGGTTGGGTCTCCTCCGATCTAATCGGTCCGATTCGTCAACGGCGCCGTACGGGCGGATCTCCTGATCCGCCCCGCCCGCTGGGGTTGCGCGCGCTATCGGGGCCCGATGGCGCTCCGCGGACGACCCCCGTGATGCGGACGGTCACCGCGACCCGCCGCGCCGCCGTCCATCCTGTCCGGCGGTCGAGGCCGCTCCGGCGACTGCCAGCCTCCCCCACCCCCCAGATTCGACCCTCGTCACGCCCGTCCGCCCCGGATCCGCGGCATCCGTCCCCGATCTCTCGGAGCGTCCCGGACCGGCGATAGACTCGGCGCCGTTGACCACGGATCCCAGCCGTGGAGTGCAGGAGCGCCGACCATGACGCCGACAGACCGCGTGCGCGAGATCCTCTCGTGGTACCCCTCTGACAATCCTGGAACGCGCTCGAACATGGCGCGTTTCCTCATGACCGGTCGCCTCGCGGGCACCGGCCGCCTGGTCATCCTTCCCGTCGATCAGGGGTTCGAGCACGGGCCGGACCGCTCGTTCGGGCCGAACCCTGCCGGCTACGATCCGCGCTACCACCCCGATCTGGCCGTCGAGGCCGGTTGCAACGGGTACGCGGCGCCTCTCGGTCAGATCGAGGCGGCCGCCGACGCCTACCCGGGCACGCTGCCGCTGATCCTGAAGGCCAACAACAGCGACGGAATGGGCGGCCCGGATGACACCTGGTCGGCCGTCACGGCATCGGTCAACGACGCCATCCGGCTCGGCTGCTCGGGCATCGGCTTCACGATCTACCCGGGCTCCGACCACCGCAACGACATGTACGGCGAGATCCGGGCGATGGCCGAGGAGGCCAAGGACGCGGGCCTGGTCGTCGTCATCTGGTCGTACCCACGCGGGAACGGGCTCGACAAGCAGGCCGAGACGGCGGTGGACGTGATCGCGTACGCGGCACACGTTGCCTGTCAGCTCGGCGCGCACTTCGTGAAGGTCAAGCCCCCCACGTCTCACGTGCACTTCGATGCGAACAAGAAGATCTACGCGGAGAACGGCGCCCAGCTCGAGACGCTGTCCGACCGCATCCGGCACATCACGCAGGCCAGCTTCGGCGGCCGGCGCGTGGTGATCTTCTCCGGCGGCGCCGCCAAGGGTCGCGACGACGTGCTGGAAGAGATCCAACAGATCCGCGACGGCGGCGGCTTCGGCTCGATCGTCGGACGCAATTCGTTCCAGCGCACGCGCGAGGACGGCGTGGCCCTCCTGCGCGACATCATGGACATCTACGCGGACTCGTCCGGCTAGCCCGGATCCGCATCAGAACGCTGAATACGCGCTCGCCTGCCCGCGTTCCTACTGCGCACGCCCCCAGGGGCGTCCGTAGCATCACGGGCTTGGTTCCGCGTATCCGGGAGAAGTGCCGATGACCCCCACCGCTGCCGTCGAGAGCGGGGCCGACGCCCCGCCGCGGCAGGTCGTCAACGACTTCACGATCAACGTCGCCACGGTCAATGGGACCGGAAGTCAGACGGCCAACAGCACCCTGATCCGCGCGATCATGCGCATGGGTGTGCCGATTTCCGGGAAGAACATCTTCCCGTCGAACATCCAGGGACTGCCCACGTGGTACGTGATCCGCGTGTCGGAGGACGGCTGGCTCGCGCCACGCCCGACCTCCGAGGTCGTGATCTGCATGAACCGCGTCACCGCCCGCGAGGACGTCGAGAAGTGCGCCCCCGGCGGCTGGGTGATCTACGACGCGCCGTACGCGCTCGACACCCTGCGCGACGACGTGCGATTCTTCCCGGTCCCGTTCGCGACGATCGTCAAGGACGTCGCGCCGCCGAAGCTGCGGCGGCTCGTCACGAACATGATCTACGTCGGCGTGGCCGCCCACCTGCTCGGCATCGAGCTGGACGCGATCGACGCCGCGCTCGACAAGGCGTTCAGCACGAAGCCGAAGGCCGCCGAGATCAACAAGATCGCGGCGCGCGCCGGAGCCGCGTACGCACGCGAGCACTTCGGCGCCGACGGCGGCACTCGCTTCCGTGTCGAGCGGCGCGATCTGACCGCCGGCAAGCTCCTGATGGACGGCAATTCAGCCGGAGCGCTCGGCGCGCTGATGGCCGGATGCACGGTCCTCACCTGGTATCCGATCACGCCGTCGTCGTCCGTCGCCGAGGCACTGGGCGAGTACTTCGAGAAGTACCGCCACGATGAAGAGGGCCGCGCCACCTACGCCGTCCTCCAGGCGGAGGACGAGCTCGCCGCGATCGGCATGGTGCTCGGCGCCGGCTGGGCCGGTGCGCGCGCCATGACGTCGACGTCGGGTCCCGGCATCTCGCTCATGAGCGAGTTCATCGGGCTCTCCTACTACGCCGAGATCCCGGGCGTGATCGCCAACGTCCAGCGCGTCGGCCCCTCCACGGGACTGCCGACACGCACGATGCAGGGCGACCTGACCTTCTGCGCCTACAACTCGCACGGCGACACGAAGCACCCGCTCATGCTCCCGGCCTCCCCGCAGGAGGCATACGAGCTGATGATGGACGCCTTCAACCTGGCCGAGGGCTTCCAGACACTGGTCTTCTTCGTCTCCGACCTCGACCTCGGGATGAACAACTGGCTCTGCGACGCGTTCCCCTACCCGACCGAGCCGATCCACCGCGGCAAGGTCATGAATGCCGCCGAGCTCGAGCGCATCGGCAAGGAGAACTGGGGCCGCTACAAGGACCTCGACGGCGACGGTGTTCCGTATCGCTCGCTGCCGGGAACCGAGATCGACGGACTCTCGTACTTCACGCGAGGCAGCGGTCACAACGAGTACGCGCGCTACACCGAGAGCGAAGAGGCGTACAAGGCCAACGTCGACCGACTCTCCGCGAAGTTCGAGACGCTGCGCAACGCCGTGCCGGCTCCGGTCATCTCGAACTGCGAGGGCGGGAGCGAGCTCGGCGTCCTGGCGTTCGGCACCACGCATTGGGCGCTCATCGAGGCCCGCGACCTGCTGGCCCGCGACCACGACCTGACGTTCGACTACCTGCGACTCCGCGCGTTCCCGTTCCCGGACGAGGTGCGCGCGTTCATCGAGTCGCACGACCACGTGATCATCGTCGAGCAGAACCGTGACGCGCAGATGCTCCAGCTCCTGCGCAACGAGATGCCCGACCTGACCGCCAAGATGCGCAGCGTCGTGCACTACGACGGCATGCCGATCACCGCCCGCGACGTGATCAACGGCGTCCTCGAGGAGGAGGCCGCGTAGGCGGCCGCGACCCCATGCCCACACTACCGACTCTGCCCACGGCGCCCGGCGGCGGCGCGCCCAAGGGACCCGCCACGAACCACCTCGGTCTGGTGCAGAAGGAGTACCAAGGCGGCGCCTCGACGCTCTGCTCGGGCTGCGGCCACGACGCCATCACCTCGGCGATTGTGCGCGCACTCTGGGAGAACGCCGAGAACCCCTACAAGGTGGCCAAGATGAGCGGAATCGGCTGCTCGTCGAAGACCACGGCGTACTTCCTCAGCCGCTCCTGGGGCTTCAACTCGGTGCACGGGCGCATGCCGTCGGTCACGACCGGCGCGATGCTCGCGAACCGGTCGCTGCTGGCCGTGGGCATCTCGGGCGACGGCGACACCGCGTCGATCGGGATGGGCCAGTTCGTCCACGTCATGCGGCGCAACCTGCCCATGGTCTACGTGGTCGAGAACAACGGCGTGTACGGCCTCACGAAGGGCCAGTTCAGCGCGACTGCCGACCGCGGCTCGAAGTCCAAGAAGGGCGACAGCAACGACTTCGAGCCGGTGGACCTCTGCGGTCTCGCGCTCGAGCTCGGCGCGACGTTCGTCGCCCGCTCGTACTCGGCCGACCGCAAGCAGTTGATCCCGATCCTGCGCGCTGCGCTCGACCATCGCGGGACCGCGCTGGTCGACGTGCTCTCGCCCTGCGTGACGTTCAACAACCACAAGGGCTCGACGAAGTCGTACGACTGGGGCAAGGAGCACGAGAAGCCGATCCACGAGGTCGGCTACGTGAACGACTGGGACCTCGAGGAGGTCGAGTACGAGCCGGGCTCCGGAATCACGGTCGACCTCCCGGACGGCGGCCAGCTGCGCCTGACGAAGCTCGACTCCGAGTACGACCCCCGCGATCTGACCGCCGCCAAGCGGCTGCTTGCGGACGCCCGCGCCAAGGGCGAGTTTCTGACGGGCATCTTCCACATCAACGAGGACCGCCCGAACCTCATCGAGAGCCTGAACATGGTCCAGGACCCGCTCGCGACCCTGCCGCAGAGCGTGGTTCGGCCGGGTCCGGAGGCGCTCGAAGAGGTGATGGAGAGTTTCAGGTAGCGTCACGGCGATTGCGTCGCGAGTCGTTGGTGGACGGGCCTCGCAAGATGCGGCAATCGCCCCGCCGCTAGTTGTTGCTGGTCGGCTCCGCGGCTGCGTCACCTCGCACACAAGCGCGAGACCCCTCGGTCGCAGCCTTGCGTGGCCTCATTCCCCGCGTCACGGCGGGGGGGCACGTCGATTGCTGGTCGTGGGTTGGTGACGTACATCGGGGCTTGCAGCAATCGCCGCGCCTCCCATGTTGCTGGTCGGCTCCGCGGCTGCGTCATCTCTCAC
>JAJFFG010000074.1 GCA_021776825.1 Planctomycetota bacterium
GAGCACGAAGAAGAGCCACACACGCGCCGAGCCGGCTCTCTGGTCGGGTGCGCAGCGGTCGCCCGCGCCGGTGACCGGAAGAACGCCCGCACACCAATCCCCATAGCGCAGCGTTGACGACGGGCCCGCGGCTCAGTCCACGAGCAACTATGCCGAGTTCTGGACTATGCGGAGTTCGGGTGGCGGAGCGCGCTGCGGCGGCGGGTTGGCGGGTTCGGGACTGCGCATAGTCACAGGGTCCTGAGGAAAGCGAGAAGCCGGTCGTCGGCCGTGAACCTGACCGGCCGGAGAGACGGCTCGTCCACGCGGCGCAGGGCGGCCTCCTTCATGCTGAGGTCGGCCTCGACGTAGAGGTGCGTGGTGGCTGGGTCTGCGTGCCCGAGCCACATTGCGATGACGGTGATGTCGACACCGGCCTGCAGCAGGTGCATCGCTGTCGTGTGCCGGAGCGTGTGCGGCGAGATCGGCCGCCCGGAGAGAGACGGACATCGCTTCGTCGCCAGTGCGAGCGCCGAGCGCAGACGGCTCGCCACGCCGGAGCGCGACAACGGCTGCCCGGTGCGGTTTGGGAACACGGGAGCATCAGCGCTGCGGTCGATCCAGGGGAGCCAGGATCGGAGCTGGGCGGCCGTGCTCTTCCAGAGGGGGACGACGCGTTCCTTGCGCCCCTTGCCGCGCAGGTGCACGGCGACCTTGCGGTCGAGGAGGATATCGGCGACGCGGAGCCCCGTGATCTCGGAGACGCGGGCACCTGTGTTGTAGAGGGTGGTGAGCAACACCACGTCGCGTCGCCCGCTCCATGTCGTGCGGTCGGGCGCGTCGAGGAGCGCATCGACTTCCTCCCGCGTGAGGAACGTCAACACCTTGCGGTCGAACCTCTTGGAGGGGATCGCGAGAACGCGCTGCGCAACGGGCAGGCAGGATGGCTCGCGCACGGATGCGTACCGCAGGAACGACCGGATGGCGGTCAGTCGCAGATTGCGAGTACGCGGGCCGTTGCCTCGTACCTGCTCAAGGTGGTCGAGGAACGCGAGCACGGTCGGCGCGTCGAGATCGGCGAGGATCAGCGTCGCAGGGGCTCTGCCGGTGCGCTTCTCCACGAAGCCTAGGAAGAGCTCGAAGGCGTCGCGGTAGCTCGCGACCGTGCGTGCGCTGGCGCCACGCTGGGCGAGGAGGCGGCGATGGAAGAAGTCCTGGAGCAGGACGGGGAATGGGATCTCGGCGGCCCTCACGGGGTGCCGTCCCTGCCACGATCGGCGAAGTGCTCGAACCGCTTGGATGTGAGCGCCAGGAGCTCGGGGATCGCGGTGAGATACCAGTACGTGCCGGAGACCCCGGTGTGGCCGAGGTAGGTGGCGAGTGCATGGACCTTGCGGTCGAGGTCGGCGCCCTCCTCGTACCAGCGCACGAGGCGCCGGACGGCGAACGTGTGGCGCAGGTCGTGGACGCGCGGCAGGCGAGCGCGCCCGTCGGCGCTCCAGCCGAGTCTGTGCCGTACCTCCGCGAAGGTCCGTGCGACGGTGATGCGTGTGACCCGACCCGCCTGGTCGGTGCGAAAGAAGGACTTCGACCGCGGCTGGGCCGCGTCCCGATCCGCGACGTAGCGCGCAAGGGCCGCCGTCGTGGATGGATGGAGTGGGACCAGGCGCGACTTGCGGAACTTGCTCTCGCGGACGATGACGACGCCGTCATCGAGATCCACGTCGCGATGCGCGAGGTGGCACACCTCCGACACGCGCATGCCCGTCGATGTGAGTAGAGCGAGGATGGTAGCGAGTGTCCGAGGGCGCAGTCGGCCCGGGCGTCCCAGGCGTGCGGTCTCGCGGAGGAGCGCGGCGATCTCGGTGTCGGAGTAGATGTGCGGGGGCTTCCGGATCTGCATCGGGCCGAGCAGCCCGGCGGCGGGGACCTCGGTGGCCGGGTCGAACGCGGCGTGGTGGCGCATGAACGGGCGGACGATCGCCAGCCGACGCGCGGCAGCACACGGGTCGCGTGAGTCGGAGGACTGGGCCCAGCGCACGACGAGATCGACGGTGAGTGGACGGTGCCGACCGGCCGCATCGGCGCATCGCGCGAAGTCGAGCAGGACCCACCGCGCGCTCTCCAGGCCGTAGCCGAGCTGTCGGCGCAGGGCCACGTACTCGGTGACGAGGGCGACGAAACTGCGCGTTGTCATGGCGTCACCTCCGGCCACGGCAGGGCCACCTCGCGGAGTGTCGGGAGATCGAGCTTGGCGTAGATCGCGGTGGTGTCGAGCGATCGGTGGCCCAGGATGTCGGCGACCTCCTTGAGGCTCGTCCCGCGCCGCACCATGCGGCTCGCCAAGGTGTGCCGCAGAACGTAGGCGCCGCGGATCGGCGTCTCGATCCCTGCTCGCTTCAGCGCGCGGCCGACGACGTGGGTGACGGCGAGGCGGTCCATCGGTGCACCTCTGGCGGCCCTGTGGTGCTGCACGAACACCCGCCGCTCGGTCGTCGCGGGGCGCTCCGCGCGGAGGTACGCGATGATCGCGCTGCCGAGCGCGCGCGGCAGCGGCAGCACGGTGCCTCGGCGCGTCTTGTGCGGACGGATGTGCAACGTCCCGACGTGCCAGTCGATGTCGTCCAGACGCAGGTCGGCAACCTCCCCCGGTCGAAGCCCGAGGCTCGACACGCACGTGAGGATCGCGCGAGCGCGTGCGGCGTATCGCCCGGTCGAAGCCGAAGCAACTGCGAAGAGCCTCGTCAGCTGCTCGTCGGTCAGCCCTCGCGGGAGGGCGGCCAGTCGCCACTGCGCCACGGACGGGACCGCGGCCTCGAGTCGACCGTCGCTCAACCCCTTGGCGCGTAGGAACCGGAAGAACGACCGAAGAGCCGTGACCACCAGGCCAACGGTGCGAGGGCGGAAACGGCTCGTCGCACCGAGGATGAAGTCGACTGCGTCGCCGGGCACGAGCCGGGTGATGTCGATCGGATCGTCACCGAGAGCCGCGCGCAGGAAGCGCCGAACCGGAACCACGTATCTCTCCACCGTGCTGCTGCGAAGGCCGTGCACATGATCGAGATGCTGCTCGTACGCCCCGACCAGGGCGTCGAGCGTCCACGATGTGTGGACTGTCATGAGGTCCTCCTCTCTGCCCCAATCGGGCCACGAGGAGCGTCGTGACTATGCGCACCGGCGCGAAGCAGTGCGTAGTCGTAAGCCGCCGGTCAGCAACGCCTTGCCCCCCGAAAGGCTGGCCGAACTCCGCATAGTCCAGAACTCGGCATAGTTGCTCTAGAGTTGCGGAACCACCGTCGTCTCCTGCGACACATGCGACACATGCGACACATGCGACACATGCGACACATGCGACGTATGCGACGGGGAGAACACGCTCGCGAGCCTGGCGGTCACTGCTTCGGGAGCAAGAGGCCGGAGGTTCGAATCCTCTCGCCCCGACCACACGTAAATGCGCGGCAGCACGCGACTTATGGCGCCTCGATGAGCCGCCGAGCGACCGCTCTACGAGCCCCGAATCCGGGCACAGTTGCTCTAGAGTTGCTCTAGCCCGGATAGTTCACAAGCCGGGCTAGCCGGAGGCGCGTCCTCCGCCCCGCTCGGCGTTGGTGCACGGTAACCGTCCGACGAACCCCATCTGGCGTAGCCTGAGATCCGTGAGAGCCTGGGAGAGGGGCTGGGTCGGCCGCGGTCGGGTGGCGCCGCCGCTCAGTCGCGCGTCGCTGCAGCCCAGCGATGCGGCGTGAGCTCTGCGACACGGGAGATCGGCGTACTCGGCAGTCGTTCGAGCACGTCGCGTAGGTACGCGAAGGGCTCGACGCCGGCGCGGCGGCAATTCTCGATCAGCGTGTAGATGATCGCCGCGCGCTGGCCGCCCTGCTCGTTGCCACAGAAGAGCCACGCGCGGCGTCCCATGGCGATGCCGCGCATGGCGCGCTCGATCGAGTTGCTGTCGATCTCGTAGCGGCCGTCGCGGAGAAAGCGCGTCATGCGCTTCCAGCGTCGGCAGCGCTCGGAACCGGCGGCGCGCTCGGCGCGCGTGCGGCGTGTGCCGAGCATGTACGTGATCGCCTTGGCGAGCCGCGTGCCCGGTGACGTCGTCCGGCGCAGACGTCGCAGCATGCGCGCGAGCTCCGCGAGCACGGGACGCGAGCGCACGCGGCGGCACTCCTGGCGCTCGGCGGGCTCCATCTCCTTCGCGTCGGCTTCGATGCGGTAGAGCCGTCGAAAGAGCACGAGCGCCATCGCTGCTTCGTGCGGCATCGAATCCAGCGCCTCATGAAACTTCCGCCGGGCATGCGCGATGCAGTGGAGCACGATCAGGCGACGTGCGGTGATCGCCGCCTCGTAGCCGGCGTAGCAATCGATCTGCAAAGTGCCCGAGAATTCGGCGAGCACTTCGAGGGGTCCGTCGCGAGAGCGACTCATGCGAAAGTCGTAGAAGACTTGATCGCCACCGACGTCGCGGTACGCGAAGAACTGCCCTTGCTTGGGCCGCCCGCGCGCGGTGGACTGCACCAGCACGGGCGTCTCGTCGGCCTGCATGTAGTCGGACGCGAGTACCGCGGCGCGGACGGCATCGGCGATGCGAACGAGCAGGAGCGCCGAGGCTCCCACCCAGTCGCAGAGTGTCGAGCGGGAGAGATCCAGACCGGAGCGCCGCAGCATCCCCGCCTTGCGGTAGAGCGGCAGGTGATCGGCGTACTTGCTCACCAGCACGTCGGCGAGCACCGATGCGCCAGCGTAGCTGCGCGGGATCGGTCGCTCCGGTGCTGCTGGCTGCGCAACGCCGCCCTCGCCGCAGCCACACGCATAGCGACCGCGCACGATCTGGCGGACTTCGTAGTGCGCGGGCTTGTAGTGCAGCGTCTCGCTCACGTCCTCGCCGATGCGCACGCGCTCGGTGCCGCACGCGTCGCAGTCGCGCTCGGCGTCCTCGAGCGGCACTTCCACGCGCACGCGCGGCATGTCCTTTGGGATCGGCTTGCGGCCGCGGCGGACGGCCTTCTTGCGCTCGCGATCGGTGAGTGTGGAGCCCTCGTCGTCGGGGGCCGGAGTCACCGGCGGCGGCTCGTCTTCTTGCGTCGGCTCGTCTTCTTGCGTCGGCTCGGTCAGATCGAAGAGCGTCGGTCCCTGTGGCCCCTTCTCGGTCTTGGGCCCGAAGATCCGCTTGCGCAGGTACGCGATTTCCTCCTGCGTCATCCGCAGGCGGCGCGCGAGGTCGGCGATGACATCGTCGCGTGAGGCGAGCGATGCGCCGTATTGCTCGTCAGCCGCATCGCGCTCGGCGACGACCGCGTCGCGCTCCGTGACCGCGGCAGAACATGCGGCGCGAGCGGCATCGCGCTCGGCCAAGAGCGCAGCAATCGTCGGGTCGGGATGCGTGACTGACACGCACGAATGTCTACAGAATCACGGAATCTGGATCCACTTTCGAGTGCTCGGAATGCATGGTTTTCTGCACCTTTCTCTCACGCAGATCGGAGCTCCCAACGGGGCCGTCTGCGCACCACCACATCGAGTCCCGCGAGCAGGATCGAGAGCTCTTCGGGACGCAGGCAGATGCTCGCTGCGCCGGGTGTGATCTGCGGCCAGGTGAAGCGTCCCGCCTCGAGTCGTTTGCTCATCAGCCACGAGCCGGTGCCGTCGAAGTAGAGCAATCGCACGCGCGTGCGGCGGGCGTTTCCGAAGACGAAGAGATGGCCGTCGAAGGGCTCCGCGCGGAGTACCCCGCGCACGATGCCCGCGAGGCCGTCGTAGCCGCGGCGCAGGTCAACTGGCTCGGCGGCCAGGTAGATCCGCAGCGACGGCGGCAGGATCAGCATGCGCGCATCGCCGCGACGACGCGCCGCAGGTGCGCTGCGTCGAACTCGCGCGGGACGCTGATGCGCAGATCACCCAGGTGCACGGCGAGCGGCGCGATTGACGTGGCGATTGGCGCGGGCTCGATCACCTCGACCGGCAGGAACGTTGGAGACGGCGCGGCGTGCGCCGGCTGAGCGCGTTGACGATCGCGACGCGAGATCTCGCGCTTCCACCACGCGAACGTAGTCATCTTCATCTCGATCGATGCCGCGAACGCGCGCTGCGTCAGCCCGCTCGCCTGCTGCCGCGCGATCACCTCGCGCATCTTCTGCTCACGCGCCGCCTTCGATCCCGCCATCTCGTTGTCCTCCTGGGGAAAGACAAGAATCTCGCACGGATCTCAGCCGCCGCCAGATGGGGTCTGTCGGACGGTTACAGAGAAGTTCCAGCGCGGGGGAGCTTCTCTCCACCCCGTAGCCCTACTGGCTGGAGATGAAGCATGGACCGGCCGTTCGAGCCCGTGCACACGATGACGGACTTCTATGACGGACCTCGCAAGGGGATCGCCAACTACGACGGCTCTCCGCACCTCTACGAGTCACACTGGGACGACCGGACGCAAGACTGGGAGCCCACGTATGTGCTCACGCCTGTCGATTCACAGGTCTTCCCCCTCGCTGTGGAGGACTGGGAGATCTGGCTCCGCTGGCAGCAGCAGGCGTTCCACGACAAGCAGACCATGCAGGAGACTCATCCGGCGCTCCCGCAGGACCGCTCTCGGCACAACGAACTGGAGCGCGAACTCAGCGAGCGCCTCGTTCACGATCCCGCGACGTCGTTCCGAGCCTCCGGCGACTTCCGACCAGCTGGCGACCGGTTTCCGGGCAGGGCCCTCATGGTCCGCTGGAGCCCGGTGCAAGATGTCGTGTCGAGCACGACCGTCAAAGACCCCGGAGTCGCCAAGCGAGTCGGTGAGATTCGAACTGCATTCTCTCCAGCGATCAACTCGAAGGTCGTCGGGTACTCGACAGCGGAGGTTCAGCACGACGATGGGACGTGGGACGCGTGGCCCGATCTGCCGATCCGTCTGGAGCTCGACTCCGGGCAAGTGATCTCCGTGTCTTGGTCGAAGTTCGATGACCTCTGGATCGCCACCGACACGTTGCTGCCGTTCGCAGCGGACGGGACGACCTTCCGTTGGGTGCGCAACTCCATCGAGAACCTGAGCCCGGTCGTCGGTGGCGCCATCAGGTCCGTGATGCTCGGTCAAGGCGAGATGTCGATCGAAGGACGAGAGATCGAGATTTGGACGCGCCTGGTGATCGAGACCGACCAGGGCTGGCTGGAGGTCTACAACGCGCTCGACGAGAACGGCTACGACCTCCACAACGACCGACCAGAGGGAAACTTCGTTCCCTGCGCGTGACGGCTGCCGCAAGCGGCACCGCTCGACCGGTAGATTGCGACATACCGAACCCGGTCAGATTCTTCGGTCTCGCGTCGCGAGCCGGGTCACTCGACGACCGCCCTCGTCTCCGCAGGTGACCACCCCGGCAAGACGACGGAGCGCGAGGGCGGGGGCAGCGACCCCCGCGCCATTCCGAGTCAGGACCGATTTTCCGGAGTTCGCAACCTCTCGCGGTCCTCACGCTCCTCTTCGGACGAACGGCATGGCACGACGAGATCGTGTGGACGGACGTCAGGGTGCGGCCGTCGAGGGAGCGAGCAGCCGGGGGCGGGCGGAGCCCCTGCGCTGCTCCGCCGACGCGCGTTGCTCGGGCCGGCAAGGGAGGTTGGCGCTCAGAGCGAACGACCCCAGTGGGGCGGGCGGCCACGGGCGAGACAGGTCGCAACTCCATGCCGTGTCGCGTGGCGTCGTCGATCGGCGGTGATGCCCTCGACCGAGAGCCGCCCGCATCACCAGCATCGCCCGCAGAGCGCCATCGCCCCCATCGACCGCGCGCATCCCGTCGACCGCGCGCATCCCAGCGGGCGGGGCGGACGAGGGGGTCCCGCCCCTACGCCATACGGAGCCAGGCTCAGATCGCCGGAATTCTCGGAATTCTCGCTCCACCCAGTGCCAGGCTGCCGAGCCTCCGGCGTCGGCCGAGTTGCCGGTGCGGCTCGATCCACGACGCCCACGAACCGATACGCGAGCGCGCTTCCCGAGATGCCGAGCCTGGCGCCCACGAAGGGCTCAAACCGGCGACGCGAACGTGGCTCCGGATGCCGACCAAACGAGGTCCGTGCACATCGACGAGCTCGGCTAGAGGCGCTTGCCCTTGGCAGCCTGCCCGCGCAACAGAAACGTCTTCGGATACTCGCCTTCGCCGCAGATTCTGAACGAGCCGAAGTCCTTGTACCACTCGCCCTCCGGCGCCTCCGGGCTCGACTCACGCCACGCCTTGAGCTCAACGAGATCGTCGTCGGAGATCGCCCTCTCCCGCGCCCGCAGAAACAAGTGGCGCCGGAGCGCGACCGGCAGGCCCGTCCATCGGATCCTCGGCATCAGTCGCCGAAGGTCATCCGTGCAAGCTCGTCCATGATGCGTTCCTGATCGGACGGCTTCGTGGTCTCTCGCAGCCGCTCAAGCAGCGCGAGGTAATGCTGTTTCTCCTGCTCCTTGGCCTCGAGACCCGTCTCGATGAGATGGACGAGGACTCGATTCTCGCTCGTGCGTTGGGCCTTGGCGAGTGACCGGATACGACCGGCCACACTGGGGGAGACGGTGACGCTCTTGCGGACTGGCTTCTTCGTGGCGGACATCGCAGCACTATACAGCATGATGCAGCGCAGCGTCGTCGTTCGTCATACGAGATACCGTGTCAGGAACCGTTCGGCGGAGTACCCCGAACAGACTCGACCGATCAGCGCCCCCGGCGTCGTGCGGCAGTTCCTCGACGCGGCATGGCCGCGTGTCACCTCCGCCTCTCCTGTCATACAGGAGTCAGGACCGATTTTCCGGAGTTCGTAACCTCTCGCTGTCCTCACGCTCCTCTTCGGACGTACGGCATGGCGCGACGAGATCGTGTGGACGAGCCTGGCTCCCGACGTCAGGGTGCGGCCGTCGAGGGAGCGAGAGCCGGGGGCGGGCGGAGCCCCTGCGCTGCTCTGCTCCGCCGACGCGCGCTGCTCGGGCCGGTAGGGAGGTTGGCGCTCAGAGCGAACGACCCCAGCGGGGCGGGCGGCCACGGGCGAGACAGGTCGCCCGACGTCAAGCACACAGTTGCACAAGTGTGGTTGTCGCTGAGCAGACAGGTCGCAACTCCATGCCGTGTCGGGTGGCGTCGTCGATCGGCGTTGATGCCCTCGACCGAGAGCCGCCCGCATCACCAGCATCGCCCGCAGAGCGCCATCGCCCCCCATCGACCGCGCGCATCCCAGCGGGCGGGGCGGACCAGGGGGTCCTGCCCCTACGGCGTCACTGAGGGACTGCGACCCGACGTCGTGCGGCGACGGGCAGCCACGCCATCGAACCCGCCTCGCGCACACGACCCCGGCGGGCGGGGCGGATCAGGAGATCCGCCCTGTACGGTGACCTCGAGTTACCACACCGCTGCGAGCACCCCTACGGCAACCGGTAGCGCGCTCCTCGTCGCTTGCCCTCCATCGCGAGTAGGCCGCGCTCCATCAGGTTCCGGAGATCGCGCAGACCGGTGCGTGTGGAGATGCCGACGAGCTCGCAGTACTCCGTGTTGGTGATCCAGTCCCGCTCGGTCAGCAGCGCGAGCACGCGACGCTGGCGGTCGCTCAGACCGTCTGGTGCGCGTCGCTCGGCCGGTGAGCCGCGCGCGATCGGCCCGGTGCGCCGGGCCGTCGACGACTGGAGCGCCGGCAGCAGATCCGTGGTCCGGAGCACGTCGGTCGGTGCGAGAACCACCGCCTGCTCGATGGCGTTGCGCAGCTCACGGACGTTGCCCGGCCACGGGTGGCGGTAGAGCAGATCCATGGCGTCGGGAGCGATCTCGGGTGGACGACGACCGTGCGCGGTGGCAGCGCGTCGCACGAACGAGTCGACGAGCGCCGGGATGTCCTCCTTGCGAGCTCGGAGCGGCGGCACGACCACGCTGATCGCATTCAGTCGGTAGAAGAGGTCCTCGCGGAAGCGACCCTCCGCGACCTCGCGTCGCAGATCACGATTGGTGGCGACCACCACGCGCACGTCCACATGCACCGGCTGCGTCCCGCCCAGGTGCTCGACGACGTGGTCCTCCAGGACGCGGAGCAGCTTCACTTGCGTTGCCGCACGAATCTCACCGATCTCGTCGAGGAACAGCGTCCCGCCGTCGGCCAGTTCGAAGCGCCCGGGCTTGCGGCGGTCCGCACCGGTGAACGCCCCGGCTTCGTACCCGAACAGCTCGCTCTCGAGGAGACCGTCGGGGATGGCCGCGCAGTTGACCTTCACGAGCGGCATGGAGCCACGGCCGCTCTTCTTGTGGATGAGCTCGGCGATGACCTCCTTGCCCGTCCCCGTCTCACCCTCGATCAGGATGGTCAGCTCGCTCGCGGCGATCCGTTCCACCGTCTCGAGCAGGTGAACGCCCTTCGGACTGCGGAACACCACGCCGAGGGCGCGCGCGTCGTCGACCAACTGCCGCTGACGGTCCGCGAGCCGGGGGGCGTCGCCGCGCGGCTCGCCGGGTTGGCGCAGGCGGCGCCGGGCTTCGGCCAGCAGGAACTCGGAGCTGCCGGCATCCTCCGGGCACGCGGCAATCCCGACGTCGAGCGTCACGTCCTGGAGCCCACGCTCGGCGATGCTGCGCCGCAGGTCGCGGTCCAGCGCCTCGGCGGCGGCGCGATCGGACTCGGGCACAGCGATCGCGAGCAGGCCGTCCTCGACGGCACCGATGAACGCGCGGCCGGGGACGCGGTCACGCAGTGTCGCGGCGAGTCGCAGACGCCGCGTACGTCCCTCGTCGCCGGCACCGAGGCCCCCGGCGGCCAGCAACAGCAGCGCGATCGGGCGGCGCGTGGCGGCGGCGCGATCGACCTCCTCCGCGAGGCGGCGCGCGAAGTACGCCGCCACGTACGCACCCGTCTCCGGGTCACGAACCGCAAGCCGCACCAGGCGCGTGCTGGCCAGAGCGAGACCGACGTGGCGCGCCAGCGCCGACGCGAAGGCCGGGTGGAACTCGCGCGCACGGCTGTCGTCGACGTGGAGCAACAGCAGCGCTCCTCCGATCCCACCCTCCCCGCCGAGGGGGAACCCATGGGCGTTCGTGGCGGCGCCCAGCAATGCCAGTTCGGGCGCGGCCTCCGCCAGTTCGTCACGCTGCAGGCGCACATCGGACTCGCCGTCGAGGACCGCCCGCAGCGGTCCATCGGTCGTCACCGGCGCGGGCGTGGTCGTCGCCTCTTCGTCGCCGCGGAAGCCGCCGAGAATCTCGGGCCGTCCGTCGTCGCTCGCCGAGACGATCAGCGCTCCCCATGGCGCGATCGAGCGCCGCACCGCGGCGAGCGTCGCCGCGACGACCTCCTCCGGCGAGTGCACGCTGCCGAGTGCGCCGACCAGCTCGTGAAGCTGGCCGATCTCGGTGCGGTAGAGCGCGCGGTCCCGCCGCAACTCGCGCACGGCGCCGTCGAGCAGAGCGAGCTCGTCGCCGTCCGGCTCGGCAGACGGCGCTGCCAGCTGAGCCCGCCCGAGGGCGCGCTGGAAGCGGCGGGACGTGCCGCCGACGACGAGCCCGGTCAGCAGAAACTGCATGAGGAGTCCGGCGCCGAACACGAGGATCGAGACGCCCTCGACGCGACGCAGGAGTGACTCGGTCCCAGCTCGGGGGAGAGCCGTCGCCACAAGGCAGACCGGCTCCGTTCCCTCGCGCAGCACGTCGTACGCGACGGTGTAGAGCGATCCCTGGAGAACGAGCGGCTCCACGAGCGGGCGCTGTTCGAGGAGCACCCGTTCGAGGATCTGGCGCTTGCGGGCCCGCTCGGCGTCCTGCTCCTCGCCCACCGTCTCGAGCGTCCCGGCCAGCGGGAATCCGCGCGGCGTGTAGAGCAGCACCTCGGCTCCGCCGCCGGCGGCGCGCGCGGCCTCCTCGAGGGTGGGGCGCTCGAGTGGCAGTTCGACGACGAGGGTGGTCTTGCGCTCACCGGATGCGTCGAAGGTCTTCGCCACGCCACTCGCGTAGAGACGCGACCACCGATAGGCGAGGACGTCGGTGATGTTCACCGTGCGGCTCGCGAAGACCGTGTAGCGCGACTCCTCCGGGATGACCAACGGCTCGGTCGAGCCGTCGGTCCGGGCGTCTTCGAGAACCACTCGAGCTTCGCCGCCACTCGACGCCGAGACGCTGAACTCGATGTCGCGCAGTTCCGCCGCCACGCTGGCGCGGAAGTCCTCGGCGTCGCGACGCCGGAGCGCCTCTTGGAGCGACTCCGTGCGGAGGGCGTCCTCTGCGCGGCGTCGTGCCAGCGAGCGCAGCGCTGCGAGGTGGCGCTTCACGGCCGTCGACTTCCCGAGCACCGCCTCCTCTTCGACTCCCTCGATCTTCGACCCCACGAGTTGCGGCACGGCGAACGCGGCCAGGACCACCGGAACCGCCGCCGCCACAGCGAACGCCGCGACGAAGCGCGTGTGGAGCGATCCGAGCCCGCCGATCAGGTCGGCTGCGAGCAGGATGAGAACGGGGGCGAGCAGCACCGAGAGGATGCCGCGGACCAGCGATGCCGATTCGCGCAATCGAGTGTCGGCGTCGCTGCGCCAGGTCATCTCGAGGATGGTGTCGCGCCGGTCACCAGGGGCCGAGACGAGCAGCGAGTGCGTGCGCTGGCCGTCGATGATGCGCGACTCGTGGACACCGTCGGGGTCGTCTCGCACGCGTGCGATCTCGTCGGCGCCCAGTCGGCGCGCCAGCACTCGTTCACGGGTTTCGCCGGGGAGTGTCGTCGCGACGGCAGCGCCGCCTCGATAGGCCGTGAACCACGCGCCCGTCAGGGCCACGCGATCGGGTTCGGGGAGGCGGTATCCGTCGGGACCCAGCTCCAGGAGTTGGCTCTCGGCGCGCGCTCCGGCCTCCGTCTCCGCGCCCACGGTGATCCCGGCGATGCGGACGACCTCGGACTCGCCGGTGAACTGGAGCTGCAGCTCGACGAGGCGCCGCCCGCCGCGTTCGATCGGGAGCGACGTGACGTCGAAGTGCCGACGCCGCGCGCCCGGGAGACCCCACTCGAACGCGGTCTCGCTCTGAACGTCGTCGTCCTGCAGCTGGCTGACCGGCGTGCCCTCGGCTGCGATCGAGATGCCGTTCTCCAACGGGAACGGCCCGTCGACGGAGCCGTCGTCAAACACCGCCTCGATCAGCGCGACCGGGCTGCGCCAACGAGCCTGCGGATAGCCCGCTCGCAGCGCCGCGACGACCCAGATCCGGTCGGCTCGCAGATCGAGATCGCGCAGCACAGCCCAGTCGTTCTCGCTGGAGAGCTCCAGGACCGCGTGGCGACTCGGGAACGGGGAGGCGCCGGTGGGCAGTCCGGCGCGGGTCGGGCGGGCGAGGCGGAGCATCCGAGGTGGCTGCGCCGCGTCTCCGTGGAGCGTAATCCCGTGCACCGTGAAGGTGCCGATCGTCGTGCGCTGCTCGATCTCGATCCGCACCAAGCGGCCGTCTCCGCCCTCGAGCTCGAGATCGACGTCGAACTGACAGGCATGGCGAGCCGGTCCGTCGGGCGGCGACGTGACGAAGGCGACGCGGGCATCGGGTGCGTCAGGCAGTTCGAGAACTCCGGACGGAACCGGGCCGTCATCCGCGTCGACGTGCCGTCCGAACCGCAGCACGGCGGGTGCGGCAACGCGGCCATCGGCGTGCACGAAGCGCACCTCCGCGACGGGGTCGCCCGCGTCGGGCCTGACGTCGCGACCGGGCTCTCGCTGCCACGAGTAGATCAGGGAGGCTCGATAGGCTCGGGCGGCGGGATGGACCTGGAAACTGCCAGCCCAGCTCGAGATCGCGGGGATGTCGCGACGCAGGAACGGCGTGCCGTCGAGCGTCCGATGAGGGACCTCCTCGACCGGTGGCACGATGGCGTACGAGTAGTCCACGCGGGGGGTGAGACTGCCTCCGCCGAGGAGCGCGATCAGGGGCTCCTGCGGACCCTGGTCGCGTGCGTCGAGTAGGCGGAGAGACTGCGCCTCCGAGGCGATCGCGCGCACCTGCTGCGCCAACTCACGGTGCGTGGCCACGTCGCGCTCCGTGAGCTGACCGGAGGCCCAGCCCGCAGCGATCTCGGCCACGGCGACGAGGAGCACGAGGGAGCCCGCGACCACGAGCTTCGGGCGCAGGCGGATCCGGCGTAGGGCATCGAGTCCGGCCAGGAGTCGGCGTCCGGCAGGCGTCGTGACGCGGCCCAACCAGAGGAAGAGCAGGGCGCCGAGAATGGCGATCAGTACGGCGAGTGGAGCCGTCGGCGAGAACGTGCTCCGATCCGGGCGCTCGGGGGGGACGGGATCGGCCCCCATCCGCAGTCGGCCGAAGTTGGCGGGGATCTCGTGGAGGCGCTCGTTCCCGCTCCACGTCGCGTAGTTCTTCTGCTCGGGCTGGCCGTCCGAGTCGGAGAGCGCGATGTCGAACCCGATCTCGCGGTCCTGTGCGAGCTCCTGATCCGTCAGGTTGTGGAGCGGAAGCGCGAGCTCGAACGTGTAGCCGATCGTCGCGCTCTTCTCGTTGCGGAGCGGCAGTCCCGCGAGCCGCAGGCCGTCGATCGGATCGTCCATCTTGCCGTCCTCCCCGCGCAGGCTCGCGAAGGTCCAGCGGACCTCATTCGCCAGGGGGTGGAGGAGCAACTGATGCGTGTACTGGTCGTACATGCCCTCCGGAGCGCGCGTGGCGGGGTCGGGGTGGAAATCGAAGAAGAGCTCCACGCCATCGCCGAGCCAGGACTTGTTCGGGTTCCAGAAGAGTGTGTCGTCGTGGATACGGCCGGCGACGTAGAGCGTCGTGGCGTCGCGGGCCACGTGGATCCGTCCACTCAGATCCGACACCCCGAGGTACTTCGGGTCCGCACGGACGAGTTGCGACTCCCCAATCTCGATCGCGGGGGCGGCGGCCCACTCGTCGAGTCGGCCATCGATCGTGATCGCGCCCGGCGCGAGCGGACAGACCGCCACGGCTGGCTCGACCTCTTGCGCCGCGCCGATGGCGGAAAGAAGCGCCACGGTCAGCACGATTCCGACGCGTCGAGGGCGGATGGGTCCGATCACGGCGAAATCGTAGGGTCCGTTTGGTCATCGGACAAGTCGGGCGAATTCGAGCCTCAGCGTTCTGTTGGCGATACAGCGTGCCTCGTATCCGACGAATTCGAGCCCAGGCCGATCCGCCACGACGGAGATCCGCCACTCGAGATCGGACGGGATGATCGTCTCCGTGCCGGAATCGACGCGGATCTGCGCGGTTGTTTCGGTCGCCGAGGGCGGAATCGCCCAAGTGCCCCACGCGCGTGGCGAACCGTGTCGAGTCCCGCTCGCGGCCCTGAGTTCGGACGTGTCGAACCTCGGCCTTCCGTGGCGGATCGAGGCCGATCCGACACCGTGCGCCGGCCCGGATCGTTCACGAGGGCGTCGCGAGAACGCGGCGAGACCGTGGAGCAGCAAGGGGCGAACTCCGTCATGCTTCGTGCCCGTTCGTCGCACGATGTCCTGGCGTCCTCGTGGACGATGCGGGCGAGTCGGACACGGACCGGAATCGAAAGAGGGAGGCGTTGCCGCCTCCCTCCGGAGTCTGGATGTTCGGCCTCTCGGCCTCTCGGCCTCTCGGCCGTACGGCTTAGCGGCGCGGCGGGCGCCCGCGCCCGCCACCGCGATCATCGCGACGGCCGCGGCTGACCGGACGAGGAGCCTCGTAGGTCTCGCCACGCTCCTCGAGGATCACCTGCTTCCGGGAGACCTTGATCTTCCCGGACGGGTCCACGTTGATGCACTTGACCTTGACGACGTCGCCCAGGGCGATGACATCCTCCGGCCGCTCGACGTATCCGTCGGACAGCTCGCTCACGTGGCAGAGAGCCTCACGGCCCGGCCCGATCTGGAGGAACGCACCGAACTCCTTGATGGAGATCACGGTGCCGTCGTACGCGTCGCCGATCTTGGCCTCGCGGGTCATGCCCTCGATGACCTCCTTGCAGGCCTCGATCTTCTCGCCGTTCACGGCGTAGATCGTGACCGCACCGTCGTCGTCGACGTTGATCGTGACCTCGAACTCCTCCTGCAGGGCCCGGATGACCTTGCCGCCGGGGCCGATGATCGAACCGATCTTCTCCTTGTCGACGTAGATGCGCTCGAGGCGCGGCGCGTGCACGTTCAGCTCACTGCGCGGTCGGCGCAGCTCGGAGAGCATGACACGGAGGATGTCGACGCGAGCGTCCTTCGCCTGCAGGAGCGCACGCTCCATCAGCTCGCTCGAGACGCCGTCGATCTTGATGTCCATCTGCAGGGCGGTGATGCCGCGCTGCGTTCCGGCCACCTTGAAGTCCATGTCGCCCCAGGAGTCTTCCTTGCCGGCGATGTCGGTCATCACGACCTCGCGATCGCCGTCCTTGATGAGGCCCATGGCGATGCCGGCGACCGGCTGCGTGATCTTCACGCCCGCGTCCATGAGCGCCAGGGTCCCGGCGCACACGCTGGCCATCGACGACGAGCCGTTCGACTCGAGCGTGTCCGACACGATGCGGATCGTGTACGGGAAGTCCTCGTGCGGCGGCAGCACGCACTGCAGCGAGCGCTCGCCGAGCTTGCCGTGACCGACCTCGCGACGGCTCGTCCCACGGATGGGCTTCGAGTCTCCGACGCAGAAGTTCGGGAAGTTGTAGTGCAGCATGAACTTGCGGTAGTAGGTCTCGTGCAGCCCCTCGATGAGCTGCTCCTCACGCTTCGTTCCGAGCGTGACGGTCGAGAGCATCTGCGTCTCGCCGCGCTGGAACAGCGTGGAGCCGTGCGCGCGCGGCAGGAAGCCGGCCTCGCACGTGACCTCGCGGAGCCCGGCCGGCGGGCGGTCGTCGTAACGACGGCCGGAGAGGCACACCTCGCGGAAGACCTCCTTGCTGACCTCTTCGGCGTAGCGCTTCACGATCTCGAGACGGTCGGCATCGACCGAACCGTCGTCGGCAGGCGGCGCGTACTGCGCGTGGATCGCCTTGAGGGCCGCCTTGTGGTGGCCGTTGCGCTCGTGCTTCGAGCCCGGCTTGCGGTGCGCCGTCTCGAGAGCCTCGGTGCACTCGCTGCGGATCTGCTCGAGCAGCGCGGCGTCTTGTGCCGGACCCTCGAAGTCCATCGTGGGCTTGCCGCCCATCTCGACGAGCTGCCTCTGCGCCGCGCAGAGACGCACGACGACCTCGTGCCCGACCTCGAGGGCCTGCACGATCTCGGCCTCGGGGACCTCGTGCGCGGAGGCCTCGACCATCGTGATGGCCTTCTCGGTACCGACCACGACCAGGTCCATGTCGCTCAGCTCGCGCTGAGAGTTGGTCGGGTTCAGGATGAGCTCACCGTCGACGCGGCCGACGCGGACGGCCGCGACCGGGCCGTTCCACGGCAGGTCGGACAGCGCGAGCGCTGCGGAGCCGGCGTTGATCGCCAGGACGTCCGCGTCGAGCTCGCGATCCGACGAGATGACGTAGGCCTGGACCTGGATGTCACGGCGCAGGGAAGACGGGAAGAGGGGCCGCATGGGGCGGTCCATCATCCGCATCGTGAGGATCTCCTTCTCGGAGGGGCGACCCTCGCGCTTGAAGAAGCCACCGGGGATCAGTCCGCCGGCGTAGGCCTTCTCGCGGTAGTCCATGGTGAGCGGGAGGAAGTTCAACTTCATCCGCGGCATCCCGTGGGACGCGCCGGCGAGCACCATCGTCTCGCCGCAGGTCACCAGGCAGGACCCGGCGGCCATCCGCGCGAGCTTCCCGGTCTGGAAGGTCAGGGTGTGTTCCCCGACGGACACGCTCACTTCGTGAGCCATATTCAGTTCTCCTTGCCCGGCGGAGGCATCCCTCCTGTGACCGAGCGTCTGGGGCCCCTTCCTCGGGGCCGTCATGTGGGTCGGCGCCGCGCCACATTGGGGCGGCGGCCGATGCGCCCTACCGTCACGGGCCGAGGCCCGCGCGCGGAGAGCGAGGAATCTGGGAATGGGAGATCGGCAGGTGCCGATCTCGCTCATCGGTCGGGGGCCGTGTCGGCACCCCGAGTTGCACATTGTCGCCCGGACGTGTCCTTCAGGACGCGCCGGCCAGGACGTCACCGTCCTGGTCTCGGGCTGGATCACTAGTTCTTGGCGCGAATGCCGAGACGCCCGATCAGGTCGAGGTATCGGCTGCGGTCCGTGCGCGCCAGGTACTTGAGCAGCGCGGCACGGCGCCCGACGAGCTTGAGCAGCCCGCGCCGGGAAGTGTGGTCCTTCTTGTGCATCTTCAGGTGCTCCGTGAGGCTACGGATCCGGTGGGAAAGGATCGCCACCTGCACCTCGGTTGATCCGGTGTCCGCGTCTTCGAGACGGTACTCCGTGATCAAACTGCTCTTATCGTCCTTCGTGATCGACATCTGCCTCACCCTCTCGTCACCGCCGGGCGAGCCTGCAACTGTGCGTTGCGGCCTGCGTCGGGGTCGAACCTCTACGTTGTCTTGCGTTCTGACGCTCGTCGTCTTGGGTCAGCGCGGCATCGTAGGCGGGCTCCGGGGGGGGCCGGGCCTTTTTCCCGAGATCGGCAGGCTCGCAGGCTGTCGGTCTAACGGCCCCGACGGGCCACGCAGGTTGGCGCGACAGCCTGCGAGCTATAGAAGTCGTTGCGCACCGTGTCGCCCAGACGGTCTCACGCACGGCGACGCGCAGAGTCCGGCAGGCTGCTAGGCTCGAGAGCGTGAATCGATCCAGTCGCGCAGGATGATCGCGGCGGCGATCTTGTCGACCTTGCCCTTGAGATCGCGCACGCCGTGCCCGGTGGACAACAGGTGGCGCTCAGCCTCGACGGTGGTCAGTCGCTCGTCGATGAACACGGTCGGCAGCCCGGTCGCGGAAGCGCAGAGCGTGGCGAAGGCGCGCACCTTCTTCGCCCCATTGTGGGCGCGGCCGTCCATGTGGATCGGGAGCCCGAACACGAGCACGGTGGCCTCGCGATCGTCGGCGATCGCGGCGATGCGGGCCACGGCCGCTGGCCGGTCCCGGCCGTCGACGACCTCGAGCGGCGTCACCGTGATGCCGAGCCCGTCACAGGTCGCCACGCCGATCCGACGCGCTCCGTGGTCGATCCCGAGGGCCTTGCCCAGTGGGGGGGGCAGTGCGTGCGGTCGTGGGTGCGGCGGTGGCGGACCGTCACTCAACGGAACGACTCGAGCCCGGCCGGGCCGAGCTCCTGGACGAGGCGTTTGATCTCTTCGGCGCGAGCTCGCGGCGCGACGAGTGTCACGCCGTTGGCGTGGACGACGACGAGGTCCCGCACGCCGAGGAGCGCGGTCAGTCGTCCGTCCTCGGCCCAGGTCACGCACTCGGAGCTGTCGATCGCGAGGAGCTCGCCGATCGCGACGTTCCCGTTCTCGTCGCGCGGGAGGTGTCGTGCGAGCGCTTCGAACGCGCCGAGATCGTCCCACTGGAACGAGCACGGTACGCACTCGACGCGCGTGCTCCGTTCGAGGACGCCGTGGTCGACGGAGATCGACTCGCAGGTGTCGAATGCCGTCGCGAGGGCCGTCGCCTCGTTGACCGTGCCGAGCGCACGTCCCGCCGCGGCGAGGGGCTCTGCGACGGTCGGAAGGTGCACGGCGAGCTCATCGAGGAACGACGTCGCGCGCCACGCGAACATGCCGAGGTTCCAGAGGTGGGTGCCCCGGGCCAGGTACACCTCAGCGCGGCCGCGATCCGGCTTTTCGACGAAGCTGGCGACGGCGTGGATGGCGCGGCCGTGCACGTCGGCGCGCTGCTCTCCGGTCTCGATCCAACCGTAGCCCGTCGCGGCGTGGCGTGGTCGCAGACCGAGTGTGAGAAGACGGCCGCTCTCGTCGGCTCGCGCCGCCGCGGCCGCGAGCATCTCGCAGAGCTCGGCGCTCGGCGAGATGGCGTGATCGGCCGGCAGGGTCAGGAGCACCGCATCGGGATCGCGCTGTGCGACCCAGTGCGCGGCGAGCGCGCAGGCTGCGGCGGTGTTCTTGGCGATCGGCTCCGCGAGGATCGCGTTCGGGCCGAGCTCGGGCAGGATCGCGCGGACCTGCTCGACGTAGTGCGCGCCCGTCACGACGAGGAGGCGCTCTGCGGGGACGAGCCCGGCGAGGCGATCGACGGTCTCACGAAGGAGTGGAGCGCCGCCGGTGAGTGGCAGCATCTGCTTCGGAACGCTCCGCGTGCTCGCGGGCCAGAAGCGCGTGCCGGAGCCTCCGGCAAGGATGGCGGCGTACAGGTTCACACCTCGGATTATGCGGCGCGTACGGGGTGCCCGGGCAATTTCACGGCGCGGCTACCGGGCCGGCGTGGTGACCAAGACCGTGCGGCGACCAGCGCGGCTCGGCTACCAGGGCTCCGGACCGTACGGGAGCAGCTCACCGGCCGGTTGCGGACGTGGCGCGAACTCGGCGTCACCGTCCTCGCCGACGACCTCCCACGATGTCGTGGGGTTGCGCATCGTCCCCTCGATCCGCACGCGGCGGAGCAGCACCTGCGCCACGCTCAACAGGCTGTCGAAGAGTCCCGTCGGGTCCAGCCCGAACGGATCGAACTTGATGCGGGGGTAGACGATCAGGTCGATCCGCTCGCCGTCGAGGCCGACCGCGCCCCGACCGTCGCGCAGTTCGAGCGTGCCGAGCGGCGGCAAGGCCGCGCCTCCGATGTAGAGGTCGCGCACCAGGGCGCGATCACCGCGCAGGTCGAACTCGACGAAGCCCTCTGAGAACTCGCCCTGCATGTTCCCGAGGCCGAGCAGCGCACCGTTCACCGCGTTCGTCACGGCGGTCGCGACGGGAGCGACGAGGCGTGCGTCGCGCATCTCCGCGCGTCCAGCGCCCTGCAGATCACGCGCCTTGCCGGTCGGGTTGCGGAAGCGGACGCGCACGTCGAGCAGACCCTCGCTTGTCTGGCCGGGTCGCTCGCTCAGCACGCGGGAGAGTCGCGCGCCGGTGAGCGAGAGATCGCCTCGGTACGCGACCTTCGCGCCGCCGGCTCCGATCTGACCGGTCAGGAGACCCCCGTGCAGTCGCGCGGAGAGATCCTCGACGCGGATCTTCGCGCCCTCGACGTCGAGGTGCAGCGAGACGTCGCGGAACGGTCGGCCGAGCGTCCGGAAGGCCGCGTCCGTGAGCGCGACCTGAAGCGTCGCGTCGTCTCCGCCGAGAGTGCCCGTCACCGACGCGTGGCCGATGAGTTCCTCGATCTCGATGCCGGGCTCGATGTGGGCTCGCACGATCTCCACGGCGGCGGCGACTTCGACGGGGCCCGACTCGGGCAGCGTCAGCACCGCGGGTCGGAGGACGACGTCGGCGTCGTGCAGGATCGTCTCGCCGGAGGCCGTGGCGCGCTCGCGCGGCCGCAGCGTGGCGCGGCCCTCGAGAGTCAGGCGACGCGACGCCGATTCCCACGTGAGGGCCATCGCGTTCAGATGCAGCGCTCGACCGGGGACGGCGTCGGCGAGGGAGTCGACCGTCTCCGGCGGCAGCACGGGCGCCAGGCCGCGCGGGAACGGGAGACCGCGCGCGGTGAGCACCGCGGTCGCGTCGCCGCTACGCGTGTCGAGGCGTCCGCCCGCGATCGTGACGGCGGCGTCGCCGATGCGGCCCACCAAGTCGGTCTCGACGAGCCCGTCCGCGAAGCGGGCAGTTCCGTCCTCGGCGACGAGTGCGAACCCCTGCAGGTTCAATCCGCCGCGGATGCGACGCAGCCGTGCATCGATCGGACCCGCGGCTTGGTCGTCGGGTCCGACGATCAGGTCGATGTCCGCGAACGCATCGTCTCCCGGCCGGACCTCGTCCCAGAACGGGGCAAGCGGGTCGCCCAGTGTCCCGAGCGCCGTGCGCAGGCGCGCGCCGAGCGGGGCGTCGGTGGCGGCGATCACGAGGCGGGGAACGATGCTCTCGGACGCGAGGCCGTCGAGCGTGCCGTCGATGCGAATGCGGGCGTCGCCGAGCGCCCGGGCGGTCAGGCCGGTCACGGTGAGGGTCTCGCCGTCGAGGCCGACCGTGCCGCGGGCATCGCTCAACGCGAGCGGGATGCCGTCCCAGCCGGCGACGGAGACCCCGTCGAGCGTCACGGTGACCGAGTCCTCGCGCACCGTTGCGTCGCCGCGCAGCAGCACCTCGGCTCGGAGCGGTCCGCGTGGCTGGAGGAGACGCAGCGCACGCTTCGTCCCCTTCGGCACGTCCGGCGAGGCCTGCAACGCCGTCATGAGCGTCTCGTTGGCTGAGCCTGAGAGTCCGAGATGGAGGTCGTCACGGGTTCCCGCGGCGTCGGTGGTCACGGCTCCGTTCGCCGTGATCGTGAACCCGTCGCCCGCCGCCTCGACGCCCTGCAACGTGACGGTGTCGATCCGCTGACCGTCCACCACCGGCTGGTGCACGCGCACGGTGCCGCTCGACACCGCGAGATCGGCCGGGAGCAAGGACGGATGGAACGTCGCCCGCCCGTCGAACTCGAGATCGACGTCGGTGGCGGCCTCGCCGAGTGCGTCGACGTCCGGGTCCTGGACGACGCGCACGTCGATCCGCTCTGCGACGCCGTCGGGCCGCCAGCGGGCGAAGAGCGCCTCACCGTTCTCGAGAAACGCCGACTTCAGGTCGTCGTCGAGCGGAACGTCCGTGGCGCCGATCCGAATGTCGGTGATGACCCGGCGATCCGCCGTGAGGTCCGTCATGCCCTGCACGGTGACCCGCGCCGGCCCGTGGCGTCCTGTCGCGTCGATGTCGACGCGCGTGCCCGTGACCTCGACCGTGCCCTCGAGATCCGTCACCTGCCACGGGAAGCCGAACCGCGCTCCGGTGTCCGGGTGGATCCCCCCCTCGTAGCTGGCCCGGCCCTCCGTGAGAACGAGGCGCGCGTCGACGGTCGGCCGCTCCGTGCGACCGCGAACGTGGACCGTGGCTCCCACACGCGCGTGGATCGCGAAGCGGCGTTGGATCTCCCCGAGATGCGACGGCAGGTGCGCGACGAGTTCCGGTCCGACGCCCAGACCGTCGATGCCGACGCGGAGGTCGACGCGCCGGTCGTCGTCCGTCATCCCGCTCGGCGGGCGGAGATCGACGCCGCCGTCGACGCTCAGGTCCGCGTCGAGAAGGCGGCCGGTCAACGACTCGATGGAGACGCGGCCCTCCCGCGCGATCAGCTTCCCGTTCAACGAGGTCAGACGCAGCGGCCTCGGCTCCGCGCGGCCGGTGTCGTCGGGGATGCGAACACTCACCGCGACGTCGTCGAGCACGAGCTCACCGTCGGCGTCGGCGACAGCCCCGTCCACGAGCGTCAGCGTGACGCGCCCGCTCAGAGTGCCCGCGGCATCGAGGTCACGGAGGAACGTGGCGGCGCGCGACTCGAGACGGCCCGCGAGACTCGACGACAACTCCGCGCCCTTCAGCGTGATGTCGATCTGGCCGCTCTGACCGTCCCGGTCGAGCGTCGCTCTCGCGTCGAAGTCGCCGATGAGGTCGGCCGTTGCGGTCGTGGTGAGCGTCAGCACACCGTCCTCTTCGGCGAGGCCCGCGCGGATGCCATGCAGACTGAGCGAAGCCCCGTCGGCGAGCAGGGCCGGGTCCGAGAGCTCGACGTCGCCACCGATGATGCGCACCCGTGGCAGGCCGCGTGACGCATCGGTGTCGTCGCTGTCCGTTCCGTCGTCACGGCCGCGAACGACAGAGAGCAACGAGACGGTCCCGTCCTGGTCGCGGACGACGCGCAGCCGCGGAGCGACGAGCACTACGTCCGTGAGCCGCGGTCCCTCGCCGAACACGTCGAGGGTGTACTCGATGCGCGTCTCGCCGACCGAGAGCAGCGGGGCGGCCAGAGGATCGTTCGGGTCCAGCACCGTCAGGTCGCGGACGAGCAGGCCGTCGAGCACCGAGAAACTCGCTCCCGAGAAGGAGCACGGTGCGCTCAGAAGGCGGGGGAGCAGGCGCTCGAGATGCTCTTCGACGGCGCTGTCACGCAGCAGCGTCATGGCCGCGGATAGGGCGAGGGCTCCCGCGCCCACGACGATCAGAGCGGCCCGGTCTCGCGCGCGCATCGCGGAGAAGACCGTACGGGCCGTCGGGCGAGGCGACTAGAAGGAAGGACATGTCGCGACGACGGCTCCGCTGGCTCCTCGCGCTCGGCGCGACGGGGTTGGCGCTCGTCGCCGCCGAGATTGGACTGCGCGCGACGTCCGTCTCCTATGCGCCGCGTCAGGGCTCGCACGAGCTCGACGGTCCGCTGGATGGGCTGCCGTACTTCCGACTCACGCCGAACGTGGTCAGCGAATTCTCGTGGGACGGCGATCCCCTCGGCGTGCTCCCCGAGGGAGCGCGCATCCGGTACGCGATCGACGCGTCCGGCTATCGCTCCGGCCGCGCGGGAGTCGATCGGGCGCGGCTGGTCGTGCTCGGCGACTCGTTCACCTTCGGCGAGGGCGTCGCCGTCGGCGAGCGCTTCAGCGAACTCCTGGACGAGGCGAACGTCTACAACGCGGGCGTCCCCGGGTACTCGCTACCCGACGAGGCCGCGGTGTTCGCCGAGCTTGTCGAGGCGTGTCGGCCCCGCGGCGCGCTGGTCGTGGTGCAGCCGAACGACGCGATACCCCTGCCGCACGCTCTCGAACGAGTCGATGGCGATCTCCTCCGCGAAGCGCGCGACGGCGGCGGCCTGCGTCTGCTCGATCTCGTGGCGGCGCCGTGGCGGGCGAGCGGAAGCGAGCAGTGGTATCGCGACTACTGGACCGGCGAGCGCCAGCAGTTCGGAGCCGAGGCGCTGGCGGCGATCAAGAGCATGGCGCGCACCGCTGAGGCCCGTGGCGTTCGACTGGGCGTGGCCGTCTTCCCGCTCCTGCACCGCCTGGATGACTACCCGCTGCAGGACGTGCACGACCGGATCATCGCCACCTGCGAGCGGTCGGGCGTGCCGGTGCTCGATCTCGCGCCCACGTTCGCCGGCCGCGATGCACCGGCTCTCTGGGTCCATCCGACGGATCACCACCCCAATCCGGCCGCGCATGCCATCGCGGCGGCGGCGCTACGGCCGTTCGTGGCGGAACTGCTGGCGGACTGAGCGGCGGGCGCGTCAGCCGACGGCGACGCGACCGACGCGGCGCCCGA
>JAJFFG010000075.1 GCA_021776825.1 Planctomycetota bacterium
CGCGCCTTGATCTCGACGTTCTGTCCTCGCTCAGGACGGGCCACTCGGCGCGTGGCGTGGTCCCCGCATCCAGGCGGTTCCTGCGCTTCCAGGCGACAGTCGTCACGAACTGCGCGAGCCTCATGAATAGGCCGGGCTAGCGCGCTGGTCTCACCACGGGAGTACCGCGCTCGACGCGAGCCTCGAACGGCTCGGCTAGACTGCGACATACGGTGCCACGACATACAGGTGCCCGGAACCGTTCGTCGGCTTGTCCCGAACACATGAACGCGATCAATCCGCCGGCGACGGCGGTGCGAGCGCGGCGACGCCGACCGCGATCCTCGGTCTGCCGCCGCGGCGACACGCGGCCAGTTGATCCGGCACGAACGTTCGGCGTAGACCGACGAACGGTTCCTGGCACGGTATCCGACCGGTCTCGGTACTCGGGAGCTCAGTCGACGTCGAGCAGGTTGACCGCCTTGGCGAGACGACTCGTGTACATCGGAGTCCGTCCCGTCAGCGCGGTCTTCGCAAACATGACCATGCAGACGAGCACCGTCACGGCCCCGAACACGAGCCAGAAGACCTCGGTGGCTGAACCAGCTTCCGTCAGCGCGACCACGATCGGGATCAGCCCCAGCGGCGACAAGACCGCGAGCACGAATGCGGCGATCCGAAAGGGCATCCGCGCCTTGGAGATCGGAAGCTCGGTGCGGGTTTCGGTGGGGTTCATGACGGGGGCAACCGGGGGCCGCGCTGAAGGTTGCGCGGCGGTAGAGGCATCCTATCCGACGACGTGAGAACGCGTTGGTGGACGAAGCGGTACCTCGTCGCTCCCCTCAGCCGACCTGGCGGCGGCGTTCCCGTCGGGCCCGCCCCTGCGATCTCCTTGCCATGAAGTAAGGGATCGTCCATGCGTAAGGAATGTCCGTCGCCACCATCACCAGCAAGGGGCAGGTCACGATCCCCAAGGACGTCCGCGACGCGCTGCGGCTGCGGGCCGGCCACCGTCTCGAGTTCGTCGCCCTCGACGACGGCACGATCCTCGTGCGCCCGCTGACCGTCGACATCCGCGATCTCTTCGGCATCCTCAAGTCCGATCGCCACGCCACGGTCGAGGAGATGAACGAGGCCATTCGTCAGCGCGGAGCAGGCCTGTGATCGCCCTCGACACCAACGTCGTCGTGCGGATCCTGATGGATGACGATCCCGAGCAGGGCGCCCTCGCACGCCGACTCGTCGAACGCGCGCTCGACGAGGGCGCTGCGCTGTTCGTGCCGCTGATCGTCGTGTGCGAGACGGTCTGGGTGCTCGAGACCGTCTACCGCGTGTCGCGCGGGAGCGTGGCGGAAGCGGTCTCGTGGCTCCTGACCGCGGAGCAGCTGCAGATCGAGCGGCAGGAGGAGGTGGCGCGGGCGCTCACGGCCTACGCCGGCAGCCGCGCCGATCTCGCCGACATCCTCATCCGCGAGCGCGCCCGCACCCATGGAGCACAGGCGGTGGCCACCTTCGACCGCTCGCTCGACGGCCTGCCGGGCTTCGTGTCGCCGGACGCAGGCACCTGCGACGACGACCTGTCACTGCGCGAGGCTCCGCCGCCGTACCGGCTGCGGGGCCGGCTGGCCGCCGCGCGACGCTGATGCGGCATACCGATCCAGGGTCCATCCGCCGACTCGGTCGGTCGCCCTGACGCTGGGTCGCGATGGAGCGGTCAACCCGGCGAACTGACCCTGGGACCGAATGACGGGGACCGTATGACGTGAAGGGGAGAGGTCTGCACCCGCCTCACGCCAGCCACCGTCCAGCCCCACCGTGGTCTGTCGGTACATGCCGCCCGGAGAGCCCGGACGCTACACTGACCAGCGTTGCAGGCTATCGCTGCGGAACGCTGACACCAGACGGCTCGAACTCCTTCGCGCGCAGACGGCTCGGACGCTCCGGAGCGGACTCCAGGCCGGTGATAGGCGGATCATCGGCGCTGTTGCCGCGGATAGACCGAACCGCCTACTGAGAGTTCGGCGGCGGAGATCTGTCGCTCACGACCAACGGGAGCGTGGCGGGTATGCATCTTCTCGAACATCTGTTCCTCGCCGGCGAGTTCGCAGAGAGAGCGCGCCTGCTGTCAGGGCTGACGCTCGAGCAAGTGACTTGCCGGCCGGAGGGCGTGTCGCACTCCATCTACGACGAGCTATGGCACCTTGTGAGATACCAGCAGAGCGTCATCGAGCCGGGTGGCACACCGCCCGCCGACCCGTTCCCAACCGCGGCGCCGGAACACGAGGACCAGTGGCACCAGCTGGTGCGAGTGTTCCTGACCGGGGCTCGCGCTGCGGCAGACCTAGGACAGGAGCCGGCGCGACTGGCCGCCGAGCTCGAGCCAGGCCTGACCTTGGCCGACGAGTTGAACTGCGTGGCTGTGCACAACGCATATCACTTCGGCAAGATCGTGGCGTTGCGCCTGCGGATCGACGCGTGGCCGCCCAGAGCGACGGATGCGTCGTGAATGAACGCACGCTGTCCGGCGCCGCCTAACTGAGGCCTGCAGCTGACGATCCCTCTGTCACGCCGCTTGTTCCAAGAGGCGCGCCAGTCTCTTCGGGCCCGGCTCGCCGCGGCTGATGCCTGGGGCGGTAGGCCGCCTCTGATCGAAGCCAGTCGTGAACCAATACCCCGAGTCTGTCGTCCGCCTGAGATCAGAGATCGAACACGTTCAAGCCGAACTCGCCCTGCAGACACCCGCGTCAGCGCTGGCGAACGCGGCATTCCGACCCACGGCATTCCGACCCAGGGTCGATCCGCCGGCTCGGTCGGTCGCCCTCACCCTGGGTCGCGATGGAGCGGTCAGCCCGGCGAACTGACCCCGGGGACCGAATGACGTGGGACCGAATGGCGCGGGACAGCGCACCATGCGGCTCAGCGACGAAGCATCCCGAGGCTGCAAGTTGGGTCAGTTGGACGTTGTCCCGACTTCTACGCCTCCGCCCTCGTGCCGGAGCGTGAACGCGAACTCGGGGCGATCTCAGCGTGGTGTGAGCGTTACGCGCTCGACGAGTTCGCTGCCGACGCTCGGTGCCTCTACCTCACGCTCCCAGGCCTCGTAGCCCTGCGCGTCGATTCGGACCCGGTAGCCTCCGTTCGGGCGCGCGAGCAGTTCCGACCGTCCGAGCTCGTTCGTCGAGACGCCGTTGTCACCGTGCTCGCTGATGTAGTGGACGCTCGCACGGATCACTGGCACGCCGTCCCGCATGATCTCGACGATGATGCGCCCTGCCGAGATGGAGAAGTCCACACCCTCAGTCGGACGCTGCGCCTCCTTCACCAGATCGTCGGACAGGTCGAGTGCGACGAAGTAGCAACTGGCCCGCACGCGGTGCGGCTCGTCCGCTAGACCGCGAATCTCGTAGCGTCCCGAGGCGTCCGTCAGAGCCTTGGCGTGCCAAGGCTTCGGACCGTCCTCGCCGAGAGTCAGCTCGCGCGGGCCACCCCGCAGCGTGGCGACGGCCCACGCCGAGTACACCGAGACCTCGACCCCTGGAATGGGGCGACTCTCGAAGTCGGTCACGACCCCTGACATCGTGTGCCCGAGCGGGAGCACCAACAGACCGAGCTCGTGGACGCGCTCGGTTGGCCCGGTGAACTCGATCTGATCGGGGAGCCGGTCGGCCTGATCCGCGACCACGACGTAGCGCGCACCCGGTGGCGCTCGAAGGCGGTACGAGCCATCGTCGCGCGTCGTCGCCGTTTCACCCGCCTCCCACGAGTCCTCGCGGACGCGGAACAGCACGACGCTCGCGCCGGCGATCGGCACGCCACCGGGATCCTCGACGCGACCGACGAACACCGCCGCGCGCCGAAGAACGACGACCGCATCGTCGACACGCACACCTGCCCCAACTTCGCGAACGACGGCCACGCTCTGGATGGACGGAAGGAAGTCGCCGTGGTCTGCGGTCGCACGAATGGCCACGACGTTTGGGTCATCGTCAACGAACCCCCGGACGTCGACGTCGAACGAGCCATCGCCCGCCGATGTGACGCGCATCGAACGCGGCGCGCCCTCTCCGTGAGTCGGGTCCGGAATCGCACGCAGCGAGAGCGCCGCGCCGCCGATCCCGCGGCCCTCTTCGTCGAGGACCGAGCCACGCAGCCATAGCGACGCCTCTGCGACGGGTGGTGGCGGCTCCGTGTCCGGCGTCGATGTCGACTCGGCGCCCGAAGGGAGTGCGGCGGCTGGACGCCTGAGCCTCTTGCTTGGCTCGCGCGTCGTCGCTTCCACGGCCTCCCGCTTCCTCTCGGCCGATGCAGCGGCGTCGGGTTCGTTCACGGGGTCCGTCCGCCACGACGAAGCCGTCCAGCCGGCGATGACCGCCAGCAGCGCCGCCGCCGCGAGCATCTTGGTTCTCGTTGTCATGCCGAGTGCCCCCTTCGCCGCGAGCGGCCCGAACTCGATCAGTGGACTGCTGCGCGGAGTCGGCGCCAGCGGCAGCAGCATCGCGTGCCACTTGTCGCGGTAGCCGTCATGCGCGCTGTCGAGCCGCTCGCGAAGCAGCGCCAATCCGCGATGGACGTGTGTGCGCGCCGTCGGTGGCGGCACGCCGGTCTCCTTGGCCACCTCGAGCGGCGTGTACCCGTCGAGGTAGCGGAGAATGATCGCGGTGCGATAGGGCTCCGGCAGACCGATCACGGCAGAGACGAGCCACTGTTGCTGCTCCGCGCGAGTCACCGCGTCGAGGGCGGACTCTGCCTCCTGCGTTCTCGCACTCGCGGTCTCCCGCGCCTTCCGCCTCCGCTCTTCTCGTCGCCGTCGCATGGCTAGATTGCGGACGACACCGGCGAGCCACGCTCGGAGCGGCACTCCGCTTCGTGGCGCGCGCGCCAGCGCCGTCACCAGCGCATCCTGGACCACGTCCTCTGCACGCTGCTCGTCGCGAAGCAAGCGCCGCGCGAGCGCGCGGAGCCCCTCCGTGTGTCGGGAGAGCTCGGCTGGATCGAAGGCGGAGTGCGACTGGGTCACCGCAGAGGGAGTCTCCGCGGCCGCCGGATCCGTTTCACGTCATTCCCTGCGAGGCCCCGATCCGCCCCCCTGGATCAGCGCCCTGTGCGTGCCCGCTGCGCGCGGGAACGACCCCCCGGTCGGTCGCCCTGACCCTGGGTCGCGATGGAGCGGTCAACTTGGCGAACTGACCCTGGGACCGTATGACGAAGTGACGTAGGCCGTCAGGCCGGCGTCCATCGGAGGATCAGCCGAGTCCCCACGCGCTCGCACCCGACGCGCTCGAAGACCCGCTGCATCGCCGTGTTGTCGGTGGTCGTGGATCCCAGGTAGGTAGCGAACCCGGCGTCGGCGGCTCGGTGGAGTGTTTCATCGAGGAACCCGGTCCCCAGGCCACTTCCCCGCGCGCCGGGCACCAGTCCGAAGTGCTGCAACGTCAGCAGTCGCTTCCCGGGGCGCACGGAACGCAGCGCCACGCCGACGAGGGCGCCGTCCTGCACCGCGACCACGCCAGGGAACTCGCACGGGACCTGGGCGGACCATTCCTCGAGCCCCTCCCGCTCTCCCTCTGCGTGCAGCGCTGCCGCCAGGAGATCCGATCCCTCCGCGAGCGTGGCGGCGCGGAAGGTGGTGAGCCCGTCCGGCGCCGGACGGTCCGAGTCGAGGGCCGTCAGGTCGCGGGTGAACACGAACTTCTGTTCGGCCAGGTCGAACCCCGCATCGACCAGGCACGACCGCACCAGGTCGTGGTGTCGGTGGGATCCTTCGAGCACCAGGTCCGCGCGCTCGATCCCCCTGCGCGTGGCTTCCGCCACGACGTGTCGGCTCAGCGCCCCGAGCACGTCCGCCGCACCGGGTCCCGACCGCGCCGACGGCGCCCACAGTTGCCAGCGTCCGGCACGTTCGACGGGAACGTCGTACTTGCCCAGGAACGTACCGTCTGCGCCTTCGAACACGAGCAGGTTCGCGGGCGGGTACCGGTCGGGGGCTTTCGTTGCGGCTGTCGGTCTGGCATCCCCGGCAGGGCTCGAACCTGCGACCTACGGTTTAGGAAACCCCGGATCTAGCCTCGAACCGCCCGCGCTTGGGGTCACGCTTGGCCAGAGCGGCGCGCAAGACGCACGTCTGCGCGCGCTCCTGGCCGCGTGGCCCAAGCTCTCAGACGACGACCGGGACACGCTTCTCCGCATCGCTGACGCCCTCGCTCGGGGTGCCCAGTGAGCGCCCCGCGCGTCGTGGATGTCCACGCTGTTCCGGAGATGCTCGCGCACTCCGAGTGGTGGCACCTCCAGGACATGGCCCCGCACGAGAAGCGGCGATGGAAGCGCATCCGCGCCGACCGCCAGCGCGGCTGGGCGGTGCAGAAGGCGCTGCGCGACATGCTGCTCCCCTACCCGTGGCAGTGGTTCGGGCACCTGACGTTCGAGACGTGTCTGAGTCTCGACTACGCGCAGCGCGCGGTGGGACGCTTCTTCAACGAGCTCTCACGCCGCCAGTGGGGACGCAACTACTGGAAGCGACCGCACGAGGGCCTCTACGCCTTCGTCGCGTTCGAACGGCAGAAGCGCGGCGACTGGCACGCGCACTTCCTGGCGGCCGGCACGCGCGAGATGCGGCGGCTGCACGCGATGGACATCTGGTCGAAGCGCCACGGGTACGCACGCATCTACGCGTACGACCCGGAGCGCGGCGGCGCAGCGTACGCCGTCAAGTACGCCACCAAGGAGTTCGACGGCGACTGGACGCTCGTCGGGCACCTGCGCGGGACCGAGACGCTGCCCTTGTTCCGCTCGCACGGCTAAGCCTGCGAGCCGGTTGGCTGCATACCTCTCCCCGTTGCTTGAAGGGGAGAGGTATGCACTCAGTGGCACCAGAGAGCATGCTGGTCCGGTTCGCCACGGAACTCGGCCGAAGCCCGCTGCGCGCAGTGCCCCCGCGGGGCGTTCGTGCGGAGTTTCCGCCATGAGGCGGTGCGAGGAGGCTTCGTCTGCTCCCGTTCGCGGGCGACAAGGCGCGGCACAGCGGACTGCCGGAGCGGCCAGCACGCTGGCGGGGAGGAGGTCTACCGTGGCGAACCGGACCAGCATGCCAGAGAGGGACGGATCTGAGCGCGCGCTGGGCTGTCGCGCGTTCGTGGCACCTGGGCACTTAGACTCCACTCCGCGCGGCAGGCATCGAGGCAGGCCAACGAGGATCGCCATGGATCGAGAGCTGCCTGATCAACACGAACGTCAGATCGACGCCTCGGGCACGGTGAGGGTGCACGGCACGAGATTCACGTGGTCGCGCTGCCCCTCCGATCCGTCGATGTTCCGACCTCGAGAGTCGGGCCTACTGCGGATCGAATCTGACTCCGGCGCCAGTGAGCTCTTCGTGAACCTACGACGTCAGGGAGAGTCGATCTGGATGGGCCCGGTGATCGCGACACGAGTTGCCAGGGGCGAGTTCCCGAGGCTCCTCGCGGGCATCTACTACGTGCTGCCCGCATGGGTGCCGTCGAAGGGCATCCCCATCACAAACTCGGACGTCGAGCGGGTCATCAGTCGAGCGGTGTCCGGACGCCGCCTGTGTCGTGTCGACCGTGTCGGGCTTGTCGAACGAGACAGCCCCGACCGCGAGTACTGGGATCGCGTGAATCGCTTGCCACGCCCCGATGCCTAACAGGGGGGTAGAAGTAGTAGTACCTGGCACTCGGTGGGCGTGACAGCCGTCACGAGAACCATCTCGTCGAGCTACAGGCAGGTCCGGCGGAAGAAGTCGGCCCGAACGACACGGGCCTTCCGAGCGTGAGTAGCCTGATACATGTACTGGTAGTACTGGTAGAATTCCGAATCCGGGTTGTTCTTATTCGACATCACGGAACCTTCCAACTCTTCGAGCCTCGCCCGAAGGTCGCCTGGCAACCGGTCAATCGCCAATGCCAGCTCGACGACGAGAGTGAAGAAATTAGACTTCCGGAACCACATCGAGTCGAGGGGCAGATCGAGATCGTTGATGCACTCGAACACCGCGACGAGCAGATCGGTCGTGCGATCGCGGTTTGGATACTCCTCGTTGAACCCGGAGACACACGGCTCCACCTCCCGATCCTGGGCAAAGTACCCACCGCCCTCGATCGTGGCCATCACGAGCAGGATGAAGTGCAAGTCGGCCATCCGCGTAAACTCCGACTCGCGAAGCACCCCGTACTTCTCGAGCCCGATGTTCTCCAGCACTACACGCCCAGCCTGGATGAAGTGCCCGTCGTACACGGCGTTGTGAATCTCAATGTCGTCGAGTTTGAACTTCGTGAGGTTGATCCGGCGGAATATCTCTCTTGTCGTCGCTTCGTCGACGTTTCCGATGTCACGCATTACGATCTGGTAACTAAGAAACTCCTGCTTTTCGGCGTCACTCAGGCTCTGGTACGTCGGGATAGCCGTGAGAGGGCGCTCGCTCGTTCCTTCGATGTAGTTGCGGATCGTGGTCAGGCGCTGTTGCCCGTCGATCACGAGCCTAGAGGTCCTCAGTCGCTTCACGTCAACCTCGCCCTCGCAGACGTAGATTTCGGGGAAGGGCAACCCCTGTAAGATCGTGTCGATGAACGCCTCCTGGTGCTCGTGCGTCCACACGAACTTCCTCTGGAAGTCGGGTCGCAACACGAGTTTCGCCTCATCGATGAGTTGGTACACATCTGCGATTGTCGGGTTCGTGACACTAGGCTTGATCTGCATTGTCTACACCTGACTCAACTTGAAGCTTCGCCCGCAACGATCGGAGCCCGCTAATCGTGTAGTTCTCCAAGTGCGCATAGGTCTTGAAGACGCCAGCGGCCACCTTGTAGTCGCCCACCTCGCTGCTTCCGTACGAGATCGACTTGAAGAACTCGAACCAGAGAGTCTTGAGTTCCCTCACGCGAAATGACGTTGGGAGCAGATCGGGTCGCATCCACCCGATCGCGCCGTACTCAAGGAACTCGTGATATCGGCCGAGTTCGCGATCCGTCACGGCCTTGCGATTGCCCCGCAACTGCATTTGGTACTCGTAGATGGTCTCCATGATGCGCTCGAACAGGGCGGAGGAGACGATCGCCACGTCGATGTCGGAATCCAGACCGAAGGGCCTGCGCTTGTGCGGGCTGAACCCGAGCTTGGCCGATCCTACGACGTACACTTCCTCGAAGCCGATCTCGAACTCCTCGGCAACCCGCTGACGGAACGCGTAGTACGCCTCCTCGTTGCCCTGAAACACGTATGGCGTTCCGTGGAGGTTCCGGCGCCTGCACAGATCGAGGAGCTCCTCGTCCGTCTTCGTCGCCTCCAGCGCGGCGCGGTATTCGTCCATCCTCGGTGCACCGCCTCCACTCTGTTGCGTGAACGAGAGCCTACACGAGACTTCGTACCCGGCTCGAATCGCCGCGTGGGACTCGGGACTGGGGAGACTGCCACAACGAACTCGGTGCTCGGCCGCGCGGCTCATGAGTTGTCGTAGTCTCCACACCCCCGCGATCTCCGGCCCGGCCGTCGGCGCGGGATTCGAGTAGGCTGACGCGGTGGGGCTCATCGGTTGGCTGCGACGTCATCTAGCTAGCGAGCCCAGTTCCAGTTCCCTGCACTGCGAGGCGGCGGTTGCTGGCTTCCGCAGCGCGCATCCGGGAACGCCCATCAAGGCCGTAGAGGTGCGTGCGACTCTCGAGGACGCGGTGATCGTCGCTGTGTACCACGGGATGGGACGCCCCACGCCGCGCACGTACCTCCGCGTCGGACGCGTGGACCTCGTCGTGTCGGTGGAACCGCGCTCGCGGTGGTGGCCGCGTGGGGTGAAGTGAGCCTGATCCGAGCCTATCGGGGCGCGTCACAGCCGGGACCCCAAGCACACCGGTTGACACGGCGTATACGCACGGTATACTGCGTGCATGACTAGCCAGCATCCGCCGTCTGACTCGCCGCCCGAGACCGCCGCCGCCCGCCCCGCGGAGCCCCGTCGGAGGATGTTCCTCGCCACCAACGCGAGCGACTGGGTCCAGGCAGAGCTGCAGCGCGAGGACAGGATCGACCTGTTGCCCGCCGCTGCTAGTTCTCGCCCCGTGAGTGTCCGCCTCGACCACTCGGTGATCGCCTTCCTCGACGCGTTCGCTGGACGGTTTGGGAGTACGCGCTCGGGCATGCTGCTGCGGCTGGTCAAGGGCGGTCTTCAGGACGCGATCGCCGTGCTTCCGCCGGAGGAAGACGAACGCATCTGCGCGCTCGCGAAGAAGAAGGCGGCCGAGGCCGGATGGGACCTGGAGATCGGTGAGTACGGAGCCTCCATCCGCGGGCCGATCGAAGAGAGCGCAGGCGACTGAGATGTTGCCCGGAGCCGTGCCGCTGCTCCTATCCGCAGACCTGGCCGCCGAGCTGCTCGGTGTCAGCAAGAGTGCGTTCTATCGGATGGACACTGCTGGCCGCATCCCGCGCGCGAATCGATTCGGCACGACGAAGCGATGGTCACGGCACGAACTTCACGAGTGGGTCGCAGGCGGATGCCCCAACCGCATCGAGTGGGAGAAGCAACGATGAGTGTTCGACAGGAACGGTTCCAGGGGCCTGACGGCCGCATGCACACGTCGCCCACCTGGCGCATCGAGTTCCGTGACCATCTCGACACGCGGCGTCGCATCTCGGCGTTCACGAACAAGCGCATGAGCGAGGAGATGGAGCGACGACTGCTCGAACTCGTCAGCGTGCGCTCCACCGGCGCGACGCCGAGCGCTGACCTGCGGCGCTGGTGCGAGGGCCTCAAGCCGAAGTGGCGGAAGAAGCTCGCTGCTTGGGATCTGCTCGACGCTCGACAGGTCGCAGGTGCTGCTGCTCTCTCGACGCATCTCGACGCGTGGTCGGATCATCTCGCTGCGAAGGGCACGAAGGACGCGTCACGGAAGCTCACCGTCGGTCGCGCACGACGCACATTCATCGCGTGCGGGTTCGGGGCTCTCCCGGAGATCCGCGCGGCCGCGATCGCCCAACACCTGCGCGAGCTTCGGGAGAAGAGCGACGGCATCTCCGTCCAGACGGCGAACCACTACGTGCGCGCCGTGAAGCAGTTCACCGCGTGGGCGCTGCGCTCGGGTCTCGTCACGACCGATCCGCTCGTCTCTCTCTCGCGCCAGGGCAACGCAGAACGCGACCGCCGACTCGAACGTCGCGCGCTCTCGCAGTCAGAACTCGAACGACTCGTCACCGCCGCGCTCGACGCACCGACACGTCACGGCCTGACCGGAGCCGAACGCGCTCTCGTCTACTCCCTCGTCAGCACGACCGGGCTACGCCGCAACGAGGTCATCACGCTTCACGTTGGCGACCTGGACGTGCGCGACCCGTCGAACGCGGCCGTCATCGTCCGCGCTTCCAACGCCAAGAACGGTCGCGCTGCTCGTCAGCCGCTGCCGGAGTCGGTCGCGGTCGGTCTCCGCGCGCTCACGGCGGATCGCAGTGGCCCCGAGAGCGTCTTCGGACTGTCGAAGCACTGGCGGGCCGCTGACATGCTCCGCGACGATCTCGCGGACGCTGGCATCCCCTTCGTGGACGATGTCGGACGCCGCGCCGACTTCCACGCGCTGCGAGTGACGTTCTGCACCAACCTCGCGCGAAGCGGTGTCGCGCTCGCGGTGGCTCAGCGACTCATGCGCCACTCCGACCCGTCGCTCACGTCGAACGTCTACTCGGTGCTGTCGCCAGGCGACCAACGCGCCGCGGTGGACGCACTCCCCGAAACCAACTTGGGGTCGTACTTGGGGTCAACAGCGCACCAACAGGGGGACGCCCTGGGACAGCCTGGGACGGTTCTAGCCTCGAACCTGGCATCCCCGGCAGGGCTCGAACCTGCGACCTACGGTTTAGGAAACCGTCGCTCTATCCAGCTGAGCTACGGGGACGCCGTCAGAGGCGGGAGCAGCGTAGAGAGGCGCGTCGGGGCGGGCGAGTTTCGGATGTGGGCGTGCACGGCCGAGGTCGGGGCGCGCACTGCGAGCGGCTAGCCGCCGAAGCGCTTGGCGCTGCGGGCGCGGGCCTTGGCGGCTTCGATGTCGCGGTCCTTCGGGGTGGCGCGGGTCTTGAGCGAGTCGACCAGCGTGCTGGCGGCGGCGGTGATGTCGGCGACGGCGCGGTCGAAGGCGGGGGTGTTCCCGGCGGTGGGCTTGGTCATGCCGCTGATCTTCCGCACGAACTGGAGGGCGGACGCGTGAAGCTCGTCGTCGGTGGCGGGCGGGGCGAAGTTGAAGAGGGTCTTGATGTTGCGGCACATGGCGGGGGGCACTCCGCGAGGGGGCTGTAGGCGGGAGGCTGTAGGTCGAGTGGGCCTGCGCTAGTTCCAGGTTGGGGACCACCGGCAGGCGCGGAGGCGGCCTTCGGCGAACTGCTCGGAGGTGAGTGACTTCTGGAGCTTCTTCCACTCGGCGATGGCGCCGCCGTGCAGGCGGCGGCGGGCGAGGTCGAACCACTTGACGGCTTCGACGGGGTCGGGGGCGATGTCGGTGGGCTTGTCGCCGCGGAGGGCCATGCGGCCGAGGTCGAACTGCGCTGAGGCGACCCGGTGGTTGGCGGCTTCGAGCAGGTCGCGACGGGCGTCGGTGAAGCTGCGCTCCAGGCCGCCCATGCCAAGCCATCGCATGCGGCCGAGCCACGCGCGAGCGCGCGGGTCGCCGAGGTCGGCGGCGGTCTGGTACCAGGCGGCGGCGAGGACCTCGCTCTGCTCGATGCCGGTGCCGCGGAAGGCGCGGCCGGCGAGGGTAAACTGCGCTTCGGTGTCGTCTTGGTCCGCGCGACGGCGGAGCCAGGCGATCTCGGTCTCACTCTCCCGGCGCGTCGCGAGCTGCTTGATGCGGACGTCCTCATCCCACGCCTCCAGGACCTCCTTCGGCCACGTGAACGTGGAGGCCTTGTTCGGGTCGAAGGTCGCGAGATGCACCGGTCGCGGGCGACGGTCGTGCGGCTCGACGTAGCGCCACTTCCCGTCGCCGTAGACCTCCTCGAGCAGGTCGGCCAGCGCTGGGTCGAGCTTCTTCAACTCCTGGCGCGTGTTGACGAGCTTGCGGTCCTTCGTGTCGAGGAGGTTCGTGTCGAGCAGATTTGTGTCGAACCAGGACTGCGTGCCCTCGGCCCAGTACTCCCGGTGGTTCGACGCGCCGTACGCGTTCACGCAGCGGTTCTCGGCCTTCGCGGCGGTGTACGCGGTGAGCAGGCGGTCGTCGAACGTCTTGTCGGCGTACCTCAGACCCATCTCGTGGATCGCGTGCGCGAACTCGTGGATGAGGATGCTCTCCGTCGCGTACGGGTCGCCCCGGAGGTTCAGGAGGTTCTCCTCGGCGCTGCTGACGGCGAGACGGTGGTTCGTGGCGCCGAGACCTCGGGCGCGCTTGTCCCAGAACGCGGCGGGGGTGAGGTCGGCGTGCTCGGGGACGTCGGTGGTCATCTCGTTGTGCGCCATGACGACCATGCGGGTGCGCGACTTGATCAGACCGTCCACGATGTCCTGACGCGGGAGCATCACGTCCATCAGGTAGGCGGCTTCGAGGAGGGCGGCGTCGTGGGTGTTGGCGGAGCCGAGGACGAGGACGCCGCGCATGTCGACGCACTTGGCGTGGAAGGGTTCGAGACCGAGTCGGTGGCGTTCGGCGTCGGTTGGGGGGCGGGCGGTGCGGGTGGCGGCGCGGAGATCGGGGGTGTCGGGGGCGGCGGGGGCTGGGTCGGAGGCGGCGGCTGGGCCGACGAGGGTGGCGGCGAGGAGGAGGAGGCCGGTGCGAAGGCGGGTCGAGCGGAGACGGGCAAGCATCGCGGAGACCTTACGGGATGACGGCGGCGCCGACCGGTGGCCGTGCGAGTGACCGGGGCCGAACGCGGAGCGCCGATGGAGCCGGGACGACCGCGCGGGGCCGCGTCGGCGGGGCGGATCAGGAGATCCGCCCGTACGGGGGGTTGGGCAACAACGACGCTGGGCGTCCGCGGGTCAGGGCGTGGGCGGGAGGCCGTCGAGCGGGCGCGCGAAGAGGACCTTCGTGTAGACGACGTCGAAGCCGAAGAGCTGGGCGTTGCGCTCGGTCGTGCCGCCCGGCTCGCTGTCGATGACGGCGATGTGCGCGCCCGCGTCGCGGGCGGTGACGAGGCGGCGGACGATCAGCGACTGGTGGATTCCGCGGCGGCGGAAGGCCAGGGCGACGGAGGTGCCGCAGAGGCAGGCGAGCTCGCCCGCGATCTCGAGCATGCCACCACCGACGGGGCGGCCGGCGGTGGTCGAGGCGAGGAAGCAGCGGTAGCGCGGGTGCTGGACCTGGCGGCGGGTCGCGATGGCGAGCGGCTCTGGGACGGGGGCCTTCGCGGGACGGAAGCCGACCGTGGAGGCGTCGATGTACGTCTCGACCTCGGCGGGATCGCGGGCGTCGACGGAGAGGATGTCGATGTCCTGCGGTCCGCCGAAGGCGAGCAGGGTGTCTTCGTCGGGGAGACCGACGAGGAAGCGCGCCATGACGTGCTCGTAGCCGCGGACTGTGTAGCCGCGGGCGGTGAGGGCGAGCGAGAGGGTCGGGTCGGCGTGGGTCGCGACCTGGACGGTCGGCTCGACGCCGCGGGAGACGTAGAAGGCGTCGAGGCGGTCAAGGTCGGAGTTGGAGACGGGGCCGTCCATGCCGAGGCCGGATGCCTGGTTGGTCCAGGAGCCGGGGCCGGAGAAGGACATCGTGCCGCCCGCGATGGGCTCGGAGGCGTCGGAGACGTCGGCGGTGGCGAGGGACTGGCGTTGCTCTTCGAGCTCGGCGACTTGGCGACCGTTCAGGCGGATGGCCATCGGGAGAGGGTCGCGCGGCGCGGGGGGGCGGGTCAATGGGTGTTGGGGGGACGGGGGCGTGAGGGGATGCGGGGCGGGTGCGGGTAGCCGCGGTTGTCGCCCGTGTCCGTGCGCGCTGAGGGCATCGTTCGCGGAGCGCCGTCGGACCGGGGTCGTGCGTGCGAGGCCCAGCGGGCTGGGCGGACCAGGGAGTCCGCCCCTACGGAGCGAGCTGTCGGTCGCTCTATCGCGGCCGCTGCCCCGGGATCGTCACCTCCGCCGTGCTGAAGACCTGGCCGTCGGTGATGTTGACGATCGACGCGGTCACGGTCTGGCCGGGAGTCAGGCCCTCGACGACGGTCGTGAAGAAGCCGGAATCGTCGACCATGAAACTGCCGAATTCGATGTTGCCGTCGACGTCCTCGACCTCGATGCCACCCTCGCCCGCAAGCGGGTCGTTCGGGGGGACGAAGCCCTGGACGACGACCCTGCCGTCCCGATTGGCGGCCAGGTTGATGATCTTCACGCCGCCCTGACGACGGCTGCCGAGGTTGCGACCGTCCTTGCCCTCGGTGCCGAACGGACCCGGGGTCGGAGGCGTCAGCTTCGGCGGGCCGCAGCCGACGAACGACACGCTCGAAGTGCCCGGCTCGTCGCCCTCGAAGAAGCGCTTGATGCGCTCGAGCGCGTCGTTCTTCTTCTTGTCGCTGTCGCTCACGATCTGAGAGGCGCCTTGGTAGCCCTCGGTCAGGATCGAGCCCTGGTCCGACCCGAAGCCGGGGATGATGCCGGTCTGCGTGTTGCCGCTGGACGACTCGAGCGAGTAGAGGCCCTGGACGGTCGACTCAATGTTGCTGTTGGTCATCCTGTGCGCGCCCAAGAGATCGGCCTGGAAGTCGCCGAGGGCGCCGCGCTGGGTGAGACCGTCACCGAACAGCGAGACGAACGCGTCGGCCTGCGTGATGCTCCCATTGGCGAGGGACTTGCCGACCGAGCCGCTGACGCTCTTGAACGTCTTGCCGATCGCCTTCACGCGGCGCTTGTGGTCCTTGCCGACGGAGCGCATCGCCTTCTGCGTGTTCTTGACGTTCTTCTTGCTCGGCGGGTCGCCGGCGGCGGTGCTGCCGGGGATGGCGATGGCGAGCAGGCCGGCGAGACACACGAGCGCGGTGGTGGTGCGGAGTGAGCGCAGCATGAGGATCTCCTTGCCGCCCGGGTTCGAGCCCGGCGCGGGTGCTGCTGCTCGCGTACGAGAGGCAGCACCCGCGTCCGGCGCGATGCGGCTCTCTGGGATGTCGAGGCGGTCCACCCGGGGACGGGCGGGTCACCGATCACGCTACGGGAACGGGGTGGCGTGCTCAATGGGTGGCGGGATCGGCGGGGTGAAATGGGGCGGTAGGAGTGACTTTGGTCAGGGGGGCGGGGCGCTGCGGGCGACCGCCGTGATGCGGGCGACGCCGGGTCGAGGGGGCCGCACGCCGATCGAGGTGACGGGAGCGACGTTGATCGACCGGTGGCGGTGCGCATCAGCGGCGTCGTTCGCGGAGCGCCGTCGGACCCGGGATGCACGCGCGAAGCCCAGCGGGCGGGGCGGATCAGGAGATCCGCCCGTACGGAGACCTCTTGGAGGCGCCCGGTCCCCTCAGACGGTCTCGTCGCCTAACGCGTTCACCACGATGGGGGTCTTCTTCAGTCGGCGGCGGAAGCGCTCCATCTCTGGCTCGAAGTGGGCGACGGCGGCGACCAGGCCGTCGGTCTCGCCGGCTCGGGCGAGTTCTTCGACGTGCGCCGCCACCCCCGCCACGCGCTGGGCGCCGACGTTCAGGCTGCCGCCCTTCAAACGATGCGCGGCCTGGCGGAGCTCCTCGGCGTCGCCGCTGGCGATCGCGGCGCGCAGGCGCTCGATGCAGCTCGATGCGGAGTCGACATACATGTGGAGGAGTTCGGCCAACAGGCCGTCTTCGCCGTCTGGGTCCAGCTCGACGAGTTCCCCGATGATGGTCTCGCTCAGCGTGCGGCGACCGGCGACGGCGACGCTCTCCGCCAAGGGGTCGGGCGCCGCATCCGGCACGTTCCCCGCATTCGGCACGTTCCCCGAATCCGGCAGGGCGCGATCGAGGGCGCGCAGGAGCTCGGCGCGGCGCACGGGCTTCGGGACGTAGTCAGACATGCCCGCCTCGAGACACCGCTGGCGGTCCTCGGCCATCGCGTTGGCGGTCACGGCGATGATCGGCATCGCGGCGTGCGCGCCCCCCATCGCGCGGATCTGGCGTGTGGCCTCGAAGCCGTCGAGTACCGGCATCTGGCAGTCCATCAGAACGACGTCGAAGCGATGCGCGCGCACGGCCTCGACCGCCTCGGCCCCGTTCACGGCAACGGACACGTCGTAGCCAAGACGCTCCAGGATGCCGCGCGCGACGCGCTGGTTGACGGGGTTGTCTTCCGCGACGAGGACGCGACCGCTCCGCATGCCGGTCAGGGTGCGCGTGAGGATCGACCGCGGCGGTGCGCGGCCCTCGAGCACCTCGCGCAGCCGATTGTGAAGCGCCCGTGTGCGGACCGGCTTCCGCAGCGCCGCGACGCCGTCCGGCAGGTCGGCAGCGGTGAGCGCGGCCGGTGAGAGGAGACGTACCTCCTTCACGCCGCTGCCCAGCGCGATTCGGTCGCCGGCGTGACGGCCCGCGCCATCGACCACGAGCGGGTCGTGCACGAGAACGACCGGGAGCACGGCGACGTGCGTTCCGATCCGCGCGCGGTTGGGGGCGTGCACCGCGGCCGACGCCTCGGCGACGTCACGGGCGATGCAGACCTCGACGCCGTAGCTCCGCAGCCGCGACGCGACCGCGTTGCCCACACCCGCCGACGCGGCCAGACAGAGGGCGCGCGCGCGCACTGGCGGCAGCGGCGCCACGGCCGGCTCGTCGGAAGCGGGCAGCCGGGCGTCGAAATGGAACGTGCTCCCGAACCCGACTTGGCTCCGCACGCCGAGCGTGCCGCCCATCGCGTCGACCAGATTGCGAGAGATGGCCAGTCCCAACCCGGTCCCGCCGAACCGACGCGTCGTCGATCCGTCGGCCTGCGCGAACGCCTCGAAGATGTGCGCGAGGCTCTCCTCTGGAATGCCGATCCCCGTGTCGGTCACCGCTACCTCGAGGCGCTCGGGGTCGCCCGCGACAGAGTGGACACCGAGGACGACCTCGCCCTCGGCCGTGAACTTGACGGCGTTGCTCAGCAGGTTGGTCAGCACCTGGCGGAAGCGGGTGACGTCGCCGCGCACGCGGTGCGGGACCTCGGGATCGATGACGGTCGAGAGCTCGATGCCCTTCCCGAACGCGGCCGAGGCCACGACGTCGGCGACCTCCTCGACGGCGCCGTGCAGGTCGAACGGTCGATCCTCGAGTTCCAAGCGTCCGGCTTCGATCTTCGAGAGATCGAGGATGTCGTTGATGAGCGCGAGCAGCGTCGTGCCGCAGGATCGCACCGTGCCCGCGATGTCACGCTGTTCGACGTCGAGTTCGGTCTCGAGCAGGAGTTCGGTCATGCCGATGACGCCGTTCAACGGAGTGCGGATTTCGTGGCTCATGTTGGCCAGGAACTGAGCACGCGCGGCGGCCGCGATCTCGGCGGCGTCACGTTGGCGAGTGGCCGCGTTCGCACGCAGTTCGGCCTGCGCCGTGCGCGCCTGCTGTCGGGCCAGCGAAACCTCCTTGGTGTGGAGCTCGTTGACCGCGCGCATGTCGTGGGCGAGTAGCACGATCGCGGCGGGCGTTCCGTCGACGGCGGCCAGCGCCGCACCCGACAACGAGACGGGGACCCGCATGCCGTGACGTGCGGCGAGCGCGGCCTTGACGTCGCGCACCTGACCGGTCCGCGAGACCTGCTCCAGCAGATCCGTCATTGCCGGTGTGATCAGCAGGTCGGAGAGCGTGGCGCCCACCAGGAACTCGTCGCTCGCGTTGAGCAGCGCCTTCGCGGCGGCGTTGACCGTGCGGATCGCACCGTCCGGGTCGACAACGATCAGCGCCTCGGCCATCGTGCGAATCACGTTCTCGGTGTACGCGCGCTCGTGCTCGAGGCCGGCGTTGGCGTGCTCCAATCGGCGTCGCGCGCCGTGCAGGCTCGAGACCATCACGCCGACGTGGATCAACAGGGCGCAGCACGCCAGCAGAAGCAGCCACCGGCCGGCCTCGACCTGCGCCGTCGCAGCGCTGTAGCGAGCGCGGTGCGCGTCGACGATGCCCTGCAGTTTGTCCGCGCTCGGCAGTCGCAGGATGCGACCGAGAAGCACGTCGAGACCCTCGCGTTCGTCGGCGATCAGGTTGGCGTGCGCCGCGACCGCGCGCACGGTCCGGGCCAGCTCCGGCGACGCCCCGCGCGCCTGCGCCTGGAGACGGGCCGACGTCGCGAGCAGGGTGGTTCGACGCGCGTCGTCGGGAGACCGATCGAACGCGAGCGCGAGTCCCATCAGGCGCGGTGCCAGGTCGGCGATGCCGCTCTCGACGTCCTCGCGCTTCGCGCGCTGCTCGAGTTCCTGACAGAGCCGCGGGAAGATGCGCAGCGAGTTCCCGAGTGTGGCGTTGCGGCCCGCAAAGTCGTGCAGGAGCGCCTCCTTCTCGGAGAGCACGTCCTCGTAGTTGGCGATGGCCGGCTCCACGTAGATCACGTGGTCACCGTGCGCCGCCAAGACATCGGCGCGCAACACGGTGAGGCGATCGGCAATCTCCTCGATCGGAGCGGTGACCGAGTCGTACGACGTGAGCAGGCCGTAGCGCAGCATCAAGGCGCTGGCGTCGGCTGCGACCTCGAGGCGCTGCAGCTCGACGAGGTGCTGCTCCGCCTGCAGGTATGCCGTGTCGTCGACTGCGCTGGAGCGCATGCGATCGACGCTCCACGCGACGGCAGCCGTCGGCAGGAGCGTGAGTACCAGAAGGACCCGGAGCTTCATCGCGCCGAGTCGCTGTACTCGCCGGTCAGGTTGTGGACCGGACCGTCAACCTGTTCCTCGAGCGACGACGCGCGGCCGTCCCAGAACTGCTTGAAGTTGAAGCCCGAGTTGAAGACCGTCGGCGCGTTCATGTCGCCGAGTGCGCCGTCGATGCCGACCGATACCTCGCGCTGATCGGTACCCCCGAGATCGAGCGAGTGGCAGCTCGCGCAGGAGACGGAGTCGTTGCGCGACAGACGCGTCTCGTGGAACAGGCGGCGTCCGAGGCCGACCTTGGCGCGGTCGAGTTGGACGGTCAGCGGGATGGGCTGGATCGGCTCGGCGAGGATCTCGGTCGCGAGCGCGACTCCAGCGGTCATCCCGGACTCCGAGGCCACCTGCCCCGACGAGAGCGGCGCGTCCGCCCCCCTCCATGCCATCGGCACTGCAATCACGGCCCCCACGGCGAGCGTCGCTCCCCAGAGCACGTACAGCGTCTTGTTCGACATGGGTCTCTCCCGTCCCTCGCTCTCGTGATCGGACCTGCGGGGGCGGTTGTGGACACGCGTCCCGCAGGGTGCTTCCGGCTCGTCTTCGAGATCGGGGGCGGGGCTGTGGACCCTGAACGATGAATCGCGATTCACGCCGTTCGAGCGTGGATCCGCCTGTGCGGGGCGCGAACTGCGACGCGGGGCGCACGCCGTTCAGTCGACGACGGGCGTGCCTTCGGTCGCTGTGCGGGCGCGATAGAGATCCGAGAGACGCGCGGTCATCGGGCCGGGTGAGCCGTCGCCGATCGTGCGGCCGTCGACGGTCGTGATCGATGCCAGTTCGCCCATCGTGCCAGTGCAGAACGCCTCGTCGGCCCGGTAGAGCTCGGCCTGGCTGATGTCGGTGACCTCGTGCGGGATGTCGTTGGCCGCGCAGAGTTCGAGGACGGTCGCGCGCGTGATGCCTTCGGGGCACGCCACGGTGCGCGAGGTGCGCACGAGCACGTTCTCTGGGGTGTTCTCCGGGCTGCGCTCGACGAGGAAGACGTGGGTGGCGTTGGTCTCGGCGATGAAGCCGCGCACGTCGAGCATGAGGGCGTCGTCGGCGCCGGCGGCGTTGGCCTCGATCTTGGCGAGGATCGACTGGATGAGGTTGGCGCTGTGGATCTTCGGGTCCATGCAGTCGGGCGGGAAGCGGCGGACGGAGCTCGACGCGAGCGTCAGCCCGGTGCGGCCGTAGACGGGCGCCTTCCACTCGGCGAGGACGATGAGCGTCGGGCCGGACTGGTTCAGGCGCGGGTCCATGCCGGAGGTGATCTTCACGCCGCGCGTGAGCGTGAGGCGGATGTGCACGCCGTCGCGCATGTCGTTGGCGGCGAGGGTCCTACGCAGTTCGTCGGTGAGTTCGTCGTGGGACGGGATGTCGGTGAACGCGAGCGCCTGGGCCGAGGCGCGCAGGCGATCGAGGTGCTCGGTGAGTTTGAAGATGCGACCGTCGTAGAGGCGCAGGCCCTCCCAGACGGCGTCGCCGCCCTGGACGACGGAGTCGAACGGGCTGATGCCGGCCTGGTCGCGGTGGACGAGGTCGCCGGCGATGTTGACGATGAGGTCGCGGTTGCGTTCGTCGAAGCGCTGGAGCATGGGGGCGATGTTCGCTCGTCGGGACGCACGAGAACACCTGGAACTGCGTCGAGACGCCCGTACGGGCGGATCTCCTGATCCGCCCCGCCGACACGCGATGCGCGGTCGTGGCGGGTGGATGGCGCGCTGCGCACGACCGCGGTCATACGGACGGCCGTCGGTCGACGGGGTCGCATCCTGATCGAATCGAGAAGCCACGTCCGTCACCGGTGGCCGTGCGCGTCGGCGGGGTCGTCCGACCAGCGCCATCGGACCCGGGTCGCACGCGCCACGTCAGCGGGCAGGGCGGATCAGGAGATCCGCCCGTACGACCCCATCGACGTGCGCGCGGTCCCCCAAACGGCCTCAATAGGACGCGGGCGTCTCCGATCGTGGCGCCGGGCGGGCAGAATGGCCGACATGACGAACGCTCGGTGGCTGCCCCTGGTCGCGCTTCTCCTCACGGTCGGCTGCGGCGACACGCCGGTCGAGAGGCCGCCACCGACGGAAGCGCCCGCGCCCGCTGTCGAGGACGCGCCGACGACGCCGCGCGAACGCGCCGATCCGACTCCCGCCGACCCGGTCCCCGAACCGGAGCCGCCGCCCGAGGACGTCGAGATCACCGGGACGGTCGAGTCCACGGTGACGAACGAGCCGGTGGCCGGTGCGCACGTCGAAGTGCTCTCGCCCGCGAGCTACCCGCAGCCGCCGAAGATCCAGGGCACGAACGTCGACACGGTGAGCGCCGCCGACACCGCACCCGTCGTGGCTCGTCACGGCGGCCGCGTCCTCGGCGAGGCGACGACCGACGACGAGGGCTCGTTCTCGCTGACGGGCCCGTTCACGCTCGAGGAGTCGGTGCGCGTGTGGGCGCCCGGTCACGTCACGGCGGTCGTCACCGCCGAGGGCGGCGACGCGTACGTCGAGCTGCGCGGATCGAACGGACACACGCTGCGCGTGCTCGACGAGTCCGACGCGCCCATCCCCCTGGCGATCGTCCAGCGCTTCCACTACGACATCGACGACCTGCGGAGCGGCGAGGGCACGGCCGACTCGCGCGGCGTCGTCGCTCTCCAGATCGCTGAGGAGGACACCCTGCTCGTCACCGCCATGGGCTACGCGACGCGCGTGATCCGCGACGTCGCCGATCGCGGCGCGGCGCCGATCGTGCTGGAGGCCGGGTACGCAATGGGCGGCCGCGTTCTCGACGGCGACGGAAAGCCGATTGCCGGCATCCACGTCCGCTGCGACGCACCCGGCACGTTGCAGCAGATCACGGGCGCCAACGGACGCTACGGATGGGACGGTCTCGTCGGCCGCGCGTACGGATGGAGCGTCGCGTTCTGGTCCGCGGGCTACGTCCCCCAGTATCGGCGCATTCGGTCGGGCGACACGTCCGCCGACGTCGTGGTGCGACGGGAGACCGAACTGACTGGATCGGTCGTCGGGGCGGACGGGAAGCCGGTCGCGTGCGCGCTCGTCACCGCGTACATCGGATCGCGCCAGGCCACGACGGAGACGGACCCAGAAGGACGCTTCTCGGTCCGACGCTTCGCGGCGGGTCCCTGTGTGGTCGAAGCGCGCGTGGTGGCGACGGAGGTCTATGCATCGAACATTCCCCCGGCGCCGGCGCCGTGGGCTGCGGTGGAGATCGGTGAGGACGAGATGCCGGGCGATGTCGCGCTGACGCTCGTGCCGATGCCGACGTCGGTAGTGCGCATCGCGGGTGCGTACGCCGACGGCAGCAAGCTGTCGCCGCGCAAGCTCACGTTCAGCGCGTCGCTGCCGCCGGAGCTGTCGGTGCCGCAGCGCTACCTGACCGGTGAGGACAGCGTGCTCTCGCGGTGGAAGGCATACGCGCTCCCACCCGGGACGCCGGTGACGGTCACCGCCGTCAGCAAGGATCCGCGGACAGTGCAGAGCGTGGAGTTCGAGACGGTCACGGCCGCGCCGGATGCGGAGCCGTTCGTGGTGACGTTCGCGGATCGTTCGGTCATCGACACGGTGCTGTTCATGCTGACGACGTCGCGCTCGGGCCAGGTGCCGGTGGCGCCGGGTCCGGACGTCGGGTGGTACGTGGCGGAGAAGCGGAGGGACAACCCGAAGAGCTTCGCGCCGGAGCACGTCGACGATGCGGAGCGGGCGACGGCGACGCTCGAGGTGCCGGTCGGGACATCGTTGATGGTGCGAGCGTTCGCCACGGGCTGCGCGACGACGATCTTCGAAGTGAGCGGGGTAGGGCCTGAGCTCCAGAGCATCGAGTGCGTGCTGGCACCGGAAGCGATCCTCACGGGCCAGCTCGTCACGCGGAACGGACGACCGGTGTCCCACGCGACGATGGAGATCGCGGTCACGCAGTCGAACGGGCGCAAGGTCGTGAACCTCGTGTGGACGACGGACATCGGAGCCGACGGGCGCTTCATCGCGCGCCAGCTTCCGGCGGGACCGGCGACCGTCACCGTGCTCGCGAGGGACGGCGAGATCGTCGCGGAGCGCGCGATCGAGATCCGCGGGGGGGAGACGTTCGACCTGGGCGACATCAAGCTGGGCGTGCTGCCGCAGTTCCGGGGGGTCGTGACCGATGCCGAGGGCGAGCCGCTCGGGGGTGCGGCGATCCACGCATGGGATGCGACGGGAGCCCCTTTGGCAAACGGGACGACGCGAGCGGACGGGACGTTCCTGATCGCGGCGCCCTTGCGGAACGGCGTGGTTCGCGTGGCGGTCGGCGGGAACGACGTAGGGATGGGCGGGAAGCGATACGAGTGGGGTGTGGGGGACACGGCGGCCAAGGGCGCGAGCCACGAGATCCGGCTCGGAAACTGACCGGCGGCGGACTCACCTAGCGGCCGTACGGGCGGATCTCCTGATCCGCCCCGCCGACACGTGACGCGCGGTCGATGCGGGTCGATGGCGATCATCGAGCGACCACGCCGACGCGGACGTTGATCGGTCGACGGCGCTCGCTCCCCGGCAACGCCCGCCGCCCACGAGCAGCGATCAACCTCGCCCGTAGCCGCCCGCATCACCGCCCCCATCCGCGGAGCGCCATCGGGCGCCGGCCGACCGAGCCACCCCAGCGGGCGGGGCGGATCAGGAGATCCGCCCGTACGAAGGACTCGACGGCATCGACCACGTGCGCGCAATCAGCCGACCAGGATTCGATGCTTCGCCATCCGCTCGTAGCATTCCACACACCGCGCGTAGAGATCCTCCATCCCCGCCGGCAACGGCTCGCCCTTCGGCCGATGCAGCCCGAACCCCGACGACGCCTCCACCGCGTCGTACCAGTGCTCCGCCCACACGCCATCCGTCGCGCGCCGCCCCGGCTCCCACGCGAGCATCGCGTCATCGAACGGCACGCCCAACGCAGCACACAACGCCGTCAATGCCGCCCGCGGGTCGCGCAGCACATCGGCCGCATCGATCACCGGCGGGACCTCGCCCGTCTCGGCGCAGACCTGCTCGAAGATCTCGACCTGCTCGACCAGACCGAGATCCTGCATTGTCGGGCGCTCGATGCGCTTCACGTACGACGTGATCATCTCGAGCGGATCGCGGATCAGGAACGCATGACGCACGCGGCCGAACCAGTCGCGCGGCACCGCGGGCACCATGTGATGCGTGATCTGCTTCTGGTACTGCAGGCCCACGCCATCGGGTAGCGGCGCCAGCAGCCCGGCGAGCGCGCGCGTGGGATCGCGCTCGTGCACGCGCAGAACCTCGTCGCGGCCGGGGTGCACGACGTCGGTGCGATCCAGGTACACGGCGTAGAACGGCTCGTCGACGACCACGCACTCAGCGCGACTCCCCCACGACCGCATCATCGCGGTCGAGATGTTGCGCGGCCCGGACCACATTGCGATGCGCACCGTCATCGACGTCCTCCGCGGCGCAGGATACGCCGTCCCAACCGCAACACGCTCGACGTGTTCCGACGGTACCGCCGTGCGCGCGGCACGCCGCGACTGTGCGCTACCTCACACGTGAGTTGGGACCGGGGACACGGGTCCGCGCGCGGTCGTCACGCCGGGGATACAGGGCCCAGCGGCACGTCCCTTGATCACCCCACCCAGAGGCGCAGATGCCTCGAAGGAGATCGATCATGCGGCGGGGCGACATCACGGCGGCTGGACTTCTCATCGCGGCTCTCACGCTTCCTGCGGGAGCTCAGGAGGACGCCGACACGCGCCCGCCGACGGACCTCGAGTCCGCGGTCGAGGACGTCGTTGAGCGCAGTCCCGCCCCGGAGGTCATGGTCATCGGTCGACGCATCGGCGACGGCGTGCCGCGCGTGCCGTTGAACTCAGTCGGCTCGCGCGACGTGTTCGGGCCGAAGCGCGTGCGCGAGACCGGCGCGCGCGACATCAACGACCTGATCATCAACGTCCCCGCGATCTCGACGCGCCCCTACAACGGCGGCGAGGCCGCGGCGCCCAGCTTCTCGATCCGCGGCATGCCCGATGACGGGCTGACCGAGTACGTCAACGTGCTGATCGACGGAGTGCCCGCGAGCCCATTGCCCTACGGCTGGACCGCGTTCTCGTTCCTGCCAATCACGGTCGAGCGCATCCACGCGCTCGATCTCGTGCGGGGTGCGTACTCCGTGCGCTACTCGCCGAACACCGTCGGCGGTGTGTTGAACTTCGTCACGCGCCCCATCCCGACGGATCCCACGCTCAGCTTCCGGCAGACGCTCGGCAACCTCGGCTACTCGTCGTCGATGTTCTCGATCGGTGCGACGCAGGACAACCTGGGCGTGCTGTTCACGGCGGTCACGCGCGGCGGTGACGGCTACCGCCGCGAAGGCGACTTCGATCAGGAGGACACGAACCTCAAGCTGCGCTTTGACACCGAGCCGGGCGGCTTCCTCGCGGCATCGGTGACGTACATGCAGAGCGACCACCAGGCCCCCGGCGGCCTGACGCTCGCCGAGTTCTCGCGCGATCGCTTCGACAACACGCGCAAGGAGAACCGGTTCGAGGGTCATCGGCAGGTGGCCGACGTCCTCTGGCACCGCCCGTGGGACAACGGTTGGGTCGAGGGCTTCGCGTACGCCTCGGAAACGAGCCGACGTCTGATCGCGCAGCGGCCGCACTTCGGCACGCCGACGTCGCTGCTGGACTGGACGGACGACTCGGAGGTGCTGGGCCTCGGCGCGCGCTTCACACGCGACGTCGAGCTCGGCGGTACGACCCACACGTTCTTCGGTGGCATGCGGCACCAGCGCGAGCGGCTGCCATCGTGGAAGATCGACTCGAGCCCGTTCCCTGGCGGGCCGAAGACGCTGGCGCGCGACTCGCGCTATGCGCTGGACGCATGGTCGGTCCACCTCGACGACACGTTCGAGCCGGTGGAACGGCTCACCGTCACGGTCGGGCTGCGCGGCGAGTGGATCACGCAGGCGGATGGCAACGACGCGCTGCTCGGCTTCGACTTCGACGACGAGTTCGATCAGCTCCTGCCCGGCGTCGGCGCCTCGTACCTCGTGAACGACTCCTGGGCGGTGTTCGCCAACCGGCACGAAGGCTTCCGCGCGCCGCAGGTCTGGGGCTTCGGGTCTTCGGCGCCGGGCGAGGGACTCGATCTCGAGGAGGGGACGTCGTCGGAGATCGGCGTGCGTTGCGAGGGCGTGGGCGGAGTGTCCGGCTCGCTCACGCGCTGGCGCAACGAGTTCGACGACTTCGGTGTCTTCTTCACGGGCTTCTACGAGAACCTCGGCGAGCTCCAAGCGGACGGCGTCGACGTCGACCTCGAGTGGGACGTCGGCACGGTCGCACCGGAGCTCGCGGGGCTCAGCGTCTCGGTGTCGATGACGGATCAGGACTCCGAGCTGCGCAGCGGACCGGACCGTGGCAAGGACACGCCGTACGCGTGGGATCGCAAGGCCGCGTGGCGGCTGCGGTACGCGACGAACGACGGGTGGGTGGTCTCGCTCGGCGGCAACCGCGTCGGTCCGTCGTTCTCGGATGCGCCGAACACGCGTGCGGAGAGCACCGACGGAACACTCGGCCGGAACCCCTCACGCACGCTGTGGGACACGCGCATCTCGCGCACGTTCGACCTGTCGGATCGTGCGGCGCTCGAGGTGGCTGTGGGCGCGACGAATGTGTTCGACGAGGAGTGGTTCGTGCACAGCCGCGGCGGGTTCTTCGGTGGCGGCAAGGTCGCGGGCCCGCCGCGCCAGACGTTCGCATCGATCGCATTGGATCTGTCGTGGTGAGGCCAGTCCTGATGAGCCAGTCCTGATGAAGAGGTGCAGCATGCGAAACCAGGCCCTGACGACCATCGCTCTTCTCGCCCTCGGCGCGTGCGCCACGCCCCCCGCCACGCCCCGCGCCGTGGCTCCGGCAGACGACTTCGGGTCGACGCCGGTCGGCGACGTGTGGGCCGAGCCCGCGACGTGGTCGGCAGCGGGTGACCCGACGCAGTTCGAGATCCCGCTCGAGGCTGCCGACGGCTGGCACGCCGCGCTGGTGCTCGACAACGGCACGACCGGCATCTGGACGCTGCGCGCGATGCCGGTCTTCGACGCGTACGCGACGCCGGAGATCGTCGGGCTGGACGACCTCGGTCGCTGCCACGTGATGGTCTCGTACAGCGGCAAGTGGACGCCCGTGACGACGATCGCGGACAAGAAGTGGCTCGGTGGGCTCGACCAGGCTGATGTCGATCCGCGCATCCCCGGGATGGAGATCTACACCGGCGGCGCACGCGGCAACCTCTACCAGGTGCGCGCGTATCGCGATGGGCTGCTCGACAACCGCCTCATCGCGCAGCTGCCGGGCAAGGAGATCCACACGATCGTCGCGGGCGAGGTCGACGGGAGCTCGCATGGCCCAGAGGTCCTCGTGCTCACTCGCCCCGGCGAGCTGTACCGCGTGACCCCCACCGGCCCCGACGGCACGTTCGAGACGACGCACGTCGGTCCGCTGCCCGGGCGCGTGAGAGACGCAGTGGTGCTGCCGGGCCACAGCGGTGCGCCCGAGATCGCCTGCGTCAGTCGGGCCGGTTGGCTCCGCATCGTGCGGATGCTGCCGGGTGGGCCGGAGTGGACGAGCGTCTACGAGGCGCCGATGGGCAAGGGCCGGCTCGCGCTCCGGCGCGGGGCGCCGGGCGATCCGGTCGGGCTCTACACGACGCACGACGACGGCCGCATCCTGCGCCACACGCGGATCGCGCGCGACCGCTGGGAGACCGAGACGATCTACCTGGGGCCGCAGGGTCCGCGCGGGATCGTGTCCGGCGTCTTCGACGACGATCCGGCGACCGAGACGGTCGCGATCTTCGGCTACTCGGGACGCGTCGAGATCCTGACGGAGCGTGATGGCATCTGGAGTGCCGAGACGATCTTCACGGATCGCCACAAGGGCCACTGGCTGACGATCGCCGAGGTCGACGGGCGGAACGCCACCGACGAGTTGGTCGCGAGTGGCTACGGCGCGCGCATCGTGCTGTTCTCGCGCCCGCCTGGGTACGGCCTCGGCGGCGTTCCCGCGGCTGGGCGATGACGCGACGGGTCATCAGCCCGCTCGGGGTCAGTGCGTCATTGCACGTGGCGGTGATCGGCGTTGCGGCGCTCTGTGTGACGGGCGTCGACGTCGAGACTCCGCGCGCGACGCTCGCGGTCTCAGCGCCGGCAGTGGCTATCGAGCTCGACGAGCCGCGAGCGGTCGACGAGCCGACGACCGACCTGCCGACGCGCGAGGTGATCGACGACATTCCGCGCACCGTCGTGGCGGCGGTGTCGGAGACCTCCCTCTCGGCGTGGGAAGCGCCCACGCCACCATCGGGCACGATCTCGGTTCCCGGCCCGGGGGCGAACGTCCGCTTCCGGGCGGCGCGGCGGGCGGTGTCTTCGAGCGCAGTCATGTCCAGCGCAGGGACGTCGAACGCAGGTCCGGCGAGGCCGCGGGTCTCAGCGCGCCCGACGGCCGCGGTCTCGCCGCCCGTCTGGACTGACGCCGTCGAGTCGAGCGACAACGCGATTCCCGAGTACCCACCCCTGGCGCGGCGACGCGGGCTCGAGGGCGTCGTCGAGGTCGAGCTCTCCGTGAACACCGACGGGCTCGTCACAGCGGCGACCGTCCGCGACGGCAGCGGACACGAGCTGCTGGACGCGGCAGCGCTCCGTGCGGCGCGCGCGTGGACGTTCGAGCCGGCGCGCGTCGACGACACGGCCGTGGCGACAACCATCCGCCGGCGCCTGCGCTTCACCTTGCGCTGACGATCGGCCGACGCGGGGCGGATCAGGAGATCCGCCCGTACGGGAGGATCTCCTGATCCTCCCCGCCGCACGGCGCCCGCCCGATTCTCACGCGCAGGAGTCTCCGCGGACCACGGGAGTGCAGAATGCGGGTCGATGCGTCGACTCCTCGCCGTCCTGCTCGCGCTGGTGCTACTCGCGGTGCTGCTCGCCACGGGCGTGTTCGTTCTCGTGAACGTCGAGCCGGACGCGCCGATGACGGAGCGCCGGACGGAAACACCGGTCCCGAGCGTGGACGCAGGAACGGAGACCGAAACGACGACGCGGCGTCATGCGGATCTCGAGCAGGCCGACGGCGTCGCGGAGCTCATCAGCACCGTCGAGATCACCGGCAGCGTCGAGGCGGACGCGACCGGCGAGCCGATCGTGGGCGCGCGCGTCGAGCTCCTCGCAACGCCGCCGCGCGTTCGATCGCCGGCCGAGGGGCGCTTCGAGGGCGTCACGTGCATGAGCGTGCCCGGACTGCCGGTGCCATGGGACGACCTGCGGGCCGTGGCGGAGTCGACGACGGATGCGGAGGGCGCGTTCTCGCTAGTGGGCCCCGAGCCGTTCCAGCACTCGGTTCGGGTCTCGGCACCCGGCTACCTATCCGCGACCCGACGCGTCCACGATGCGAGTGTGTCCGTCGGTCTCTATGCGGCGCGTGCGTACCGCGTGCGTGTCCTCGACGAGTCGGATCGCCCGATCGAGGGCGCCGAGGTGCTGCGCTACGAAGGCTCGTTCACAGATCTCCCGAGCGGCCGGGGGATCGCCGATGCCGAAGGCTGGGTCGATCTGGACACCGCCGAGGAGGACTCGCTGCTAGTGCGCGCCGAGGGCTTCGCGACGCAGGTCGTCTCGGATCTCGGGGAGCGGCTCGGAGAACCGATCACCCTCACGCCCGCGTTCCCGCTCGCGGGGCGGGTTGTCGACCATCTGGGCCAGCCGCTCGGCGGCGTGACGCTGCACCTGTGGAGCGACGGCGCGACGCTCCGCGAGACCGGAGTCGATGGCGAGTTCCGCTGGGACCACCTCTCGGGGACGGGCGGTGGCTTCCTCATCGAGGCCTGGAGGTCCGGCTACGTCACGCAGAAGGTGCAGGGCCACGCAGGCGACGAGCACGTCGAGATCGTCATGGAGCCGGCAGCCACCATCGCTGGTCGCGTTGTGCTCCCGGACGCTGCCAAGAACCGCGAGGTCGTGGTCGTCGCGCGCCGCGGCGACGAGCGCCACTATGAGGAGACAGCGAGCGACGGCACGTTCCGGTTCGAAGGGCTGCCGAGCGGCGAGTTCGAGCTCGCGGCGAAGACCGTCAACGACGAGATCACGCGCGACGACCCGCCGGGACCGATGGCGTGGGGCGGCACGATCGGGGTGCGTGTCGAGACAGGAGCCGTGCGTGACGATGTGCTCCTGAGATTGGAACGGCTGCCGAGCTCGATCCTGCGTGTGAGGGCGGTGTACCCGGACGGCGCGTCGCTCGGCGCATGGGGCTACGAGGCGGTGTTCGACGCGGACATCATCGGGCTCGACGTCATCCGCACCGGAGAGGGCCTCGGCGACGGTGGCTGGACGTCGTTCGCCGTGCCGCCGCGGACGCCCGTGACGATCCACGTGACGAGTCACGAGTCGGAGGCGGAGCGAACGACGTCGGTCGAGACGGTCACGCTGCCGGAGGATGCACGCGAGCCGTTCACGGTCATGGTGAAGCGACGCATCGGGGGACCGGTCACGACGCTGACGCTCGTCACCCGCCGCACGGACGGCACGCCGGTGCCGCTCGGGCCAGACGTGGGGTGGTACGTCCAGGCCGCCAAGCGGCGTTGGGGACCGGAGCGGATCGAGGACGCGGCGGTGGCGACAGCACAGGTGACGATCCCGGCCGAGACACCGTCGGTCGTGACGGCCTTCGCCGACGGCTGCGCGACGCTCGTGTTCGAGCTGCCGGCATTCGCGGCCGGGCCGCAGCGCTACGAATGCCTGCTGCCGCCGGAGTCGATCGTCACAGGGCGCCTCGTCACGAAGTCCGGCCGGCCCGTTTCGCACGCCGTCATCACAATCCTCGTGGACCTGCCGAACGGGCAGAAGGCGGAGAGCATCGGCTGGACGACGGAGATCGGCGCCGACGGGACGTTCTCGGCGGATCAGCTCCCAGGCGGGAGCGCGATGCTGACCGTGACGACGACCGACAACGACATCCTGGCCGAGCAGCGGATCGTCGTTCCGTCGACCGGAACAGCGGACATCGGCGACATCGTGGTCGGCGCGCTGCCGGCCTTCGAGGGGATCGTCCTGGACGCGGAGGGCAAGCCGCGCGGCGGCGTTCCGATCGAGATAACGGACACCGAGGATTACGTCATCGCGGAAGGCGTGACGCAGCACGACGGCACGTTCCGCGTGCAGACGCCGATCCGCGGCTGGGCACTCGTGTCGTTCGCGATCGACGATCCGACCCTCGCGCGGCGCTACCAGTGGGGCATCGGCGAGACCGACGCGCTTGGGAAGCGGCAGACGATCCGGCTGCTGCCGACGGGCGACGTGGCGATCCGGACGCATGGCGCGGAGGACCTCTCGGAGTGCTCCGCGCGACTGACACACGCCACGGAGACCGGCGCCAGGCCGCGGTGGATCAGCGAGACGGAGTACGGCTGGTCCGCGCAGGGGATTCCGCCGGGGCGGGTCACGGTGACGATCGCCGGGCACGACGCGGACGGCGAGAACGTCATGCGGCGCGGAGACGTCGACGTGGTGTCGGGCGCCGAGGCGGAGATCGTCCTGCGCTTCGACGACTGAGTCTGGCCAAGACGCGGCGCGATGGGGCCTTCGTCCGCGCCAGCGAGGCTCGAATCACAACGGTCGCCGCACGCCAGGCGTACGACGACCGTTGATTTGTCGACGCCCCGCCGGAGACCGACGGGGCGTCGCGCTCAGTCGCGCAGGGACGGACTACTCGGCGGCGTCGCCACCATCGTCCGCCGCGGGGGCGGAGCGGTACCAGCCGATACCGAGGCCGAGCTCGAGCGGCAGGACCCGGACGTTGAAGCCCGCAAGGCCGACCGAGACGCCGGCCAGGGGGCCGAGGTCCACGGAGGCGATCGAGCCGTTGCCGGAGCCGTCGCCCAGGATGCGGGCGTCGAGCAGGTTGCCGTCGTAGTCAGTCATGCCATCAAAGCCGACGTGATAGTCGAAGCTCGGGTCCGGGAAAGCGGTCCGGTCTTCGAGGTTCACGTTGGCCGTCGTGCAGGCGGAGAGCGCCGCACAGGCGCCGAGCGCCAGCAGAAGCTTGGTCGAACGCATTCTGGAGTTCCTCCCTATTGCCGCCGATCCCGCTGCGCGGGCCGGCGATCCATCTCGCGTGTCGTTGGCCGGGTGCCGTCCCTGACGACTCACGCCCGTCCGATGTGTGTGCGGGCGCATCGCCCCCACACGCTATTCATCGTCAATGGACACAGGTGCCCGCAGTCGTGCAAGAGTTGTTCGTAACCCCAGTGTTCACAACACCCTTCATCGCGCCCGCCGAGCCGCCCGTGACGGTGCGTCGACGGGGTCGCTACGGAAGCGATGCACGAAGACGGCCCCGATGCCACATGCCGGACAACGTCCGCGCAGCGCGCGTCGTAGGACGTCTCCGGTGGCGGCGCGGAACGGAGGGCGCGGTTCGGACATCGGCGCCATCGTACTGCGGCGCCGGCGACGCGCGCAGCCGCACGCCGATCCGGAGCAGGGGTCGGCGAGATCCGCCGGCAGCCCGCGTGGTTCGCGCAGCCGCTTCACGGGCCGGTCTCGCGGAGCCGGTTCACTGGGCCGGTTCACTGGGCCGATTCACGGGGCCGGTTCACGGGGGGTTCACCGATCGTTCAGGCGGCGGCTGGCGAGAGCGCGACGTGGGCGTTCAGGCCGAAGGGCGGTCCCACGCGTCGGGACCGACGTTCTGCCCCAGCGTCAACTCGACGACGCGACCGTCCGGATCGCGGACCATGAAGATCGTGCCGACGATCTCGTCGATGGTCTCGATGGCCGTCGGCGACTGACCGTCGGCCTCAGCTCGGGCGTGCAGGGCCTCGAGGTCCGCACGCGAGCCGACCTCGTAGCCCAGGTGGCGCAGGAACGGATCGGCACGGCGGGCCGCGCCGACGCCGTCGCCCAGTGCCGATTGCTCGACGAAGACGAAGATCGGCGCGTCCTGCGCCCCCGGCGCCACCCACGCGACCCGCTCGCCCGACTCACCCCGCATCTTGACGAGGCGCATGCCGAGCACCTCAGCGTAGAAGGCGAGGCATGCATCGAGGCGTGAGGTGGGGAAGGCGTTGTGGGTGAAGCGCGGTGGGTCCGACACGCCCCCAGCGTACCGGGTGCGCGGACAGGGTGCCCGCGGCGGGGAGATCAGGAGACCCCAGCGTCAGAGCTGGGCGGTCCTCATCGCGAGCGGCGGTGGTTCGGCGATCCACACCGCGAGGGCGGGGGGGATCAGGAGATCCCCCCGTACGGGCCGCACTCCTCTGCCGCCCCGCCAGCCGGCGAGCGGGCGACCAACCGGAGGCCGCCCTCCTCTGCCGCCCCGCCAGCCGGCGAGCGGGCGACCAACCGGAGGCCGCACTCCTGTGCCGCCCTGCCAGCCGGCGACGGGAGACCGAGAGAGGGCGGCGCAGGCGAGCGCGCCACCCGACGGTGGCCGACTCGACTCAGCGCCGACGGAGGCTCGCCTTGAAGCGATAGCTCCGAGAACGGACCGAGGTCGGGCCGTTCACGATCGCGATGCGCCACTCGCCGGCCTGAGGTCGGACGATCCGAGCGCGGTTGCGGCTGCCGGGGGAGAGCTGGAACGTCGAGCCATCCGGGCGGATGACCAGAGCGAACCCGCCACGCAGCCCCGTGAGCTTCAGCTTGAGCACCGGCTCGCCGGTACGGACCCGGAACGCGTGGTACGCACGGTCTCCGGCCAGCAATCGGCCGCGCACGTTGACCCCGAGCGCGATGTCCGAGTACTCCGCGGGCAGCGTGATGCGCGGCCCGATCGCTTCGTCGTTCGTCACGTCTGTGTCGGATACCACGCGGTCACCGTTGACTCGCACCACGAGGTCGTACCGCCCCGCTGCGAGAGAGGCGGGCACCGTGACGGCCAGGTCGACCGCCACGAACTCGCCGGCGAAGACGTCGACGAGAGACGATGCCAGCAGGATGCGTTCACCCGTCACGCGCTGGGCGATGACCTCGACCAGCGTCGTCACGTCGAGGCCGCCGAAGTTGTCGACCTCGAAGCTCACGCGTCCGCGCGTCCCCGTGGACACCTCGAGCGGCAGGTCCGTCGTGACGTTCGAGACCGCGAGGTCCGTCGTCGCAACCACGCCGTCGAGCCAGGCGTCGAGCGAGTCGAAGATCTCGTCCGTGATGCGCGCGGCGGCGTTGTAGCGGCTCGTCTCGTGGGAGAGAACGCCAACCACGCCGCGCTGTTCGTCGTCGATGACCCAGACGCCGCTCCCGGACTGCCCGCCGGCCGCGTCGAGCGCGCCGTCGAGGTAGATGCGGCCGACGTCCACGTCGAACGCGTAGTCACCCGCGTACCACATGCCGTCGCCGTCATCGAGGTCGGAGGGATAGCCCGCCGTGTTCATGAAGCGGCTGCCGAGATCGGACGTCGAACGCGCCGCGAGGCCCATCCAGCCCGTCAGATCACCGGCATCGGCGTCAAGCTCGAGAAGGGCGACGTCGTAGTCGAAGTCGCGCGAGTCGGTCCACCCCGCGAAGCCGCGGATCTCGACCGCCTCGTACGTGCCGAACGGCGACGTGCCCAGGTCGTACCCGGGTGCGACGTCAACGCGGTCGGCCCAGCCGCCGTGCTGATCATCGAAGACAAGATGCGCCGCCGTGAGGGCCTGGTACGGACCGACCATCACTGCCGAACCCTCGACCCAGAGGCCGTCCGGGAAGCGCGCGAAGACCTTCGAGACCGTGGACCACGGGTAGGCGTCGGTGTCGTAGACCGGCTCACGGTCGTCGAACCCGAAGACCTTCCCCACGCGGAGACGGTGCTCGGGAGCGACGTCCACGCCGTCGGGCGTGCGGGCCACCCGGCCGGAGCTGCGCCGACCCGACGGGGCCTCCTGGCGTCGCGTGGTGCCGGAGCGCAGATCGCGGGAGACGCCGACCAGATCGGCGCTGCTGCCGGCCGGGACGGAACCCCCAGCGGCCTGGACCGGAGTGACGGCGCCGCCCCCCACTAGGGCTGCGGCGAGCGCGACGGCGGCGACGAGCTTCATGCGGTCGAACATCTCAGGCTCCTTTCCCGGGCACGGCCCCTCGTGGGACAGCCCCTCAGGAGCCTGGGCGCAAGGCGCGTGCCGCGATCGGGGCTGCGTGGAGCGGCCGCAGGTGACCTCTACGAGCGACACAGAGGCCGGGCGGAGCGCAGGAGATCCAGCCGGGCGCAGGCGGCGCGCGGATCAGCCGAGGTCGACGTCCGGCAGGTAGCTGCCGAAGATCTCGTCGTCGATCAGGATCGGGGCGTCGCGCAGGATCGGATCGTCGTACACGACCGGCGCCGGTTCGGCCGGTACAGGCTCGGGTCGCACGGGCTCGGCTTCGGGCAGCGCAGGCTCGGACAGCGCAGGCTCGGGCAGCGCAGGTTCGGGCAGCGGAGGCTCGGGCAGCGGAGGTTCGGACAGCGAAGATGCGGGCAGGGCAGGTTCAGTGGGAGCCGGTTCGACTGAGCGCTCGGGCTCAGCGACCACGGGGGGCCCCGCCTCGGGTTCCGGCTCGATCTCATCGACGGACGGCCCGGGTACGAACGAGCTCAGCGGCGGATCGAAGAACGCGGGAACGTGGCTCGGGGCCGCCGACACAGGCTCCGGCGCAGAGATGGGAACCGAGACGGCAGCGACCGGTCGTGGCTCGACAGCCGGCGTCGCGACGGTCTCTGGCTCAGAAACCGGCTCGGACTCGGCAGTGACGGTCGCCGCAGTCTCGGCGACGACGTCGACCTCCGGTGCAGGAGCCGTCTGGGACTCGGACCGGGCCGCGACCGCCTGCGGCCGGGCGCGCACCAGGGCCGCGTCCTGCGCAGCCACGTCCTCTGGCGTCGAGAGGAGCATGAGCACCGAACCACCCGAGCCGCCGGGGAGGGCGGACTCTTGGTCCTGTCCGGTTTCCGCAGCCGAGCCCTCACCACCACCCTGGAGACGAACCAGGGCGGCGAGGCCCTTGCCGAGGCGCCGCTCACGCTTCATGGAGCCGTATTCTCGCTCGGAGGGGGGACGCCCGAACAGCCAGCCCTGCTCGCCTCGGATCGGAACCTCGCCGTCGCCGCCGTCGCCGCCGTCGCCGTGTTGGTCGCGGTGGTCGTCGCTGGGCGTCATTCGACCTCCAGGACCTCGATCTCGAGATCGCGGATCACCTCGAGCACCGGGAGGATGAGATCGGCGACCGGGCTGCTCGTCGCGAGATCACTGCGCGAGAGAGCGAGATGGGTGGCGTCGTAGCCACCGATGGCGGCATCGATCGGCTTCCACACATCAGCCGCGACCAGTACTTCGCTCCACATGTGATAGGAGAACGCGCCGCGCGGACCGACGCCCGGAGCACTCATGCCCGGGACGTACACGAGCCCCATCACGACTCGCGACGGCAGCCCCGCGGCGCGCGCAACGGCCGCGCAGAGCACGGCGTGCTCCGAACAGTCCCCTTCACGGGTGCGGGCGACCTCGGCCGCGGTGGCGAAGCCGACATCGAGCGACTTGTCGTTCACGTGAGTGCGGACCAACGCTTCGATCCCCGCAGCGGCCGCGACGGCGCCGTCCGTCTGGGCCGTCACCGCCTTGCGCGCGAGGGCGACCACGGCCGCGTCGTCAATCTCGAGGTACGGCGCCGGCGCGAGGTAGCGCAGCAGGGATGCATCCCCGACGGGCGGCTCGATCTGCTGGTCGCGCTCGGGAGACGTCGGGATGGCGATCGTGACGTGCAGCGAGCCGTCCTTCTGAATGGCAACGGACTGCCCGACGCCCTCGATGACCGCAGCGTCGAACGCCGAACCGTCGCTGCGGCTGAGCCGTAGCACGACGCGCTTCGTCCGGCGCGGCGAGGGGATGCCCCGATTGGGCTCGACGAAGGAGGATGAGAAGATCTCGGCGGGGCTCGTCACCGACAGCGCGAGCTTCTCCGAGGTCCGCACCATGCGCAGAGTGCCGACGCCCGGGACCTCGGACTCCGTCTCGTGCATGCGTCCGCTCGCGTCGAGCCACATCGTGGTGCGGCGCGCGCTCGAGCCGCTGTTCGAGACGTCGCAACGGTGGAGCCGCAGGCGCCGCGTGATCACCTGCCGCGACTCCAGCGGACCGATCTTGAACACCATCGTGGAGGCGGTCGCCGGGCGGCTCTCGCTGAACGCCAGCGCGCGCGTGACCGTGCCGTCCTCGAAGCCGCCCTCGCGTAGTCGAAGATCCACGGTGTAGGGACCGAGCGCACCCTCGGGGTACGCCATCACCATGGGCAGACCCTGCGACTCGAGGTGGATCTCTCCGTCCTCGACGCGGCCCACGCTCACCACCGCGCTCGCGCTCATCTTCTGGCTGCTGCGGAAGCTCCGGACGGCGCCACTCGCGTCCTCCTCGACACGCGATCCCGTCTCGAGCAGGAGCGCCGAGCCGGCGCGCGAGAGTTGGATCTGCAGCTCGGTCGTCGAGATCCACGCACGCGTCGGCGTCGCAGCCGTCTCGTCGACGCGCTCGAGCACCCGCATGTGGGCGTGGCCGGCCTTGGTGTCGTTGACGTAGACGGCGTACCAGTCCTCGCTCACGACCTGCTCCCCCGCGTGCGCCACGAGCGGGGCGACCAACGGGGTGAGGAGGGCCAACAGGAGGGCGGGGAGGGTGCGCATCGGGAACCCCGGAGGATAGCGGGTTCGCCGTGCGTAGCCTCTGGACATGACGGAGCCTCTTCCCCGCATTCCGCGCGACCGCGACGACGACTTCTCGGCAGAGGCCGTGGCGGCTCGACTCGCGCTGGCCGAGCAGGTTGCTGGGCGTCCCCTACCGCACCTGGCCGGGAGCGCTGTTGCGCTCGATTCCGCACGCGGCAACATCGAGAACCTGACGGGGTTCGTCCAGGTGCCCGTCGGTCTTGCCGGGCCCCTGCGCCTGCAGACGTCGGACGGAGTGCACGACGTGCTCGTCCCGATGGCGACGACCGAGGGGGCGATGGTGGCGTCCTACTCGCGGGGCATGCGAGTGCTGTCCGAGGCGGGTGTCAGCGCGCGCGTCGTCGCCGAGGGGCTCAGTCAGCATCCCGTGCTCGTCTACGACGACGCCGGCGCGGCGCTCGCCGCGGCACGGGCGGCGCGCGAGATGCAGGACGAACTCACGACGATCACCGCCGGGATCACGAACCACGGGCGACTCGTCGGCGTCGAGCCACAAGTCATCGGGCGGCGGGTGATCCTGCGTCTCGTGTTCCACACGGCGGACGCGATCGGGATCAACATGGCGGCGCACGCCGCGGAGCTCTGCTCGGCGAGCGTGGCGTCTCGGACTGGGGCGCTCGAGCGCTACGTGCACGGCCAAGACGTCGAGAAGCGGGCGAACGCGCGGGCACTGGTGGAGGGGCGCGGGCGCAGCGTGGTGGCCGACGCGACGATCCCGCGCGCGCTCCTCGCTGAGCGACTGCGCGTGACGCCCGAGCAGATGGCGAGCATCGGGCGCAGCTACGCGACGGGCTACGCGCAGATGGGTACGCAGAACTGGCTGGTGCAGGCGGCGAACGGACTCGCGGCGGTGATGCTCGCGTGCGGGCAGGACGTCGCGTACGTGACGGAGTGCGCCACTGGGTTCCTGGATCTCGATGTGACACCGGACGGCGATCTGTATGCGGCGGCAACGCTGCCGTCGCTGCTCGTCGGAACCGTGGGCGGCGGGACGGCGCAGGGGACGGCGGCCGAGTGCCTGGCGGTCATCGGGTGCGTCGGGAGCGGGACGGCGAACCGGTTCGCGGAGATCTTGGGCGCGACGGTGCTGGCGGGCGATCTGTCGTTGATGGCGGCGTTCTGCACGCACGAGTTCGTGGCGGCGCACGAGCGGTTGGGGCGAAACCGGCCGGGGGGCGCGGAGTAGGGGCCGACCGCTTTCGGCTGGGAGGCGGCGGATCTCGACCGTCGCCGTGGTGTCCACCTGGGTCGTGCGCGGAGCGCCATCCATCGGCCTCGCCCGAGCCACGCGTGTCGGCGCGGGCGGATCAGGAGATCCGCCCCTACGGCATCATCGACACACCGAACGCGGGTTGGAGTTCGGAAGACGCCCGCGGGGACGTGGTCCACGTCGGGTCGGAGCCCCATCCCCGTCGTACGGGTGGATCTCCTGATCCACCCCGCCCGCAGGGTTTCACGCGTTCGAGGACGGTGGATGGCGCGCCGCGAACGAGCCGCGCGATGCCGTCGGCCATCGGTCGAGATCGTGTGCGGTGCCACGAGCGAGGACGCCCGCCTCACGTCACCGATCGAGCTGCGACAACCCGAACCCGTTGCCCTCGGTGTCCGTCACCTCGGCCAGCGTGAGGCCCTCGTTCGGGCGCGACTCGGGCGGCTTCCGCACAGCCCCACCGCCGGCGACGACCTCGGCGCACGCGCTCGCGACGTCAGTCACCTGCACCCCGAGCCCGGTCTTCCGAAACGTGCCGTCGCCGCCGCCGTGCAACGCCACCGTCGTGTCCCCGTGGGTCAGCTCCGACCACCACGGCGACGCGAAGCGCTTGCCCAGACCCACCGTGTCGCACCAGAACGCGACCGCGCGGTCCATGTCCTGCGCCATCAGCATGAAATTCACCTGCTGGATGTCCACGGCCTACTCCTCGATGTCGAGGCCGCGGACGAACGCGTCGAACTCGGCCTGCAGCGTCTTCGCGTCCACGCCGCGGAAGGCCTCGCGCCACGTCGTGGCACTCTCCTTCGCGCGGTGGACGGTCTGGAGCATACCGATGAAGCGCTGCCGGTAGCGACGGTCGGCGCCTTCGAGGAGGAAGTAGGCCAGCGTGGTCGCCTGGTGGTACTGGGCAACCGTGCGGAACTCGTCAGGACGCACCGTCACGAAGCGTTCGATCGGGACGAGCGCGCCCGCGTTCTCGTGGCACCAGGAGAACGCTCCCTTCAGATACGAGTGTTCCGTGAACGGGATCTTGTCCGGATGCGTGAGCCGCCAGCCGCCCTCGCCGAGCACGTAGTACGGCATGAAATTGGCGACGCCCTCGACGCACCAGAACTGGTCGTGCACCAGACGCGTGCGGTCGGCGGCGTGCTTCGAGTACTCGAACGCGATCTGATGGCCGATCTCGTGCTTCAGCGGCCAGAGCAACGCGTCGAAGCCGATCTTGGTTGCCTTGCCCTCGGCCCCCGCCGGCTCGAACGTGACGAACACCGGCGCGAGCGGACGAGTGCTCTGCAGGTAGAACGCCGCGGCGTACGCGCTCCCATCGCCCGCCTTCGTCAGCGCCTTCATGCGCTCGCGCAGTTCGGCCTGCGTGCCGGTGACGATCACGGGCAACTTGCCGCCCGGCGCGACGAGCTCCCACTCACCGCCGAAGTGCTGCAGGAACATGCGGCGGTACTCGCGCACGTGGGCGAGCACGCGGAGCGCGGTGCGCAGGGGCTGGGTCGTGCGGATCTCGTGCACATTGTCGCCGACGACCCACGGGTCGTCCCACGTCGCGTGCTGTGCATTCAGTTCGGCGACGTGATCCGGATCGATCCACGAGCCGCCGACAATCTCCCAGCCGTCATCGAGCAGACGCGCCTGACGGGGCCGGGCCCACTTGGCGTAGGGCGCGTAGTAGACGAGTCCCAGACGGCGGCGCGTGTCGTCACCCGGGAAGAGCGTCTGGGCGATCCCGATCAGGCGATCGGAGGCCTCGAGCATGTCGGCGGCCTCGTACGCCTCGGCGGCGCCGGCGAGCGCCGTGACGCACGCAGCGTGGTGCGTCGTCAGGTCGTCGCGGCCGACGGTCTCGTCGAGTTGCGCACGATGGATCGCGGCGTCAAAGCCGTCGGCGTACGCGGCGACGTCGGGGCGCAGAGCACGCGCGCGCCGCCACTCGTCAGCTGCCTGCACGTAGAGGTGACGCTGGCCGAGATCGGCGGCGTGTTCGGCGCAGGCCGCGGCGGCCTTGCCACGCGCTTCCACCTCGCGAAGCCGCAGCGACTCGAAGCCCTCATTGCCCACGGCCGGCGACAGCAGGACGCCCACAACCAGAGCAGCGAGTGCGACGACGCGACGCAGCCTACGCATGGCTGGGCCTCGTCCACTCGCCACGCAGCGCCGCGAAGCAGATCGTGTCGCCGCGCGAACCGTCCCGCTCGAGACGGTGCCCGCGCAGCACGCCTTCGCGCACCATGCCCGCCTTCTCCGCCACGCGGTGACTCGCCACGTTGCGCTCGTTGCAGCGCCAGGTCAGCCGTTCCCAGCCCCAGGACTCGAAGCCCCACTCGAGCATCTCGACCAGGATGTGCGTCCCGAGCCCGCCGTGCGCGCGATCAGCGCGGACCCACATGCCGATCTCGGCGTTGCGCGTTTCGATGGCGCCCTCGCGCAGGTGGAACCCGCTGCCGCCAAGCTGCTGCGTGCCGTCGTTCGTGAAGATGCCGACGACGAAGTCCTCACGGTCGCGCCAGCGCTGCTCGAACCAGAGCGCCCGTCGCTCGCACTCCTCGACCTCGACGTGCGGCTCGGCCCAGGCCATGAACGTGCGCAGGTGCTCGTACGACGCGTTGCATGCCTCGGCAAGACGCGGGCCGTCGCCGGCGTGATAGCAGCGCAGCGCGAAGCCGTCGGCGTCGTGGCGGTCGGGAGGGGTGAACGTGGACATACCGGTTCCTGCTCTTCACATCGGCCGCGCGCGCTCGCACGTGTGAGGGGGAATCGGGACCGGGAGCCCCGGACCGGCAGATATCCGACTTGGAAGATGTACGGCTCAGCGGATCTGCAGATCAGCGGTCACCGGCTGCTCCACCACCGCCGGGCGACGTCGTCTCGTCGCTCGGGTCCTTGCGACCCGGGCCCGTGTCGCGCGGGACCTTGCCCTTGAGACCGCCACCCGTGTCGCGACGCTTCCGCCGGTCCTTCGCCGTGGGCGCTCCACCGGTGCCGCGGTTGCGGCGAGCGGGGCGCAGGTCGATCGGATCGGACTGACCACCGCGAAGGTCGATCTCGAACGTGCCCGAGATGTTCCCGGGCAGCGTCAGCGTCATCGCGACGAGGTCCTCCTCGCGCATGATCGACGGGACCGCCGCGACGACATCGACACGGTGGGCCGCGTACACGGCCTCGCCACGCCCACGCGTCTGCACGCGCGTCAGATAGACCGCTGCGTCGTACGTGACGCGACCGTTCGTCGAACGAGGTCGCAGCTCCAGACTCGGCGGCAGCTTCGTGGTGTTGTCACTGCGAATGACGCGCACCGAGACCATGTCGTTCGGCGTCGCGAGCACGGTGGTCTTGCGCAGTGAGTCCGGGATCATGCGATCCAGACCGATCTCGTAGTCGTCCGCTTCGAGGCGGACGTGGGTCGAGGCCGGGAACGGGAACTCGATCCAACCCCACTTCTCCGAGACGACCTCGACGCCCTTGGGCATCGCGTCGGTTCCGTCGAGGCGGTCACCCGTCGGGACGACGCGCACGGTCAGACCCTCCACCGGCTGGCCGGCGAGCGACATGATGCGAACGCGAGTGGTCTCGCGGCGGTAGTTCGGCAGTTGCCCCAGTCCCGGACGTGTGTCGCCGGTCAGCGACTCGAGGAACGCGACGAGATCGTCACGCTCCTGCTCGTCGAGATCGACTGCGCTGACGTGCGGGTCCAGGCCGGGGTTCTCGGTGCCGCCCGTGGCGTAGTAGTCGACGACCTCGCGCAGCGTGGCGAAGGAGCCGTCATGCATGTACGGCGGGCGCAGCGCGACGTCGCGCAGCGACGGCGTCTTGAACGCGCCGGTCTCTTTCGGGACGAACGACGCGGCGGCGCGGCCAACGTTCGACGCGGGGCGGCCCACGGCCTTGGGGCCCGGGTTGAACTGATGGGAGTGGATGCGGAACGCAACGCCGGTGTTGTGGAACTTGCCGTCCGTGAGGATGCGACCGTTCTTGCCCTTCGTCAGGTGGCAGGAGTTGCAGCCGGCCTTGCCCTCGAAGAGCGTGAGTCCGCGGAGCTCGTTCTCGTTCAGCGCACCGGTGCGGCCCGCGCGATAGCGGTCGTAGTCGCCCTCGGTTGCCGTGAGCGAGGCCATGTACGCGCCCATCGCGTCGATCATGCGATCGGTGGTGACGGTCTTGTTCCCGAACGCGAGGTAGAACCCCGCCGAGTAGCGATCGTCCTGATCCAGACGCGCGGTGATCTCGGTCGGCGTGATGACCGGGCCGCGCGGCGTGACGGGGCCGTAGTACGGCGGCGCCAGCGTCTGGATGCGGCGGCGATGTGCCTCGGCGTTGACGTTGGCCGCTCCGAACACGTCAACGGAGTTCGCGAAGTGTGCGTTGACGAGGTCGCGGGACTGGTCGAGCGCCTGCTGCGCAGTGCCGAGACGCGCGACGAGGATCTGCCGCACCTCCTTGAACTCACCGTCCCAGTGGAAGCCTTCGCCCGTCAGGTCGAGCAGCGGCTGGCTGTGACGCGCCGTGAGACCGTTCTCGTCCTCCGAGTGGACGCGCGGATCTGAGAAGCCGTGCTCGGGATCGTGGCAGGCGGCGCACGAGAACTTCCCGCCACGGCTGACGGTCGGGTCCATGAAGAGCCGGCGACCCAGCTCGATCACGTTCTCTTTCTGGCGGTTGCGGATCTCGGCCTCGACCGGCGCGATGCCGATCGACGTCGCGCCCGTGATGCACACGAGTCCTGCGATCGCGAGTGTTCTGGCTCTCATCCGTCCACCTCCCGAAACGATCCCCAGCCCTCAACTCTCAAGCTGCAATCCTCGACTCTCCGGGACCTGGCGGGCGGCGTCAACCGCGCACCCGATCCATCATCTCGTCGGCGGGCGGCGCGGCGGCATCGCCGCCAGCTCCGGCAGGCGCGCGACGATGTCGCCGACGGCGGCGTCCCGAGCTCGCACTGCGGCGCGATCCACGTCGTCGGCGCGCAGGTCGATGGTCTCCATCTGCCCGCCAGTCGCGTCCAGGTGGAAAATGCCGAGCGTCTGTCGCTTGCCCTGCGACATCCCCAGCGTGAACGAGCGCGGCGTCGAACACTTCGGCACGTCCTCGCGCTTCGCCGCATAGAGCGCCGACCACTTCCCGAGCGTCCGCTCGCGGCGCAGGATGCCCTTGTCATTCGTCCGGCAGTCCGCCCGCATCGAGATCTCGGACGGCAGGCGCCGGATGCCCGGTCCCTTCCTTACGACGACGGCGATCGTGTCGAGCGGAACGGCGAGCACGGTCGTCTGCTCGGTCCAGTCCGGCAGGAGACGGCTCTCGCCGATCTCCATGCCGTGTGCCTCGAGCACGACGTGGGTGCTCGCGGGGAACGGGAACGTCAGGAGTCCCTCTCGATCGGTCCGCACCTCGAACGACTCCGGCATGGCGTCGGCACCGACGAGACGGTCCCCCCTCGGGCGCACGCGCACCGTCAGGCGCGACACGCCGCGACCGTCGATGCCCTGAATCTGCACGCGCACCCTCTCTGGCCGCGTGCTGGAGACCGCACCGAGTCCGGCGCGCTCGTCGCCGGACAGCGCCTCGAGGAACGCGACGAGATCGCCGACGTCGCGGTCGCTCAGGTCGAGCTTTCGGATGCGCGAGTCCTGATGCGCGTTCGGCGTGCCGCCCTCGTCGTAGTAGCGAACGACGTCTTCGAGTGACTCGAACGACCCGTCGTGCATGAAGGGAGCACGCTTCGCGACGTCGCGCAGGCTGGGCGTCTTGAAACTGCCCGTGGCCGCCATGCGCAGGCTGATGCGGCGACGACCGACGTCCTCTCCGACTCCGCCCGGGACACCCCGCCGGAACGAGACGCCGGTGTTGTGGAATGCGCCGTCACTGAGCGCCCGCTGCGAGCCGTTGCCCCCGGTGTGAGTTGCCCCAGTGCGAGTCGACCCAGTGCGAGTCGACCCCGTGCGAGTCGACCCCGTGCGCGTCGATACCGTGTGGCACGACGAGCAGCTTGCCTTGCCCGTGAAGAGCAGCAGGCCGCGTTCCGCGTCGGCGCTCAGGGCGTTCGAGTCGCCGTCGAGGTAGCGGTCCACCGCGTTCTCGGTCGAGCGGACCGAGAGCATGTACGCCTCCAGGGCTTCCGCCAGGCGGGGGGTGTCGATGTCCGCCGTGCCGAACGCAGCGGTGAAGCCGGCGTTGTAGAGACGACCGTCCTCGAGCCGACGCGTGATCGAGCGCAGGCGGCCGCGAGTCGGCGTCCGCGTCGACGACGTGATCGCGCGACCGCTCACGCCGGCCGGCGTGACGGCGGGGAGACTCGAGGGCGTCACCGCGCGGCCGTAGGGGCCGCTCGCGGTCAGGACCTCGGGGAGCTTGCGGGCGATGAGCCGCACGTCGAGCTCGACCTCTTCGTCGAGTCCGGCCCCGAGGTGGCGCGCAAGCCGTTCCGCGCCGTCACGGGAGACCTCTTCCGCGGCACCGAGGCGCGAGGTCACCAGCTCACGTAGCGTGGCGAACTCACCGTCCCAGTGGAAGCCGCCGATGCCGGTGTCGGCGAGATCGACGATGGGCTGGCTGTGGCGCGGCGTCGGGCCGCTCTCGTCGATCGAGACGCGGCGCGAGTCCGAGAACCCGTGCTCCGGGTCGTGACACGCGGAGCAGGCCACCTTGCCGTGGCGCCCCAGTCCGGGCTCGAAGAAGAGCCGTCGGCCGAGTTCGACCTTCGCGCGCTCTCGTAAATCCGTGTCCGCGAAGCCGACCGATGCCGCCAACGCGAGCACGCCGGCAGCGCCGACGAGCGTCTTGATCCTGTGCATCCCAAGGCCCATGGCCACCTCCGTGGCGGGGCGATCCCCAAACCGACTCTCCATTCCACCACGGATCCGCGGCGTGAGAAGGGTGGAGGAGCGATGCCAGTCCGGCCGGGTGCGGACCTACGTGGGCTCAGCGGCCGTCGAGGTCGTTCAGCCAGCCGGCCACGCGATCGTCGGTGCCGCCGAGGTCGAGGTACCGCTGATAGGCGAAGCGCGCCTTGCGCTTCTTGCGGAGCTGCTGGTGATAGAGGATGCCGAGGTTCAACCAGGCATCCCGGTCGTCGTTGTCGATGGCGACGACGTCCTCGAACGACCCCGCGGCTTTGTCGTGCTTGCCGTTGCTCCAGTGAGCGAGCGCGAGGTCGAAGCACGCGCGCGGGGCACCGTCGGTCAGTTTGACGACCTTCTGGCGCTCCCGGACGGCCTCTTTCCAACGCCCTTCGCCCTCGTAAAGGATCGCGAGCGCGCGCACGTACATGGGGTCCTGCGGCTCCATGCGGGCGGCGCGCTTGTAGTGGGTCTCTGCCTTCTTCGTCCGGCCCTCACGCTCCTCGCAGATCCCCTGCATGTAGCGAGCCTCGGCCAGGTTGGCGTCGAGGTCGAGGGCCTTGTCCGCGGAACCGCGAGCGAGGACCAGGTCACCCTTCGCCAGGTGGACGTACGCGAGAAACACGTGACTCGGCGCGTGATCGCCGTCGATCTGCAGCGCGGACAGGATCGCAGTCTTCGCCTCGTCGTGACGATCCAGATGGATGTACGCGTTGGCGAGGAGGTTGAGTGCCAGCACGGAGTCGGCGTCGAACGCGGTGGCGTTCTGGAACGCGGCGATGGCGGCCTCGCCGTGGCCCGCTGCGGACCGCGCCATACCGAGTCCGAGCCATGCGGTGGTCGATCGCGGTGCGAGGTCGACCGCCGCATCGAGCGTCTCGATCGCGTCGTCGAAGCGGCCGATGCCGACGAGCAGCACACCCAGGTTGACGTGCGCGATCACGTGCTCGGGGCTGAGCTTCACGGCCTCGCGGTAGAACGCTTCGGCCTGCGGCGTCTTGCCTTGGAGTTCGGCCACGCGACCGAGCAGGTTGACGGGCGCTCCCGCGGTCGGGTCCACCTCACGCGCCTGTTCGAGCGCAACGGTTGCGGGGCGCAGTTTGCCGACCGCGGTCAGCTCCGCACCGAGGCCGCAGAGCGACCAGAAGTGCGCGGGGTCCCGCTTCAGCGCAGAGCGATACGCGCTCACGGCCGCGGTGCCCGTCAGCAGGCGAGCATGCAGGTAGATATCGTCGGCATGCGCGCCCTCGGCGCGGGCCCGTGGCGCGTACTCCTCGATCAGGGCGTCCGCACGCCCGAGGGCCAGTTCGACGTCCTGGTGCGCCACGTGGGCGCGAAGTAGGTCCGGGTGGCTCGAGATGAGCTCCCGTGCCTTGCGCGCCGCAGCCTCGACCTCGCCGGAGTCCTGGAGCTGGCGGATCGCCTGCAGCACGGGTTCAGCCTCGGCGGCGTCGTTGGCGCACGCCGGGGGCGCCGCCGTCCAGAGGACGACGGCGCCGAGAAGGGGTAGAAGGACTGCGCGAAGCATGGGTCTGCTCGGCTACTTGTCGTCGCCGTCGCGGCCATCGTTGGTGCCGGCGCCGTCGCGCTCGGCCGGATCGTCATCGCCGCGACCAGGCTCGTCAGTCTCGGGTTCCGGATCGGGACGCGGGTCGGGGTCACCCCCAGCTCCGCCGCCTGCACCGCCGCCAGCTCCGCCGCCTGCACCGCCTCCGGCGCCGCCGCCCGCACCACCGCCGACTCCGCCGCCACCGGGGCCACCACCAGCACCGCCGCCGGTGCCTCCGCCGGTCCCGCCGCCAGCCCCCGTGCCGTTCCCGCGACCGCCACCGGCGGCACCGCCGCCCGCGCCACCGCCAGGTCCACCGCCAGCACCGGGACCACCTCCGGCAGCTCCGCCGCCGCCGCCGCCCGCACCACCGCCCGCGCCGCCGCCCGCAGCACCGCCGCCTCCGCCGCCCGCGCCACCACCCGGGCCGCCGCCGGGCGCACCGGACGTGCGGTTCAGGCCACCGAGGTAGCTCCGGAAGAGGTTGCCGGCCATGCCGCTCGCGGCGTCGCGGGCGTTGTTCTGCTGACGCTGGCCAGAGCCACCGTTGACGCTGCCGCCGCCGCCGGCCGAGTCAGCGCCGTCGTCGCGCCGAGCGTCACCGCCCGTGGAGGGGGCTCCGCCGTCGACCGGACCGGCCGACGCACCGCCGCCGCTGGGGTCGCCGCCGCCGCCGAACGGACCGCCGCCACCGCCGCCGTTGCCGCGGGCGAGGAGCGAGGGGGCGGCTCCGAGAGCGAGAGCCGCGGTACCGGTGATCACCAGGGCGAGGAGGTTCGTCTTACGCATCGTCAGGACTCCGGGTTGTTGGTTGGGCTGTCGTCTCGATCGCGCCGTCCGCCGGGAGCGGAGGCGAAGGAGAGATCGCACGGCGCGTGCCAGTGCGCGCCAGTGCGATCCAGCCTGGCTCACGCCGACCCAGGCTCGTCGGACCGACGTTCTCGTCGGGAACCCGACGTTTTTGTCGCATCGAGACCGTACGTCTTCAGCTTGTAGCGCAGCACGCGCTCGGGGATGCCGAGGGCGCGTGCAGCGCGGGCCTTGACGCCGCCGTGCTCGGCCAGCGCTCGCCGGATGGCGCGCTGCTCGATGGTCGCCACGATCTCGGGCAGCGAGCGGCCGTCACCGTCGGCTTCGGCGAGCGCGGCGCTCGGCGTCGCCGCACGCAGCGAAGGCGGCAGGTCGAGCGCCGTGATCTCGTCTCCCGTCGCGAGGATGACCGACCGTTCGAGGACGTTGGCGAGCTCGCGGACGTTGCCGGGCCACGCGTGCGAGAGCAGCAGATCGTGAGCGTCCCGCGCCAGACGCGGCGGAGGCACGCCGACGCTCTCGGCGAAGCGCCGCATGAGGATCGGAATGAGCGCGGTGATGTCCTCGCGGCGCTCGCGCAGGGGCGGGATGCCGACCGCCAGAGCGTTGATCCGGAACAGCAGATCCTGGCGGAAGCGGCCCTCGGCGACGTCGGCCTCGAGATCACGGTTCGTGGCCGCGACGATGCGCACGTCCACGCGCGTCGGCTGCGCGCCACCGACCGGGCGCACCTCCTTCTCCTGCAGCACACGCAGGAGTCGTACCTGCACGGCCGGCGAGATCTCGCCGATCTCATCGAGGAACAGCGTGCCGCCTTCCGCCTGCTGGAAGAGACCCTCGCGATCGCGATCTGCGCCCGTGAACGAGCCTCGTACGTGGCCGAAGAGCTCGCTCTCGAGCAGGGACTCGGGGAGCGCCCCGCAGTTGATGCGCAGCAGCGGCCCGTCGTGTCGCCGACTCCACGCGTGCACCAGTTCGGACACGAGCTCCTTGCCGGTCCCACTCTCGCCGGTCACCAGCACGGTGGCATCGGTCGGGGCGACCTTCCGCACCACGCCGAGCACGGCCTGCATGCCGGGCGACTCGGCGACGATCCCGGCCGCTCCGACGCGTTCGTGCAACCGCTCCTGAAGCCGCCGCACCTCGGTGACGAGTCGTCGCTTCTCGAGGAGGCGCGCCAGGCGCTGCTCGAGCAGATCGAGATCGATCGGCTTCGTCAGGAAGTCGTGCGCGCCGCGCCGCATGGCCTCGACCGCGATCTCGACGGAGCCGTACGCAGTGACGACCACGAAGTCGACCAGCGGGTGCCGCTCGCGGCCCCAGCGGACGAGATCGAGGCCGTCGTCGCCGGGCATGCGCACGTCGGTGATGACCGCGTCGACCCCACCGGCATCGAGCGCAGCACGCGCGGCGGCGGCCTCGCCGGCCTCGCGCACAAGCACGGGCTGACCGAGCTCGGCACTGCGCAGGAACCCCACGAGCTGCTCACGCTGAGCAGGATCGTCCTCGACCACCAGCAGCACCGCTGTGCTCACGTCGCACCTCCCGGGAGGTGGATCGCAAACCGTGCGCCGCCCGACGGCGCCGCGTCGAGCACGATGCGCCCGCCGGTGCGGGTGATCGCATCGCGGGCGATGGTCAGTCCGAGTCCCGTGCCGCCACGGCGACCGGTGTGGAACGGTTCGAAGACGTGCTCGCGCTCGGCGACCGGGATGCCCGGCCCGCCGTCTGAGACCTCGATGACGACCTCGTCGTCCGATCGGTGCCAGTGCACCTCGGTCGTGCCCGGGGGAGCTACCTCGCGCGCGTTTCGGAGCAGATTGGCGAGCGCCCGCGCGAGGAGCTCTCGGTCAGCGTGGACGGAGATCGCCTCGGTCGGCGCCGCGATCTCCGCGTCGCTCGACTCCGCGAGCGCCACCTCGGCCACCAGCGCGCCGAGTTCGACCTCCTCGGGCTGAGCCGGCGCTGCGTCGCGACCGAGCGAGAGGAACTCCTCGACCGTCCCGTCGGCGCGCTTCACGGCGCTGCGGAGCGCGCCCATGAGCTCGTCGAAGCGCTCACGTTGCGGACCGCCCGGCGGAGCGGCCTCGCGGCGTAGGCGTTGGGCGGCCATGGACAACGCGTTGAGTGGGCTCCGGACCTCGTGGGCGACGCCGGCCGCGAGGCGGCCGAGGGCGGCGAAGCGCTCACGCGCGTCGAGTTCGCGGCGGAGGCGATCCTCCTCGTCGCGAGCGCGGCGCTCCATCCGTCCGAGCAGGCCGAGTCCCAGGCCGCCGGTCACGAGCAGCAGAACCGAGAAGACGATCACGCTGCGGCGCGACTGAGCGACCACCGCCAGCACCGGCTCGGCGGCGAGGCCGACGCGCAGGAACGTGCCGTCGCCGCCGGGCCAATCCGCGGCGAGCGAGACGTCGAGGGCCCGTTCGGCGCCGTCGCGCCAGCCGGAGCGACCGCCGGGCGGGCCCCAAGCGGCCAGAAGCGCCTCATCACCGGACGCCGCGAGCACGCGGCCGTCGACGGTCTGGATCGCCAGCAGCACGATGCCCGAACCGGCGGCCGACTCGCGGAGGAGCCGCTCCATCCCGGCGGTCTCGCGGAACCGGTCCAGGTCGGCGGTGTCCTGTCGCAGCAGGACGGTGCCGCCGGCGCGCGGAGCCGCAACGCCGACCAGGTACTCGCTGCGCTGGCTGAACGGACTCTCGTCGAAGCCGACGACCAGACGACCGCCGTCCGCCAGAGCCTCGCGAGCCCGTCGCGCGAGCGCGGCGGCCTCGAGACGATCCAATCGGTCGCGGTCGAAGGGACCCTCGCCGCCCCCCGGTCGGGCAACGGTCGTCACCGCCGCGCGCACCTCGAACGCCCCGTCGAGCAGGACCGCCCCGCGCAGACGATGGCTGCGAGCGAAGAGACGCAGCGTCTGCTCCTCCCGCCCCGGACGCTCGGCCAACTCGTCCTCGAGGTCGCCGGCCAGGTCGAGGAGGCGATCGCGAAGGAGGGCCTCGGTGGCGGTCCCCGCGGCGAGGTTCGAGGCCACGCCCGCCGCGACCGCCTCGAGCTGGCTCGTCGCGGCCGCCTCCGCCGCCGCGAGCGCGCGGGCCTCGGCGTCGAACCACGAGAACGCACCGTAGGCCAGGACGATGGCCGTCAGGAGGGCCCCGGCTCCGAGCCGGAGGGGTGCGCTGGACATGGAGCACAGGCTAGCCGGAGGAGGCGAAGCCGAGTCAGCGGCGGTTCCGAGGAGCGGGTCGCGCTGCTCAGGGTTCCCGCTGGGGCGGCCCCCCTGGTCCACCCCCGCGCGGGGTCACGTCGATCGCGGCGGGCGTCGTAGGTGGACGCGGATCGGGGCATGCGGCAATCGCCGCGCCTCCGTTGTTGCTGGTGTGTGCTCGGTCTCGTCACCTCTCCCGCGAGACCCACCGGCACCGGTCGAGGACCTCCGCGCACACATGCCCCGCGTCACGGCGCTTGCGCTGACGCGCAACCGCCGCGCCCCGGGGTCACGTCGATCGCGGCGGGCGTCGTAGGTGGACGCGGATCGGGGCATGCGGCAATCGCCGCGCCTCCCATGTCTCTGGTCGGCTCCGCGGCTGCGTCACCTCTCGCGCGAGCGCGGTGCCCCTGGATCGCAGCCTTGCGTGGCCTCATTCCCCGCTTCACGCTGCTTGCGCTCGGGCGCAACCAGCGCGCCCCGGGTGAGGATCCGGATGGGTGTCGTCTCCTCCGATCGAACCGCTTCGCTTCGCCGATGGCGCCGTAGGGGCGGACCCCCTGATCTGCCCCGCCCACCTGGGTCGCGCGCGCGACGAGAATCGTCGGCTCTTACGAGGATCCCATCTCTCCCACCCACCTAGGACCCACCCACCCCGTAAGGGGGAAGACGTGCGGGAGGGGCGAAGGTTACGGCGGGCTACCGAACGTCGATGCGATCGAGCCCAGAGGCGCGGGCGGCGGGGCGAGGCCGGCCGTGGACGCCGTCGTCCGGTCGCCGTACGCGTCACGACATCGGCCGATCAGCGCCGGTGGACACCCCGTTCCGCGCCACGCGACTCCGGGGGGGGGGGGGGGGGGGGGGGGGGGGCGCCCCCCGGGGGGGGGGGGGCCCGGGGCGCCCCCCCCCCCCCCCCCCCCCCCCGCCCCCCCGCCCGGGGCGCGGCG
>JAJFFG010000076.1 GCA_021776825.1 Planctomycetota bacterium
AGTCCCGATGGCGATGCCGTCGGCGAGCGCGGCCTTCCATTCCATCCAGCCCTGTTGGCGGAGAGACGCGGTGCGGATCAGGTCCGTGAGCGGAGGCATCGGGCGCTGAGGGTCCTCGGACAGCCGTTCGATGAGGTAGGAGTTGGCGATGGCGTCGGCGCTGCACGCGTAGCGGTCGTAGAGATCCGGATCGTACGGCTCGGAATACCGAGAACGGTGGATTCCTTCACCGTGCGTAACCTTCCGCCCCTCTCCGTGGTCCTTCCCTCGCCGAGAGGGGGCATGGAAGGCGGGACAGTTTGTCCCGCAACGTAGGCTCCTCACGCGGGCAGCGCCTCCCGCTAACCGGAGTGCGCCGCGTCTCCCACCAGGTAGGCGAGCGCCAGCTGGACCGCGAAGGACCAGCCGCCGATGGCGTCGAGGGTCTCTACGCGCGCGGTCTGCAGCCACGGCACGGGAACGTCGAGCGCCAGCACGGCGACGAGCACGACGTAGGGCACGGTCAGCGCCGCGAACCAGAGACCGCGTCCGAGGCGGATGCGAGTGCGCGGGCGCGTCGTCCAGGTGAGGAACGCGAGGAGCGATGCAGCGAGGACGGCGGGCGGGTACCAGCGCGTGGCGAGCACGATCTCGGCGCTGCGCGGCAGAGCATCCGCGGGCACCCAACCGGCCGCGAGGATCGCCGTCGTCGCTGCGCACGCGAGTGGCAGCACGGCGAGGAGCAGCGCGCCGAGCGTCGGCCCGAGGCTCCGCCTCAATCGTTGCTGTCCGAGCTGGACGCAGCCCCAGCCGAGCAGGCTCGACGTCGCCAGGGCGAGCATGGCGACGACGGTCAGGCGGCCCTCCGCGAGGACGGTCGGAACTCGGTCCGCAGGCAGCAGCGCGACGATGCCGCAGGCGACGAGCCCGGCCAGTCCGCACCAGCCCAGCCACCACGCGACAGCGACCAGCGGCGAGCGTCCGGATCCGGGAGGCGTAGTCGTCACCCGAACGAGAACGACCGCGCGTCCCGGCGTGTCCCGCCAGGCCGCGCGGCCTCCTGATCACTCGGTTCGATCACGGACGGGATGATGCCCGCCGCGGTCGACTGTGCCTACCTGCCGTTGACCTTTGCCTGCAGGCGCTGCATGTCGCGCATCGCTTCTTCCCAGTGCGGGGCGATCTTCAGGTTCGAGCTCGCGACCTCCTGCAGACGCGTGAGGGCGCGGTCGAACTCCTTCTTCTTCTCGAGGGCCTTGGCCTCGCGAAGCAGCGTCTTCTGCTCGGAGATGCGCTCCTCGACGTTCTTCCAGTAGTCCTTGAAGCCGGACTTCAGGTTCGTCTTCAGGAACGAGACGACCTTCTTCGGAGTCGTCAGGAGCGGGCTCTGCGCCATCACCTCGAGGTCCGAGTTGACGATCGCGAACGACGGGCCGTTGCCGGCGCCGAAGCGCTCGAGGAGCTTCGCGTTGCTCTTGTCGATGTCGACCTCGACGAACGTGTAGAGGTGGCTCCAGCGAGCGACCGTCTCGTCGTCCATGACGCGGCACTGCTCTTCGGACTTGTCGCCTGCCGGGCCCTCGCCGTGCTCCACGTGGAAGTACAGGAAGGTCGGGCGCGGATCCCAGTCGTTCATGTGCAGCATGCGGCGGAACTGGTCCGCCTCGGTGATCACCGGGGTGTCGTCACCCTCTTTTGCCGTGATCGCCGCTGGCGGCGTGATGGCCGCCTCGAGCCACGTGATGTGGGTGCTGCGGGCGCTGCCGCCACCGCCACCACGTCGTCCTGCACCACCGCCCGTCGAGACGCCGCTGCCGCCTCCGACTGACAAACCTGAGCCGACACCGCCGGCTCCTCCTGGGCATCAGCCCCCTACGGCGGGGGGCGCGGTTGCCACGAGCAACGCCATTCCGAGCGTGCCGGTGACAATGAGGGTGAGGGTCTTCATCGCAGATCTCCCGAGGGTCCGAACTCGTCGCGTCCCGGAAGAGTACCACTCCCCGGGAATCGCGCAGCCCCCCTGAACTTCAGGCGTGGCGACGTGGTGAGAAGGTCGGGCTAGAGCTCCCGAGGCCAGGAGAGGTCGGGGCGCGGGCCCGGGTCGGGCGGCACCTCGGGCATCGCCGAGAGGCGCTCGAGCACCTCCGAGATGGCGCGCTCGAGCTGCGGGTCGCGATCGTGGAACGCGTCGCCGGGCGTGCGGTCCACCACGATGTCGGGCTCGACGCCGTGGTTCTCGACGCTCCAGCCGGTCTCCGGGAACCAGAACGCGTACTCCGGCTGCGAGGTCAGGCCGCCGTCGACCAGGTCCTTCGACATGTCGATGCCGACCACGCCGCCCCAGGTGCGCATGCCGATGAGGGGACCGAGACCGACCGACTTCACGGCCTGCGAGAAGATGTCTCCGTCGGAGCCGGCGTTCTCGTTGGTCAGCACGACGATCGGGCCGCGCGGTGCGTCATTCGGATACGTGCGCGGTGTGCCGTACCGCGAGTGCGTCCAGCCGACGATCTTGCGAGCCAGCTTCGCGAGCAGGATGCCCGAGATGTTGCCGCCGCCGTTGTAGCGGGCGTCGATGACCCAGGCCTTCTTCGAGGGCACCTGCCACAGGAAGTTGCGGTGGAACTCGACCGCGCCTTCGAGGCTCATGTTCGGAATGTGTGTGTACCCGACACGGCTGTCCGCGGCGGCGACCTGCTCGCGATTGCCATCGACCCACGCGCGGTAGCGCAGGTACCAGTCCTCCGCCGCCGGCACGACGACCACGTCGCGGGCGTTCGCTCCGGCCGCGTCGTCCGCGACCGTGAGCGTGACCGGCTTGCCCGCTGTCTGCAGGAGGCACTCGCCCGGGTGCGTCTCGCCGCCGACCGATCGACCGTCGACTGCGAGGAGCCAGGAGCCCTCCGGCACCTCGCTACCGGGGACGACGAGCGGAGAGCGTCGCGACTCGTCCCAGACATCACCGGCGTACACGCGGGCTACGCGATACGCGCCGGTCGTCGCGTCCTGCTCGAAGTCGCAGCCGAGCTGACCCGTCGAGTAGCGCTCTGCGCGAGCGACGTCGCCGCCCATGGCGTAGGCGTGTGAGGTGCCGAGTTCGCCCTGCAGCTCCCAGAGGAGATCCGTCAACTCTTCGCGCGTGCGGATGCGTTCGAGCAGCGGCAGGTAGCGCTCGAGGCACGCCTCCCAGTCGATCTTCACCAAGTCGGGGTCGTAGAAGTGGTCGCGCTGCAGCGCCCAGGCCTCGTGCACGATCTGGCGGAACTCCGCCTTCGGCTCGACCGGCAGCGCGATGCGCCCGAGATCGATCCAACCGGTCGCGGGTGCGGGACGGCTGTGGTCGCCCGGCACGAACGGCGGCGGATCGTCGGGCTTGCCTGCCGCCTTCACGACGCGGTACTTCAGTCCGACGCGGACGAGCCACGTGCTGCCGTCGGCCGACTCGGCCCAACCGGATGCGGCCTTGAACGCGGTGTCGACCTTGCGGTCGCGGTAGCCGTAGGAGAGCACGGTGTAGCGCGCTTTGTCCGGGCCGTCCCAGTCCGGCCGACTCGTCTCCATGGCGCCGACGACGGGGGCGGAGAGGACCGCCACGCCGCTGCGCGAGCAGCCGACGGCCTCATAGCGCCCCGGCTCGAAGGGGAGCGGGACGACCCGTGCTGCCAGTCCGGCGACATCGATCTCGAGCGGCTCGGTTGCGCGCTCGGGCGGTTCCTTCGGCACGTCGGCGTACGCCGCGAACGGTGGGACCTCGCCGGGCCGCAACATCGCGACGTACGGACGCGTGGCCGCTGTGAACACGAAGTCGTGCTCGATCTCGCTGTGGTACGGGTTCAGGTGCCGGCTCGACAGGAACGCGAGGAAGCGACCGGCCGGATCCCAGGCGGGGGAGTGGTCCGAGAACTCAGCGCCGCTCACGGGGTGGGTCGCGCCGTCGCGGCTGTCCCAGAGCAGGATGCGCGACATCCACCACGTCAGCGAGCGCGTGAACGCGAGCCACGTGGAGCACGGCGACCACGACGCGCTGCGGACCCAGAGGCGGCTCTGGTCGTCGACGACCGTCCGGTCTGTCTCGGCGCCGTCGTCGTCGAACGAGATCACGTGGATTGACCGGCCGCCGTCGAGCACCGCAAGGCGCTTCCCGTCGGGGCTCGGAACCAGCGAGCGGATGCGTCGTCCCACTCCCGGCAGAACCGTGGCTCTCGCGAGGTCCCGGCCGATGCCGTCCTCGGGGAGGATCGCGATGCGGTCCTCGCCCTCGACGTGCGCGATCGCCGCGATGCGGCCCGTGTCACCGAGCCACTGAGCTCCGCGGAAGCGGACGCCGGTCGCGCCGGCCACGATGCGCGCCGCGCCGTGCCAGTTCGGGAGCCGAACGACGTGGCCGCGCACGGTGAACAGCGCCTCGCTCCCGTCGGCGTTCAGTGCGTATGTCTTCACGCCGCGCGGCACGTCCGTGAACTTGCGGCGTTTGGCGATCGAGTGGCCGAGGGCCCGAACCGGTATCTCGACGGGCGTCGGCTCGTCGGCCCCGGTGTTGGCCAGCCCGGTGTTGAACAGCGCCGTGTCGAGCAGCATCAGGCGGCCGCCGCAGGAGTAGACGATGCGGGTGCCATCGGCCTGTGGCCAGCGGCCGTAGAAGTCGGCGTGCGCCGTGACGCGGCGGCGGTTGCTGCCGTCGGCATCGCAGCGCCAGATGTCGCCCATGCCGTCGTCGTCGGAGAGGAACCAGATCTCGTCGCCGATCCACATCGGGTTGGCGTCTGTGCGGGGGCCGCCCGGGACCTTCGTGAACTCGCCGGTCGACAGGCTGCCGATCCAGAGCCGGCCGGCGCGGCCGCCGGCGTAGCGCTTCCACCACGCCGGGTCCGTCGTGTGGCGGTTGACGACGATCCGGTCTCCGTCCGGGTGGTAGGCCGCGGCGCTCGCGCGGCCGAAGGGCTCGCTCCGCACGGCTCCGCCGGAGGCCGGCACCGAGGCAAGGGACTGGGCGCGGAAGCCCTGACGCCAGCTCGTGCGAAAGACGATGCGCGCGCTGTCGGGAGACCACCCAGTGACGAAATCAGGCGTCGGCCCGAATGTCAGGCGCCGAGCCGGACCGCCCTCGGCGGGCATGACCCAGATCGCCGCCGGACCCTCGTCGGCGGAACTGAACGCGATCCAGCGTCCGTCCGGGGAGATGCGTGGAAACGAGTGCGTGCCGCTCGAACTCGTCAGGCGGCGCGCGACGCCACCGGACAGTGGGACCTCCCAGAGGTCGCCTTCGGCGGAGAACACGACGCGCTCGCCGCGAATCGAGGGGTGCTGGACGTACGCGAGCCCGGTCGTGGGGCCCGAAGTGAGATCGGTGGCGGAACCCGAAGAGAGATCAGTCGCGGGGCTCGAAGAGGGGTCGGTCATGGACAGCTCCGGCAGGGGTCGCACGCCGTGAAAGGAGGGTCCACGAACGCGGGCCGCGCATCGTACCTCCGCGCCGCCAAGAGAAGGACGGTCGGCGGGGCCCGGAGGTTTCGCGGGCTCGCGCGGAGTCTGGAATCCGTCGCCACCCGCTCGGCTGCGCACGCTCGCGCGCCAACCACAACCCCCACCCACCCCCCACCCCCTAAGGGACCGCTGGGGGGCGTCAGTGGTGACACCGTTTCGTCCCGGGGGTTCGCCTCTGAGCGCGTGCGGGGGTGCGTGAACGACACAGCCCGTCGCTGGTACCCATCCGCGCGGGGCGGCTACTCTCGAACTCCGCGAAGGCGTGCGCGTTCGCAGGGAGACCGTGATGTCCGCTATCCCCCGCTCCACCCCATGCCGCGCCGCTGTGATGCTCGTGGCGGCGATCGCTGTCGGACTGCTCGCCACCGCGACGCCGGCGCAGGACTCGTCGCCGCGCCCCGCCGAGGAGGGCCCCGCGGAGGAGGGCCCCGATCGCGCCGGGATCGAGGGGCTCTGGGAACTGCGCATCGAGCGCGAGGGCTGGCGGCCGGCCGTCATCACCGGGCACCTGATCATGGACCTCTCCGGACCATTCACGTCGCGCGTGCACTTCCGCGAACTGGCTGGATGGGATGGCATCGACTCCGCGTCGGCGGGCGGCGACGACGAGCACTTCTCGCTCGAGTTCGAGCACCCCGCGGTCAACGTCGTGCTGAGCGCCGAGGTCGAGGGCGACGCCTTGACCGGCACCACGACCTGGACGAGCAAGGAGGGCAAGTCGGAGCACCCGTTCACGGCGACGCGCGTGCGGGCGCCGCTCTTCGACGCGGATGACGACGGCTGGCGCGAGCACGCGCACCCGCGCGCCGTCGGCCTGATCGCCCCGGCCCTCGAGCGGCTCGCCGTGTTCGCCGCTGAGGCCGACTCCGATGCCGTCGTCATCCTGAAAGACGGCAAGCTCGTGATGGACCGCACGTTCGGGCACGAGCGCCGACCGATCCACGCCATGTCGATCACGAAGGCCGTCGTCTCGCTCGCGGTGCCGCTGCTTATCGAGGATCGCCGCATCAAGTCCGTCGACGACCGGCTCTCGCGCTGGCTGCCGACGTGGAAGAAGGGCGACAAGAAGGCGGTCACGCTGCGCCATGTGCTGACCCACACATCCGGCCTACACCACGACAAGATGGCGCACGCGCTCAACACCGCAGACGACGTGGTCGCGCTCGCTCGCGACTCCGACCTCGCGACGGAGCCGGGGACCGCGTTCTCGTACAACAACCGGGCGATGGCGCTCCTCGGTGGTGTCCTCGCGAAGGCTGCGCGGACCCCGATTGACGCGTACCTGGAGAAGCGGCTCTTCACGCCACTCGGGATCGACGACGCAACGTGGATGAAGGATGCCAGCGGCAACCTCCACACCTACGCCGGGCTCTCGATCGAGGCGCGCGATCTCGCGGCGATCGGTGAGCTCGTCGCGCGCGACGGACTGCTCGGCAAGAAGCAGGTGCTCCCGAAGGACTGGTGCGAGGCGATGCGTCAGCCCGGGTCCGCGGTCTCCGGTCAGGTCGGTCTCACCTGGTGGCTGCAGCGCGACTACTCCGTCGAGAAGGTCGTGCAGACGAAGGCGTCGTTGAAGCGCTTCGCCGAGGCGGGTTTCGAGGCGATCGACGTGCTCAAACCGCTCACCGGCAAGAAGTTCGACGGACGACAGGCGTACTTCGCGGAGCTGCGCAAGTCGGTCCGGCTTCCGAAGGACCAGGCCCGCCTCTACGACCGGCTCCTGAACCAGGGCATCGTCGCGTTCGAGTCGGATGCGCCCGTCGTGGCGCTCTACCACACGGGTGATCTCGGCCAGTGGCTGGTCGTCTACCCGGAGCACGACCTGGTGGCGGTGCGGATGCGCGACGGGCGTCGTACGGCCCGGCTGGAGGGCGAAGCAGAGCGCCGCAAGTCCTTCGGACGCTTCATGAAGATGGTCGAGGCGTCGATCCTGCGCGAGTGAGCCGTGATCTTGTCGATCGCGCCGTGAGCCAGTCGACGACGACCCCGTCCATCCAGCGCCGCGAGCCGTCGGCATCGCGATTGGCTGCCACGTAGCCGAGGTGCCCGCCGTGATCGGCGACGTGTACGCGCACCGCGTCCGGCCAGTCAGCATTCGCGTAGGCGGCGATCGGCACCATCGGGTCGTCGCGCGACGTCAGCGCCAGCGTCGGCACGGTGATGCTCCCGACCAGCGGCCCCGCGCTGCACCGCGCGTAGTACGTCACGGCATCGCCGTAGCCAGCCAACGGCGCCGTGACCCGGTCGTCGAACTCGCGAACGGTGCGCGGCGTGCGCGAGGGGAGCGTCAGACCTCGCTCCTGAGCGTGGCCGACGAGATCGGCCGTGAAGTGGCGCCCGTAGATGCGGCTCCACCCCGTCTCGAGCGCCCCCGCGCACGCATCCAGGTCGATCGGAGCGTTCACAGACATCGCGCGGACGACCGCGTCGGGGAGATCGCCCTCCGCCAGCATCTTCAGCACCTGGTTTCCACCGAGCGAGAACCCGGCCACGACGAGCCGTGACGCGGGAGCGCTCGCGGCGGCCCAGTGGAGCACCGCGCGGACGTCCTCCGACCGACCGGCGTGCGCTGGGCCCGCGGCGAGTCCGGCCCCGGCCCCCCAGCCACGCGCGTCCGGCCGCAGGGTCCGCACGCCGCGCGCGTGCAGCCGCAGGATGATCCGCGCCAGGTAGCCGCTCGCATGGTCTCCGGCGAGTCCGTGCTGCAGGACGGCGATCGGGTCGCCGTTGCTCCAGGCGTCCGGCGCGTCGTCATGCACCACCAGGATGTCGCCGTCCGGGAGCGTCACGCGATGAGCCCGCGCCCCCGCCTGACCCGTCGCGCCGGGGAAGTACGCGCCGAAGATCGTCTGCGCGTGGCCGCCCCGCAGGAGCGGATGCGGCTCGAACGGCGGGATCACAGTCATCGTGGGGCAGGCTCCGGAGTCGATTCGTGCCGCGCGCGCGGAGAGCCCTTCCAGGCTGGCCGAGGCTGGAGCATGGCGCTCGCTTCAGTTTGGCTTGCAGCCCCGTTCGGCACGGGGGAGAGTGACGGTTTCCACACGCGCGCTGCGCGGAATCCGACATAGAACTGTGCGGAATCCCTCATAGGACCGTGCGGAAACTCCCCTCGGAGGATCCGACGCTTCGCCGGGAACCCGCTCCACGAAAGACTCTCACGCCGATCCGGGATGCCATGCCTCAGAACCTCCGCCCCTTCGATGTCGAGTACCTCAGCAACCTCAGCCAGGCGCAGCTGCGCGAGTTCGCGCTCGAGCACACGCCGAGCACGTTCGTCACCGCGCAGGGCAACCTGAACAAGGTGAGCCGCAACAAGGCGCGCATGGCGAAGTTCACGTACGTCATCGCGCCCGAGGCGGACCGCGAGAAGTACTCGTGTGCCGTGATGCCGCGGGAGCGTGCCGAGGGGCTGATCGCAGCGCAGCGCAGCTACATCGAGGCGGCGGGCAAGCTCCTCGAGGTGCAGGCGTATCTCGGCCTGGGCCCGCGCGCTGTTCCGGTGCAGTGGCTGTACACGATCGAGGGCGCCAACATCGCGGCGATGCAGTCGATCCTCGGCTTCCCGAAGGACATGGTCCTTGCGGAGGGTGAGGACTTCGCGGCCGAGTTCCAGGTCATCTACACGCCCAACCACTTCCCCGACGCGCCGGGCGGTCAGGCGATCCTGGTCGACCTCGACAACTACCGCACCTACATCATGGGTCCGGACTACTTCGGCGAGTCGAAGAAGGCCGCGCTCCGGATGCTCAACGACTACGCGTTCGACCGCGGCGCGCTGACGCTCCACGCGGGCGCCAAGGCCGTGAAGCTCGGCGACAAGCGCATCACCATGACGATCATGGGCCTGTCGGGCACCGGCAAGACCACGACCACGTTCTCGAAGCAGGGCGACGTCACCGAGCCGATCCAGGACGACATGGTCACGCTCTGGCCCAACGGCGAGATGTCGATCACCGAGAACGGCTGCTTCGCGAAGACCTACGGCCTGACCGAGGACACCGAGCCCGTCATCTATCGCGGCACCATGTCGCGCGAGGCCTGGGTCGAGAACGCCTACACCGACGCGAGCGGTCACTTCGACTTCGCGAAGGAGGGGCTGAGCCCCGCCGAGGTCGGCGAGGTCCGTGACGTGCTGATCCAGACGGGCGCGCCTGCGGAGAACGTCGACCGCTACATCGCCGGCGACGTCAGCCTCGCCGACGTGTCGGACGCCAACGGTGTCCTGAACGACGGCTGGGACTTCGTCAAGTGGACCGGCAACGGCCGCTCGATCATCCCGATGAGCTCGGTCGAGGACGCCGCCGACCTGACGGACATCCCGAAGGTGCAGTCGATGGGCATCCTGAACCGTGACGAGGGTGCCGACGCCGCGACCCCGGGCATCCTCCGCTTCCGGAGCCCCGAGCAGGCCGCCGGCTACTTCATGCTGGGCGAGACGACGAAGACGTCGGCCGCCGGCAAGGAGGTCGGCAAGACGCGCAGCCCGTTCACGCAGCCGTTCTTCCCGAAGGCCTTCGGTCTGCAGGCCGGGCGCTTCAGCGAGCTCGCGGCCACGATGCCGGGCGTCGACCTCTGGATGATGAACACCGGCTTCGTCGGTGGCTCCGTTCCCGAGGTCAAGGCGGGGACGGCGCACAAGGTGAAGATCCGCCACTCGAGCGCGATGCTCGAGGCGATGCTCACCGAGCAGATCGTGTGGACCGAGGACCCGGACTTCGGCTATCTCGTCGTCGACATCGAGAACCCGGCGAACGCCGCGCTGCTCGAGAAGGTGCCTGCCGACATTCTGCGCCCCGCGACGTACTTCGAGAACGCCGGCCGCGGCGACGAGTACCGCGACTGGGTCGCGCGCATGAAGGAGCAGCGCCGCTCCTTCCTCGAGAGCTACGAGGTCGACCCGGCCATCGTGTCGGCGACGGTCAACTAGCGCGGACACTCCGGCTGGAACACAGTCAGGACCGGCTCGGACGAGTTGAGGACGTCGGCTGCGAGTGGTGTTGCCGATTGTCGGATCTCTGAAGAGTCGGTCCTGACGGCGTACCCTGCGCGCATGTCGTCGCCGGATCGGCCGATCTTCGTCCTCGGGTTGCCGCGGAGTGGGACGAGCGTGCTCTACAAGACGCTCTGCACGCACCCGGACATCGCGTTCCTGCACGGCGGGATGAAGAAGCACCCCGAGAGCCCGCGGCTCGGGGACTGGCTCTCCCGCATGGGCATCCACTCGCGGACGCCGAAAGAGGCGCACGACTTCTGGAACCGCTATCGCGACGGGAAGCGCGACGTGATGACCGCGGACCACGCTCCGCCCGAGGCGCGTGAGTGGTATCCCCGCGTGATCGATGGCATGACGCGCGCCATGGGCTGCACGCGCTTCGTCGCCAAACTCCCAGGACACACGGTTCGGGTGCCCTGGTTGCGCGCCGTGTTCCCCAACGCTCTGTTCTTGATCGCCTGTCGTGACTGGCGCGCCGTCGTTGCGTCGACGGTCGTGAAGCGCGAGAAGAAGCACGGTGGCCAGGACCAGTGGTGGGGCGTGTTCGTCCCCGGCTGGGGCAAGCAACGCGAGCGCCCGATGACCGACGCCGCGGCGTACGTCTATCGCGTGGCGATCGAGATCCTCGAGCAGGCCGAGGCCGAGGCGCCGGAGCGCTTCCTGCGTGTGCAGTACGCGCAGCTCTGCAGCGATCCGCGGGGCGAGATGCACCGCATCGCCGAGTTCGCTGGACTGCCGTGGCCGGCCGAGTTCGAGGCGTCGCTGCCGACCGAGCTCCCGAACAGCAACTACAAGTGGAAGGACGCGCTGACACCGGAGGTGATCGAGCGCATCCGAGCGGCCGAGGGCCCGTTGCTGGATCGGTACACTGAGGAGGCGCTCGCGGCCCATCCCGCGTGACTCCGATCTCCCGGCGCGACGCCCGTGAGACTCCCGTCACGCGCCGCCGGCGCGGCGCTTCCGTACGGCCGCTTCGGAACGCTACGCTGAGCCGGACACCCCGGGGAATCTGGCATGCGTCGCTTCCTGTCTCGCGTTCTTCTCGCCGCACTTCTCGTCGTCGGCGCGCCTGCCGCGGTGCTCGCTCACACGCCGGAGCGCATCCGAATCGGCGCCGACGCTTCGGTCGCGGACGTCACGATCGGCGATCTCGATGACGTGAAGGGCCGGGGGAAGACGTTCCGCGGCGAGGGCCTGCTGCACATCGAGGGACTCGCGCCGATCCCGCTCCTCGTGACGCGCAAGTTCAACGCGAAGAAGGGCACCGCCAAGTACGTCCTCAAGTCCGAGAAGGGCGCCGAGGTGAAGTTCAAGGCGAAGATCGCCGCGACCGGGGGCGACCCCGAGACACCGACGAAGGTGAACGTGCGGATCAAGACCGCCGACGAGGACACGCGCATCCGCGAGCTCGCCGCGATCCAGTTCCTGGGGCTCGAGGCGCCGCTCCCGGGCGAGACCGCGCCGGCGGGCCTCGCGATCGACATCAATGGGGAGATCGAGGACGGGTTGATCGCCGTCGTCGAGAACGTGACCGGCGAGTCGGTCGGGTTCTACGGACCCACCGACGAGGACGGCACGCCGACGGCGGTCGACTCCGCGATCGTCACCGACGCCGAGGGCGTCGTCACGGAGCTCCTGTTCGACGCGCTTGGTCGCCCGCTGCAGATCCTGGCCGACAACGGCACCGTGTTCGACCTGCTCTGGTACTCGGATCGCCACGTGCGCGTGACGGTCACCGATCCGACCGGTGAGATCTCCCTCGCGATCGACATCGATCCGCTGACGCTCGAGGAGCCGGACGCCGACGATGACGTGTTCATCCCGCCCGACGTTCCGGCGAAGTCCGCGTCGTTCCCCGCCAAGAGCAGCCAGCAGACCCTGTCGCTTGCGGTCCGCCGCGGTGGACAACCCTACGACCCCCCCTCGCCTCCGGCGTACGCCCGTGGGCGCCATGTGCAGATCCGACTCTCCAGCGCGGCGGGAGGCATCTACAGCCGGGTTCTCACTGCGCGGCGGGTGCGCACGGGCGTGTACGACGCCACGCTGATCGTGCCGGGACAGTCGGGCGTGGACAAGGCGCTCGACAAGGTGATCGCGAACATCGGCTTCCTCCACGGGGCCAGCTGCGACACGATCACGAAGGTGGACCCGGGCCTCTTCGGCGTGGTGTGCGCAGCGGTCGGGGTTGGCGTTGCGTTCATCCCCGGCGTTCAGGTCGCGGCACTTGCGATCGCAACAGCGTGCACCGGCGCGCTCGGCGCGTACCGGGTCTACTGCAACATCTTCAAGAACGGAGGCGCCCCGGGGAATCCGAACGACCTCGAGGGGTTCCTGCTGCCACGGATCCGTTCGGTCCTCAAGCTGAAGTCGGGCGGCCCCACCGTGTTCCTCCGCGGGTACGTGCGGGAGTGGAACCAGTTCGAGAACTCCCTCGGCAACACCCAGGCGGGCAACACGGTGCGGGCGACGATCCGCAAGGACGGACGTCTGAGCTTCAAGGGCAACGCCCGTCTCGGCATCGACCTGAACGTGGCGCCCCCGGCTGGTCCCGGCGACGAGGCGGACGGCGAAGAGGAGGACGGCGACGGGGACGGTGCGCCGCTTCCGCCGACGATCCGGCTCTCGATGAGCCCGGGCCGACCCAAGATCGGTACGAACTACACGGCCCGCGCCGACTTCTCCGGCATCCCCGTCGGCGGGCGCGTGCGCATCGCGCTACGCGCGCGCGGCGGTGCGGATATCCAGGCGTCGCAGGCGACGTACGCCCAGGCGGGCAACGACGGAACGCATACGCTCACACAGTCGCGCACGCTGGGGGCCTCGAACGCGCACAACGCGTACGCCCAGATCTTCGACGCGAGCGGGAAGCGGATCGTGTTCCGGCAGCTCAACTACTGAGCGGACCTGGGGGGGGGGCTTCGCGGGAGCCGGACTGCGCGTGTCCGCGTGGGCGCCAGCGCCCGTTGGATCGGCGTCAGCGCAGTGTCACGTCGAAGCGAGCTACTCGCGCGTGAGACACAGCACGCCGTCCTGCTCCTCGACGCGGCAGCCGTAGGTCAGACACAGCTGGTCGAGCACGTCTCGTAGCGCCATGTCCTGCCCCTCGAGAGTGAGCAGTTCCGGGTCGCCCCCCTCGTACATGGACGGGAGGAGGACGATCGGCACGTTCGCCACGCGCGAGAAGTACCCGACGGCATCGGGAAGGCCGGTCTTCTCGAAACGGAACGAGACCGGCGTGTCCCACTGCTCTTCGGTGACGACCCGTGCCTTGCGGGCGGCGGCGGGTCGGCTGGCGTCCCGTCGCGCAGGCGCTGCCTGTGCTGACGGCTCGGACGGCGCGTCGTCCGCGGTGCTCGAAGGCTCGCCAGCCGACGCTTCCGGCTCGGCGCTGGGCGCGGTCGGCTCGGTGCGCTCGGCATCCGGCTCGGGGAGATCCCCCGCTGGGGCCACTCCGGGGGGACCCGCCTCGCTCGCGTCCGCGGCGTCCACGCCCGGATCGACGCCCGCCACCTCAGTCGTGCTGCCCGCGTCTTCCCCGTCACGCGTGGCGACCGCGATGGCGAGGACGCCGATCAGAAGCACGACGATCGCCGCCACGGCCTTCTTGCGCATCAGCCCTCCTCGCGCCGAACTCGGTTCAGCGAGCGTCCCTGTCGAGGTCGACCGCGACAGACTACTCGCGCGTCAGCATCACCACGGTGCCCTCTTGCTTCACCTTGAAGCCGCCGAGCATGCCGAGCACGTCGAGGAGGCTCCCGAGCTCGACCTCCTGCATGTCGAGTGTGACGTTGGAGAGATCGGACGCGGCGAGCTCCGGATCGATCACGATGTTCGTCTTGGTCGTGTGTGCCAGGTAGTCGACGACCTCTTGGAGCGGAGCGTCGGAGAACTTGCAGGTCACGGTCGTGCGGAGCTGCTCGTCCAGGTCGCCCTTCTCGGCGTCGGTCTTCTCGGGGCGGCTGGCGTCGCGGCGGGAGGTCGCTGCTGGCTCCGTCGCCGTGCTGGCGGCATCGCCGGTGGAGTCCTCGGCAGCGTTGGGCGTCGGGTCCGGCATCGTCGGGGCGTCGGGCGCTGGCAGAGGGACGGCGTCGTCCACGGCTGCGCCGGGCTCGGCTGTCAGTGGGTCCGTCTGCTGGGCAGCACTCGCCGGCCTGCCGACGACGTCCTCGCCGCCCGACAACGACAGCCACGCCAGCACTCCGCAGGCTGCGAGGACGATGAGGATCAACGCGACGATCGGTACTGCTCTCATGGCGCCAGCCTATCGGATCTCTGCGAGCAGCGCCTCCGCGCGGGCGTGGATCGGCAGGCCGTCCGCGTCGGCGACGAGTGCTTCGAGCTTGTTGACGACTGACTTCACCGCCCGCTCACTGCCCTTCGTCTCGCGGCACTCGGGGCACACCCATCGAGCGTGGTCCATGCCGTCCCGTTTGCACCGGTCGCAGGGCGTCAGTTTCGACAGCCGCTTCTCGATCTTGTCGAGCCCCTTCGCGATCGTGATGGCGGTCTTCAGGTCGGTTGATCCGTCGAGTTCTGCGAGTCGCTCGGCGACCGGGGCGACCGTCTCTCCTGGGCCCAACTCGTCGGCCAGAGCCTTCAAGTGCTTGACCACGCCGGCCGGTCGCTGCGATAGGAGACGCTCCGCTGTTTGCAGTTCGCGATCGCGGTAGCTCACGATCCCCGCCAGGATGCGATCCAGTTCGGGGTCGCCGCCGTCGGCCTGAAGCGTCTCGATCTGCGCGATGGCCCGTGACAGGCGCTTCTTCGCCGCGACCTGCGCCGCTAGGTCTGCGTGGCGCTCGAACGTCTCCCCGCCGAGCCAGACCTCGGGGGCCTTCTCGAGCATCTCGTCGACCCACTCGATCATCTTCAGGCCGTCACCGCCGTGGTAGCTCCCGCACATGTGGTGCTGAACCATCCTGCCGGTGTGATCGAAGACCATGTAGTAGGGCACGGAGCCGTTGCCCTTGACGCGGGGATGACGGCCGAAGCTCGTCACGGTCACGTTGGGCGTCGACGCCGCCAGGCCCTTGCCGCGGATGTAGTCCACGACCTGGCCCTTCTCGCCCTTCTGGTGGTGAGATGCGACGAGGTGGAACGGCTTTCCTTCGAGACGCTTGGCCAAACTGACCAAGTGAGGCGTGATCGCATTGCAGCCCACTCAACTGCCCCAGATCTCGAAGAGCACCACCTTCCCGGCAAGGTCCTTCTTGGTGATCGGGGCTCCGTACCAGTACTCGCCGAGTCTGGAGCCCTCGAGGCGGACGTTCGAGGCATCGCCTTCGACCGGGCCCTGTCCCTCGCCGCCGATGGCGAACGTGGCGGCGACGATGAGAGTGGCAGCGGCAAGAAGGGAACCGATCGGGCGCATAGAGGGATCTCCTGGGTGCACGTTCAGGACGTGCGCGACTCGACGTGGGTTCCGCGCCGTACCTCGGAGTTGGGCTACTCGGCGTCGGGCTACGCGGCGTTGGGCTACTCGGCGTTGGGCTACTCGGGCTTGGGCTACTCTGATTTGGGCTGGGTCTTCTTCGGGTCCTTCAGGATCGCGGGGAAGAGCGAGGTCAGCTTGCGCGGGAACTCGGACTGGATCGCGTCGTCCCCGAGGTAGACGTCCCACAGCGCCTTGCAGAGTGCGGGGCTCGTCATCTCGCCGAGATGCGTGCCGCCCATGGCGGACGTCAGCTTGCCGCCCTTCTGCCACGTGAAGTCGAGGACGGTGCCCTCGGCCAGCTCCTCGATCGTGAAGTAGCCCTTGAGCGTCGCCACGTCCTTCGCCGAGCCGACGACCCCGGACTTCACGAGCTTCTTCACGCGCGGCAGGAGCGCGTCCTCGAAGGCGTCGTTGAAGTCCTCGGCGTCGACATCACGAGCGAGCTCGAGCACGATCGTGCGCGTGAACCCGTCCTTCTGGAGCGCCGCCATGAAGGCGTCGTCGCCCGCGAGCTCCTTCGCCTTCTTGTCCTTCCACTTCGAGAGCGCCTTGCGCGCCCCGACCGGCTCGACGTAGTGGCCGATCGCGTAGACGTCGACCTTGAAGATCGTCTTCTCGCGGATCGCGACTCCAGTGAGCGTGAGCGACTCGCCGAGCATCGTCTTCGCCTTGGCGAACTTGATCTTGCTCTCGGGCTCGACGACGTGGGTCTCCTCGAGCGCGAGTGCCGGTATCACGGCGAGCGCAGCGATGGTGAACGCAGTGGCCGCGAGGACGAGGCTGGTGGCGAGCAGGCGCATGGGAAATCTCCTCGGTGGGGACGGCCTCAGTATGCGCTGCCCGGGGGGGCGCCGGGAAGGGGCGTTAGATTGTCGTGATGTCCGGGACACGACTCTGGCGCACTCTCGCCGTCGGTGCCCTCGTGCTCCTCGGCGCAGCGGTGTTCGCGTTCATGACGACGGGAGGCCCTCCGCCGACGCGCGCGTGGTTCCCGGAACCGGGACCATTCCTGAGCGCCGACGTCGACACGGTAGAAGCGCTCAAGAGGTGGGCTCGCCCGCCGAGCGTGTCTCCGGGCGGCAGCGAACTCTCCGGCGAGTGGGAGGCCACGGCGGGCTGCGGTCAAGCCGTGAGCCCCGACTCGCTGAGCCTCGCCCGCCCGCATTGGTTCCACCCGCTGCTGCGCCTCGTGGGACGAACGGTCGCCGTCGAGATGATCACGTATGAGTTCGGGACGACGCGCGAGGTCGACGGGAACATGTGGATCGAGTACGTCCGTCCGTTTGACCGGACGCTCGGTGATCGGCCGGCGGCCCCGGAGGCCCTGGTCGGTGCGTGGGAGCACAGCGTGCTGATGGGCGAGCCGACGACGATCGAGCTCGCCTCCGACGGCACAATCGTCTCCGAGGCAGACGGCGCGACGTGGTCGCTCGACGGCGTGACCCTGGAACTGCGCTGGCCCCGTGAGGACATCGATGGCGGCGTCTGGATCGACTCCTGCGAGGTCGCGCCGGACGCTCTCTCGTACCGGGGGTTCAATCAGGACCTGACACGCATCGACGGTCGACGGCCTGGGAACTGAGGCGCGGAACTGAGCCGCGTCCGCGTCTCGCTGCGACTGCCCGCTACGGCGCCTCGCCGTCGACCAGCGTGCGCGGATGGAACGCGTACCAGGCGAACCAGTACATGCGCATCGGGACGAGCGGATCCGTGGGCTCAGCGCCCTCCTCGGTCTTCTGCCCGACGGTGAGCGTGTCGGCCTCGGGGTCGTACCGGAGTAGCAGCGTCGTCTCGCCGACGGTCTCGCGGAACGCGAGGGGCTGCGTCCGCTCGGGCTTCTTGCGGTCGAGCGCGCGCTCCTTCAGGTGGCCGTGCGACCAGCACGCGGCCTGGCCGGCGACGACGACGCCCGTGACGACCTCCTTCACGGGCAGATGGTCCGAACGATGGGACGGCGGAAACAGGAGCTTCTCGCCCGCGTGGTACCGGGCGTACGGGTCGTTGTAGGCCGTCGCGGGCTTCGGCCCCTTCAGCACCTCGGTCGCGGGATGCGCCTCGCGCCAGGCGCCCCACGTCGTGTCGGTCACCTCGACGGCGCTGAACGTCTGACCGGCCCGCGGCCCGGCGATGGCCGCCCCGCCGATCTGGGACCACAGCGACTGGGTCGCGCGGTCGTAGATGAGCACGTCGCTGTCCATCAGATAGCCGCTGACGCCGAACGTCGTCGTGACCTCGGGCTGCTTCGTTTCGTCGGAACCCACGGCTCCGAGCGTCCGGGAGATGGCGCTCCCGGACAGGCAGAGGGGTCACCAGACGACGGCCAGGTGCACACCGCCGACGGTGTCGTTCGCGATCTCGTGACGGTCGAGGATGCGCACCGGATACGCGCGGGCCTCGTCGCCGATGGCGATACCGAGCACGCGCTCGGAGTCGCGTAGACCGAGGCGCCGCCGGGCGGTGGCGTGCGACGCGTAGAAGACGGGCTTGTCGATCGCGACGATCACGTCGATCGGGTGCCCGTCCTTCTGGATGCCCTTCTTCACGTCCTCACGCTTCACGGTGGCGGGGACCGTGTCGTCGCCGTCGATCCAGGCGTACCCGGAGCCGGGCAGGATCTTGTGCTTCGCGCGGCGCTCCTGGGCGAGGAGCGGCGGGACGATCAGCGCGGTCAGCAAGAGCGCGACCGGGACGACGAGCGACTTCATGGTCAGGGTTCCTCCAGCGCGCCGAACCGGCAACCGGGTCGGTGGCATTCCGGGCGCGTTCAGGAAGTCGCCGGTCGCGAGACCGCGCGCGATCAGCGCGGCCTGCAGTCCACGGCGACGCGGCCCCCCGCCGCCAGCGCGCGGTGGAGGCGGTACGCCACGCGTCCGGACGCGAGGCGCGTGGTGAGCTGCTCGGTCATATGCGGATGGGCGGAGGCGCTGATGGGGGAAGCGTAGCCCGGATCTCCTGCGACGTCGTCGTCGCTGCGGGGTGGGTCAGGAGACCCACCCGTACGCTGAGCGACGGTCCCGGCGTGGCCGGGATGGTGAGCGACGGTGCCGCGCAGCGGCAGGAGGGGCGTCCAGTGGGCGGCCCGACACGAGAGAACGCGGAGCACCGGCGTGAGCCGCCGCGGAGGGGCCCGCCCCGGCCACTCCCGTCGGGCGGACTCGGCTCGGCGGCCTCTCGGATGCCTCCTTGCTCGCGTCGCACCGTGCGACGACGTCGTCGCCGAGTCGGGCATAGACTGGGTGCCCCGCTGGACCACGCGTGAACCGATTCTGCGTCGGCCGGCATTTCTCCTGTCGTGCGACGGCGACTCCGTCTGCACGCCGTCATGAAGGACTCCGTGCCCACCGTCTCGATCGAGCAGCTCTTGGCCCACCGGGCGTGGGTGCGCGCTCTGGCGCGTCGACTCGTCTCGTCCGACGCCGAGGCCGACGACGTCGAGCAGGACACCTGGCTCGCCGCGCTGCGCTCGCCGCCGCGCGAGGGTCGCGTACGCGGCTGGCTCGCCAAGGTCGTCCACAACGCGGTGCGACAGCGCGCGCGATCGGATGGCCGGCGGGCGCACTGGGAGGGACGTCTCGACGCGCCGGCTCCGGTCGACGCCGCAGTCGAGGTCGTGGCGCGGGCGGAGATGCACCAGCGTCTCGTGCGCGCCGTGATGGCGCTCGACGAGCCGTACCGCGCGACCGTGCTGCTGCGCTTCTTCGACGAGCTGCCGCCGCGGGAGGTCGCGGTGCGACTCGGCGTTCCGGTCGAGACCGTGCGGACGCGGACGCGGCGCGCGCTGATGCAGCTGCGGCACCGCCTCGACCGTGAGCACGACGGCGATCGACGCGCGTGGTGTCTCGCGCTGCTGCCGCTTGCGAAGCGCGCCGAACTGACGGCAACCGCCGGAACGATGGGGGTGCTGGCCATGGGTGCAGCGACGAAGTGGGTGGCGGGCGGTGCGGTCGTGATCCTGTTGGCCGGTCTGGCGTGGCAGACGTTTGACGATCCGGCCGGGCCCGTGCCCGCATCCGAGCCACCGGCGGAGCAAGCGGCGCGCCCAGGCGGTGCTGGAGATCCTCCGGAGCGCGCACGCGTGCGCACCGGCACGCCGCCCCCCGAGGCGACGACCCCTGAGATCGAGGTACCCGTCGCGGCGGAGACGCGGACGGTGCGGGTCACGTTGCACGACGAGCACGGCGAGGGCCTCCGTGGGGCCGATGTACTGCTGGTCAGCGGCGACGAGGTGCTCGGTCGCGGCGTGACGCGTTCGACCGGCGAAGTCGGGATCGAGGCACCGGACGGGGCGTTGCGCGTCGTCGCGTCACCGGCGCTCCGGCCGCTCGTGATCGGGCGCATCGGCGCGGCGGAGAACGAGGTCGTGCTGCACTCGTCGGCTGGACACGAGATCGCGGGCGTCCTGCGTGTCGATGGTGCGGCGCCGCCGCCTCGAACCTGGATCCGGCTGGCACTGTCCCGTCCCCACACGGTCTTCGCGGAGCTTCCGGCATCCGTCTGGAAGGCGCTTGGTCGCGACGTCGGTCCGGCGAAGGTCGGCGGGCACGTCGGGCCCGAGGGGCGCTTCCACTTCCGCGGCCTGCCACACGACGGCGCGGCGACGATCCTGCTGCACGTGGCGACCGTCGAGCGCGAGTCGGGGCAGCGCGAGGTGCCGGTCACGATCCCGGACCGGACAGTTGTCATCGACGCCGTGACCCTGCCCATCGTGCGCGGCCGCGTCGTGAACTCGGACGGCTCGGTCGCTTCCGACGCGCACGTGTGGCTGCGCAGCGAGGGACCGAAGGGCCAGGAGCACATGGGATTCCGGGCCAGCGCGGACGGTCGCTTCGAGGTGCGCATGGCGGACGTTGCTTGCACATCGGCGGTGCTGCAGATCGTTGGCTCCGAGGGCGTGGGCTGGCGCGAGGTCCCGCTCGATCCTCCGCCGCGCGGCGAGCGTGATCTGGGGGACGTTGCGTTGTCCGAGACGCGCCGCGTGGAGGTGCGGGTGCACGCGGCGGGCAGGCCTGTCGAGGGCGCGGTCGTCGTTCGGCAGGGCGCCCAGAAGAGTGCGACGACCAAGGCCGATGGCACGACGCACGTGACCGTTGACCAGGGACGGCGTGAGATCTGGGTGGGAGGCCTCGGCTTCGTGCCGGTCCTGGTCACCGTCGAGGCCGGTGAGGCCGGCCCGCTTCACGTCCGGTTGAAGCCCGACACTCTCGTGCGCATCCAGGTCCTGAGACACGAGACGGAGAACCCGCCGACTGGTCTCTTCGTGATCGCCTCGGTGCCCGAGGGGTCCGTCGGTCGCTCGTTCACCGATGCCGACGGTGCCGCGGGCGCGACCGGCCCACTGGACGGGGCGCGGCGCGGAGCCACGTGGCTGCTCGAGCCCGACGACGAGGACCGGCTGATCGTGGCCGGCCTGAGCGCGGACGCGGAAGTCCGGATCGCGCTGGTCGATGTCACGGGCGTGGTGCACGCCGAGCAGCAGATCACGCCGATGGCGGGTCGGCCCGTCGACCTCGAGTTCGCCGAACTCACTGCCGGGCGCATGCTCGCGGGGACCGTGCTGGGTCCGGGCGGCACGCCGGTGGACGCGGCGCACGTCTCGGTGGCCGTATCGCGGCCCGGGGCGCCGGCCACGGACCTGCCGCGCTGGATCGGCTCCTCCCTCTCGACGACGACCGACGCCGAAGGCCGCTACTCGCTCGGACCGATCCACGCCGAGCGCGCCTCGTTGCGCGTAATCGCGGCCGGTCTCGCGACGGCCGTGGTGCCGCGCGTCGGCAAGAGCGGTCCCGATGTCACGCTCAGCGCGGCGCAGGAGGTCACGGTGCGCGTGGTCGATGACCGCGGCACGGTCGTCAGTGATGCCGTCGTCTCGTTCAGCGATCCTGAGCTCGGCACGTATCCGGAACCGCCGCGAGCGCGCCTCGCCCGCAGAACCGACGAGGGCACGTACACGCTGCGCGACGTCCCCCCGCGGATCGTCGAGATCGCCGTGAAGGTCGCGGGCGTCCGATATCAGTTCGAGCACGACGGCCGTAAGGGGACGGCGCGCTTCGAGGTGCCCTCAGCGGTGGACGGAGACTGACCCCGTCGCGGCGCACCGCCACGATGTGCGTGCTATCGTCCAGGCTCGCAGAGGGTCGCGGCAGCGTGGCCCACGCATTGCGCCCGTCGAGCCGAGGAGCTCCATCATGCGTACCCTGTTCGCCTGCCTGATCGCACTCGTTCTGGCCTCTCCAGCGTTGACCTCTTCGGCGCTGGCCGCCGGCGACGTCTCCGTCGTTCTCAACGGCCGTGTTCTGCGCGTCGTCGGAGACGACCAGCCGAACGCCTTGGACATCGTGTCCGGCGCCGAGAACGGCGAGATCGCCCTGATCGGGATCGACGGAATCACCGTCAACGGCTTCGCGCGTCTGAACTTCGCCGGCGTCGGCACGCTCAACCTGGCCATGGGCGCGGGCAGCGACGATGTCCTCATCGCCGACCTGCTGCTCCTGCGCGACTTGCGCGTCCGCATGGAGGACGGTCACGACGTGCTCGTCGTCGAGAACACGGTCGTCCGTCGCCGGATGACGTTCGATGGCGGCGACGGCCACGACCGCTTCACGGCTCGCGCAGGCTGCGTCTTCCGCCGCTCGATCCGCGCGAACGGTCGTGACGGCCAGGACGAGTTCGTGCTGCGCGACACGCGTGTGCTCGGCCGTGTGCGGCTCGCCACGGGTGACGGCAACGACCTCGTCGTCATCGATCGCTCGGCGTTCAACCGGTTCGCCATGGTCAACATCCGGACTGGTGAGGACGCCGACGAGGTGCGCATCCAGCACAGCGTGTTCTTCCTGAACGTGAACGTGAGCATGGGTGACGGCGACGACTACACGTACCTGCACGACGTCGACTTCGAGGAGGACTTCGATCTCGAGGCCGGGCGCGACGACGACGATGTGCATGTCGACCATGTCGACTTCGACGAGGATGTCGAGCTCGACGGCGGCTCCGGCCACGACCGGCTCGAGCTCGACGGCCACGTCGAGTTTCCCGACGACCACGATGATCACGACGTGGAGCTCCGCCGGTTCGAGCACCGCAGCTAGCAGCCTGTCGGTGTGTCGGCGTCGCCGTGCGGGAGACCGTCGGGGCGACAGGCTGCTAGTTAGAGCATCCGCCGGGCACGAGCGTCGGAGTGTCCCGAGGATGTCCCGAGGAGGCCCAGTCGGCCTATCGCTAGCAGGCTGTCGCGCCAACACGCGCGGCCCGTCGAGGCCGCAACTCCGACGCCCCGCTACGGCTCGACGCGCAGGCCCATCTCGGCCAGCAGGACGGCCGCTTCCGGCAGGTTCAGCCGTGCGCCGCCCGCGCGCGTCGTGCGGGGATCGAACGCGTACGACTGCGCCTCGCGAAGGTCCGCCTTGCGCAGGTCCGCGCCGTCGAAGCGCGCGCCGCGTAGATCGCTTCCGCGGAGGTCCGCGCCCTGCAGCACGGCGCCGGAGAACAGGGCGTTGCGCAGCCGGCAACGGCGCAGCACGATCCCGGTCAGGTCCAGCTCGAGGAACGACGCGTCGTCCAGCATGCAGTCTTCGAGTTCGAGCAGGCGGAGCGACGCCGCTGCGACCCAGTCGACTCCACGCAACTTACAGTGTCGGAAGCGAACGCCCTGCGCGCGGAGGCCGTCGAGGCGCACCAGCGAGAGGTCGCACTCCTCGAACGTGCAGTCGAGCAGCGTCCAGTGATCGAGCACCGCGGCCTGCAGCCGACACCCGCGGAAGACACAGTCCGTCAGGGTCTTCGAAGGCAACTCGGCTTCGTCGAGCTCCAGCCCTTCGAACTCCTCGTCGTAGAGGTCGAGGGCGGTGGGATCGTCAAGCAGCACGCGCTCAGCGTACGGCCGTCGCGAACGAACCGCGAGCGCCGCGGACGGTTCGGCAGGTAGAAGAGGTGGACGAGGAGGAGCGGCTTGGCCAGCGATCGGAAGTGCCCGAACTGCGGTGCGCGTCTAGCGCGCGCGAAGGAGCGGTTCTGCGGATTCTGCGGTCACGAGATGCCGCGCTCCGACGTGGTCCGTGCGGCGCCGACGGGTCCGTATGGCGACCTGCCGTCGCGCTTCCGTGCGCTGAGCGAGCACAATCGGCTGCAGGAGATGATGGAGATCCACGTCTCAGAGACCGGGCCGTCGATGCAGTACGGCTGCTTGGTCGTCTTTGGTGTGATCTTCGCGCTCGGCGCGCTGCCCGTGTTCATCGGGTTCGCGGCCATGATGGGACCGCTCGCCCTCTTCCCCCTCGCGTTCATCGGGGTCGGCGTGGCGATCTCGATCTGGGGCCTCACCAAGTACCTGGCGTTCAAGAACGCCCCGATGGAGCGGTACCTCGCCGTCGTGGTCGGGGAGCGTCAGCACGTGTCGGGCGGCGGTCACAACTCGTCGTCGAGCACCAGCTACCACGTGACGATCGAGCTCGAAGATGGCGAGCGCGAGGAGTACCGGACATCGGGCAAGATCCTCGGTCGCGTCTCACCCGGTGACATCGGCGTGGCGCACGTGAAGGGCGGCCACCTGCTCGGCTTCGCGCGCGCCGTCGTCTGAGCAGGTGGCCGCTTCGGGTGAGCGATCAGTAGGCGTGGATGCGCGCCTGACGACGTAGGTCGGCACCCGTCAGGGAACCGTCCGCCACGCGTCGGAGATCCGCGACCGGCACGCGGATCGTCAGCACGGTCCGCGGTGCTCTCCCGCCCGAGCCGAACGCGTTGGCGTATTGGAAGTAGAGGCGTGCCGCATCCGTGCGCTGCTCGCCCGGTGATCCGTTCGTGTCGACCCAGCCGCTGAGGCGCTTGCCGGACGGCGTGATGGCCGCGGTCGAGCGGTTCGCACCGCCGACCACGATCACGGTGATGTGCTCATTGGCGGCCAGGCCGGCGATGCGCCCGCCGAAGCGGCCGAGCTGTTCGAGAATCTCGTCCTCGAGCGCCTCGACCTTCCCAGCGTCGTAGAGGTCCTTGGACTGCGCTGCCGAAGCGGCAGGCGGGCGACCCTCGACATCGGCGAGGACGCGGTCCCACAGCGTCGTCTCCTTCGGCTTCTCGCCCGTGTCGGTCTTCTCGGGGCCCGGTGCGACGGCATCGCTCGTCCGGAGCACGAACGTGGCTCCCGCCCCCGCGATGTGGAACGCCTCGCCGGACTGGGGATTGGCGCCGTAGACGTGCCCGACCATCGTGAACGAGCCCGCGCCCGAGCGCTTCGAGCCGACACCGAAGGCCTCCTGGAGCAGGATGCGCCGCATCACCTCCAGGTCGCGCTGGAGCTCACCGACCTCGGCGGGCGGCGCCATGGCGCGGGCGGCTTCCATCGCGCCCTGCTCTTGCGCAATGGCCTCCCTCATGGCGGAGTGGCGATAGGAGAGGCTGCCGACGGCGGCAACGACGAGGGCGATCACGGCGGCGGTCCACGGAACGATCTTGCGCATCTGTCTGTCCTCCTAACGGGCGTCGCGCAGCACGGGGAGTGCGGCGACGCGATCGACCATCTCGTCTTGGATGCGACGGGTCAGCAGGAGACCCTCGCGGATGTTCGCGATCTCTTCGGAGAGCGCGAACGCGTGCCCGTCGGCGCGCAGTTCGTTCCAGCGCGTGATCTCGCCCAGGGCTCCGTCGAGCCGGGCGTCGCGCGTCATCAGCCAGTCGGCGAGGTCGGCCAGCGCTGGCTCCATCGCCTGTTCGACGGCGCGGGCGCGCGCCGCGGGATCGAGGACATCGCGGAGCGCCTCGCGCTCGGCCGGCGTGATCGCTGGTCGGGCGGAGGCCTGGCCTCCGGGCAGGGCGAACGCGATCCGCAACTCGCCATCCGCCGCCTCGACGCGCGTGCCGAAGAGCGCGAGGCAGCCGACTGCCGCGAGCAGAGCCGCGGCGACGCGCGTGGCGGTGCGCAGGATGCGCATGCTCCGACCGGGTCCAGCCGCAGGCCCGCGACCGAGCGCGAGTACCGAGCGGACGTCCACGGGAGGGGGGAGCTGGTCGTCTCCTTCGTCGTCGAGTGATGCCAGCGCGGTCAGCCCCTCGCGCGCCTCGTCCGCGACCGCGCGACACGTCGTGCAGTGGGCGAGGTGCGCCTCCACCTCCGGCGCGTACGGCGACGGCTCGGCGTCGAGCGCGTCGGCGAGGCGGTTCTGAATGTCGCGACAGGTCATGACGTCTCCTCAGAGGCTGGATTGCTATGCATCGAGCCCGCAGTCAACGGGGGTTCCGAGGTGCTTCCGCAGGCGTCGGAGTGCGCGCAGGAACCGGTAGCGAAGCGACGAGCGGGGCTCGCCCGTGACGCGGGCGACCTGCTCGAAGCTGAGTCCCTCTGCGACCCGCAGCCAGACGAGGGCGCGGTCGGCGTGGTCCAGCCGATCGAGCGCGCGGCGCACGCGATCGTCGCGCTCCCGCGTCTCGGCAGCGACGGCCGGGGACGGCGAGCGATCCACTCGCTGGTGCGCCCCCGCCTTTCCCACCGCGGTCTCGCCCGCCGCAGTCTCGCCCACCACTGTCTTGCCCGCCACGAGTGGCGACCGAGCGCTGCCGCGGCTCTCGCGACGGCGCACGTCGATGCCGATGTGGTACGCGACGCGGTAGATCCAGACGGAGACCGAGCCGCCCCGGTAGGTCTCCGCCCGCTGCAGGATGCGAACGAGCGTCAGCTGGCGCGCATCCTCGGCGAGCACGGCCGAGCCGGTGATCCGGCGGAGGAACCGATAGAGGGGTGCTTCCCAACGACGCACGAGGATCTCGAACGCCGCATCGTCGCCCATCGCGACCCGCGTGAGCAGGTCGCCGTCGTCTCCCGGCCCAGCCGTCGTTCGCACATCCGTACAGACGTGCGGCTGTCGGCGAACCGGCGAAGGCTAATCCGCGAGGCCGCGGTCAGCGGCGCTCAGTCGATCATCGCCTCGATGCTCGCTGCGGGCCGCGGCGCAGACGCCGGGTCGCCGTGTTGCACGGTCTCGGCGACCGGCGTGACGACGGCGCGCTCCGCGATCGTCCGTACGGGATCTACCGTCGCGTCCGAACGATCGCTGTCCAAACTCGCCGGCGGCGCCGCGTCCCGTTGCGGCCGACGTGTCGGCGGCTCAGGCGTGGCGGGAACGCGTTCCACGGCGGTCTCGATGGCCACGTTGGCGGGTCGCGGCGCCAGGTCACTCGGCGGCCCCGGGCGCACTGCGAACGCCAGCACGATGGCCGGTGCCCCCATGCCGAGCAACGCGGCGCCGAGAATCAGGCACGGGTGCATCGATGGACGCGGCGTGGGCTGCCTGGGCTGGGTCGGCTGGGTCGGCTGGGAACGACTCGGTGTGGACATGCGGGCTGCACTCCCTCTCATGTCCAGCATCGGTAGCCGTGAGAGCGGCTTCACCCCGCAGTCGAGAGAATCTGAGCCTGCGCCCTCAGCCTTCCCTGCGTCGCTCCGACTCCATGGTCACCGCGGCGAGGAACACGACGATCGAGCCGAGTCCAAACAGATAGAGGATGTGGAAGATGATCTCCACGGGCAGCCTTCCTTCCCGGCTTGGCGACGGCCAACTCGACACCAGGGGGTTCAACCGCGATTGGCGGGAGCCCGCTCGTCGCGCCGCGGGCGGCTAGCCCGCGCTGCTACTCGAGGAGCAGCCAGGCGCTCGCGTCGATCCGGGCGAGGTCGCGTTCGTCGGCGGGAGCCTCGATGGCGTGGATCGCGCCCGTGTCGTCGGCGCGGAATGCGCGCGGGCTGTGCTGGTCCAGCGGAAACGCGTAGACGACGAAGCCTGCTTCGCGGCCGTCGGCGTCGGCGCCGAGAACCAGCCGGAAGCGATAGCCGCTCCGGGTCACGCGGTCTTCCTGGTCACGCGTTGAGAAACGCGACGGGAGCAGGGGCGTCTCTCGTGCTGCACCGTGTCCCTCAATGACCGTGTCTCCGGTGAGCTCGCCGAACGTCCCGAACTCGGGCGTCCCGTCGCCGTCGAGATCACGCGAGGCCTCGTCGCGGAACTGCGCCTGGGCCGACGCGATGCTCCGCACCGTCGAGATGGCAGCCGACTCGTTCGCGCGCCGCGCGAACCGCTTGCTCGTTCAATGGCCGAAGTCCGGCACGGCCCAGAGAAGCCCCGCCGTCGCCAGAAACGCGACGGCGAACGGGAGTCGAACAGGGGAGGCCGGGATGTACACGCCTCTCCCTCATCGGCGCGAACGGCGTCTCGATTGACCGACCTCGCGTAGACTCGGCGCGGCAGAGGAGACGGAAATGCGCGCGGTGATCTTGGCTGGGTTGGGTTTGGCACTGGCGGCGTCGACGGCCTCGACCGAGTCCGTGGAGCCGCCGCACGTCATCAACCTCGCCGCGGGTGGCTCCGGTCAGGCATTCGTCGACCTCGGAGATCTCCCGACGTTCGGGCGGCCCCGCTTCGTGCTCCGGCAGATCGCGCCCGCTCCGGAGGCCGGCGAGGAGTCGCTGGTCCTCGTCCGTCGTTCACGGCGCGTCTCGGGGAAGCGTTGGCGTTTCAAGATCGGCAAGGCGCCGGCAGGGCGCTTCGAGGTCCTCGTGCGCCGCCGCGGCCGCCCCGACCTGTCGTTGACCGACGCGTTCCTGATCGAGCCGCCGAGCCTGAGTGAGCCCGACGTGTTCCCCGTCCAGCAGGGACGCACACTCGACGTCTATGGGCAGTTCTTCTCGCGTTCCGGGTACCAGGTGCGCCTCGGTGACCGCCGGATGCGCGTGGTCGGCCCGCGCTCGAACGGCAGCGCCTCGATCCGCATCCCCAAGCGCTTCCCCGACGGCGACTACCCGCTCACGCTGACGACCTCGGCAGGATCGGACACCGCCGAGACGTTCGTCCGGGTCGGCGGGCCGCTCTTCCAGTTCGTCGGCGATGTCCGTGGAGAGCTCCAGCCCGTGGCGGACCTGGGCTTCGACGCGCCGGATCGTCCGCGTGGGTACCAGGTCAACGCGCGCCCCCGCGAGCCGGGACTCGTGCAGATCACGATGGGCGTCGTGCACTCACGGCGCGCCTTCAACGAGTTGGTGTTCGCGATCCCCGACGTGTTCCACGCGGACATCAACGAGCCGCTCACCCTCCGTGCCGAGTGGGCCGTTCTGTCGATGCGCTCCAACGAGGCCGAGCGGGAGGCGCCGCCCGAATGGTGGTACCGCCCTGACGGTCTCGTCGTCACCGTCGAGGCGTTCGATCTGCGGTCTGGCTACTTCCTCGCGCGCTTCACCGGAGGGCTGAACCCGACGGACGAGTTCGGCGAGCCTCGCGAGGGCGCGAGCATCCAGGTTCGCGGTGGTCGGATCGGGACGATCCTGAACCGCTCCCCGCGTGAACCCGAGCCCGGCAAGTTGGTCGTCGACTTCCGAGACGAGTCACAGATCGACGCGGACGTGACGACAGCCAGCGTCGAGTTTGGCACCGTCCGTCCCGCGCCCGGGTATCCCGTCGAGTCGATTCTCCAGACCCACTTCCAGGATCTTCTGTCGTTCGACGCCCTGCTCGGGACGCCGACCGACGGTCACATCTCGACGAACGCGCCGCCGGGCACGGCGCTGCTGATCGAGATGCAAGCGGCGCCGTCGCTCTACCCCGACCGTCCGATCCTGCGAGCGCTGCCGGATCTGGCGGGAGCTTCGGAGTGGGTGCCCGTGCGTCTGTGGGATGCCACGGGCGCACCCGCGGGCGCATTCGCGGATCGTGGGTACCCGCGCGCCGACGTCGGCATCCTGCGCACGTTCCCGCTCGACGGGCTGAACGATCTGGGCCACCGGGTCGTGCGATTCCGGATCACGCTGCTGACCCAGTCGCCGCCGATCCAGCTCCCCGGCTACATCGGCCCCGAAGTGCGCGTGTCGAAGCTCTCGATCCCCGTGACCCGCCGCGCAGATCTCCGCTGAGCCCAGCCTCCGCTGAGCCCGGACCACCGCTGGTGAGCCTGGGCCGCCGCTGGGCCCAGTTCGCGCTTCTCACTTAGACTCGTCCCGGGGTAACGGAGGATCGCATGCGGAGAGCCTGGATCGGTGCGCTCGTGGTCTTGGCCGTAGTCGGCCCAATCGCGATCTGCCCTGCCGCGACCGAACAGACCCGAGCCCCCTTCATCAGGGAGGTCATCGTGGGCTCCGGCGCGCGTGTGCTCGTCGATCAGGGCGTGCCCGCCGAGACGGCGCGGCCGCGACTCGCGCTGCACCGTCTCGATCCGCCGCCTTCGATCGACGATCCCGGCGTCGTGATCACACGTCGTGCGCAGCGCAGGTCGGGGAACCGCTGGGGGTTCGATCTCGGTGACATCACGGCCGGCACGTATGACGTGCGGCTGCGCTTCCCGCGCGGTCGCGTCGTCGATTTGCGCGAGCCGCTCGTCGTGGAGCCGCCGACGCTCATCGAGCCGGGCGTGCTGCCGATCCGCAAGGGACGTCGGCTGGACATCCGCGGCCGGTACTTCGGTCCACGACGAGTTCGCGTGCAGCTCGGGGAGCGTCGCATGCGCCTGGCCGGGCACCGGTCGAGCGGCCATGCCGCCTTGATCATCCCGCGCGGGATGCCGAGCGGTGACTACCCGCTCACCGTCACGACGGCCGCCGGCACGGTCACCGCCGAAACGGCCGTGCGCGTGGGGAGCCCGCTGTTCGCCTACTCGCGGACTCGACCGAAGACTCCGGCTGTGCTCCCGGATCTCGGCTTTGATGGTGCGCCGGTGTTCAACAACTCGGCGCCGTTCACGGCTCGAGCCGGCGACTCTGGTGAGATGCGCGTCACGGTCGGCGTCGCGCGCCCGCGCGGCTCGTTCACGCGGCTGGAGTTCGCGATCCCGGACGTGTTCGATGCAGACATCAACGAGCCGGTCACGCTGCGCGCGATGTGGGCCGTGCTCGAGCGGCGCTTGGACGAGGACGCGCCCGACGCGCCGTCGAATTGGTGGTATCGCCCGGACGGGCTCGTGGTGACGGTCCAGGCGTTCGATCATCGCTCCGGCTTCTTCGTCACGGAGTTCTCCGGTGGCCTGAACGCGACCGACGAGTTCGGCGATCCGCGCTCCGGGGCGAGCACGCAGATCCGCGAGGGAGTGATCGCGGCCGTCGTGCGCCGAGGTGCGTTGGCCCCGGCGCACACGGTGCTCGACGTCGATCTGCGCGGAGACCCCACCGCCGTTGACGCGAGCCTCACGAGCGCTACGTCGGCGACGGCGGACCCTCGCTGCTGATCCGCGACGGGCGCCTGCAGGGCCGGATCGGCGATGTCGTCGATCCTGACACTCTCGTCTCGTCGTACGCCGCGCTCTGGGACGAGAGCCAGGTCGATCTCGAGCTAACGACGGCGGAGCTCACTGAGCAGCGCGCCGTCGTGCCAGCCGGTATGGCGACGGCCCAGGTCGTGTCGCGTTGGATCGAGCTCGAGGGGTTCGACCCGCACTTCGACGACAGCTACCGGCAGAGCGTCAATGCGTTCGCGGTGGAGGAGACTGCACTGCTGCTCGAGATGCAGGGAGCGTCGGACGACGTCGAGGCCGACGCTCCGGCACCGACCGTCGGATCGGAGACCGAGTGGGTCCCACTGTACGTGTACGACGCGACGACCAGCGCGCCTGCCGCCTTCGCCGATCGGGGTGTGGCGCGGCCCCAGATCCACGCCTGGGAGACCTTCTCCCTCGTGGCGCTCAACGACCGCGGCGTTCGTTGGGTCCGCATTCGCGCCACTCTGCGCGCGAAGACCCCCGAGGCGGCGGAACGCGGCTGGGACGGTCGACAGCTCCACGTCGGCGGCGTCAGCCTCCGCTACCTGGCCTCCGAACTGCGCTGATGCTCCGACGGCGGCGGATCCCCGATCCCGGTTAGAATCCGAGTCCGGATGGCGAGAGGGACCGCACGATGATGGGCATGCGAGCATTGACTGGAATCCTGACGCTGGCGCTCGCGATGGCGCTCGCGCCTCTCGCGATGGCGACCGAGCCTGAGCTTCTCGATCTCGAGGTCGGCGCGGGCGGCTCCGTCACCCTGGCACGTGGCAACAATCCCAACACCCGCCTCCCGACGCGGCTCCGGCTCGAGCTCGAACGGATCTCGCCGGCGCTCGGCGGCGTCGAGCCCGGCCTCACGGTGCGGCGCCGGACGAAGAAGCATGGCTCGGAGTTCATCAAGTTCGAGGTCGGCAAGCTGCCTGCCGGCGTGTACCACGTTCGCGAGCGGCTGAAGGGCGGCGCCTTCGGTCGCGACTTCCGGAACTTCGCGGTGCAGCCGCCGCAGATCTTCGAGCCCGACGTCATCCCGTTCCGTGCCGGAGACATCATCAGCCTGGGTGGGTCGTTCTTCGGTCCGCGATTCGCCAAGGTCCGAGCCGGCAAGAAGCGACTCCGCATCCAGCGTCGGCCGAGCCAGGGCCGCGTCCGCGTGAAGTTGCCGCGCAACCTGGCCGATGGCGACTACCCCCTGACGATCGAGACGCCGGCGGGGATGGTCACTGCCATCGCGCCGCTCCGCATTGCCACAGGACTGCACGACCTGTCGACCCGAGACCTGCAGCCCACCGTGGAACTCGGGATGGATACCGAGCGCGGCATCTCGCGACACCACATCTTCGTGCGCCCCCGCGACCCGGGGCTCATGGAGTTCGTGCTGGGCGACTTCGACTCGCGCCGGGGCTTCATCCGCCTGACGTTCGCCGTGCCCGATGTGTTCGACGAGTCGCTCGAGCTGCCGACGACGGTGCGCGCCGAGTGGGCGGTGATGCAACAGCGCGCGAACGATGCCGAGCGCGAGTCGACACCGGACTCCTGGTACCGCGAGGAGGGGCTCGTCGTGACGGTGCTGGCGTTCGATGCGCCGTCGGGCTTCGTGGTTGCGGAGTTCACGGGTGGCCTGGAACGCGTCGATGAGTTCGGCACCCCGATCGATGGCTCGACGGTCCAGTTCCGCGGCGGGCGTGTCGAGGCCTTCATCCGCCGCGAGCCTCCACCGCCGATCAACTCGCAACTGGAGCTGGAGTTCGACCAGCCCGGCATCCTCGACGTCGACACCTCGACGGCGACGGTCTATGGCAGTCGGCTCGAGCCCATTCCGGAGCACTACGAGAACGCGGTCGGCGTGACGCGCTTCTTCGACGTCGGCGTCGACGATCCTGTGTTCTCCACCCCGTCGCCGAGCGACCTGCGCCTGTACGCGCCCACTGGATCGGCCATCCTCTTCGAGGTCCAAGCTGCTCCGGCGATCCAGCCCAAGGTGCCGGTGCTCTCTGCCATCGCCGACGAGGCAGCAGCGAGCGAGTGGCTGCCCGTCTACCTCTTCGATCAGCAAGGCACCCCCGAGGGCGCGTTCGCCGACCTCGGCTTCACGCGCTTCGACATCGGGTTCGAGGAGTACTTCCCGCTCGACGACCTCAGCGGTCACGGCTATCGCCTCGTGCGGTACCGCATCACGTTGCGCATGCTCGAGCCGCCCTACATCGGACCGTCCGTCCGTGGACCGATCCCGAACGCCGACGAGATCAATCTGCCGTTCACGCACACCGACCCCCGCTGAACGACGAGCGTTCACGCCGACGTCGTCACTCGGTCGATACAGAGACCAGGCGACGCCGCGGCAACGGGAGGGCGACACGATGCGATCGGGACGGACGGTCCTCCTCGCGTGTGTTCTGCTCGCGGTTGCCTCAGTGGCCGACTCCGGGCAGTACATGCAGGGCGTCGTCGGTGCCGGAGGTTCTGTGCGGGTGCCCGTGAGTGCGCACGTCGTGCGGACGCATCGCCGCAACATGCGCGTCGATCTCTTTCGCGTCGAGTCAGCGCACGGTCCGGTCCGCCATCAGCGCCGATTCCGACGGCGGGCCGAGCAGCGCGGTCCGCGGGTCCTTCGTTTCCCGGTCGGCCGGCTGGGCGCGGGTGTCTACCGCGTCGTCGATCGGTGGAACTACAAGGGGCGCGCTCGCCGACTCGGCTATCTCGAGGTCCGGGGACCGAAGCTCGCCGAGCCATCTCCCACACCCGTCGGCCGCGGGGCGTGGATGCAGGTGTACGGCTCCTACTTCGGCCCGGATCTCGTGACGGCTCGACTCGGTGGACGTCGCATGCGGGTTCGAACCTGGCGGAGCGGCGAGACCACGCACGTGCGCATCCCGCGCGGGATTCCGGACGGCGACTATCCGCTCACCATCGAGACGCCGGCCGGCAAGGCGACGACGCTCAGTCCCGTTCGAGTGCGGACGAAGCTGTACAGGACGTCTCAGAACGGCATGCGCCCGACAGGCGCGTTCGGGTTCGAGACGGAGCACACGGTCATACCCTGGGAGGCGCGCATCGAGACCCTGGCGCCTGGCAGGATGCAGCTCGCCATGGTCGGCATGCCGAACGGCGTGCTGAAGTCTGCCGAGCGCAGCGGGGTCTACGACCACGGATCGACGCACGTGGCGTTCGCGATGCCCGACATCTTCGGCGCTGGGCAGGAGTTCCCGCTGACGCTCCCCGCGGACTGGGCTGTCGTGCACTACCGCGCGGATACCGACCCGCCCGGAGCAAGACCCTCGTACTGGTACCGGCGGAGCGGACTCGCCGTGACCGTGCGTGCCTTCGACGAGGAGACCCAGTACGCGATCGTGGACTTCTCCGGCAGCCTGACGCGCGTCGACTCGTCGGGCGAGCCGCTCGGTGGCCCTGATCTGCAGATCCGCGACGGGCGGATCGAAGGCACGCTCATCCGGCACGATGACCACGTCGTGGAGTCCGCGTTCCCGCTCCGGTTGGGGCCACCCAGCTCGCTGGACACGGAGCTCTCTGACGCGGTCATCGGCCGTAGCTCCGAGCCGCATAACCCGTACTACCCGTACGGCCGTGTCTGGGTGCAGCACGCGTCAGCGCAGGCGGCTGAGTCGCGGGCGACGACACGGTTCCTCGACGCGGGGGGTGACGACGCGGTCTTCACGGCGCACCAGCTGGGGTCGTGGGACTCCGACCTGGGTGATGGGGCCGCGTTCCTGATCGAAGCTCAGGGTGCGCCGCCGACCGCACCGGGACTGCCGTTGCTGACACCACGTGTCGACGAGTCGGCCATCGGAGCGTGGGTACCGCTGTGCGCGAGGGATCACCAAGGCGATCCGGGACGTGCGTTCGCCGACCTCGGGGTCGAGTGGGACGACGGCGAGCCGGACCACACGTTCTCCGCCGAGCCGCTCAATCATCGCGGCTATCGGCTCGTGCGCTTTCGGATCACGTTCCGCATGACACCGACAGAGGATCCGGACGCCGCGCTTCCGAGGGTGTACAGCTTCGGCCTGAGCTTCACCCGGACCGGGACGCGGCCGGCGTACTACCTTCCCCGTTAGCAGGCGCCGCCCGCAGCCACCGCATCGGCATCGCTCAGATGCGCCGCTCGCGTTCGCTCCGCCCTGGGGCTCCACGGCGCGAAACGCCCGGCTTCGGGCTTGGCCTCCCACTCGCTCGATCCGCCCCGGTAGGCTCTTCGCATGCGCCGCCGCCGGATGCTGGTCGTCCTCGTGCTCCTGCTGCTCGTCCTGGGGACGGGCGGCGCGCTCGTCGTCCTGAGAGGAGAGATCTGGCCGGCGCTCGAGGAAGCGGATGACGTCGCCGACGTTGCCGACGCCGACCAGGCAACCGACGACGAACGGCTGAGCCGCAAGCGCGTCCGTGTCGAGACCGGCGGCTCCCCAGCGGAGACCGGAGCATCCGGCGACACCTCAGCGACCGGGGCTGCGAGCGGGGCCGTGGACGACGAGGCCGGCGACGGAGCCACGCCCGAGGCCACCGCCGAGAGTCCGTCCTCCGAGGTGGTCGATCCACCGGGCGGTCCGCGCCTCGGCGGCAGCGTCGTCGATGCCGCCACCGGCGAGCCGGTCGTCGGCGTCCGCGTCCTGTTCGCTGCGTGGGAGGACGAGCAGGAGCTGGGCTGGTACGGCGACACGACGTCCGACGACGGCTCGTTCGAGCACGACGTGCCCACGTACTGGGCGGAGCGGGCCACGCGCTTGGAGCTGCGCATCGGCCGACGCGGGTACACCGACGTGATCCTGCCGGTCACCGATGCCGACGACTCGGTGAAGGTCGAGCTCCACCCGCTCCCGCAGGCGCCGGTGCCCGGGAAGGTCGTCGTCCATGCGGCCCATCCCGATGGCACTCCAATCACGGGCGTCGTCCTCGTTGGAGGGCGCGACGGCCCCGATGGGCTCTGGCAGTGGGCGGTCGCCGACGCCGCTGGGAGGTTCGAGCTCGACGGCGTGCCACCCGGCTACTGGCGCCTGCGCCTCAATCGCACGGGTCAGGAGGTCGAGGCGATCCTCCCGGACGGTGGCGAGACGAGCGTGCAACTGGTCGGGCCGCACAGGCCGTGGCCGCAGGCGATGACGGAACAGGAGTTCCGGAAGCGCCACGCGGCGATCTCCAGTCGCCGGCCGCGCGAGGTCGAGACCGACGCGCTGGTGATCGAGGACGAGGGTCGCGACGCCGAGGCGTTCGATCTCGCCTGGCGCATGCAGGAACTCGAGACGGAGTGGCGCGCGGTCGCCCCGCGGCGTGAGGTGATCGTCACCGGGTTGCCGACGGACGGCCCGGCGTGGCTGCGTGCCGGCGCCAACGGACCGAACAACGCGTGGCGCGTGCGCATCGTCGACGGCACGGCCCGCTTCGCCGGGTTGACATACGAGCATTGGGACCTGCGCATCGAGCGCGCCGACGGTCCGGGCGAGCGGTACCCCGTCGACGTGGTCGCGGGCGACGGCCCGATCCGGATCGACCTCGCCGAGTAGGGCTTGCAGGCTGTCGGAGTTGCGGCGTCGACGGGCCACGCAGGTTGGCCCGACAGCCGGCTAGCCATAGGCCCGCTGGGAGGCGAGCGACGGCCCCTCACTCATGCCTGGATCATCGTCCACGGCTGCTAGCGCCCCGCCAACGCGTGGGCGAGTGCGCGCGCGCTCGAGAGCGGCGAGCGCGGTCCGGCCGAGCGGACGACGTTGCGCTCGTCGAGCATGAGCCAGACGGGGATGCTCGGGTAGCCGCGGTAGACGACGCCTTCGGCCTTGTCCTCGTTTGCGCGCTCGATCGCCTCGGCCACGTCGCGGTGACCGTGGTGCCGGAACACCTGCGTGCCGTCGACCTCCCTCGGAGCGTCGGTCGCGGTCGACGGAACGGCGATGCGCGTGACGAGCGGGAACCCTCCGCGCCGCACCCACTGCGTGAGGGCGTCGCGCATGACCTCCATCCGATCGACGTTCCACTCGCTGTCCGGCGCGGTGCGCGGATACCAGAGCAGCAGCGTGCCCTGAGCGTGGCGCGGTACGCCGACGACGCGGCGACCGACCACTGTGTCCCACGGGAACTCCCCGGGGCGCGCGAGATCGAGCGGTGCGTCGAAGCGCTCTTCCGGAGAGACGCGATCGGTGCCGAGCACACGGTGGCGACGCGTCACGGGCTCCTCGAAGCGCACGATGCCGCGCGAGAGGCCGAAGCCGACGTACCCCTCGACGGGTTGGCCGGTCTCACGCCGGAAGGAGACGTGCTCCTTCCCGTTGATCAGGACGCGGACGAACGGTCCGGAGACGTGGACGGTCACCGTGAACGCCTCGCGCGGCGACGGGAACGCGACGTGATCGGTCAGAGGGCTCGTGCGTTGCCCGTACGGCCGGAGATCGCTGACGTTCAGCGTGATCCCGCGCAGCGGCGTGCCCTCTTTGCGATTGCCGACGGCGAACTGCCAGTCGCCACCGCCAACCCGGACCTCGAGCCCTCGGTCGCGATGCGTCTTGCCGATGACGAGTCGGGCGTTGGCGAACGCGGAGAGGAACCGGACGCGCGTCTCGACGGTGTACGTGCCGGAGAGCCAGTCGCTCGAGCGGACGAACACGCGACGCTCCCGCGCGTCGCGCACCTGCCCGGTGATCTCCTTGCCCGACTTGCGCCGACCGAGCTCGACGGCCTCGGGTCCCGGCGCGTGCCACGGCCCACCGGGCTCGGAGTCGAGCGGCGCCCAGCGCTCCTCGACCAGCTCCGACAGGAGCAGGCTGCGTGCGGGAACCAGTTCCGGGGCGCGGGCCGGGGATGCGTCGATCTTGCCGGCCGCCTCGGGCGGCAGATCTCCCAGCGGCGCCAGATCTCCAAGTGCAGGCAGATCTCCGAGTGCCGGAAGGGCGAGCCACTCGGCGACGGCGTCGTGCTCGGCGCGCAGGGCGCGAGCCAGGCGGGCATGCCCCGCGGTCAGCGCCGCTTCGGCGCGTGTCGCGTACGCCGACGTCACGGCGCGCGCGGCGCGCCACGCCGGTGCGGCCGAACCGCCCAGCTCGCCGGACGGGGCCGGGATGACCGACGGGTCCATGCGGTGAGCGAGCAGCCGCTCGACCCAGGCGACGTCCTTGCGCCCGGCGCCGTCCGCGAGCTCGGCTGCGGAGAGGAAGTCGGCCGCCGTCGGCTCGTCGGTGCGCAGCGCCCAGTGGTGTGCCTCGAGCGCCGCGTCGCGCTGCCCGGCCGCTAGCAGGAGCTTCGCTGCCGCGAGCGCGTGGTACTGCCCGTGATCGGGCGGGTCGTGACGACTGCGCCCCGGCTGGAACGTCGGGGCGTCGTAGATCGTCTCGCGACCCTCACGTGCTCGCTTCGCACCGGCCTTGAACGCGCCGCGGCGCAGCTTCATCCAAGTCTGTCGCCACGGCGCTCCGGGGTTGGCGCCGGAACCGCCCTCGCCGACGAAGCGCTGGAAGAGCGCTGCCACGCCCTCGAGATCCTCTGGCCTCCCGTCCTTGCCGTCGGCGAAGTGCGCAACGAAGCGCTTCTCTGCGCCATCGCGCGGCTTCGTCCGGAAGCTGGTCAGGTACGCGGGCACCTGCGACTTGAAGAGGGGCGTGCCCTTCTGCTCGGCGTCGAAGCCGCTGAAGCGCATCAGGAACAGGAACAGCGAGTACCCGGCGTCGTAGTTGTGGCGGTAGTCGTCGATCTTGCCCGTCAGCAGTTTGCGGAGTCCTGCTGGTCGGCCGTAGCCCTTGGCGCCCGTCTCCCAGAGACGGCCCGGACCGAAGATCCGATCGTCGACGCTTGGTGACGCGGCCGAGAGGCTCCCGGTCTCCGTGTAGACGGCCCGGCCCTCGACGAGCCAGGCCGGCATGCCGGGGAACAGCGCGCCGTCGAAGCGGTGCGTCAGCTCATGGGTGAGCGTCCGGCCGAGCCCGGTGCGATTGGCGAAGCGCGCGATCATCGTCGTGATGTCGCCGGCTTGGAACCCACCCGCCCACCAGTAGGGCTGCCCTTCGCTCTCGAAGTCGCGGTACGAGGGGCACAGACGCACGAGCCCCTGTCGCTCGAGGAACGGGTCCTTGCCGTACCAGTCGACGAGTCGCGCGTGGTGCAGCTCGACGTCGGCCGTCACGCCGTAGAGCGTCGCAAGTCCGCAGATGGTCTCGACGCGATAGCGCTGCTCCGGCGACTCGGCGACGCCGGCGGCGCTCCACTTCGCGTGACGCGCGTTCCACGCGTCGATCTCGGCCTCCGGCACCGCCTCGAGCTGCTCGACCGTCCAGATGCTGGGCTCGGCCGGGTCTTCAGCGGCCGGGTCTTCAGCGGGCGGGTCGCCGTCCGCGCCGGCCTCGGCCTTCCGCAGGTCGGCGCGGATCTTCCGGATCATCGCCAGGATGCGAAAGAGGTCGGCCGACGGGGGGGCGGGGTTGGTCTTCGTCTGACCGACCTGTTGATGCAGACCACGGAGCGTGCGCGCGGCCTCGAGAGCCGTGTCCAGATCGCCGGCGGCGTACGCCTTGTCCATCAGCCCCTCGAGCGCCGAGGTGACCTTCCTGACGTCGGGCGCCGTGCGTTTCGCCGCCTTCTCGAGCTCCGGCTCCCGGGCGAGCGTGATCGCGACGGTGCCGTCGGAGAGGGTTCGTGTCAGCCCCTGCAGCCACTGGCGGGTCGGGTCGTGCAGCGCGCCCTTCAGCCGGCCGGTGGCGGAGGTGGCGGCCTTGGCGGCCTTGGCACGGAGACGCAGCACATCCGCCGCAGCCGTCACCTCCGCGCGACCGGTCTTCGGCCAAGTCGACGGTACGCTGACCTTCCCGTTGACGTCGGCGCCGGCGCGGGCCGCCGCGAGCGCCCAGAGCCGCCGGAGCTCCGGGTCAGCCGCATCCAACCTGGCGAGGTCGGCGAACACGTCGAGCGCGGACGGTTCCAGCGATACGGCGGCCAGGAGATGATGCCGCGCCGTGTCGAGATCGCCGGCCTTCGCGGCGTCGAGGCCCTGCGCGCGGCGGCGAGCCGCTTCCCCGGCGGCCGCAGCACCGGAGTCCTGCGCGACGGACGGAGCGGGTGCCGCGAGCAGTGCCAGGGTCACTCCCGCCGTCAGAACTCGTCGCATGAACCCTCCGCCCCGACCGCTCCGCCCAGGCCCTCGTCCCGTCCGCCCAGGCCCCTCGTCTCGTGTGGACGCCGCGTGGTCCGCACGAGTTCCACGATCGGCGCGGCACCCAGCGAGTGCGGCACGGTCATCGTCCCGTGATCGGAGCCGTCGCCCGCTTGAGGAACAGCAGCGCGAAGCAGGTGTCCGTCAGGGCGGACGCGGTGCTCGGCGTGCTGTTGTCCTTCCAGCCGCCGTCGCGACAGCGCTGTGCGAGAAGCTGGCAGGCGCCCTCGAAGTACCAGTCCTTGCCCCCGACGCGCTTCACGCGATCGAGGAGCGCGGCGCGCTCCAGGCTGTAGAGGTAGTAGCCGACCCAGTCGTTCGCGCTCTTCTCGGGATGTCGATCCACGGCCCAGTGCTCGTCGAGCCAGGCCCACGCGCCCAGCATGGCCGCGTCGATCTCTTTGTCGACTCGCGCGTTCAGCTTGGGGCTCTTCAACCGCTTGAGCTGATGGCGCGCGAGCGAGAGCGACGCGATGCCCGCGCACGTCATGGACGACCAGCTCTTCTTGTGGGCGGTGTTGTAGCGAAAGCCCGCCACGTTGCGGACGGCGACGGCGGGGTCGGTCGTCTCGTCAGCGCGCTTTGCCACCTCGCCCTCGCGCACGATGTCGATGGCGCCGCGCGGCATCTTGCGATCGCGAACCTGATCGAAGGTTCGGAGCACGCCGAGCCAGACGCCCCCTGGCACCTCGACGCCGAGCTTGGTCGCCGCGTGCAGACCGAGGATCGCGTACTGCGTGTTCGACATGTCCGCGCGCTGGACGTATTGGCTGCCGACCGGGTAGCTGAACCCACCGGGCCCGACGCAGTCGCGCTGGAGCTCGCGCGCCGCGCGCTCGCACCACGCGCGCTGCTTGTCCGTCAGGTCGCGCCGGAACGTGACCGGCTGACCGCGGCGCAGCGCCTCCGCCTCGCCCTCCGGTGTGTACGCCTCGTCGATCGCCATCAGCGCCACCGAGCGGTCGTAGTTCTTCTTCGGGTGCGTCGTGAACAGCCACTCCAGCGGCTCGGCGATCGCCGCGTGCTCGCGCGGAATGCCACAAGCAGAGAGCGTCAGCACCATGAGCGAGGTCGTGCCGACGTCGTACTTGCCGTGGGCCTTCCAACGGCCGTCGTCCTGGCGCTTCGCGAGGAGGTGCCGCACCCCGGAGTCGATCGCCGCGTCGACGTCGTGCTGGAACGTCGGGTAGCGCGCGCGTCGCACGTCTTCGAGCCGCCAGACGAACCTCTGGCGCACAGGCTTCGGCTTGACGTTGCGCTTGGCCGTCACGTCGCGCAGGTCGTACTCCAAGTCGATGCGAACGCGCGTCAGGACGCCGCGCTCAGGATCAAAGACGCCGCGCACGGTGGCCGTGCCGTTCTCGATCCGGTGCTTGTCCGAGTCACGCACCTTCGTCCGTCCGCCGAACTCGTAGTCACCCCGGACGAACACCGCCGCGGCGTTCGTCGCGGGGTCCTCGATGGCGTGCGTCGTGACCTGACCGGACCACTTGAGCGGCGACACGGCGTGCAGGTCGAACGCGCCCTTTGCCTCGCCGTCGGCCGTACCCGCTGCGGGCAATCGGAACGCGAGCAGCGTAGCCAGCTCGCCGCGGCGTGGCGAAACGGGCTGGTACTGGCCGCCCTCGCGGATCGCGTGTCCGTGCAGGGTGAGCACGCGAGGCTTGCCGAGCTTCTCGGCGTCGGGCGTGCCCGTCAATGGCCGCCGCACGTACTCCGCCATGTCGGACAGGCCGAGCTTCCACGCGATCGGTGTCGGCTGTTCAGGATTCGGGCCGAGCTTCGGGCCGAGCGGCGGTTGCCACGGGGGATCGTCCGCAACGGCGCCCGCGGTCGGGACGACGTCAGGGGCGCGGCTGCTCCGCACGGCGCGCACGTAGCCGGCGAGGCCGTCGAAGAAGCGCTCGGAAGCCTTGCGGTTCTCGTCACCCGCGACGTCCGTCGCGTCCCCGGCAACAGCGTCCCCGCCAAACGGGTCGTCGCCATCAGAGTCCGCGCTGTCAGGATCCGAGCTGTCAGGATCCGAGCTGTCAGGAGTCGAGCCGGCGGGATCGTTGAGCTTGTCGAGGTGCAGCGTCGTCAGAAGGAGGCGACCGCGTCCGACGGCCGCTTCGAGGAGCACGAGACGCTCTGGCTGCTTCCGGTCGACGGCGAGGACGCGGAACCCCTCCTGCTTCGCAAACGACCCGGCGGCTGCCGGACCTCCGACGTCGTGCTTGGCGACGTGGAGCCGGGCGGGGTCCTTGGCGTGCCGAGCGATGCCGTGCGTGAGCGGATGGCGGCCGACGGCGCGCACGTCGTCGCTCGCGTCCTTCGCGCGCTCGATCGTCAGGCCCGCCGGCAGGAACGCGGGCGTCGCCTCGGTCGTGTGCGACTGCGCCATCTGAAGGACGACGCCACCGCGCGCGAGGAAGTCGGCGAACCCCGCGCCGTGCGCCTTCATGAACGCGCCGTACTCGGGGAGCTCACTCGCGAACGAACCGAGCACGATCAGGTCGCCGGCGGCCTTCGCCGGCGAGTCCGTCGGCTTCAGCACGCCGACCTGGAAGCCCGCAGCCTCGAGAGCCGGATGGAGGCCCTCGGCGCCGCGCCAGCCCTCGGTCGTCGCGTTCTCGAGGACGAGCGCGCGCAGCGGGCGCGACTCGGACGCCGGAGCCGGCGTCGCGAGCAGGAAGGCCGCCAGGATCGCCGGGCCCAGGATCGTCAGACACCGCTCGCGCCGCACGTTCGCACGGTACCGGATCGGCCTGGGGATCAATGCACGCTGTGCAGGAAGCGCAGATAGGCCCCCGTGAGGTCCTCTGTCTCGAGATCCGCGAAACGGGCGCGCTCGCGACCGTCGGTGCCGAGGATCACGTGCAGCGGCGCATCGCCGGTATCGAACGCAGCACGCATACGCTCTCGGCGCTTCCCGGCGCCCTCCCGATCGTTGGGGTCGCGAACCCAGATGCGCGTTCGCTCGAAGCGCGCGAGCTCGCGCTGGATCGCCGCGCTCTCACTCATGGCACCGTCGAGCGCGGCGCAGTCCATGTCACCCATCGCCGTGAAGGCCAGGAGCACCGGCTTCCGGCTGTCCGTTGCGCGCCGCAGCGTGCCTTCCCAGTCGTTCTCCGCCCACGCCGCCCGCTCGGTGCTCTCCGCTCGCCAACCGGCGAGGCCCGCCTCGAGCGACTCGATCGAGAACGCCAGCTTCCGCCGGATCCGCCGTTCGAGCAGGTAGTTCATGTCGATGCCGCGACTCCGCCCCGGGAGCGCTCCCCGATAGCGGCCCGTCATCTCGATGCGACCCTCCGCCGGTCCGATCGCGGCGCCGCAGGGGAAACTCCCGTCGAGCGTCCACCGAAACACCTGGTCGGCGTCGAGCGTCCGCTTGCCGTCGCGCTGTCGCCGCGTCTTCGTCGAGTAGGCGGCTGTGGCCTGCAGGATCGCCGTCTCGACGGTGGCGAACGGATCGCGCCCCTCGAGCGTCACCTCGATCTCTCCGGTGGCCCGGCCGCGTCCCTGCCCGTCGGCGAGGACGAGATGCGCGAGGAGCGGCGCCGGGTCGGGCTGCCATGTCTCGCCGGCGCGGACGGGCCGCCCGGGTTCGAGGGCCGCGATCCAGCTCTGCCCGAGCTGTGCTTGGAGCAGCGGGATGAAACTGTCCCCGATCCAGAGCGCGGCGCTGCGGGACGGTTTCGGACTACCGCGCTCGCGTTCCCAGACCCCGTCCCCGCGGAGCGTCAGGGTCGCCCCTCGCAGCGACGTGTCCGTCTCGTCGTCGGCCGTGTGGCTCCAGTCGTGCAGCACCACGCGCCACCTGATCTCGTCGACGCGATGCACCTCAGCCCGCCAGGTCGTCTCCGAGTCGATCTCGGACGACTCGCTGACCTCGTCGATGTCGTCGCGGTCGCGGTACTCGATGACGTGCTGCTCGTCGATGCCGGTCCAGAACACGGGCGTTTCCGTGGTGGCCCGCACGGGGTTCAGCCGCAGCGGCTCTTTCTCCTCGGATGCCGCGCGAGACGTGGCGGGCGTCGCCGTGATGAGGGTCGCGAGGACCCCTGCGAGGAGGGTGCCGAGGACGGCCGAGGTGAGGCGTCGCACGCGCTCAGAGTAGCAGTTCGTCCGGGATCAAGCGCGCCGGCCGAGTTGCCCCGGCCGGCGCGTGACACCGTCTCGATGAAGACGGCGAGCATCGGTCCCTGATCAGAAGCCGAAGCCCCAGTCGTCTCCGAAGTCGAAGTCGTCCATGTCCCAGTCCATGTCGTCCCAATCCATGTCGTCCCAATCCATGTCCCAGTCGGCGTCCCAGTCCACCTCGGCGAGATCGTCGATCTCGGTCAGGGTGCCGGCGTCGTTCGCGAGGAACAGGGTGTAGGGAGCCGAACCGGCCTCGTCGGCGGCGGAGCCCTCGAAGTCGAAGTCCTCCCAGAAGCCGAAGCCCGATGTGAGGTCGGGAAGGTCGCCCGAGAGGATCGCGTCGCCGTCCGCGTTGCGGACCTCGAACGCCCGACCCTCGAGCTCGTCGATCGACTCGGCATCGAGCGGGAGGCCGCTTTCGCCGTCGGCGTACAGGTCGAACAGAAGCTCGTCCGTGTCGGTGTCGTCATCACCGGGGATGCAGAGAGACAGGTAGAAGGACTGGTGCTCTTCGTCCTCGTCGTCACCCCACTCGGGGCAGCCGGGGAACGCGTCCATCTCGACCGAACCCTGGATGCCGTCTTCGTTGCCGTAGAGGGCGAAGCCAGAGCGGAAGTCGCCGAAGTCTCCGAGGTCGAACTCCTCGAGCTCACCGACGTCGGTCATGAGGCCGTCGTCGTCTGCCACGAAGAGGTCGAACGGCGCCGCGCCGGCCTCGGTGGCCGCCGTGCCCGTGAACTCGATGTCCTCGTCTTCCCAGTCGTTGCCGAAAGCCGGCAGCGTGCCCGTGATCACCGCAGCGCCGTTGGCGTTCCGGATCTCGAAGGCGCGCTCCGCCAGGTCGGCGGCCGACGTGAAGGCGGCGGGGAGGGTGTCCTCCTCGCTCAGGAACAGCTCGTAGGCGCTGCTGCCGTCGTCGCCGGGGATCTCGAGGAACACCTCGAAGGCCTCCATCGAGAAGTCACCCTCGGTGACCGTGTCGATCGCGACGCTGGCGTTGATGCCGTCCTCGTCTCCGTAGAGACCGAAGCCGAACTGGAAGTCCGGGAGCTCGATGGCCTCGAACGTGCCGACATCCGTGAGGACGCCGTCGGCATCCGCGATCTCGAGCGTGAACGGGGCGTCGAACTGACCGACCGGGTTCTCGCCCGTGGGGCCGTCGAAGTCGAAGTCTCCGAAGAGATCGAAGTCTCCGAAGTCGCCCATGTCATCGAAGTCGTCGAACTCGCCCATGTCGTCGAAATCGTCGAAGTCGTCCCAGTCCATGTCGTCGAAGTCGCCGAAGTCTTCGAAGTCGAGCGTCTCGAGCGCCGGCAGGTCGCCTTCGAACACGACGTCGCCGTCGACGTCCGTCACGCGGAACGCACGCTCGGCCAGGTCCTCGACCGAGTCGACACCGAGAGGCAGGTCACCCTCGCCCTCCTCGACGAACGCCGAGAAGTCGTAGAAGGCGTCTGCGCCGTCGATGCAGAGCGAGGCGTAGAACTCCTCGAACTCGTACTCCGGGTCGGTAAAGAGCGAGAACGAGAGGTTGGTCTCCTCGCCGCCGAGGATGGCGAACCCGGCTGCGGGCTCTTCCTCACCGGCCTCGACGCGCGAGAGATCGGCCTCGAGCACGCACTCACCGTCGTCCTCGTACGTGACCTCGAGGTCGTCGGCCTCGGCGAGCTTCGGCGCGTCGGAGCGGCGGCCGCCGTCCTTGATGCGCAGCTTCGCCTTGCCCTTCTTGTTCGTGCGAACGGTGCCGAGCACGGCGTCGGTCAGCGCATCACGAACCTCGTACCGCGTCTTCGGGTCGAGGTCGCGCAGCTTGATGACCAGCTTGCGCTTGCCGTTGTTCTGCACGGTCACCCGGACGACGCCATTGGCGTCGACGTCCGGGCTGTGGGCCGGCTGGACCATCTCGACCTCTTGCGGCCGCTTCTTGCCCTTCTTCTTGCCCTTCGCGGCGTACGCGTCGGGCGCGCCGGCGACCAGCGCGCCGACGGCGCAGAGCCCCATGACCCAGCGCCCCACGACCAGGCTCAAGCTCCGCTGCTTCCTCGTTCTCGACTGCATCCAGTCCTCCTTGTGCGATCCAGGCCCGCCGCAGGCCGCGACGGCAGAGAGGAAGTTCCGCAACCGAGCTGCTTGATACATCTCGACCTGGCTCACATCTGGAACTCTAGCAGCGCGCTCGCGTCCCAGGGGGCAGCGGATCGGCGGACGACAGCGGAGAACCCCATGCCACGACGCGCGTTCAGGCTCGATCGGGCCCTCCCGGCGGCCCTCTCTCTGACTCTGACGGCGGCCCTGGTCGCCCCGGCTCTGGCGATGTTCATCAACGATACCGAGGAGGTGCCGATCGAACGCCTCGTCACGAACCTCGAGCGACGGGTGGAGCGCCAGGACTCAGCCGCCTCGCACTACGTGCTCGGTCGCGTTCACGCGATGGCGTGGGCTCGCGGCGGTGACACGCTCCGTGTGAACGTCGAGGACGCTCCGGCCGGCAAGGTCGACTTCGCACCCTGGCAGACGATCCGCGTCTCCTACCAACGGCGTCCCATGGAGGCGGCCGACAAGACGCACTTCTGGAAAGCGGTCCACCACTATCAGGAGGCGGTCGAGCGGGATTCCAAGCACGCTCTCGCGCACCTCGGGCTCGGCTGGATGCACCACGTCGGGAGCGACCACGCGACCGTCCTGCGCACCCCCGACGGCTCCGAGCGGAAGTCGTCGATCCCGCTCGACGAGCGCGAGCGCCACGCGCGCTGGCTGCTCGATCTCGGCTCCGAGAAGGCCGCCGTGCGGCGCGGCGCGCGCCGCGGCCTGGAGACGGCGATGCCCCGCGCGTTCGACACGCTGCTCCTCTTCCTCGCGGACACGACGCACCCGCCGGATGCGCTCCAGCGCGCGCAGGCTCTGCTCCGTTGGGAGTGGCGCCGGCGCGCGATGGGTCACTACCGCACGGCATTCGATCTCCGCCACGGGTCCGACTCGAAGCGCGAGTACTTCGGACCGGAGGCGGACGCCTCGATCGCCCTGGAGGCTGGTCGCGGGCTGATCGTGCTGCTCGACGCGCTCGAGCTCGAGGGCGCCGAGAAGGAGGACCGTGAGCGGCTGCGGAAGAAGGTCGAGGCGCTGCGCAGCAAGGGCGGGCCCGTCACGCCGATCGTGTTCCCGGTCGACGGAGAGGCGCCGCTCGTGGACCTGGTCGACCCATCGGCCGCGGTCGACTTCGATCTCGACGGGAGCGGTGCTGCGCAGCGCTGGCCGTGGCTGCACTCGAATGCGGCGCTCCTCGTCTGGGCACCGTCCGGCGGCGATGCGGTCACGTCCGGGCGGCAGTTGTTCGGCTCCGTGACCTGGTGGATCCCGTGGCGGAACGGCTACGAGCCACTCGATGCCCTCGACGATGACGGCGACGGGCGCCTGGCGGGGGAGGAACTGCGAGGGCTCGGCGTCTGGCGCGACGTGGACGGGGATGCCGTTGCCACGCGCGGCGAGGTCACCGACGCGCGGACGTACGGGATCGCGGAGATCGCGACGCGGCCGGATGGCGAACACGCCGGAGTTCCGGCGCACGGGACCGGCATTCGCCTCCGTGACGGCTCGACGCGACCCACGTACGACTGGACGCCGTCCCCGCTCCCGCCGCCCCGGCCCTAGTCGCAGACTGAGCCGGAGCGTCCGGACAGCACCCACTGCACTCGAGTACTGGCCGGAGTCGAGTGCCGCCCGGAGTCGAGTGCCGCCCGGAATCGAGTGCCGCCCGGAATCGAGTGACGGCCAGAATCGAGTGACGGCCGGTGCACGGGCGTGTGCTCCGACCGTCGGTGCGATCCAACGTTCCCCGCGGGGCGCGCTGGTTCTTCGATCACATTCGCCCATTCTCTACCGGGCTGATCGAACGGTACGTGCGAAGTCTTAAGCAAATCTGAAGTTCAGGCGGACGCCGGCGCTGCGTTCAGAGCGTTGCCCAGGCCGGGTCTGCGCGGAGCTCCGCAGGGAGCTCCTGATGATCCGACGGCTGGCAGACGACGTGGCGCACGAGCGTCGCCAGGTACGTCTGATCCGGCTCGGAGAGGCCCCGCGTCAGCTGGAGGAACGCGTTGTCCGAGATCGCCGTGACACCGCCTTGGAGAACGAGCCCGGCGAACGGGTGCTTCCGGATCGGCGTCTCGCTCAGCTCCTCCAGAACAGCGACCTCCATGTGCAGGAGCTCGCGTCGCCACGGCCATGCGTGCTCGACGCGCAGCGTGTCCGGTGTGATCTCCACACGCGTCCGTCGGAGTCCGTGCGGCGCGACGAGTGCGACGACCACGGCGAGGGGCGCCAGGACCACGGCGACGATCACCGCGAGCACCGCCGGCGACGCGTCCCCGAAGAACGAGATCGCGAGCCCCAGGGCCGCGACCTCGCCCGGCAGCGCCAATGCGGCCAGACCGAGTCCCGCTCGCAGCATGCCCGGAGCGGGAACCGCGATCACACGGCGGGCGCCGTCCGCATGGACCCGGAGCCGCGAGCGCGGCGGCTGCGTCGGCTCCTCGGGCACATCGCCGTCAGCGATCAAGCGCTCTCGTAGGCTCCAGTCCAGACGTTCCGGAGCCGTGACGACAGCCTCTCCGACGAGCGTCGATCGCAGGGGGCGGTTCGTGGCTTGCGCCAGCCGCTCAGCGAGCTGACGCGCCGGCAACGGGCTGCTGAAGGTCAGGACGTGGATCAGCGGCTCGCCAATCAGCCGCACCACGTAGACCGTCCGCGATCCGCCGTTGCCACCGTTCGAACGGACCTCCTTCGAGACGGTGACGTGATCGAGGGCGTCGAGCGCGTGGCGTTCGGTTCGTCGCCAATTGCCGATTCCACACAGGGACCCCAAACCCCACCAGGTCACGACGGAGCCGCGCGCCCCGTCGACCGTGATCCCGGAGCGGTAGAGGATCAGCGCCAGAGCGGGGAGGCCGGTAGCGCACACCGCGAGTCCGGTGATCCAGAGCGGGAACGGACTGCCGTCGGCGACGTGGAGCGCGCCTCGGCGGGCGGCCTCACCGATCGCGAGCGCCACGAGAGCGAGCACCGCACCGAGCCCGATGCGACCGATCGAGACCCGGCGGAGCGCGAAGTGCGTCCCACTCGTCTCGACTCGGTAGCCGTCGCGCAGTCCCATGCCTCTGAATCGAGCCGAGAGGCCCTGCGGCTTTAGAGGAGAGCACGGGGCTCGAGGAGACAGCACGGGGCATTCGCGGAGCGCACGGGGCGGAACCCGGTCGCGGCGGGTACCGTCCCAACGGCCTGCCCGGAGCGGCCTGCACGGAGGAACGGACATGATGCGCAGCATTCTCGCCGTCGTCGCGCTCGGCGCGCTGGCTCTCACCGCCACGCTCGGCCCCGCCGATGCGAAGGACACGAAGGACTCGAAAGCCCGCTGGGGCGATGGAGTCCCCTTCACGACCGACTACGAGGCCGCCATCAAGCAGGCCCGCGAGAGCGGCAAGATGCTGCTCGTCTACAACGGCTGGGAACGGCCGGACATCTGAGCTCCGTGCGACGGCCTGAAGGCCGGGATGCGAGGTCTCGCATCGGGAGACGAGGACTACGAGAAGTTCCCGAAGCTGCTGCAGGAGCGCTTCATCTGCGTGAACGTCTACTGCCGTTCGCAGGCCGAGGAGCACAAGCCCCGCGGACCCGACGGTCCCTATCAGTTCAATGACAGGAGCGTGCCGCTGTTCGTCATCAAGCGGTGGGACGGCGAGACGCTGCAACACCATCTGGGGTTCGCGTCCCAGGGCGGTCAGCGGCAGCTCGCCTCGTGGATCGAGAAGGCCGTGAAGGAGAACGGCGCGATCACACCGCCGAAGGCACTGAAGCCGCTCATCAAGGCGCTGGACAAGGCTCGGGCTCAGCTCGAGAAGGATCGCCCCGGCGCGGCCTACAAGGACCTGCTGAAGGTCGTCGCGGGCGGGGCGAACAAGAAGGCCTTCCCCGAGGGTCCACCGACGGTGGCGAAGGAGGCGCAGGCGCTCCTCGACGAGATGCTCGAGACGGCGAACGAGGCGATCGACGAGGCCGTGGACCAGGCCGAGATCGATCGGGAGGACGCCGTCAAGACGCTGAAGGCGTTAGCTCGGCGGTGGAACTCGGTGAAGCCGTTGAAGACCAAGATCGCGGCGGCTTTGAAGAAGCTGACCTCGTAGACGCCCGCCCGCCGCCGCGCCACACCTGGCCGTCCGCCGCCCCAGGCGGACGTGCCGTGTAGGGGCGGGTCCCCTGACCCGCCCGCGCCGACTCGGTCGCGCGCGGACATGCCATGTGGACGGCGCTCTGCGGGCGACTCCCGCGGTTCGGGCGCTAACCCGTGGATCGCGTCGCGACGCACCGGCTTCCCCATCGTCGGGATCGCCTTGCGACGGTGTTCCCCGATGGCCGTCCGCATCGGCGGCTGGGTCCGCTGCGCGCCATCGGACCCACCGCCTCGACCGAGCAACCCCAGCGGCCGACGCGTGTTACTCGATCCCCACGCGTGGGCGGCGGTCAGCGCACGGCGCCGGTGGAGCGGTCGGTCACGGGCGACGAACGTCGCAGCCCGGCGGCTGATGGCGATGAGCGGACCTTGCGCGGCGACGATCCCCGCTGGTAGCCGCTCGCATCACCGGGAGTCGTCCGCTGAGCGCCTTCGGACCTCGATCGCTCGCACGTACCTCAGCGGGCGGGGCGGACCAGGGGGTCCGCCCCAACAGAGCGCTAGGAGCGCTCTACCGCCGCCACGTCCGCGCCGAGGACTTCGCCCTCCGGATCGCCACCGTGGTCCCGAAGGACCGCGTGCCGTCTTCTGTCGGGACGTCGATCCGGACCGATAGCCCCGTCGAGACCGCGAGGTCCGCCGGGATGCCCGTTCCGTCCAGTGCGTCCGTCGTCAGCGTCAGTGTGCGCTTCGAGTTCTGGTACTTGAGCTTGGCGATGCCCGCCGTTCGCGCGACTGCGAAGCCGCTCGAGTCGCCGTGACCGCGCAGCCCGATGTCCGCGGCGTTGATCACGATCGGATCGGCGTCGCCGATCGTCACGGTGATCGCATCCGTCGGCACGAGCGCGCCGCCGTCGGGGCAGGCCAGCAACGCGGTGAGACTCACGACGTGGCCGCCGTTCTTCTCCCGAGCGGTTGTCTTCGTCACCTGGAACACACCGTCCGCAACGGCGTTGCTCGTCAGCTTGAAGACGCCGGTCGTGCGGTCCCGGCGCGCCGAGTAGTCGTAGTCGAACGTGAGTTCGCCCGCGACGCTCGGCGTCTCGAGGCTTGAGTCCGCGATGTCGATCGCGACCGGGACGAGCAGCTCGCCCGTGGCCTGATCCACGCCCAGTGCCGTGCGGAGATCGATCCCGGAGATGGCGATCTTGAAGCCGCCCGAGTCGGCGTCGAACGCCGACGCGCCGGCGAGCGCGCCGTCGATGCCGAGCTTGAAGTCCGCGCCGCCGATGAGCGGAGGCGAGAGCGCGATGATGCTGGGCGTGCCGCCCGTGCCGGCCCGGCCGACCGCGACCTGCGTGAGCACCTGCGCCTGTCGCTCGGAGTAGAGCGTGGGCTTGTCGAACGGGAAACTGCGCGAGGCCACGCGTGGATCGGTCAGACCGTTGCGGATGAAGTCCACGACCGCTGCCTGATCCGGAGGCGGCATGCGCGTCTGCTGCAGGAGCGGGTCCTGGTTGTCGGCGAACTGCACCGTGCCGGGGGCGTCTGCGTAGAAGCGCAGCACCGCATCGAGCGACGTGAACTGTCCGTTGTGCATGAAGTTGCGCTTCAAGCCCGTGTTGCGCAGCGTCGGCACCTTGAACTTGCCGCGGTCGGCCGTGAGCCCGGTGACCGCCTGGCGACCCGTGTCCTCGGCGACCGGACGCAGTCCGATGTTGCGGAAGCGGTTCTCCGTGAAGTGCGGGGCGTCGTGGCAGTCGTTGCAACGTCGCTGCTGGAAGAGGTCCCAGCCGCGGGCCTGGTTCGCGGTAAGGGCGTTGACGTTGCCGTCGTTGAAGCTGTCCCACGGCGTCTGGTCGGGGATCAGCGTGCGCTCGTACGTCGCGATCGCGAAGGCGATGCGCCCGGCCGTGATGGCCTGGTCACCGAACGCCTGCTCGAACATCTCGGGATAGGATCTTGCCGAGGACGCGCTTGGCTTCGGTGACCGGGTTCTCGGTCGGCGCCGGCGGCGCCTCGAGATCGGCCTCCTGTGCGTGCGCAGTCGCTGCGAACGCGCCCAGCATGAGCGCGAGGGCGAGCGGGCCAGCACGGCCGGCGTGTGTCTGCTGATGCGTGCGCATGGGTCGTTCCTCCTGTGTCCCCGTGAACACAGGATTAGGACCGACGTGTTACGCAGTCCTGAAGCCGGCGCTTCAGGACTGGGCCGGCACCGCGGAACTGAACCGGAGTCGCCAACCCAGTGCGGGAGACCCAGTGCGGGAGACCCAGTGCGGGCAACCCAGTGCGGGCAATTCAGTGCGGGCAATTCAGTGCGGCCAGTTCAGAACCGCCGGATCAGCACCGTCAGCTCAGCGGGCCGGGTCGGGCACGTTGGCGTCAGGCACGACGACGTCGAGCAGGGCGACGAGTTGGCGCACGTCCTCGTGTTGTGTCGGCGACCCGCTCACGATCAAGGCATTCAGCTTCGGATCGGAGACCAGCGTGGGGCTCGCCCCGTGCCGCGCCTCCATGAGCTCCTCGACGATGGCCCGCAGCTCTGCGGCATCCTGATGCTCCACGCGGATCACCTGGAGCTGGGTTGTGCTCGAGGACGGGCCGGAGGATGGGCCGGGCGTCGGCGCCGCTGTTCCGGCACATGCCGGCAGGAACACCAGCGCTCCGAGGAGCGAGAGGGCGGGGATGGTTCTTCGCATCGAGCCTCCGTGTCCGGCGTGACGGGCTGGTTCTGACCGTGTGTGTGTGACGGAGTGTTGCCACGCGCTATGAAGTCAGACGCTCGAGACGCGGCTCACTTCCACCAGGTTCTCTCGCGGCCGGCACACGGAGCCCAGTCGCCCGTGCTGCAGCAGTCCTCGAATCGCATCCGGAACCACGCCTCGAGCCCCGCCGGGACGGCAAACACCGCGTTCAGACCCCACGCCGCGGTCGGCCGATCACGCCAACGCTCGCGGTGGGGGGCGACCGTCACGTCGCGCCAACCGTGCTCGTGCGCCACGCACGTCTCACAGGTGTGGTGAACCCACCCCGTCCGAAGGAGCGTGTGCTGCGATCGCAGAGCGACGTACGAGATCGAGTAGAGCATCAGCCCGATGGCGAGCGTCCGCGCGGCCACGCCGAACGCGCGACGCTGAGCCAGCCCGCCGGGCTTCCGCGGCGGTGACTGCGGCGGTGACTGGGGCGCGACGACGGCGGTCGAGGTCATCGCATCGGGAGAGCCGCCCGGACCGACGAGGTCTCCCATCGGATGAGTGCCACCAGTCCGTCTACGGCGGCACGCTCCGTCGGCTCGAGGTCCCCGCGAGAGGCGGTCGCAATCTGCAGCGCGGACGTTCGCGCATAGGTCCCCTCGATCTGTCGCAGCCTCGCGTTCAAGAGCACGCGCTCGATGCGGAGGATGGTGCGATCCCCGAGAGACAGGCGCTCCGGACGCGCGAGGAGCCGCGCGATCACGGGCGTGCGCTTCACCGCGGCGTCGCGTCGTAGACCACCCAGCCACCGGAAGTCGGCGGCGCGCCGACTCAGAGCCTTCATCACGATCGTCGCCAGTGGGTCCAGTGACTGTGCGCGCGTCGCGGCGTGGGCCGAGTCGCGCCCGGCGATCGGAGCGGCGATCCACCCCGCGATGCCCGCGAGATCCTGCGTCGCGACGCGCGCCTCGAGGGCTTCGGTGGGCGTGACCATCCCGGCGTCGCGCAGGGCGTCCTGGCCGCGGGCGATCTGGTCTCCCAGCGTGCGGAGCTCTTCCGTGATCTGGGCCCGCTCTTCGGCGGGCGCGAGCCAGAGCGACGTGAGCAGGTGCTCGATGCGAAACGCGCGGAACTCCATCTCGCTGATGGCGCCGGCGTCGCGAAGCGCCGTCTCGGACTTCTCGAGCACTTCGAGAGAGGTCAGCGTCTGACGCGCCTCCTGGTGACGAAGCGCCTGTGCCAGCACGATCGTCTCGGTGAGGGGCGCCTCGGCCGTCAGGTCGTCGTCCACGCTGAGGGGCACCACGCGCGGCCGTTCGCGCCGCCCGGAAGTCCCCGCCTCGTCGACACCGAGGTCACCGGCCTCGCCGGCGTCGGTGGACGCCCCGCCGGGCGCGCTCCAGTCAGCCATGAACTTGCTGATCTCGGGGCGCATCGCGTAGCCGAGGATGCCTCCCACCACGACGAGGAGGAGCAGCAACGGGAGGATCAGGCGGCGGAACATCGCGGCAGTCTATCTCGCATCCCTCCCGCGCACCCCCGGTCGTGTGTGGCGGAGGGAGGCACGGGGTCCATCGCTTTGTGCAGTCGACTACGCAGCGACCCTCGAAGCGTTCACGGAGACCACGCAACTACACTCGCCGTGTGGAATGCGTCGCCGTGACCGCGATCGTCCTCGCTGTGCTGCTCTGGCACGCGTGGGGTTCCGCGGACCGGGACCGGGCGCGGGCGCGGGCGCAGTCAGAGGCTCTCCGGAAGGAGTTGGCGCGTCGGCGAGCCGAGCTGAGGCGGACGCCGCCGCCTCTCCAAGTCATGGCCAGTGTCGTGCGTCCGGGGTTCGAGCCTGTTGCCGAGCGCGGGGACCCGAGCGGGCGTGTCGCGAAGATCGGGGGACGGCCCTGGCTGCCCGAGGGTGAGGCGTGGCCGACGTGCATCGAGTGCCGCGCGGCATTCTCGCTGTGGCTCCAGCTCGATCTCGCGGCGCTTCCGGCCGGCGCCATCGCAGCGCGCGGTGGAGGTCTTCTCCAGGTGTTCGCGTGCACGAACCTCGACGCCGAGTGTGAGGGGTTCGGTGGCGACGAGTGGACGAGCCTCACCCGGGTCATCCCGGTCTCGACGCAGGGTTCGACGGCTGCGCGGGACCTGGCCGGCGATCGCCAGACCGCGTACGCGATCACGGGCTGGACGCGCTTCGATACGTGCCCCACCGACGACGGTGACTGGGACGAGGTGGTGCCGGACGTCGATGAGGCCGTCCGCGAGCTCGTCGAGGCCCACGTCGAAAACTGGGGTGGTGGCGAGCAACTCGGCGGCTGGCCGCAGTGGATGCAGGGCCCCAAGTTTGCCGCCTGCCCGGCCTGCGGCGACCGGATGGAACACGTGTTCGAGTTCGGGAGCGACGTTCTCCTCGACTGGGTGTTCGGGGACTTTGGCGTTGGCTATCTCCAGCGCTGTCCGCGCCACCCCGGGAAGCTCGCCCTCATCTGGCAGTGCACCTGAGGCGGTGTCCGCGCCACCCACAGGGAATGATGGAGCGCGCGGCCGAGTTGCCGTCTCCTGAATGGGTTCCCAAGAGATGTGGCTTCCGGAGCGGCCTGGTCCGCTCCCGGGGCCGTCCGAAGAGGAGATGACGATGAGCGATGTGCGACTGGGGCACGACGTGCCCGACTTCTCGATGAACACGTACGACCCCGTGGCGCACGGGTTCTCCAAGGTGACGCTCGCCGGTCAGAAGGAGGCGGGCCGCTGGACCGTGCTCTTCTTCTACCCGGCCGACTTCACCTTCGTGTGAGCGACCGAATTCGCTGCTCTGGCAGAGCAGCAGGACCGGTTCTCGCGCATGGGCTGCGACGTCTTCACGGTCAGCACCGACACCGAGTTCGTGCACCTGGCCTGGAAGCGCTCCGAGAAGGAGCTCGCGAACGTGCAGTTCCAGATGGCCGCCGACCCGACGGGCGCGGTCTCGAAGCAGTACGGCGTCTACGACGACGGCTCGGGTCTCGCGCTGCGCGGCACGTTCATCATCAGCCCGGCCGGGGTGCTGATGAACAGCGAGGTGAACTTCTACAACATGGGCCGCAACGTCGATGAGCTCATGCGCAAGTTCAAGGCGAACCTCTACCTCGCCAAGAAGCCCGACGAGGGCTGCCCTTCCAAGTGGAAGGACGAGGGCGACAAGACCCTGCGTCCGGGCCCCGAGATGGTCGGCAAGGTTCACGAGGCCCTCAACGGCTAGTAGCTCCGAGAAGAGACTCGGAAGGGGATGTCGCGTGAGCGGCATCCCCTTCGCGATTCACGAGGGGCGAGCCCGCGGTCGAGAGGGGGCGAGCGTGCTCTTCAGCGCGCCGAGTCGCTCAGCCCCGACCGCGGACTAGGACCCGATCGCCACCGGCAATGCGGTCAACGCGGTCCGTGCCGCGGCGCGCGTGGCATCGCTGTGGGTCTCGTCGTCGGCGATCCCGCGCAGATAGGTGTGCGCCGTCGGCGTGCCGAAGTGGCGCACCGCCGCGAACACCGCGCGCCGTACGGCGAGGCTCTCGTCGGTCCGGCCGATCTCGAGCACGCTCTCCTGCTGCTCCGCCGTCCAGCACCACGCGGCGATGCCCGTCGCGGCTTGCGCCCGCACGTACTCCTCCTCGTGGCGCAGCAGCTCGAAGAGCACGTCGGTGATCGTCGTCGCGCCGATGATCGACGCGCCGCGCGGCGCCGCGATCCGGGCGGCGCAGAGCGCGCGGACGTGGACGTCCTCGTCCGTGTCGAGCAATCGCGACAGGAACGTCACCCTCGTGTTGAGTCCGTCGAGTGTGAGGGGCAGCGCCAGCGCGTGATCGCCGAGCACGTCGATGGCGAGTAGCCGCCGAAACGGGTGCGCCGTGCTCTGCGCCTGCTCGGCCATGATCCGCTCCGCCTGAGCATCGTGCGACCAGATCGTGCCCCAGTGCGTGTGGTCGCGGAACCGGATGCCCTGAGCCAGAGTCCAGAGCTCGACGGGGTCCGTCTCGGCGCTGAAGCAAGTGGCCCAGCGGCGAGCGGTGACGTGGTCCGGCTGCGCGCCCGTCAGCCGCATCGTCGCTGCCCGCAGCGCCGGAAGTCCGCCGCGCGCGTAGACGGCTGCGCCGTGGGCGCGGAGGGGCGCTAGCTGTGTCCGGTCGAGCTCCGTGAGCTTCGCGGGCGGGGCGATCTCGAGGCCGGACGCGGTCTTGAGCGGGACGAGCTCACCGAGTCGGCCGTTCTGGGTGTCCTGGGCACACGCGCTGGTGGAGGCGAGGCCCCATCCAAGAGTGACGGAAAGCGTGACGGCGAGAGCGATGACGATGGCGTGTCGCATGAGGTCCTCCGCATCCTCAGACGCGCGAGGTCCCTCACGGTTTGCAACTCGCTACTCGATCGGCCAGACGATGCGCGTGCGGAGCTTGTCCGGCTCGGTGGTCGTGCAGTCCGACTCGTACTGCTCCCACGGCTCGGAGCGGCCGACGTGGCCCATGCGCTCCATCCATTCCGTCAGCTCGGTCCAGGTCGCGGCAAGGCTCTCGTACGAACCGATGTGCCACGCCACGACGGCGCGGCCGCCCGGTAGCTCGGCGGGAGCGACGCGGCCCTCTCCCTCGGCGGCGGCCGCCAGCGGGACCGCGAGCTCCATCTCGCCCTGGTCGGCTTCCCAAGAGTGCCATCGCGCGACCGGAGCGCCGGCAGCACGATCGCGTACGACGACCATGAGCTCGGGCATGAGCTCGCTGATCATCAGACCGATGTCGGCCATCTTGACGGTGACGCGGATGCCCAGAATGGGCTGCGCGTCGAGGGTCTCGATCGTCGCGTCCATAAGCACAGGGTACGCGAGGGGCGGCGCGGCGTCACCCGTCTGCGGATCGTGGTCGGTCTGCGCGATCGCACGTCAGCGCGTCTTGAACGTCGCGATCAGCGACTGTGGTTCGCCCCAGCGTGTGAACGTGTACGTCACGCGATACGTGCGGCCACTGATGAGCGCGCGCTCGGGGATGACGCCGAAGCGGTTGCCCGAGCCGCGGTCGAGCGGGGTCAGCAACGGGACGTCCTTCTCCCGTCCCTTGCGGTCGATCTCGACCATCGTCGCGCGGAAGTCGGAGACGTCCGAGTGCTGGGCCAGGAACTGCACCGTGAGCGGGAAGCCGCGGATCGTCGGCTTGTCCACGGGTTCGGGACTCTCGCCGCCGCGATGGAATATGGCGGGCTGATCGACTGCGCCGTCGGCGGGGACGAGAATCGGGTCGCTCCAGCCGTCCGCCGGACCGACGGCCCAGTCCGTCGCGCTCTTGCCGTCAATGACCGAGATGCTCGGGGTGCCGTCACTGAGGCCCATCGCCGACGTGCCCGGGTGAGCCAGGGGGAAGCGGTGGTAGTAGGTGTCCCAGTACACCTGCGCGTTGCTGCCGTGATCGCCCCACGCGATGACGCTCATCTGGCCGGCGCGGTGGCCGGCGTCCGAGTAGAGCTTCCAGCCGCGGACTTCGCCGTGCGGGTTCATCTTCCCGGTGGGCCGCCACTTGTTCTTCAGCAGGTACGCCGCGTGGGCGCTGCATGCGTCGGAGAGCGCGGTGTCGACGTCGACCGGCGGCAGCCCGTTCGCGGCGCGGAGCTCGTTGATGACGATCAGTCCGTCGAGCTGATGACGCGAGGCGTCGATCGCTGTCGCGGCGACGTCGAAGGACATGCCGTCCGCCCCGGCGCCGGAGAGGACTACGTGATGACGACCGACGATGAGCGTCTCGGTGAGCGGAACGACGAACGCGCTCGGCAGCGTTCGCCAGCCGTCCTTCTCGACCGTGAGGCGTCCGTCGTGGTCGAGGTCGACGAGTTGGGCGGTGACACCGTCGATCTCGATCTCGCGCGCCTCGACGACGGTGCTCGTCCAGCCGTCAGCCGACTTCGCGAAGTGCACGCGCACGGGTCGCGTGCTCTCGCCGGACGGAACGCGCAGCGTCAGCGTGGTGTCCCTGCCGATGGCCTTGATCGCGTCGGCTCCTGGTTCGAGCGCGACCCGCAGGCCCTTCTTCGTGCGCACCGCGGTGAACGCGTGCTCGCCGAGTTGCACGGCGTCGGTGACGGGTCGGGACGGCGCGACGTCGGTGCGTTGCGACCGGAGCGGCAGCGCGGCCTCGGCCGGGGCGAGCTTGGCGCGGTCACGACCGGCGGTCGCCGGCGCGACGGCCAGGATCAACACAGCAAGGAACACGGAACCACGCACGAACACCTGCCTGACCGAACTCGAACCCCCGGCGTTATCGTAGGCGAGCGAGGAGGGGCGTCTACCCGCCGCGGAGCAGCATCCCGAGGTGGCCGCGGTGGTGCGCCTCGTGTTCGACGGGGTGATCGAGCAGCGTGCCGATGCTGTTCTGCGCGCCGGGCGGCACGTGATCGAGACGCGCGACGTCGAGGCGTGCCACGTCTTCGAGCGTGCGCCGCCGCATGTCGGACAGCGCCCACATCCAGAGGCCGATGTCGCGGGGGACGTCGGCGGGTGGCTCGATGGCGAGACGGCGCTGCGGGGGATCGGTCAGTTGGCCTCCTTGATCGGGGGCAGCCCGTCGAGGTAGCGCTGCACCGCTGCTGGTCGGCCCGAGCGCATGCCGGCGAGTCGCACCAGCAAGTGACGCGCGGTCGCTGGGTCGTCGGCGTGCAGCCTCCGAAGCCAGGCGCGCGTGGCAGAGAGAATGGGCACCGTCAGGTCGTCGTAAATGTTCGCGAATGTGTCCCGCATGCCATCGACGCTCTCGCCCAAGTTCGGCACCAACTCCACATGGTCTCTCACGAGTAGGTGCGCGACGTCTCCGGGGGACGTGTACTGGCCGTCCGGTGGCCCCTCGTAGCCTCGCGACACGTCGAGGAACACCGGGTTCGTCGCAGCGATCGTGTACGGGAAGACGGTCGGCCACGACGCGTCCGTGACGGGGTCGCCCTCGACGATGCACACCAGGTGCGCGTCATGGCGCGGAAGCGCCATCGACAGCGAGATAGTGGCGTCGGTCGCGCGCCCCGGCTCGGTCGGGACGACCGTCCTCATCGTGCGGACTCCGTTCACGAAGAGTCCGACCTCCCGCGGTCGCACCCAGCTTGGCGCGCGGACTCGAACCGTGACGACCGTCGGGCCCTCCGGCGTCGTGACCACGTCGCCCATCGAGAACTCGCCGACGGAGAGCTCGGCGAAGATCCCCAGACTGATCGAGCTTCGTCCGGCGGCGAGGTTGTCCACGACCTCGTTCACGTCGATCCGCTTCGGGTCGTCCGTCGAACTCTTCACGTACGTCCGGCCCTGGCCGACGACGTCCCCGACAGTGTGCGAATCGGACGTGCCGACCGCGGCGACGCGCTGGCCCTGGTTGAGCATCGCAAGCCAGTCCGCGAGGATCTCGACCGGCGGGTTCGAGCGCGACCCCGAGTTGATGACCTCGAGCGCATCGAACGGGAACGTCACCCCGTCGCGGAACTCGCCGCTCGCGCGGTTGAAGCCCATCTGCGCCCACGGGCTGCGGCGCAGCGCCGGGTAGTGCGGATGGTTCAGGACCACGGCCCGCGCACCCTTGTCGCGACAGTCGGCGACGAGCGCGACCCAGTCCTTCAAACGGTGGTTGGGGAGCGCGCCGCCGGCTTTCATCGGGAAGGCGTTCATGTGCCCGACCGACGTCGTCACTTCGTTGCCGACGACCGACGTGAAGTGGTCACCGAGATGGAGTGCCTTCTGCACGGGCGCGTAGTCGGTGTGGTGATTGTGATCGGTCGCGACCGCCAGCTCGACGCCCTCGCCGGCGAGCGTGACCACGCGTTCCTCCATCGACGAGTCGCCGTGCCGGCTGTGCGTGAACGTGTGCACGTGCGAGTCGCACGCCACGTCGGGTCGCCTGATGCTCTGCCTCGGCGTAGTAGACGGGCACCAGCGCACCGTCGGCATCGGTGATCGTGAGCTTCGCCGGGACCGCGCGCCCGTCGCCGTCCTTCACCGTGACCACGACGGGCGCGAGCCGCAGCAGCTTGCGGTAGGTCGTCCGATGCAGCTTGACCTCGCCGACCAGGATGTCGTCGCTGCGCTTCGTCGGCACGATGCGCAACTCGTTCTTGCCGTTCACGACGGCGCGCGCGGGAACGATGATCCGATGCGTCTCCCACTCGAGGTTGCGGGTGAGCGAGGCGATGCGCTTCCCGTTCAGGATGACGCGCCACGTGTCGTGCACGTTGAGCGTTCGCAGCTCGAGGACTTGCTCGCTGGAGTTCGCCGGACTGCGGAACGTGAGGTCGAGCGTCGCGCCCTCGGGGACTGCCGGAGCTTCGGGCCACTCGGGCGTGTTCGTGTCGCCGAGGTGGTGGAACTTGTCGTCGATGACGAGCGTCTTCGAGTCGGCCCGAACTCGTGGAGTGACCACGCGCGGGACGAGCGCACTGGCGGCCCCGACCGCGAGAATCAGCACGAGAACTCGGCGCATGGTTCGTCCCTCCCGCGCCCATCGTCGCCGATCCGCGCTTGTGTCGCTATCGCGTGGCGGCGGCCTGCACGAACGCCCGCAGGAGCGGATGCGGCGGAGCGGTGGGCGTGATGAACTGCGGGAGGTAGAGGCTCCCCGCGAAGAACGGGTGCCCGTCGAGGTCCACGAGGCGCGCCTCGCCGGTGTCATCCGTGCCGACGACGCGGAGCCCGGAGTCGTGTAGCGCCGTCTGGTGCGCGGGATCGAGCCCGTAGTTGCACGTGGTGCGCTCTTCGACGACGTCGGCACCGTCGTACACGGCGTGCATGCGTGAGCGCGGCGTCAGCTGCACCTGGATCGTGGTGTCCGACAGATCGCACGAGAGCGCGGTGATGAACGGAGTTCCGTCCGTGCGGTCCCCGGTGTTGTCAGTCGCAGTGTCGTACTCCACGTGCCGTGCGTCCGCGAGACCGAGGACGTTGCGGCCATGCTCCCACAGAGCATGCTGGAAGCCGCCTCAGGTGCCGAGGAAGGGCAGGAGTCGCTCGCGACACTCGCGGATGACGGAGAGCACGCCCTCGACGTTGGCGTACGGGCTGCACGGCCCGGCGAGCACGGCGTCGTACGCGAGCGCGTCCGCCGCCGCGGAGGTGTGCAGGACGCTCAGCTCGAGCGGGATGTCGTCCGCGGCGGCGGCGCGACGCAGCTCGGCGACGGTCCGATCTCCGTAGCGATTGCCGGGCGCGAGATCGAAGAGGATGGCGATGCGCGGCATGCCGCTCATTCTGCCAGCGGCGACGACGGGCGTCGCTGCTCGCCCATCCGCGAAGGTCCGCTCCGGACGATCAGGAGGATGCGCGCAGGCGCTCGCGCGCGTCGCGGAACGAGATCAACTTCCGTTCGGCCTCGTCCCAGATCTTGAGACCGGCGCACTTGAAGCTCGAGCGGAACGTGATCGTCCGCGGCTCCTGCAGCGCGGGATACGCGCGCATGCACGCCTCGAGCCGGTAGTTCGGAACCCTGCTCGAGAGGTGGTGCACGTGGTGCAGGCCGATGTTGCCCGTGAACCACTGGATCACCTTGGGCAGCCGGAAGTACGAGCTGCCGTCGAGACCGGCCCGCTCGAACTCCCAGTCCTTGGCCTCGACCCAGTAGGTGTCCTCGTACTGGTGCTGCACGTAGAAGAGCCACACACCGAGGCCGCACGAGAGCGCTGTGGCGGGGACTTGGATGAGCAGGAACTGCTGCCACCCGACGAGCGCACAGAGCCCCGCGATCCCCGCGACAAGCGCGATGTCCGTGAGGATCACGCCACGCCGCTCCTTCTTCCAGTGCGACTCCATGTTGGTCGGCCAGCGGTGGAAGACGAAGAAGTGGAACAATGCTCCGACGCCGAACAGGACGATCGGGCTGCGATAGAGGTGGTAGCCGAAGCGCTGCTTCTTCGAGAGCGCGGCGTACTCCTTCAGCGTCAGCGTCCAGATGTCGCCGGTGCCGCGCTTGCTCAGGTTGCCCGAGGTCGCGTGGTGGATCGCGTGGGTGCGCAGCCAGTAGTGGTACGGCGTCAGCGTGAGTACGCCGAGCACGCAGCCGAGCGTGTCGTTCGCCTTCTGCGAGGCGAAGAACGATCCGTGGCCACAGTCGTGCTGGAAGATGAACGAGCGCACGAGGAGCAACGCCAGCGGCAGCGTCAGCGCCACCGAGAGCCAGGGCATGTTCTCGAGGCCCCAGAGCGAGAGCATCCACGTGCCGACCAGCAACCCGCCCGTGACGATCAGCTGGAACAGCGCGCGCGGCCGTGACGGATGGCCGAAGCGATCGGTGACGTCCTGGCGCAGTGCTGAAAGATCCGCGCTGTCCGCGCGGACCGCAGGCGGCGTCGCGGTGGGGGTCTCCAGGCTCGCCTCGGCGTGCAAGCTCGGACACTAACTGCTCCTGATGCCGTTCTGGAAGATCCTCCCGGGGGCCGCGGAGTGATGCGAACGGCGCAGGAGCTAGGTCACACACGGTGGATTCGGGGGTACGTTCGGCGGTCGTCCAGCCAGGCTCGTGCCCCGCTCCCCAGGCTCGGGACTCCCCGGTTTCGGTGAGGTGACCGAGGCGCACTCCGGAGGCGGAGTCGCTCACGCGGCTTCGCATCCGTTTGACTTCGCAGGCGCTACCCTCTGCGCGTGCCGGGCCCGTACGAGACCGAACGCATCGAAGGCTGGGTCGCCGACTTTCTCGGTGGCGACGCTGCCCGTCCCTACACGGGCGGCGCGCGTGAGTACGCCGGCGAGGTGCTCGTCGCCTTCCTCTCTGCGGCGTGCGACGTGCGTGGCGTCCCGGTCACCGACGTCGAGGAGCCGGATCTCCGCCACGCGCTGCTCGGGCCGATCCGCGACATGGGCCTGCCCGGCTCGGTGACGCAGGTCGTTCCCGACATGGCCGCCGACCTGTTGACCGACCTGGAGCGACAGGGTCGCCTCGGCGGCGGTGCCGAACTCGGTCGCTTCGTGCGCGCGTTGCGCTCGGCCTTCACGGCCAGCCGGACGGTCGTGCGGCCATCGGCCAAGGTCGGCGCCAACGACCCCTGCCCGTGCGGGAGCGGGCGCAAGTACAAGCGCTGCTGCCGCGGCATGCTGTCGTGAGCCTGTTCGCCGCGTTCGATGCTGAGCGACCCGCCGTTCCGCGCGTGTCCGTGGATCCCGCGTTCTTGATCCGGGATGCCGAGCCGCGCGACGTCGACGCGCTCGCGGCGCTCTCGGCGGCGCGCAACGGGCGCCCGCTCGACCGGGCGCGAGAGGGCATGCGGCGGCGCCTCGACTTCGAGAACGCGTTGCTGCTGGTGGCGACGATTGGCGATGCGTTCCTGGGGTACGCCGGGGCACAGGTCCTCGAACCACCGCCCCAGCCGGATGGCTCCGCGACTCCGTCCGGTTGGTACCTGACCGGGCTCGTCGTGGCGCCCGCGCATCGGCGTCGCGGCGTGGGTGCGGGGCTGACCTCTGCACGGATGGAGCGGCTGGCCAGCCACGATGTGTTCGCGTTCATGAGCGACGCGAACCGCGCCTCGATCGTCCTGCACGAGAACCTCGGCTTCGCGCGTGTCCTCGATCACTTCGCCTACCCGGGAGTGTCGTTCACCGGCGGATCAGGCTCCCTCTACCGCCTGGCACACCGTGGCGGGGACGCGAAGATGGCGTGATGTCGCGTGTGCGGATCGCCGTGGGTCTCCTGGCGCTGGTGGCGCTCGCGTTCGGTGTCTCGCGCGGGTGCGGCGTCGACGAGGTTCGTCCGGTTGCTTCGCCTCCCGTGGCCACTGACGACGAACCCGCGGAGCGCGAGCGCGTCGCCGTTCGTCCGCGTTCGTCGGCACCCCCGGTTGTCGACGAACGCCGCGCGGTCGCCCCCGAGACCGATCGCGGGGTGCCTCTCGCGATACGTGAGACCCTCGAACTGCGCGTGACCGTGCTGCGTCGATCCGACGACTCCCCCCTCGCCGGCGCGACGGTGCGAGCGGCGGGCGAGACGTTGAGAACTGCGTCGGACGGAACCGCCCGCCTGCAACTCGAGATCGCAGCGGACGACGTTGTCCAGGTCGCCGCCGCGGCCCGCGGCTTCGCGAGCGCGACGCGCTCGCTCTACCCCTCCGAGATCCCGCGCGGGCTGACCGAGGGACTCGCCGTCGTCCTCCGGCTCGTCGCGGGCGGGTCCGTCTCCGGGACTGTCGTGGGCCCCGACGGCGTGCCGCTTCCGCGCGCAGTGGTCGAGCTGCAGGGCGGCGACGGCTTGACGGCGCAGAAGGCGCGTGCGGACGACGCTGGACGGTTTCGCTTCGACGGAGTGCCGATCGAACGCGCCTGGCACCTCGCCGCCTCTGCCCGCGGGCGGCACTGGCCGCTCCTCGGGCCCGAGACGCGGCCGACCGTGAGCCTCGGTCAGGCTGGCGAGACGTCGGACGTCGAGATCCGGCTGCGGAAGGCGGCACTCCTCCGGGTGTTCGTTCGAGGCACCGACGGCGAGGGCGCGACGGGCTGCCTGAACGTCGTCGGTACCGACAGTTCGGCCGGCGTGCAGATCACGGGCGGGCGAGCACGGTGCTGGCACCGACCCGGGGGCTTCGAGGTGCACGTCTCACCCGACGACGGCGCGAGTGAGCCGACCGCCGTCACGCTCGTTGCGGGGGAGACGACATACGCCACGATTCAGCTCACGAACGGCGCCGCGATCGAGGGCACGGTCGTTGACGCCCGCGGCGCGCCGCTCGTGGGCGTCGACGTGTACGTTGCCTGCTCCGAGGCGGCGCAGGCGCCGTACCGGTTCTTCGACAAGATGTCGCGCACGGGGCCGGACGGGAGCTTCCGGATCGGGGGGCTGAACCGCGATGCGTATCGTCTCTCGGTGGTGGCGGATCGCCTGCCGGTCGTGCACGTCGACCCCATCGAGCCACCTGTCTCCGGGCGTCGGGTCGTCATCCCGGACTGGGCGCTCCTGCGGGTCCCGATCCGCGCCGAGGACGGTAGCGCGCCGCCCGAGACGGTGAGCGTCTCGCTCGGCATCGAGACGCACGTGGTCTACGAGCTCACGAGTTGGTCGGGCGACCGCGAGCTACCCGTGCGCGACGGCGTGTGCGAGGTGCGGTGTGGTCCGACGGTCGGCCTCCTCGCGGTGAAGACGGAGGGCTTCCTCAGCGCCACGGTTCGCGTGACCCCGCACTCCGGATCGACCCGTACGACCGATGAGGTCGTGCTCTCCCGCGGGTCGAGCGTCTCGGGACGCGTGCTCGGCGTCGACGGCCGGCCGGCGGCCGACGTGCGCGTGCATGCGTGGGACGCGGCGGGGTCCGGGATGCTCGGGACGACGACCACCGCGGCGGGCGGACGCTTTGAGATCGCTGGCATGGCCGACGGGCTGCGGTGGCTGCGAGCGTCCCGCGAGGGAGCGGCCCCCGCGTTCCTCCGCCTGGAATCGGACGGGGACCGCAGCGGGATCGAGCTGCGGCTCACGCGCGGCGGCGTGGTGCGCGGAGTCGTGCCCGACCCGGGACCGCGCGGCGCGAACGTCTCCGTCGTGCCGATGGCTGTCGAGGGGATGTCGGACGGCGGGGGCGCGCTGTACGGCGCTCGTTCCGATGCGGCCGGAGCGTTCTCGATCCGCGCTCCGGTGGGGCGGGTGCGCATCGTCGTGCACGACCGTCGCGATGCGCTCTCGGTCGAGGTCGAGGTCGTCGAGGGCGAGACGGTCGACGTCGATCTATCGCGCTGAACGACCGAACTGTGACGGGTCTCGTGCGTCTATGCGTCTAGTCGGAGGTCACGCCATGAAGAACGCCGTTGACTTCGCGGACGCGTTGGATCGGAGGAGACGACACCCAACCGGATCTCCACCCGGGGCGCGGAGGTTGCGCGTCAGCGCAAGATCCGTGACGCGGGGAATGAGGCCACGCAAGGCTGCGACCGAGGGGGCGGCCCTCGCGTGAGAGGTGACGCAGCCGCGGAGCCGACCAGAAGCATGGGAGGCGCGGCGATTGCCTCATGCCCCCGACGCACGCCCACCTGCGATGTGCGCCGCAATCGACGTGACCCCGGGGCGCGGAGGTTGCGCGTCAGCGCAAGATCCGTGACGCGGGAGATGAGGCCACGCAAGGCTGCGACCGAGGGGGCGGCCCTCGCGTGAGAGGTGACGCAGCCGCGGAGCCGACCAGAAACATGGGAGGCGCGGCGATTGCCGACCATCCCCCCGCGCGCCCACAAACGACGCGCTCCGCAATCGCCGTGACCCGACCTACTTCGACTTCATGACCCAGACGCCTGCCCAGTCCTCGGGCGGGGGGTCGGCCTTGAGCAGCGCGCAGCGGTCGATGTAGAGCTTCGACGCCTTGTCGTTCGGGTTCAGGCCGAGGACCTGCTCGAACTCGTTCACCGCGTCCTTCCACCTCTGCGAGCGATAGTGCGTCACGCCGTCGCGGAAGTGGTTGATGACCTCGCTCGCGTGCGGGAACGACTCCTCCGTGTGGTAGTCGAGCACCTCGAACACACCGACGGGCTCCGTCTTGCCCTTCACGATCACGCGGTCCACCTCGCGCGTGCGGTACGTGCCCTTGACCTGCGCGTGGGTGAACTCGCTGATCAGGATGTGCGCGCCGTACTGCTTGCACGCGCTCTCGAGCCGCGCGGCCAGGTTGACGCCGTCGCCGATGACCGTGTAGTCCATGCGCTTCGGCGAGCCGATGTTGCCCGACACCACGTTGCCCGTGTTCAGGCCGACGCCGTGGTCGATCGGCTTGCTGCCGCGGGCCTTCAGGCGCGTGTTGTAGTCGTTCAGCTGCACCATCATGTCGATGGCGGCGCGCATGCCGCGGTCCGGGTCGTCCTCGTGGGTGAACGGCGTCCCGAAGACGGCCATCATCGCGTCACCGATGAACTTGTCGAGCATGCCCCCTTCGTTCGTGATGATCTCGACCATGATCGTGAAGTACTCGTTCAGCAGCGCCACCGTGCCCTGCGCGCCGAGCGCCTCGGTCAGCGTCGTGAAGCTGCGGATGTCCGAGAACAGGACCGTCACTTCGAGGCTCTGACCACCGAGAATGTCCTCGCCGCTCTCGAGCAGCCGATCGGCGACGGCCGGATCGACGTAGCGAGCCATCGTCGACTTGACGCGCTTCTCGGTGCTGATGTCCTCGAGCAGGAGCAGCGAGCCGAGGGCGCCCTCCTTCTCGCTCTTCAGCTGCAGCGCCGTCAAGTTGACGGAGACAGGCTCGCCCTCACCGACGAGCTCCTTGTCCATCAGAATGTCGGGCTGTCCGGTGCCCTTGACGCGCTCCACGCGCTCGGCGACCCACGAGTTCTCGCCGGTGAAGAACTCAGCAGCCGTCTTGCCGACGACCTGCTCCGTGCGCGCACGAAGGATGCGCTCACCCGCCGCATTGCACGTGACGATCCGGTCCTCGTCGTCGAGTGTCACCACGCCGTTCGACATGCTTTGCAGGATCGACTCGCTGTAGTTCTTCATCCGCTGCACGTCGTCGAACAGCTTGGCGTTCTCGAGGCCGATCGCGATCTGTCCGGAGAATGCACGCAGCCGTGCCTCGTCCTCATTCGAGAACGCGCCGCCGCGCTTGTTCAGCACCTGCGTCACACCGATGCGCTTGCCGTCCTTGTTCGTGACGGGGATGCAGAGGATCGAGCGCGTGAAGTAGCCCGTCTTCTTGTCGAAGCTCGGGTTGAAGCGCAGGTCCGCGTACGCGTACGGGATGTTGATCGTGTTGCCCGTCGTGAACACCGTGCCTGCGATGCCGACGTTGTTCGGGAACCGGATGCGCGTGGCGCCGAGGCCTTGGCCGATCTCCGTGTAGAGCTCGTTCGTCTTCTCGTCGTTCAGGAAGAGCGTCGAGCGGTCGGAGTCGAGCATCCGCGTGACGGCGGCCATGATCTTCTGGAGCAGCGGTCCGAGCTGGATCTCGGACGAGACGTCGGCCACGACCTCGAGGAACTCGGACTCGAGCTTGCGGACCTTGTCCATCTTCAGGATGTAGAGCGAGCTCTGCAGCACGATGGACGCCTGCGTGCCCATGGCCACGAGCATGTCGAGATCGCTGTTCGAGAACTTCCCGCCGTTCTTGTTCAGGCACTCGATGACGCCGAGGACCTCGCCCTTGATCGTCGTCACCGGGGCGACGACCAGGCTGTCGGTCTTGTAGCCCGTGAGCTTGTCGACCGCCTGGTTGAAGCGCTCGTCCTCGTAGGGCTCGTCGACGATGATGCCCTCGACCTCGGTGAACACCGTGCCGGCGATGCCGGCCGAGTTCAGCATGCGGACGACACGCGTCGACGAGCCCTGCGTGATGCGCGTGTAGAGCTCGTCGGTCGCCGGGTCGTTCAGGAAGATCGCGCCACGGTCGGCGTTGAGTGCGCGGCACGTGAGCTCGACGATCCCCGACAGCTGCTCGTCGAGCGAGCGCGTCGACGCGAGACGGTTCGATACCTCGAGGAGGAGCTCGGCTTTCAGGTCGGCTCGTGTCATCGCGGCGACCGACACGTTCGTCGGGACCGGCTTGACCGGCTTGCGCCGTCGTCTGACCTTCGGCTTGGGGTTCGTGGTGTCGTCAGGCGCCATGAGTCTTCTCCAGCTCGTCACGGAGTGCCGTGACGGTGTCTCTCAGTTGCTGTAGCTCTCTCTCGTTCGAGCGAGCGATGTCCGACACGTTGTCCGCGCCGCGCAGTCGCTCCATCTCGAGCTCGTCACGAAGCGCGGCGACCGTCTCGCGCAGTTGCTGTGCTTCGTGATCCCCCGCGCGCCGGACGGTGGACACGCGGTCGTCCGCCTCGGTCCGGCGGGCCTCGAGCTCGTCACGCAATGTGGCGATCGTGGAACGCAGCAGACGCGCGTCTTTCTCGGCTTCGATTCGCACGGTTGAGAGCTGCGCCTCGTGCTCGTGACGCGAGCTTTCCAGCTCGTCGCGCAGGCCCGCGACCGTGCCCTCCAATTGCCGCGACTCGTCACGGGTCACGCGAGCAGCGTCGTGGAGCGCGTCGGCGTGGTCCCGCTCCGACTGTTCCATGCTCTCGCGCAGCGAGGCGATCGTGCGCCGCAGCTGCTGCTCTTCGTGATCGAACGCCCGGCGGGCGTCCGCCAGCGCATCGCCATGCTCGATCTCGCGACTCTCGAGCTCGTCGCGCAGCGATGCCACCGTCTTGCGCAGCTGTTCCTCTTCGCGCCCGAAGTCGCGGCGCGTCCCGGCCAGCTGCTGGGAGTGGTCGAGCTCGTTCTTCTCGAGTTCGTCTCGCAGCGAGGAGACCGTGCGGTGCAGCTGCTGCTCCTCGTGCGCCGCCGCGCGGCGGATCGTGGCGACCTGCTCGGAGTGGTCGCGGTCGTTCAGCTCCATCGAGTCGCGCAGCCCCGTGACCGTCTTCTGGAGCTGCTCCGCTTCGTGATGAGCGTCGCGACGCACACCCGCGAGCTGCTCCCCGTGGTCGAGCTGCAGTGTCTCGAGTCGATCACGCAGCGACGCGATGGTGCCGCCGAGCTGCGCCGCCTCCTCGCCCGCCGCTCGATCGGCCTCGTACCGCTCCTGCTCCGCCGTCCGCCGTTCCTCCTCCATGCCGTCGCGAAGCGCCGAGACGGTGGAGCGGAGCTGCTGCTCTTCGTGGGCCGCCGCGCGTTGGATCGAGGAGACCTGGTCGGCGTGATCGCGACTGGTGCGCTCGAGTGCATCGCGGAGTTCCTGGACGGTCGCGCGCAGCCGCTGCGCCTCCTCGTCCGCAGTCCGGCGTAGATCGGCGGCCTCGGCGTTGCGCCGAAGGTCGGCCGTGTCGAGGCGATCCCGCATCGCGGCGACCGTCTCTTGGAGCTGACGCATCTCTCGCTGGGTGGCGAGGAGCTCGGCGGCCTCGTTGGTCTCGTCGGTCAGCATGGTGGTGGACCGCGCGGCCTGCCGCGCCAGGCGCGGTGTGACCAGGGTCGCGGGCCGCAGAGTCTAGCGCCATGGACCGCACGCGCGCGAGGCTGCGAATCCGGGGCGCCGTCCTGCGATGCCGGAGTGTGGGCGCACCCCAGCGCGCCGTCCTCGTGGATTCGCGGAGGGCGATCTGACAGCATCCCGGTCACGAAGGGAGCCTGCGCGATGGTCGGAGAGAGGGTGCCCCGCGAGTGCGTAGCTCCAGAGGGCCGGCCCACGTGATCTCGAAGCTGCTCGGCCTGCGCGAAGGCGAGGGGCGCGTCGTCGCGCTCTGCTTCATCTACTCGTTCTTCGTCGGACTGCCGCGGCTCTTCACGATCACCGGCGGGACCTCGCTCTTCGTCGAGCGATTTGGGCCGTCGAACCTGCCGTGGATCTACATGGCCACCGCGGCGTTCATCCCGGTGCTCGCGTGGATCTACGTCACGGCCGGCAAGAAACTGCCGTTCCTGCCCGTGCAGATCGTGACGCTCCTGCACGTGATCGCGATCCAGGTTGCGCTCTGGGCAGCGCTCCAGTTCATCGACGCGGACTGGGCGCGCGTGGGCGCTGTCCTGCTCGTCGAGATTGAGTGGATCTTCGGTCTGGTCGTGTTCTGGAACGTTGCGAACCGGCTGTTCTCGATCCGGCAGGCGAAGCGCCTGTTTGGGATCATCGGCAGTGGCGAGGTCCTCGGGATGGTCCTCGGCGGGTTCCTCATGCCCGTCGTGGCCCCGGCGCTCGGTGGGACGCATCTCTTGCTGTGTGCGGCGATCGGCGAGGTCATCGCCGTCATCTGTCTGTTGCGGCTCGTTCCGGCGCTCCGTCGCGCCGAGGAGGCCGCCGACGACGAGCCGGAGGAGACCGACGCCGCCGTCGAGAAGACGGGCGTCGTGCAGCTCGTCCGCGACGCCTACGTCCGCTATCCGATGGCCGTCATCGCTCTGCTCTTCTCGGCCTACTACTTCGCCGATGCGGCGTTCTTCCAGGTGGCCGAGCAGCGCTATCCGAATGCGGAGGATCTCGCCGGCTTCACCGGAGTGGTCCTCGCGACGGCCGGCATCTGCTCGTTCCTCGGCAAGACGCTCGTCACGGGCCGCTGGCTGACCCGGTTCGGCCTCGGCGGTTCGCTGGTCGCGACGCCGGTGATCCTTGGCGCCGCCGCCATCTTGGCGCTGACGGCGGCGTCGTTCGGTCTCGCCGCTGCCGTGATCTTCTGGGCGGTCGTGCTCGTCAAACTCGCCGAGCGCGTGACCATGGAGACGTTCACGCGTCCCGGCTACAGCACGCTGCTCCAGCCGCTTCCGATGGCCCAGCGCACCGCGGCTCAGTCCGCGGGCGACGCGCAGGTCGCGGAGGTTGCCGGCGGTGTCACGGGGGCGATCCTCATCCTGCTGCTCGGCGTGTTCGATGTCGGACTCGCCAGCGTTCTGGTCGGACTCGTGCTCCTCTGCGGTGGCTGGTATCTCATCGCGCGCCGGGCGGGACGCGCGTACCCGGAGAAACTCGCCGCCTCGCTCGCGTCTCGCGGCCTGACGGGCACCGACCTGAACCTCGACGACCCCGCTACGCAGGCGGCGCTGCGCGCCAAGCTGGCGTCACCCGAGCCGAGCGAGGTGATGTACTGCCTTCGCCTGCTGGTCGACGCCAACCACGCCAGCCTGCCGGAGACCCTGCTCGAGCAGATCCGGCACGCCGAGCCCGACGTACGCCGCGTCGCCTTCGCGGGCCTCAGTCAATGCGCGTCCGCCGAGCACCTCGAGACCCTGACCGCACGGCTCGACGCCGAGACGGAGCCGCTCGTGGTGGCAGCGGCGGTCGGAGCGGTTGCTGCCGCTGGCGAGGAGGACGCGCTCGAAACGCTGCAGCGGTACTCCGCCGATCCCAATCCGACGGTCCGCGGCGCCGCGCTGGCGGCGATCCTCAGGTCCTGCGGCCCGGACATCGCCGACCGCGCGTGCGAGGAACTGCTCGCGCTCTCGCTGTCGTCCGAGCATGCCGATCGACGTCTCGCCGCATGGGTCGTGGGCGAGGCCGGCGACGAGTCGCTGGCGGCGGTCTTGATTCCGCTGTTCGATGACGAAGAGCTCGGCGTCCGCGCCGCTGCGCTGCGCGCCGCGGGGGCGCTCGGGGCACCGAGAACGTGGCCGCACGTGATCGACGCATTGGCCGACCGGTCGCTCCGAGCACCCGCGGCGGGGTCGCTGGTGAGCGGTGGGCTGGATGCCCTCGTCGCGATGGAGGACTGTTTCGGCGAGACGGCGGAGCATCTCCGGGCGGAGATGGTCCACGTCGCCGGAAGAATGCGTCGCGAGGAGACCACCCGCTTCCTGATCCCGTGTCTCGACGATCCCGGGCTGTACGCCCCCGCGCTGATCGCCCTGCAGCGCACCGGCTACACCGCGGAGGATGTCGATCGCGTGCGTTGCGACGGCCTGCTCGAGCACGAGCTACGCCGGGCGACGCGCTGTCTCCTCGCAAGCGACGAGCTCGGGGACGCCACGGACGCCGCGGCTCTGCAGGCCGCCGTGGAACTCGACCTGCGCCGCGTTCGCGAACGCGTGTTTCGGATCCTGTCGTTCCTCTATCGGCCGGAGATGGTGGCTCGCGTCTCCGTGAACTGGCGCGCGGGGAGTGCGCGTCGGCGGGCGTTCGCCGTCGAGCTCCTCTCCACGCTGCTCAGCCGCGAACACGTGGCGGCTCTGCTCCCGCTGCTCGACGACATCCCGCCCGATGAGCGCCGCGCTCGCATGGTGTCGCGGTATCACGTGCCGGAGCGCGCGGCCGACGAACGCGTCCTCGAGCTGGCTCGCGACGACGCCGGACTGGAGTCCGCGTGGACGCGCGCGTGCGCGCTCGTGCTGACGGTGACGCGCCGGCTCGAGGGCGCCGCGGCCGCGGTCGAGAACGTCCCCGGCGACGTCGGACCGGTGCTCGCCCGCGTCGCCGAGGAACAGGCGGCGACGCTGGATGGTCGGACCGTCCCGGACCCGCTCATCACCCGCGTCGAGCAGCTGCAGAGCGCGAGCATCTTCCGCGAGGTGCCGGTGGACCTTCTGGGTGAGATCGCCCTGGAGCTCGAGACCATCGAGATGGCGGACGCACAGCAGCTGTTCGCGGCAGGGGACCTCGGAACGACGCTCTACGTGGTGGCGTCTGGGCTCGTGCGCGTGCACGACGCAACCCGCACGTTCGCGACGCTCGAGGCGGGCACCATCGTTGGCGAGATGGCGGCACTCGATCCCGAGCCGCGGAGCGCGTCGGTGACGGCCGAGGGCCCCGCTCGACTCCTGGCTCTGTCTCAGGAGCGGCTGTTCGAACTGATGGACCATCATCCGGACGTGACGCGCGGCATCCTCAGTGTGCTCTGCGGCCGCATCCAGGGTTCGCTCGACGTGTCCGCCGGCACGAGCGAGTCGCTGGACCCGATCGACGGTGACGAGGCCACCCGCACCACTCCGCAGGAGACGATGGGACTGATCGAGAAGGTCGTTTTCCTGAAGACGGCGGACCTCTTTGCCGAGACGCCCGATCACATCCTCTCCGAGGTCGCGACGCGGACGCGCGAGGTGCGACTGGACGCCGGACGAACCCTGATCCGCGAGGGCGAGCTGGGCGACCGCATGTACATCCTGGTCGCGGGCGAGGTCCTCATCCACCGCGGGGATCACGAGATTGCGCGCCTCGGCAGGCGCACCGTGCTCGGTGAGATGGGTGTGATCTCGTCGTCCGCCCGGTCCGCGAGCGCCACGGCGACCGAGGACACCGTGCTCCTCTCCCTGGATCAGGAGACTCTCGACGAGCTGATGGGCAGTCAGCCCGAGGTCACGCGCGCCATCCTGCGCGTGCTGGTCCGCCGTCTCCGCGCCTCCACGTGACCCCGGTCATCGAGGCCGGGGTATCTCGCTCTCGGTGCCTCCCATCTGCGCCGCGGATCGAGTAGGCTCGGGGCGGGTGGAAGGCCGGGGTGGCAAGGATCCTATCGATGCAGATCTCACGCTCAGCGTTCGCCTCCCTGCTACTCCTCGCGACGATCGCCGTCGCGCGCGAGCTCCCGGAGCCGCTTCTGCCGCCGGGCACTGGCGACGAGGCCTACCCCGGCGTGCGCTACACCGGTGAGATCGCGCCGTCGGTCGACGTCGACGACTTCGTGGTCGTCGGGCTGCCCGGGCAGCGACTGAGCGCCAAGCTCACCACGCCCCTCAGCAGTCGCCTGGTGCCGGTGGTGGAGATCGTCGATCCGACGGGCGCAGTGCGCGAGGTCTCACCCGCCGGTCGCGCCAAGGTCAAGGCGACCCTCGATGCTGGCGGCGTCTGGCGCGTGCGGGTCCGTTCGAGCGAGGGCCTGACGCCGGGCGCGTACGAGCTGAAGATCACTCAGTCCGGGGCGCCGCGCGCACGGACCGATCGTGCCGCCGCCGACACCGACGGGGGACTCGTTCTGCCCGTCGCCGCCGGGCCCGGTGCGCGTGTCTCGCTCACGGTGAAGCACAAGGGTGGCCCGCTGACCTTCGTGGCGTTCCGTGATCCGACCGGAGCCGCCGTGCCGGGGGCCGCCGACCGCGTGAAGGAGAAGAACGGCAAGCTCAGCGTGCGCTCGTTCGTCATCCCGCAGCGTCGCCCCGCCGGTGACTACGAGCTCGTGCTGGCGGGCAATCCTGCCGACCCCGCGACCGACGTACGTCTGACGGCGCAGGTGCGCACGGCAAAGCCGAAGGGTCCGCGACGCGTCCGCCACCAGGCGCTCGAACCGCGCATCGATCTCGCGCCGCTCGGCGCAGCGCCGGGTCGGACGCTCGAGATCGTCGCGTCGGGATTCGATGACCCGGACGATCCGGAGCAAGTGCCGCGTCTGTTCCTCGGTGACCGGGAGCTCGGTGCACCGGCTGTCTTTGGTGGAGCGTTGATCGCTGACGTCCCCGCCGATCTCGCCCTCGGCTCGGCGGTGCTCGCGCTCCGCACGAGTCGCGGGCAATGGACGCGCTGGGGCACCGAGCTCCTGGTAGCGACGCCGCCGCGTCTCTTCGGCATCGCGCCGGATGCGGTGCCCGAGGTCGGAGGCGTGCCCGTCGCTCTGAACGGCGTGAACCTCCCGGCCGCCGTGTCCGCGACGATCCTGTTGGACGGCGTGGCGACCGACGCGGAGGTCCTCACGTCGGACGGTGCCGCACTCACGTTTGTGGCACCGGGGCACGATCCGGGCACGGCGATCGTCGGCGTGCGCGACGACGTGACCGGGCTGGAGACGGCCGAGGTCGCCGCGGTGCTCCGCTATCGGCCCGTGCCGTTCATCACCGACGTGGCGCCGAGTCTCGTACCCATCCTGGGTTCGGACTCGATCGTCCTCTCCGGCGGGAAGTTCGCTGCGACGGATCACGTCTTCCTGGAGACGACCGAGGTCGGGGTCTTCGAGGAGTTGTCCTTCACGGTCGTCTCGCCGACGGCGCTGCGGATCACGGCGCCCGTTCGGCCGCGCGGTGCCTACCTCGTCCGAGTCGAGAGCGCGGACGGCGACGCCGAGGAGCCGGTCCAGCGGATTGCGTACTTCGACTTCGTCGATGCGACAGCCGGCTTCGGACTGCCGACTGCGCGCGTCGGCGATGCGCTGGATGCGTGGACGACGGCGTTCGCCGATTTCGATCGCGACGGACACGACGATCTGTTCCTCGCTCGGCGTGGCTCGGGTGCGGTCGGGACGGTCAGCGAGACACGCGTCCTGCGCAACGACGGCTTCGGGGCGCTCGTCGACGTCACGCTCTCCGTGCTGCCGTCGATCGTCGGCGACGACTGGCGCGCCGATCGTCTGGGTGCGGCGGACCTCACGGAGGACGGCTGGCCCGACCTGGTCGTGGCGACGTCCGATCTCTCCGTGCCGGCGACGGGTAGCCGCGTGCGCATTCTCGAGAACGTCGCCGTGCCCGGCGGGCGCGCGTTCGTGGACCGGACCGTTGATCTGATGGCGCCGCCGCGACTCGTCAATCCCGGTCTTTCGAACGAACGGATCGGTGACTCCTGGACGACCCTCGACCTCTGGATCGGTGACCTCGACGGCGATGGTGGTCGGCCCGATGTGATCGTGACGGATGACGTGCTGCGGGCCGAGCCGCAGGTCCAATGCGGCAACTACTGCGTGTCGAACATCGGGGGCGCGCTCTACGGCATGTACTGGGGCGGCACGCGCGTCTTCTCGTGGGACGAAGAGGCTCGCGCGGGACTCGGCGCGTTCCGCTTCGACTTCAATCGCATGCCGCGCAAGTCGGGCGTTCTGGTCCCGATCAGCGGCGCGCCTCCCGGCGTGTACATCCCCGCGTGCAACAGCACGACGCCGTGCCTGAACGAGTTCACGCCGTTCACGGGAACGTCGCTGACCGTCGGCGACTTCGACGGTGACGGTCGCGGCGACATTGCTGTCGCTAACCCGGGGACGATTCTCCGGAGTGTGGTCGGCGTCGGATTCGTCCCGATCGGCTCGTTGCAGGTGGCGCTGAACATCTTCGACCCAGCGTTCGGCGTCGGGATGACGGACGTCACGTTGGAGATGAACGACCTGCCAGGAGAGCTGCGCGCCGAGGAGGTCGCGGCGTTGCGCCTTGGCGGCAGCGCCGACGATCGCGACGTGATCGTCTTCGTCCGCCGCGACGCCCCTGGCGATGGATCGAACGCCCTGCGCGTCCTGCGGATCTCGGGGTTCACCGAGGAACGCCCGGACTTCGAGGACGTGACCGCGACGATGGCGCCCGCCGTCGACGGCGCGGAGGCCTGGCAGGCCGCGGCGGCCCTAGCACACGACGTGAACCGCGACGGCCGTGACGACCTGGTCCTGCTCGCGGAGGCGCCGGTCGACGGAGACCGACGGGCGTTCCGCATCCTGCACAGCGTTCCCGACGGGAGCGGCGGCTGGCGTCTCGAGCCGGCGTACGCGGCCCTGCTGGACAATCTCGTCGCGGCGCTGGAGCACCTGGAGGGCGCGGCGCTCGCGATCGGAGACCTCGAGGGCGCGGGGCGGCCGACGTTCGCCGTGACGCGGACGAGCCCGTCCGGCGCCGCGAGCGACACGCGACTCATCGGGACGCGCGTCGACCCCGAGTGAACGGGTAGCGGTACGATCGCGGCGTGGGTCGTCTGCGCACCGTCGTTCCTCTGTTGATCGTGGTCGGATTGGCCGCGCTTGCCGGCGTGCGCGCGTGTGGCGGCGAGGACGTTGATCCGGAGTCGCCGGCGCCACCGTCGCACACGACGATCGCGACGGCCGACGATACGGACACGAAGACCACGCCAACCGAGCGTGTCCGCGTGCAGCAGTCGGCCCCGTCAGCGAGCGCTGACGACGGCCCACCGGTCGACCCTTCTCCCGACCCTGCGCTTTCGCGGCTTGGCTACTCGATCGGCGGCACGGTGGTCGACGAAGCGGGTGTCCCGCTCGCCGACGCGGACGTGACCGTCGTCGGCGCGACGGTGCAGTCCGCGGCGGACGGCACGTTCCGCGTGGCGGAGCTCCGCCATCACTTCGACGGCCGCCTCGAGCTGAGTGCGGAACTCGCGGGGTACACCGAGTTCCGCGCGACTCCGCGCGCTGGCGATCACCGGGTGCGCGTCGTTCTTCGCCGGGCCGCGCGAGTCTCCGGGCGGATCGCGGTGCTGGAGGGGCTCGAGGTCGCTTCCCGTGCCTCCGATCTCGCCTCGTATCTGCTCGACGTCGACGGCAGCACCGATCGCGCGACGGGCACGGTCGAGGAGGACGGCAGTTTCGACGTGGCGGGTCTTCCGGCCGGGGCCTATCGCATCTCGATGCGCGGTCCGCTCTACGCGGAGACCGTCGTCCACCTCACGGCAGGCGAACATCGCACCGGCGTGCACCTCGAAATGGCACCGCGGCCGCGCACGGTCCTCGACGTCGTCGTGCGCGATGTCTCCGGAGTTGCGGTTCCGGGGCGCCGGGTGCGCGTGCGCGTCGGGCGCCAGGACACCTCCGGCCTGACGGATCTCGAAGGCCGTGCGCGGGTTCCGCTGATCGGCGTTCCGGCCGGGGAGATCTGTCTCGCGTCGCTGATGGCGCTCGGCTTCGATCTCGGCGCCAAGCAACTCATCGCGGCGCGTGCCGTCGACGACGAACGTCCACCGCCGGAGCTCGTCGTGCCGGCCACGACCGTCGTGACACTGCGCTTCATCCATCCCGACGGGAGCGTGTCGACGATGGACGACCTCGACGAACTCAACGTCCAGGACGCGATGCGTCTCGATGACGATCGCCGGCGCGTGTGGCCGGATCGACCGCTGGTCGTGAACGCCTCGATCGAGGGCGAGGTCTTCGCCGACGCGCTGTTCCCACCACCGGGTCTGGAGGACCGCACGCTCGACATCCCGCTGCAGCCCTTCGCGACCGTGCGCGGACGCGTCGTGAACGAGCGTGGGGCGGTCGTGGACGACGGTGCCGTGGCCTGGTCCGTCCACGGCATCATCTCGTGGTTGGCCGGTGACGAGGTGCGCACGGAGCCCGACGGCACGTTCGCGATCCCGGACGTTCCGGCGGGGACGCTGCACATCATCGCCGCGTCGCCGGGCCTTGGACCGGAGCAGCTGACGCAGTCGCTTCAGATCGCTGCGGGAGAGAGTCGCGACCTCGGCACACTGCGCCTGGCGGGGAGCGTCACCGTGCGCGGCGTCGTCCGCGATCCGTCCGGCGAGCCGCTCGGCGGGGCGTTGGTCGTGCTGGGAATTCCCGCGTTGACTACGGCGAGTCGCCGCGACGGCACGTTCGCGATTCGCGTCAGCCCAATCTCGAAGCCGCTGCGCGTGCGCTGCGACGGGTTCGCTGGGATACGCCTGGCCGTGGCGGATCTGGATCTCTCGGCGACTGCGGTGAACGAGATCGAACTGCGGCCGGAGAGCCGCGTGCGCGTCCGCATTGTCACCCCGAGCGTCGCACGCGCGTTCCCGTTCAACGTCGGCGTGCAGACTGAGGCGGGCGGCGGCTTCTGGGATAGGAAGTGGGACGAACGCACCGACCCGTTCGAGCCAGGCGTCGACGAGATCCTGCTCGATGGCCTCTCGTCCGGGCGTCTGACGGTGCAAGTCTATCGAGGCGACTGGCGCGCGATCGGCCACGTGGTCGTCGCCGAGGGCGAGACCGGCGAGCTGTCCCTTACGTTGCGTCGCGACGACTAGCGAGTTGCTCGCGGATCTTCGCGAGCAGGATGCGGCGCGCGGGCTCGTCGAGGGCGACCCACCACCAGAACGCGGCCAGTAACCCGCCGACGACCACCGCGCCAGTCGCCGCCCCGGCGAGGCGCCCGCCCGCGGCCTCGCCGACACCGACACTGAGATAGCAGCCGCAGAGCGTCGCCGCGAACAGCGCACCGACCGGCAGGACTGCGCGTCGGGCGTACGATCCGACCGACATCTCGAGACGCCGCAGCGTGCGATAGACCGCGTACCAGTTGTTGGTGACGAGCTGCGCGATGAACGTGGCGAGCGCGACACCCCAGAGCCCGTAGCGCTCGATCAGGACCCACGTCAGGACGAGGTTGATGACACCGGCTGCCAGGGCCCACGGGGCGAACGGCTCGTCGCGCGTCGCGCGGCACGCCTGCGACATGATCACGTGCTGGACTTCGAGCGTCAGCATCGCGCAGAACGTCGCGAGCACCGGCCAGCCGATGAACTCCCCTTCGCCGAGCCAGAGTTCGATGACCGTCTCGCCGCAGACGAGCAGGTACGCGACGCCGGCGACCATGAGACCGAGTCCGAGACGCACGTTGCGCCAGACGATGCGGTGGATGCCGGGCAGGTCACCCGCGCTCCAGAGCTGGCTGACGAACACGTGTGACGCCGCGGCGAACGCCACGGCCAGCAGGTAGCAGTTCATCACGAGCTGGAACGCCGCGTGGTAGCGCGGGATGTCGGCGGCTGTGCGGAAGTACGCGATGAAGTACTGGTCGGTCTTCAGGATCAGGAACGCCCCGAGGGCCGTCAGCCAGACGCGGACGGCGAGGCCCGTCATGTCGTCGAGGACCTCGCGGCGGAACCGTCCGCCAGTGCCGCTCAGCTCCGGCTCCATGCGGCGCAGCAGCATGCTCAGCGCGATACGCGAGACGACGGCGCCCGCTGCTGTGACCGCGGCCAACGCGAGCAGACCGCCGCCGAGCAGCACGACGGCGATCTGCCCGAGCGAGGTCACGGCCGTCGTCCCCGTCGCGACGATGGCGTCCCAGCCAACGTGACCGGCGCCGTTCAGGGCGCAGTGGAAGAGAGCCGTCTCGGTGATGACGGCGTACGCGACACAGAGCACAGCCCACGCGGCCAGCGCTTGCTCGGGCGCGACCGTCTCGAGCGGCAACGCGTGCAGGAACACCCAGCCGGCAGCGCCACCCAAGACCAGCACCGCGAGCGCCAGGCAGCGATAGACGCGACGGCCGGTTACGTAGAGATCGACTAGCTCGGCCTGGACGTCGGGCTCGCGGCTGCCGTCCGCACGACGTGGTGTGCGACCCTCGAGCAGCGCGATGCGGCGCGTGAGTGTCAGCGTGAACCCGAAGTCGAGCAATGTGATGAACGCCGCCGCCTGCCCGAGGAGGAACCAGAGTCCGAGCTCCTCGTCCGGCATGTGCCGGAAGAGCACCGGGAACAGGACGAGTGCGAGGCAGACCGTGACGAAGCGCTGGACCCACATGGCGCCCGCGCCGAAGGCGATCCGCCCGGCGACGCTCACGCGGCCGCCCACTCCTCGACGAAGATCTGCGCCTGCGCCGCGATCATCTCCTCGGTGAGTCCGGGGTAGACGCCGAGGAACAGGCCGCCGTCGGCGATGCGTTCCGTGTTCGGCAACTCGCCGGCCACACGATGCTCCACGCCGTGGAATGCCGGCTGGCGCAACAGGTTGCCGCCGAACAGCCGTCGGTTGCCGACGCCCTTCGCGTCGAGTGCGCGACCGAGCCGCGCGATGCGCTCAGGGTCGGGCGTGCGCTGGATCATCAGTAGCGCGAACCACGACGGGTCGCTGCCCGGGGTTGCCGTGACGATGTGCCAGTCGTCGGTCACCGGTTCGAGCGCGGCGGCAAGCTGCGCGTGATTGCGACGGCGGGCCTCGGTGAACGCCGGCAGTTTCTCGAGCTGCACGCGCCCGATGGCGGCCTGGATGTCGGTCGGCTTCAGGTTGTAGCCGAGGTGCGAGTAGACGTACTTGTGGTCGTAGCCAACCGGCAGCGCGCCGTACGCGCCGGTGCCGTTCCCGCCCGAGCAGGCGCGCTTCTCGGCGAGTGCGGGCCAGTCCCACTCGAAGCGCTTCGCGCAGGTGTTGTCGTGGCCGCTCGGGCACCAGCAGTCACGGCCCCAGTCGCGCAGACTCTCGACCACGCGCTTGAGCTTCGGATGACTGGTCGCGACCGCGCCGCCCTCGCCCGTCGTGATGTGATGCGCCGGGTAGAAGCTGTACGTCGCGAGATCTCCGAACGTGCCGACCGGGCGGCCGCCGTACGTGCTGCCGAGCGCGTCGCAGCAGTCCTCGATGAGCGTCAGGTCGTGGTCGCGGCAGAACGCGGAGACCGCCCCCAGGTCGAACGGGTTGCCGAGCGTGTGCGCGATCATCACGGCGCGCGTGCGATCGCTGAGCGCTCCCTCCAAGAGGGACGCATCGACGTTGGCGGTCTCGGCGTCGACGTCCACGAAGACCGGCACCCAGCCGTTCTGCACGATGGGCGCGACCGTCGTCGGGAACCCCGCGGCGACGGTGATGATCTCGTCACCCGGCTCGAGCGGGTGGTCGAGCAGATGGCTGCCGAGAGCCGAGACGGCGAGCAGGTTGGCGCTCGAACCCGAGTTGACCATCAGCGCGTTGCGCGCGCCGACGACCTCTGCGAACGACTTCTCGAACGCGTGGCCCTCGGGTCCGAGCGTCAGCCAGAAGTCGAGCGACGACCCCACGGCGGCCTGGAGCTCGCGCTCGTCGAAGATGCGCCCGGCGTACGGGATGCGACTCGTGCCCGGCACGAAGGGGCGGCTCGGTCGACTCCGCGCACGGTGATACTCCGCCGTCAGGCGCAGGATCTCGGCGCGGAGCTGCTCGGCGTCGGCAGGGGACTCGTTCACGTCGTCGGCCACGGCTTCCCTCGTTGGTGGTCGGTCCAGTGTCGCGCCGCGTCCTCGACCGACCGCAGCGGAATGTGCGGCACGAGTCGTCGGACGAGATCGGTTCGCAACCCAGCTTGCAGCGGACGCGCGGCCAGCTGCCCGAGGCTCTCCGTTCTGACGTCGGTGATGCGGTCGGTCGGCAGGTCCACCGCCGCGGCCAGGCGTCGCGCGAACGTGGCGCGATCCATCGTCTCGGGACCGACGACGTTCACGACGCCGGTGACGCCTGCTTTGACCAGCGCGATCGCCGCCGCGGCGAGATCGCGGTTGTAGGTCGGGCTCGACACCTGATCGCACGGCGCGTTCAACGACCGTCCGGCGCCGAGCTCACTCGCGAGCCGGTAGGCGAAGTTGCGCCCGTGCGCGTCCGGGCCGTAGACGACCGTCGTGCGCAGGATCAGGACGTCCGGGTCCGCGGACCGGGCGAACGCCTCGCCCGCGAGCTTCGTGCGGCCGTAGACCGAGATTGGTGCGGGCGCATCGTCCTCGCCGTAGGGCCCGGCCGCGCCGTCGAAGACGTACTCGGTCGAGAACAGGACGCTGCGTGCCCCGGCGGCCCGCGCCGCCCCGACGAGTGCCCGCGGACCGTCTCGGTTCATCGCCAGAGCCTCGTCGCGGCGCGACTCGCAGGCCTCGACGTTCGTCATCGCCGCCGCGACGAACAGCACGTCGAACGGCCCCCGAGCGAAGAGCCCCTCGGCGATCTCCGGTCGCGTCGCGCACTCGCGCAGATCGATGTGAGCGCAGCCCTCCACCGGGTTGCGACACGTCGTGCCGAGCACACGCTCAGGCCCAAGCGCCTCGACGAGCGCTCCTCCGACCTGACCCGAGGCTCCGACGACGAGTGCGTGCATCAGCCGTGCTTGAGCGACCAGTCGTACGGGATGTCGGACGCGGTCGGGTCCATCCGCACGATCTCGTCGGGGTCGTGAGCGAGCGTCGCGCAGTTGGCGACCATGCTCGGTTGGTCGGCGACGCCCTTGAAGCCGTTCCACACGCCGGGCGGGACCGTCACGAGCCGATGGCTGTCCGGGCCGAGGAAGATCTCCATCACCTCACCGTGCGTCGCGGACTCCTCGCGGCCGTCGTAGAGCACAAGCTTCACGAGGCCGTGCGGGCAGACGTAGTTCAGCGTCATCTCCTTGTGGAGGTGCCACGCCTTCACGACGCCCGGGTTGACCCACGAGAAGTACACCTCGCCGAAGCGCTCGAACTCAGGATCGTCGCTGCGCAGCATGTGCATGATCTTGCCGCGTTCGTCCACGATCTGGCGCCGCGGCGCGACGCTGACTCCGTCGATCATCCTTCGCCTCCCGCTCCGGCGGCTTCGTACGCCGCCACGTCCGCGCGTGTTCGTGCCAGCAGGTCATCGTCGCCGGCTCCGTCGGCCGCAGCTCGCGCCCACGCCACGGTGTGCCGAACCGCCGTCGCGAGGTCCCACCGTGGACCCCAGCCGAGGTGCTCCGCCGCCTTGTCGATGTCGAGTCGCAGTATGCCGGCCTCGTGCGGCGCCTGCGGGTCCTCGGGGAACTCGCAGCGACCCGACCCCCAGGCCTCGACGAGCAGCGAGGCCAGTTCACCGACCGTGGCGTCGGAGGACGGGTCCGGGCCAAAGTTCCACGCATCGCATGCGTCGGCAGATCCCGCCACCAGCCGTGCCGCCAGCGTCAGGTAGCCGTGCAGCGGCTCAAGCACGTGCTGCCAGGGGCGGATCGAGCCGGGGTTACGGATCGGTGCGTCGCGTCCCTCGGCGAGCGCCATCAGCACATCGGGGACGAGCCGATCCAGCGCCCAGTCGCCGCCGCCGATCACGTTGCCGGCGCGCGCGGACGCCAGACGTACGCCGTGGCGATCGAGCTGCGTCGGATCGAAGAACGAGCGCCGGTAGGACGACGTCACGATCTCGGCCGCGCCCTTGCTCGCGCTGTACGGGTCGTGGCCGCCGAGGGCGTCGGTCTCGCCGTAGTCGCGGGCGTGCTCGCGGTTCTCGTAGCACTTATCGCTCGTGACGACGACCACGGCGCACGGCCGGCCGCGACGGCGGATCGCGTCGAGCAGATTGACGGTGCCCTGCACGTTGACCTCGAACGTCTCAGCCGGAGTCACGTAGCTCTCGCGGACCAGCGACTGCGCGGCGAGATGCAGCACGACGTCCGGATCGGTCGCTTCCAGGGTCGCGTCGATCTGAGCGACGTCGCGCACGTCGGCGCGCGTGTCCGACGTCAGCAGCGTCGCCGTGCCGCAGGCCGCGAAGTGGCTCGGCTCGGTGGGGGGCTCGAGCGCGTAGCCGTGGACGTTCGCGCCCAGCGCATGGAGCCAGATGCTCAGCCACGATCCCTTGAAGCCGGTGTGGCCGGTGACGAGCACACTCCGGCCGCTGAACGCGGATGCGAGATCCGCCCTCACTCCCAGACCCGCCAGGGTGCTGTTCCGGCCTGCCACTCGTGCTCCAGCCGCTCCCAGTCGCGGTACGTGTCCATGCACGACCAGTAGCCGTCGTGCTCGTGGACCATCAGCTCGCCGTCGGCCGCGCACCTCGCGAGTGGCTCGCGCTCGAGGTAGCAACCGGCGTCGGCATCCAGGTAGTCGAGGAAGCCGCGCTCGAAGATGAAGTAGCCGCCGTTGATGAGACCCTGCCCGACCTGCGGCTTCTCGCTGAACGCGGTGACGCGCCGTCCGTCGAGCTCGAGCTCACCGAAGCGGCTTGGCGGACGGACCCCCGTCAGCGTGGCGAGCTTGCCGTGCGAGCGATGGAATGCCAGCAGGGCAGACACGTCCACGTCGGAGACCCCGTCGCCATACGTCGCCGCGAAGGTCGTATCGCTGTCGTCGAGGTAGCGGGCCGCGCGCTTCAGGCGGGCGCCGGTCATCGTCTCCTCGCCGGTGTCGGCCAGCGTGATGCGCCAGTCCTCCGTGCGGCCGCCGTCGCGATGGATCTCGAAGGGGGAGGCGCCGCTCATGTCGAGCGTGATGTCGTGCGTCATCGCCTCGTAGCGGAGGAAGAAGTCCTTGATGACGTGGCCCTTGTAGCCGAGGCACAGGATGAAGTCGTTCAGCCCGTGATGGGCGTACGTCTTCATGATGTGCCACAGGATCGGGCGACCGCCGACCTCGACCATCGGCTTCGGACGCGACTCGGTGTACTCGCGAAGCCGCGTGCCGCGGCCTCCGCACAGGATCATGACCCGCATGCGCTTTCGGCTCCTGGACGGTGGGGCTGACGGGACGCGAAGCGCCGTTCGGCGACGGCTGAGGATAGGCCGTGAGCGGCGGATCCGTCAGCGCGACGCGAGCCACAGTCGCGCGCGACACGCGATCTCGGCCAGTGGCCCGACGCGTTCACGGGCTCCGGGCACCATTCGGAGCCAGAGGAGGTGCGCCTCGAGCTGGTCGCGGACGATCCGATCGAGGTCGCCGCCGCACGCCGCGAGATCCTGCTCCGCGAACGCCGCCTCACGCTCCGCTCGGCCCCCCCGGGCCGTGTGATAGAGGGCGAACGAGAGCCAGCGGTGGGCTTCGTCGTCGGACCAGTTCCACGCCGCGTCATCGCGGCGCGACTTCGCGTGGATGCGGCGAATGTCGCCGACGAAGGCATCGCCGGCAGCGGCATCCATCTCCGTCGTCTTGCTGCCCGCATGGAAGCGGTAGGAGCACCGCGTGGCGTCGATGAGCAGCACCGGGTGCGCCGCGCCCACGCGCATCCACATCTCGACGTCGAGCAGCGTGCGCAGTTCGGGGTCGAATGCGCCGGCGGCCTGGAACGCCTCGGTCCGGAACGCGATGCACGGCCAGTACGGGCTCGACCAGGGGATGCGCGCCACCATCGACGGGAACGCGCCGGCGGGCAGCAGAGTCTCGGCACCGGCCGGTCCGCGACCCGTCGCGGCGTGTCCGAGGGCCTCCGCCCAGGCGAACGTCGACGCGAAGTCGGGGATCGGTGTCCCCGGGGCAGCGATGGGCCGCGCCGCGACGATCACCATCCCCACCGTCGGGTGCCGCGCGAACGCGTCGAGGGCGGTCTCCGCGTACTCCGGATCGAGCAGATCGTCGTCGTGCAGCACCAAGCCGAATGGTGCGGCGAGCATCGACTGCGCGCGGGACAGATTGACCTGATACGGCACGTGCTCATCGAAGCGGCGGTGCGTCAGGCGGTCGACGTAGGGCGCTAGCGCATCGGTCGTCGCGGGGCCCGAGACGTTGTCCGCCACCGCGACCCGCACGCCGTCAGCGGTCTGCGCGAACGCGCTCTCGACGGTCTCGACAAGCAGCCCGGGCCGCTCGTACGTCGGGATCACGATGTCGAAGCGGGCGTCGCTCACGCGCAGAGCCTACTCCGAGTCGACGGGAGCGACGATCAGGTCCACGTCCGTGGTCGCGGCCGGTGCGCGCTTCAGGTCGACGCCCAGCTTGCGTGACGCGAGGTGCGTGCGTGAGCGCTGCACCGACACCGCGTAGCGCAGCTGCCCGAGGCCGTGGAGCGTGTACGTCCCGTCCTGCGCGGTCAGGGCGACGTCGTGACCCATGGCCCCGCGCTCGCCGGGCGTCGGCGACGGGTGCTTGATTGCGGAGTGGAGGAGCTGCGCGGTGACCCGGACGCCCGCGACGGGGGCGCCATCGGCGTCGCGGACCGTCCCCGCGATGGTGCGCTCGCGCGCGAGCTGAATGGGCCGCATCGTGCCGTTCTGTTGGATGCGGACGACCCGCGCCGCGCCGTCGATCCGTCGACCTCCCGCGTCACGCGCATTCCAGAGCTCCAGGTACTCTGCCCCGGCGTCGCGCCCGACGTCGAGGCTCCCACCGCTGACTTCGCACGCAAACGTCCCCTCGCCGTGCAGCGCCGCGGACGCTGACGCCACCGGATGCCCGTCCGCGTCGACAACCTCGACGAGCACCGGGGCCGCGACGATCCCGATCGTCGCGAGTTCGACGTGGACGGACCCGCCGGTGTGCCCCGTCCCGCGTCCCTCGTATCGCGCTCGCTCCGTCGTGACGTGGACATGGACCTCGTATTCGCCCTCGGGCAGGTCGTACGCCACGAACGTGCCGTCCTCATCGAGTCTGCCGCGCGACGACACGGTCGGCGTCGTCGCGCCGACCCACAACGCCTTCGGCGGCGTCGATCGGACCCAGAGCGTGCGTTGCGTCGTGGTCTCGCCGGGCGGAAGCGCGACCGTGCCGCGCAGCGTGTGCGTCGACGGGACCTCCACCGTCACGTCCTTCCAGGCCGACGACGAGACGTCGAACTCCACCCACTCGCCGTTGACGTGCTGGCCCACCTGGGCGCGGACTCGATGCCGTCCCGGCTCCAGAGGCCCGACGCGGTGGACGCCGGGATCGGAGCCGCGTCCGCTTCCGGCTGAGGCGCCGCGCCAGTTCGCGTGGTGCAGGCGCTCAACACGGAGCGTCGCGCGCGGTGAGGGGCCGCGCGGAGCCGCGATCGCGACGTGCGCGTACATCCCCTTCCGGAGCACGAGGTCGACGTCCGGCGGATCGTCGACCGAGGGTGTGACCGGATCACCCGGTGTCGGGAGCATCTCGCCGAGGCGCGCGCTCAGGCGGACGACCTCTCCCGGGACGAGATCCCCAAGGACGAAGCGCCCATCGCTGTCCGTGGCCGTCCCGCCCCACCTGTGCGGCCGTACGGCCCGGCCGTGACTGCGCCAGGGCATCGGACCGACGATCCGCGCACCGGGGATCGGCCGGCCGTCGCAGTCGACCACGCGACCCGCGACACGAGCGGCCGGGATGACCGGGACGTCCGGCGTCTCGGCCTCGGCATCCGCCCAGGCGAGCAGCGTTCCGGGATCGTTCGCAAGTCCCGTCGACGGAGAGGCCGCGCTGACCCAGCCGCCGCCGACCGCGGTCACCCGGAATGGCCCGCCCGAGAGCTCATGCAGGTGCGCGACGCCGTCCGGCCCGGACACCGCGCCCGGCAGAGCGCGCGCCCGTCCCATCGTCTCCTCGTCGTGCACGAGGAGCACGACGCCGGCCACGGGCTGGCCGGTACGGGCATCCACCACGCGCACCGACGCCGGCGTCTCCGGCTGGAGCACGACTCGCAGTCCGTCCTCGGGCACGGCCCGTCGCCGACCCGGGATGTGACCCTCCGCAGAGACGGTCACGAGGACCGCGTCGTTCAGGGCCTGCGCGTCGGCGTGGCCGTCGGCCCCGGTCACGAGCAGCGTCTCGGTCCGCGGCGTGACCCCGCTCACGAGCGAGAGACGCGCTCCCACGAGCGGCTCGCCCGTGGTGGCGCTGACGACATCGATCCGGATCGGCTGGGCGCCCTCCAAGACGTCGATCTCGACGCCGGCGGGAAGGCCGTGGGCGACCAGTTGCCCCGGCGCCGTGACGTTCAGGAACGCCTCCCCCTCCGGGAGCCCGGGGGCGGAGTACGAGCCGTCGTCGGCGGTGATCGTCGAGCGCGTCGGCCACGGCGAGGTCTCTGCCACCACGCTCACGCGGGCGTATGCCCCCGCGACCGGCTGGCCTCCGGCGAGCACGCGACCCGAGATCGTTCGTGATCCGAGCGGCGTCGGCACCTCGATCCGTCGCACGTGACGTTCGCCGGGGAGCTGCAGCGCGATGCGCTCGCCGTCGAGCCACCCCGTGCCATCCGAGACGATCACCCGGTAGATGCCCGTCGGGAGGCCCTCGACCGTCGCCGCGCCCTCGGCGTCCAGCGCGATCGGCGTCCCCGGACCGGTCGGCGCCTCGGCGAGGACGATGTTCGACGTCGTGGCGACGGGCAGGCCGTCGCCGACCCGTCGCAGCGTGACCCGCACCGGCGGAGTCGCCCCGTCGATCTGCAGATCGAGCGTGCAGGCGCCTTCCGCGTGGGGCCATTCGGTGCGGGTCGAGGCGGCGCCGGTCGGGCCGGTATCCGAACCGCACGCCGCGACGGCGGTCAGCGCCACCGCGCACACGAGTCCCCTGAACCTCCCACTGCCCACGCACGATTGGACGTCGAGAGCGGGCTTCGGATCCCTTCGGAATGAGAGACTTGCGCAACCTCGGGTGGTCGCAGACCGTCGGAGGCTCTGAGGAGACACGTTCTATGCGGATCGCACGCACGCTCGCCCTGATCGGGCTCCTGGCCGTCGCCGTTGTTCCGGCGACCGCTCAGGATCGTGGCCACCCAAGTTGGTCACCATCCATCGAGAAGGGGCTCGCCGAGGCCAAGACCCGCGGTGTGGCGCTGATGGTCGCCATCAACATGGACAACGAGCGCGGCAACCAGCAGATGGTCGACGACGTCTACTCCTCGAAGAAGTTCCACGACGCAGCGAAGTCGTGCGTGATCGCAATGGGCTCGCTCTTCAAGCACCCCGGCAAGGCGATGACCGGCGGCAAGACGGTCTGCGCCCGTTTCGGCAGCGTGACCTGCGTCGAGCACCAGGCAATCGAGTCCACGGTGCGCCAGGACTGGCTGAAGCGCGGGCCGCACGACGACATCGAGAGCCCGCGGCACTTCTTCCTCGCCCCGAACGGCAAGATCCTCTTCCAGAAGGTCTGGACGATGAGCGCGAGCGAACTCTCCGAGCTGATGAAGCGCGCCTCCGAACTCTGCACTCCCGAGAAGATCGAGGCCTGGGACACCCTCGAGGGTCGGCTCGAGCGCGCCGCCGATCCCATCTCGTCCGTGCGCGACATCGCGCTGGCCGACCTGATCGCCGAGAACGACGCCGCCATCGTCGACCAGCTCGTGAAACTCGCCAAGTCCAGCAAGGACCCCAACGTGCCGGGGTCGATCTACGCCGCGTTCGTCGGCGCGGAGGACGAGGCCCGTCGCCAGCTCGGCGCCGCTGCGCTGACGCACAAGATGCCCGAGGTGCGCATGCGCGTCGCCTGGGCGATGCAGAAGAGCGGCGCCGTCGAGCACTTGAAGCCGCTCGTGGCGCGCGTCGGCAAGGAGCGAGACGCCAAGGCGAAGGGCTCCATGTACCGCGCCATCGGCGCGCTCGCCGCCGAGTCGCAGGACAAGGGCGCGAAGAAGGCGCTCGTGAAGGGCGCCGGCAACTCCAAGGACCCAGCCCGCGCGCACGCCGCTCTCTCCATCGCACCGTGGGCGAAGGAGAAGGACGTCAAGGCCGCCCTGCAGAAGATCCTCGTCCAGGGCGGCGCGACCGACCTGCGCTCCGCCGCCGTCTGGTCGCTCGGCTTCAGCGAGGACAAGGAGGTGCGAGGCGAGCTCGTCACCTTCAAGGAGTCGCTCTCCCGCCGCGAGTGGCGCCTCGACCGCGTCGTGAAAGCGGCGATCTCACGGCTCCGCGGAATTGGCGAGGAGGGCTACGACGCCATAGGCGCCCGCATCCTCAAGCACCCGGCCGAAGCCGACGAAGAGGAGGACGAGAAGAAGCGCCCCTGGGAGCGCTAGTTCACGAGGCCCCTGGTGATCCTCGAAGGAGATGCCGAATGACCGATGACGCGGTGACCGACACCGGGGACGCCGCCGTCGATCTCTTTCGACTCCTCGCTGAGACCAACCTCGGCCTGGCTGACGCGGCCCATGAGCTACGCTCCCTACCGGGAGTCAGCCGGGTCTTGCGCGAGTGTGACCTGCGTGGGAACGAGCATGGATCTGAGTTCTCCGCATTCGCCGAGGTTCACACCGACGAGGGCCCCTACGTCTGCCTGTGGTTCGAACTTGTCCACGCGAACCGCTCGTGGGAAATCGAGGCACGCGTGGATGCTGCGCATGGAGTCGGAGAGTCGATCGAGTCCGTCGGTGAGTACCCGACTGCGCAGTGCGAGGACCTCACGTCACTCCGTCACGCGTGCCGGCAAGCCGTTCAGTGGCTCACGCGTGTTGGCACTGGGCTGGACTACCGCGACCTGCACATCGGACCGCTCGCCATCGATCGCGGCACGCCCACGAGCCGCGTACCGTTCCGCGCGGAGGAGGCGTGATGCCATCGCGTCTTCGCGTTGGCTTCGGCATTGGCGTTCTTGCCATCTCGCTCGCTTGCTCACCACTAGCGCCGGAGATCCCGGCGGAGACTCCAGAGGCCGAACAGACCGGGGCGACTGAGGCGACCCGGGAGAGCGAGAAAACCGGGACATCCCTGTCGTTCCAGTTGCTCTCCGATAGCGGCAGCCCGTCAGAGCAAGAGGCCGAGCGGACCGTCGCCGTGTTGCGAGATCGGCTTCGTGCGATCGGACCGGACGACGTCGTCGTCAAGCGCGGAGAGGGAGACAAGATCGGAGTCGAACTTCGACACCGGCGGCGCGAGGACCTCGAGCGGGTCTCCGCGTTGATGCAGGCTCGAGGGCGCTTGCGGATCCGCCTCCGCGCACCGGTCGCGATGGAGGCCGACGAGCGTGGGAAGAGGACCATGGCCGAGTTCCGTCGTTCGGAGTACGAGGCCCCGATTGGAACTCGTTGGGTCCCGATGGCTGACGTGGGGAACCCGGTGCTCGTCCTGACTCCGGAGGCTGTCGTCCAGGCGCGCGTGGATCGCCTGGTCGAAGACGGCGGCTCGCCCTCGGACCTGACGTCACTCAGACAGGAGTTGGCTCTGGTGCGCAGCCGATCACTGTTCGAACACGGCGACCTCGAGTCCGCTCGGTTGGCCGAGATTCAGGGGCGCTACGTCGTACGCGTGGTGATGCGCGAGTCCCGCAAGCGAGCCTTCGAGGGTTTCACCGGTTCGAACGTCGGGCGCCAGCTCGTCATCATCGTGAATGAGCACGTAGAGGCGACGCCCAGCCTTCTGACGAAGCTGCCGGGCGCGTTCCGTCTGGTCGGAGGCGGGGCGGGTGGGTTCCGAGAGGAGAAGGCACGTCACTTGGCTGCGGGGCTGGCATCCGGGGACCCCCCATGCCGAGTGCGACGGACCGACGTCGACGAGGAGTAGCGTTGGACGTCGCGCTACGGTCCCCCGTCCTGACGAGGCCGCGCTGCTTCATCGGTCGCTGTCGGGGTCGGCGTGAATCTCTCCGGCATCCGCTAGCTCTGAGTGCGCCAGCATCTTGAAGACGCTCGGTAGTTGACGATTCCCGTCGTTGCTCCGTCCGTCGTCGTCTGCGAGGATTTGATCGACCGAGAGGAGAGACGGATGGCACGACGACGTTCCCGCGATCCCATCGAATCGCCCGCGGCCGACCCGGTGATTCAGAACATCCTGGACATGCGGGAGAGCGGCTCTTCGCGTGCGGAGATCCGCCGTCAACTCGTCGCGCAAGGCTACGAGGAGCAGGACGCCCGCCGGATGATCGACCAGGCCCTCGGGTCGCAGAAGAGTGCGATGGCGTCCCGCGATCGCGGTGGCGGGGGCGGCGGCGGCGGCGGACTCGGCCTCCTCGGCACGATCGGGATACTCGCCCTCGTGAACCTCCTCAGCTATGTCTTCGACTGGGGCTGGTTCTTCTACTGATCCGGCCTGTCGGGCCGGCTCCGCACGACTCGTCGACGTCTGCTTCGCGCTGACTGTCGGCGGCTGGGCCGTGGCCGCGTGGCTGCATGCGTCGGCCCTCGACCGCGTGTCGCCGGTGCTCTGGACGCTGCTCGCGCTGCACTTGGTCGTGGCGACGCTCTTCGTCGTGCGCCGCAGCGGTGTGCGCGCCGCGCGGTGGCAACTGCTCGTCGCCTGCGTGCCCGCTCTTGCTACCGGCGGCGTCGCGTGGAAGCTCGCGCCGCCGCCGGCCGCGTGGCCGACGTGGGCCGCCGCTGCGTTCCTCGCCGGCGCGGCGCTAGCGATCGTCGCGCTGGCGACGCTCGGGCGCAGTTTCGCGGTGCTCCCCGCGGTGCGCGACGTCGTCAGCCGGGGGCCGTATCGCGTCGTGCGCCACCCGGCCTACGCCGGCGAACTGGTCATGGCCGTCGCGTGCGTTGCCGCGGCCGGCGACCTCGTCTGGGCGGCCTGGTTCCTGCCGCTGACGTGCGCGGTCGTCGTGCTGCGCATCGCGGCCGAGGAGCGGCACCTGCGGACGTCTCCTGTGTACTGCGCGTACGCGGAGCGCGTGCCGCACCGGCTGCTGCCGCTCGTCTGGTAGCGGGCTAGCGCCGCTCCAGCGCGTCGCGCCATGTAGCTGGGTCTTGGCCGTGATCCACGCCGGTCAGGCGCACCAGGCTCTGATGGGTCCAGCCGTAACCCGGGACGCCGGTGTCCATGCGCTCCCACGCGTCGATCATCGCGTGCAGTGCCGCCACGTGCTTCGCTCCACAGAGCCGCCAGATGATGCGGAAGTCGTGGTCGGTGCCCTCGTGGAGGAGCGACGTCAGTGAGGTCAGCGAGGCGTTGGTCGCCATCTCGCCCAGGGCGTCGATCGCCTCCTGCGCGAGCGTTCGGCGGCGGGAACGCACCTGTGCCGCGAGGGCCGGGATGAGTTTCGGCGAACCCGAGCGCGCTGCGGCGTGCATCGCGCGTCGACGCAGCTCCTCGGACTCGCGCTCGTTGTCGATCACGTCGATCAGCGCGGTCGGGTGATGCGCTGCCAACGCGACCAACGCCTCCCCGCACGCGTCGTTGACCTCCCACCGTCGCTCGTGTGTCCGGAAGTGCTCGTGGTGCGAGCGGATGAGCGGCAGCGCGTCGAGCCCCAAATCCTCGGGCAGGTGTCGGAGCGCGACGAGTTGGACGTCGAGTGGCTGATCGGCGCCGAGGCAGCGCTTCCACAACGCGCCGAAGGGCTCGGGGGCCCCGTCCTGCATCGCGCACACGGCTGCCCGGATGCGGATGCCCAGGTCTTCGGAGGTGTCCCTCGCGATCGGCAGCGTCCGCTCCGCGAGACGCGCCGGCTGTCGTCGGGCGGCGACCTCCAAGGCCAACCGCCGAGCGCTCGGCGATCCGGACGTGAAGCGCGTAGCCAGCACCTCCGGCGACGCGGGTGCGACGTCGCCGGTCGCGAGATCGACCGTGGCGAGATGGTCACCCGCTCCGATCAGCACGACGTGGCCACGGTCCTCGTCCACCCAACTGCCCGTGTACCAGAGGCGACCGCTGCGTCGTTCGATCGGGAAGGAGGCGTGCTCGTCCGGGAACACCTCGGTGAGCGAGAGCGACCAACGGAGGCCATCCTTCGCAAGGAGTCGCAGCGCCGGGCCGCGTCCCCAGAACTGGCCGTGGCGCTCGAACAGCACGGCGGCCGGCTCGCGATCGAGGGTCCAAACCTCGCGTGGGAGCCCGCTGATCTCACCTGCGCCGAGGAGCGGCTCCTCGGCGTCGGCGAGCACGTGGATCTCGTACGACCCCTGCTGGATGCCGGTCTTCTGCACGATCACGACGTGTTGACCGTCGGGCGACTTGGCGCGGATGTCCTCGAACGGCGGCGCGTCGTCTGCGACGGCGACCGCCGAGAGCCCCGCCGTGATGAGAGTGGCAACGAGCAGCGGCCAGGCTAGATGCTCCATCCACTTCATCCTACGCGCCGCGCGCGTGGTCGCACTCGGCTCACCTCGGTCGCGTTGCGACGAAGATCTCGCGCTCGGGCCAGTCCGGCGTGCCGCTGTGCGGATCGCGCATCAGACGGGCGTCGAAGCCGACCTCCGCGAGGAGCGTGAGCCACGTCGCCCGCGGGAACACTCCCAGCGTGTGGCGGTCGAACTCGACGCGCGCCGGGCCGTCGCCCTCGCGCAACAGGTAGGCGTACTCGCACTGATACGTGGAGTCGCTCGGGTCCGGGTCCGTGGTCCAGGACAGATAGCGCAGCGCCCGGCCGTGCCCGTCGTGGCCTCCGTGACTCGTCGACGGCGCGAAGATCTCGCGCGTCTGATCGGGCAGCAACAGAGCGACGCCGCCGGGTCGACAATGGGCGAACGCGGTGGCGAGCGCGGCACGCAGGTCGGCCTCGGTGGTCATGTAGCTGATCGCGTCGTGGATCAGCACGGCGTCGAACGTGCGGCCGATGCGAACGGTGCGCATGTCGCCCTCGACGTGCTCGCAATCGGGGTTCAGGCGGCGACTCCCTGCGAGCATGCCCGGCGAGCGATCGGAGAGCGTGACGTCGAACCATGCGCGTAGGTGACTGGCGGTGTTGCCTCCGCCGGAGCCGAGCTCGAGCAGCGTCTGCGCCGGCGACGTGATCTCGCCGACGAGGTCGCGGATCATCCCCGCCTCGACCGCGTACTCCTCGGGGGCGCTCAGAAGGTGCCACCATCCGGCGAGGTCGGTGTAGAGGCGCGGCTCGTCCATCGATCGACTGGGTCCGTCTGGCTCCGCTGCGCTCAGGCGACCTCAGTCCCGAAGCGCGCGGAACTCCTCGGGGTGATCCGCGGCGTACGCGAGGCGCAACTTCAGGAGCTCCTCGACCTCGAGGTAGGCGTCGTAGAAGTCGTTGTCGACGTCGTCGAGCGCCTTGACCAGGGACGGGGGCCAGTCCTCGTCGGGCACGTCGTCGACGAGCTCGAGCGCCTTCCGCACGATCGGCTCGAAGTGCGCGGCGCCGATGCGCGCGCACCCCTGAGCGGCCAGTTCGACCTCGCTGAGGCCGCAGTTGTCGAAGAACTGCACGAAGCCGCCGTTCATGACCTCGCCCTCCATCGTGTGGATGGCGCGCAGTTCCTCCTCGGCCTCGGACAGAGACGACTCCGCGAGGGCCTCGGTCATGCTCTCGATGTCGAGGAGCGCATCCACCAGGGCATCGGCCGCTGCCGCCGCCAGGCTGCCCTCGAGCTCCCTAGCCTCGTCGAACACCGCGTCGCCCCAATGGGCCACGACGAAGCGGAGGCGTGCGATCCGGTCGTCCCTCATACCGCTCATGGTACTGCGTGGCGCGGCGCGGATCCATGCAGCGAGTTGCTGTGGACGGTCTACTTCCGTCCATGGAAGCGCGCATTCGGGAACGGTTTGACGATGAGGTACGCGACCGCGTGCTCGCTCGCTTCGGCCTCAACGCCGAGGCTGCGCGAGCTCTCGGGGGCTTTGAGAGCTTCGTCTTCGAGATCGACCGAGGCGCCGGCCGGGAGATCCTCCGCGTCGCTTGACTACGTCCCCTCCGACCCGGCGTGGCGCCGTCCCGACTGGGACGAGCCGTCCATCCTCGACACCGCGGGGCTGCTGCCGGCGTCGGCGGAACGCGAGCGCGCGGAGCTGGCCGAGGTCGTCGCCCACCTGCGCGCACTGCCGAGAACCGAGTTCGGGCTGGTCCACCGCGATGTGCATGCGGGCAACTTCCACGTGGACGACGCCGGAGCGCTGACGCTCTTCGACGTGGACGATCGCTTCTACTCCAGGTGCGAGCGGAGCATCCACGCGGCCTTCTCGTGCACGTCGATCCGGCGTGTCCCGAGATCGGCGCTCGCGAGATCGTCGGCAGCCTCGGCGGCCGTCACGACATCGCGCGCCACTGCGCAGATGGTGGCTTGGTCTGCGACGAGATGGAGCAGCATCGTGTTGGCATCGGGCGATCCCGTCGCCTCGGCGACGCGCGAGAGCTGCGCGAACTCCGTGTAACTGCCCGGCGCCCTCGCGCCGAGCGTGCGGATGCGTTCCGCAATCTCGTCGACGGCCAGCGCGAGCTCCGTGTACGGAGAATGCGTCGGGCGAAGGGCATCTCCCCAGGCGCGGATAAGATCGCGCGGACAGGATCGCGCGGGCTCGCGCCGCCGCTCCCGGATTTCTCCGGCGGGAGCGCGTCCGTGTCGGAGCGTGCCTGCGTTCGATTGAAGAGTGCCTGCGCTCGATTGAAGAGTTGCTGTCCTCTTCTGAGAGCGCCTGCGCGCGTGCACGGCACCCGCGGCGGTGGCATGATCGTTGCTACTCGACGACCGTGGAGGGTGCGTTGCGTCTGCATCGCACCGTGGTCGACGATGAGGGGGTGGATCGATGCGTGGACAGACATGGACTGTCGCGAGTTTGGCACGGACCGGCGCGAGTTTGGCTCGGACTGGCGCGAGTCTGGCGCTCGTGGCTCTGATGGCAACGTCGTGTGGGGACAGTGGCAGCACGACGCCGGCAGTTCCGGCGGCACCGCCGGCTGCAAAGAAGACGGCGGCTCCGGCCGAGGTCGTGCCAGCAGCGCCCAAGGTGGCGCCGATCGCCCCGGCCGCCGTGCCGGCCGCACCGGGTGAGGTCGTCAAGGAACTGCCGCCCGTGCCGACCACTACCACGCCGAGCGCAGCCGTCGCGGCTGTCGAGGACGTGGCGAAGGAGCTCGGCATCGAGCTGACCGACGGGAACCGCGAGGTGCTCGAGAAGGTCGCCGAGGCCGTGCAAGACGGGGACGCGCAGGACGCGATCAAGGACGCCGCGAAGAGTCTCGGAGTGGACGCTGACGCCTTGGAGGGCGCCGGCCTCGGTGGCCTGGGCGACAAGCTCGGCTTCGAGGGCGACGACAGGGACGCTGCCGCCGCGAAGAAGAAGGCCGGCGACCAAGGCGACTCCGTGGCCAAGAAGGCGACGGACCCGGCGCTCTCCGGGCTCAACGCCCAGAAGCTCCGCAAGCGTCGTAAGGCCGAGGTCACCGCGCTCGAGACCGAGCGCGAGACGGCGCTCACCGAGCTGCGCACGAAGTTCGCCCAGAAGATCGCCGACAAGCCGAAGAAGGCCGATGTGCTGGCCGAGCGACAGGCCACGAAGGAGGCCGAGATCACGGCCGACTTCGCGAAGCAGATCACCGCGGTGAAGCGGCGCTACCAGGCTGCGATCGACGCCGTGAAGCAGTAGCCGATCGCGGTTCGTCGAAACGAGAGTGGTCGGGCGACGGGTGACCGTCGCCCGACTGACTCGTGTCTCAGGGCGCCAGCGACGGATCGTCGCGAGCGCTCGCCCTGCTGCGGACGATCAGCTGCGACCCGTCCGTGACGTCGTCGTACGAGAGGGCGATCTCGACGAGTTCGCGCCCGAAGGCGAACTCGAAGACGAACTCGATGCGAGTCGTGTCCGACACGCCTCGATTGCGCGCGCCGTCGACCCAGCCCGCGAGCTCGCGCACGTTGGTGCACGGCGCGATGTCCTCGAAGAAGAGCTGTCCGAGCACGTCGTGCCGGTCGCGATGGGCCAGCGTTGCCTCAGCGCCGTTGTAGGCGACGACGCGCCCGTCCCGGTCCAGCCGCACCACGCCGTACGGAAGGGCCTCGGCTTCAGCGATGCTGATCTCGGTCATCGCGACGATCGGGTTGCCGCTGACGGCCGGATAGCAGCCGATGCACAGCCCGTGAGAGACGCGCCCGTCGTCGGGTCCGGATTGAAGCGGTCGATCACACCATGCACAGATGACTTGCATCCGCGGAGGCTACGGCGTGCGCACGCCGACTCGGAGAACTCACGAACTTCCGCGTTTGCCCGGCGTCCAAGGAGGACCGCCGGAGGTGCCCGTGTTCGCGACCCGTCTCGTTCCCGTCCTGCTCACCACCGCGATGCTCGTCGCCGTGGGGGCGCCCGCCGAGGCGCGTGACGAGAAGTACGCGGTGCCCGCGCGCGTGGCCGAGGCTGACTTGGAGCTGCGGCTCAGCCGTGCCGATGACGTCGTTCCCTGGGCGGGGTCGCTGCCGAAGACGCAGCTCTCCGTTCGGAACCGATCCGATGGGCGGACGCATTTCGTTGCGATCCCCGGGGACGGGTCCGACGACGGTCGGCGCGAACCCAAGCTCACGTGGGAACTCGAGCGGCAGGGCGCCGACGGCGACTGGTCGGCCGTCGCCCGGGGCGTCGTCGGGAGGTGCGGGAACTTCGACTGGGACTGGACGCGCAGCGTCGCAAGGCTGCCTCCCGGCTCCGAACACACCGTCGAGCACTACGGCGGGCCGCTGGGCCAGTTGTACGACCTCGCGCGGCCCGGTCGGCTGCGACTCCGCGCCACCTACGCGTTCCGCCGGCAAGGCGTCGGGCATGGACAGCCCGCGGCGGCCGGCGCGGCGACCGACGAGCTCGGCAAGATGGAGGGCTACGCCCCGTTCGAGCTCCAGAGCGAGTGGCTCGAGTTCGATCTCGTGGCGCCGCTTGCCGTCCGGATCGCACGCATCCAGACGCTGCCGTACCGTGGGCAGCATGCCGTGAATGAGATCCTACCGATCCGGCTCCAGAGCCTCTCCGACGTGCCGCTCGTTCTCGACCCGAAGCTCTGCGAGGTTCATCTGAGCTCAAAGACCGAGAGCGAGCGCGCCACCGTCTGGCTCAGCATGGAGCCGGTGACCGAGGGCGACCCGGTGACGCTCGAGCCCGGAGCGGTCCTGCCGCTCTTCGGTGAGGGCGGTCTGCTGCCCGCCGCTCTGCTCGGCACGACCGGCCGTCGACCTCCCGAGGGCGAGGATGACATCGCGCGGGTCACCGTCACGTTGCGGGTGCGCGGGGAGCGTCCGTTCCGTGTCCGCTCCGACACGGTCCGCCTGCGCGTCAAGCGCGGCGAGTAGCCGTACCGACGAGATTGCGGTTGGCCGCTTCGGGTGCTCGACGTCCGTGAACGGAGCACGCCGTGAGTGACGGGGACCTGAGCAGCCTGCGTACACTCGACTCATGAACGAACAGCCGATCCGGATCACGCGTCGTCAGGCACTGGGCACGCTGGGCGCGGCAGGCGCCGTACTGCTGCTCGACTCCGTCGCCCCGGCCGCCCAGCCGCGCGGCGAGACGGTGCTCGTGGTCGGTGCCGGGGTCTCCGGACTCGCAGCCGCGCAGCGTCTGAGGGCCCGGGGCTTCGACGTCATCGTCCTCGAAGGCCGTGATCGGATCGGCGGGCGCGTCGCCACCGATCGCTCCCTCGACGGCCTGCCGCTCGATCTCGGCGCATCCTGGGTGCATGGACATCGCGGGAATCCGTTGACGCGCATCGTCCGTCGCGCGGGACTGGACCGGCATCGCACTCGCTACGGGAAGATCGTGCGCTACGGCTCGGACGGCACTTCGTTCGATGCCGCGCGCACGCGGCGCCTCGGCCGTGGTCTGCGCGAGGTACAGCAACTCAGTGCGGGGTTCGCCGCCGGCAACCCGCGCGCGTCCCTCGGTGATGCGGTCCTCCCGGTGGTCGATCTCACGGCGGAGAGTCCGGAGGAGCGCGACGACCTGCTGTACGGCGTCGCGGCGGAGATCGAGCACGAGTACGCGGCCGACGTCGAGGAGTTGTCGTTGGAGCGGTACGACTCGGGGAGCTCCTTTCGCGGCAACGACCACCTGCTTCCGGGTGGCTACGACGCCGTGCCCGCTTTGCTCGCCGACGGTCTCGACGTCCGTCTGTCTCACGTCGTCCGTGTCGTGCGCGTGCGCGACGACGGCATCACGGTCGAGACGGATCAGGGCTCGTTCGCCGCCGATCGAGTCGTCGTGACGCTGCCCGTCGGTGTGCTGCGCTCCGGCACGGTTCAGTTCGACCCACCGCTCACGACGGCGAAGCTGAACGCTCTCGGGCGCATTGGGATGGGTGTGCTCGACAAGCTCTACCTCCGCTTCCCGTCCGTGTTCTGGCCGGCGGCGGCGCATCGACTGGGGTATGTCAGCACGACGCGCGGCGCGTGGCCCGAGTGGTACAACCTCGCCCTCTCGACCGGCGAGCCGGTGCTCCTCGCGTTCCAAGCCGGCACACCGGCGCGGGAGGTTGCCGCACTCGACGACGCCCAGATCGTCGACTCGGCCATGGACGTGCTGCGCACGATCTACGGACCCGGCATCCCGGATCCGGTCGGGCACGTCATCACGCGGTGGGAGCGGGACGTCTTCGCGCTCGGCTCGTACTCGTTCGTCGCTCCCGGCGGGAGCAACGCCGATCGCGCCGCGTTGGGCGCGGCGGTGGGGGAGCGGATGTTCTTCGCCGGCGAAGCGACGTCGCGGAAGTACGCGTCCACGGTGCACGGCGCGTACCTGTCGGGTCGCACAGCGGCGCGGGACGTCCAGCGCGCGTGGCGGCGCGCCCAATGAGTACGGGGCCAGCGACGACCGGCGCAGTGACGACCGGCCCAGTGAGGACCGGCGCAGTGACGACCGGCCCGATCAGGACGGGGCAGTGAGATCCACGCGGTGAGATCCGCGCAGTGAGATCCGCGCAGTGAGACGCGTTCTCGCGTGGGTCCGCCGACACCCGTTTCGGGCCACCGTCTCCGTGCTCGCGACCGCGTTCGTGCTCCTGAACATCGCGGCGTATCGGCACGCCGCCGCCATGACGACCTTCGTCGATGGCGCAGCGACCACGGATCGCCCGGAGCGGCTTGGCGTCCTCGATCGGATGGGCGTGCTCCTCTCCGGCGTCGAGGTGCGTCGTCCGCAGAACGACTCGACGCCGGCCGACTTCGGCCTCGCGTTCTCGACGCACGATGTCACGACGTCGGACGATGTGACGGTCGAACTCTGGCACGTGCCGCACGACGACGCCCGCGGAGTCGTCGTGCTCGGTCACGGATACTCGGCGGCGAAGTCGTCCGTCCTCACGAACGCGGCCGCGCTGCACGAGATGGGCTGGGCCTCCATCCTCTTCGACTTTCGTGGCTCCGGCGGGTCGTCGGGCGATCACACGACACTGGGCTTCCATGAGTGTCACGACGTCGCGGCCGCGATGTCGTTCGCGCGGGGCTGGGCGGACGGTCGACCCGTCGTGCTCTTCGGCACGTCGATGGGTGCCGCCGCAGCACTGCGCGCGATCGCCGTCGCCGATGTGCGTCCCGATGCGCTCATCGTCGAGGTGCCGTTCGATCGTCTCTTGAACACCGTGCGCGCACGCTTCGAGCTGATGGGCGTCCCGAGTTGGCCGAGCGCCGAACTCCTCGTGTTCTGGGGCGGGGTGCAGCGCGATCTCGACGGCTTCGATCACGATCCCGTCCGCTACGCCGAGTCCGTCACCTGCCCGACGCTTCTGCTTCATGGCAGCGAGGATCAGCGCGTCTCGGTCGAGCAGATCGAGTCGATCCACGACGCGTTCGCGACATCGCAGAAGTCGCTGCATGTCTTCGAGGGTTTGGGCCATGAGCCGTACGCCGTACGCCGCGGCGACGAGTGGGGTGGAGTGCTGCGTCCGTTCCTCGATGAGGTGGCGAAGGGGATCGAGGGGACAGTCCGAACTCAGCAAGGAGCGCCTGGTCCGCGTCGCCAAGACAACCGGTGACGGCGCGTGAGTTGCTTAGTTGGGACCGTCCCCAGCCCGCTCGGTGTCTCCCGCCCGCTCCAGGAGCGCCGCGATCTTGCGGTTGCGGCAGAGGTCCGCCGGGACGCGTCCCTCGCGATCACGCGCCATGACATCGGCTCCGGCGGCGAGCAGCACCGCGACGCAGCGCGCGTATCCGAGATTCGCGGCGCGGTAGAGCGGCGTCTGTCGCGTGACCTCCCAGACGTCCACTTCGGCGCCCAGCTCGATCAGCGTGCGCGCAACGTCTGGCAGGTCGAAGCGACACGCCATGTGGAGCGGGCTGACCTTGCGGATGTTGCGCATGGAGGGGTCCGCCCCGTGGCGGACGAACGCGCGAACGATCGCGCAGCGTGCGGCCTCGTCCTTGTCGTCCTCGGCAACCCGGCTGCCGTGCCCGTCGTACCCGGGCACGCGGCAGGCACCGAGCAACAGGTGGTCTGCCCAGGCAAGGCGTGGATCGGCCGCGAGGTGCGCCTCGACCGTCGAGGGGTCCGGAGTATGGACCGCCGAGGCGAGCGCCGCGGGCGCCCGGAGCGATCCGTCGCAGTACACGAGTCGTTGCCGTCGTCGCATCGTGCCCCTTCCGGCGCGTATCCTCGCGCGTTCCACTCGTTCCCGGAAGAGGTGCCACGATGAGAGCCGTCCACGCCGTCCTGATCCTCGCGGGAGCGTTCGCGCTCTCGGCCTGTCAGACCCCGAGCGGAGCTGCGCACGCGAATAGCGTGACGCGCGCGATCGCCGACATGTCGCCGACCAACGGCAACACGGCACGCGGTGTCGTGCTGTTCATCGCCGAGGAGGGCGGCGTGCGCATCGTGGCCGAGATCGAGGGACTCGATCCCGGGCAGCAGCACGCGATCCACATCCACGAGACGGGCGACTGCTCGAGCGGCGACGGCAAGAGCGCCGGCGGTCACTACAACCCCGAGGGCCACGATCACGCGCTGCCCGATCACTCCGAACGACACGCCGGCGACCTGGGCAACCTCACCGCCGACGAGAACGGCGTGACGCGCTACGAACTCTGGGTCGACAACGTCACGATCAACGGCAAGCACAACCCGATCCTCGGTCGTGGCGTGATCATCCACGCCAAGGCCGATGACGGCGGCCAGCCGACCGGCAACGCCGGCGCCCGGATCTCCTGCGGCGTCATCGGTCCGGACAACTAGTAAGGCGGGAACAGTCGTCGGAAGCCGTGGCCGAGGACGACGACCAGGAAGAGCAGGTTGCGGGGCAGGATCAGCGGCCACGCCAATCCCAGCGGAGCGCCGCCGTCGGTCAGTCGCTCTGCGAGGCGGCGAAGCCACGAGACGGACCGCGGCGTGTCGACGATGCCGTCGATCCACTCCGTCGGAACACCCGCTGCTCCGACGCGTGCGCCGCAGATCGCCCCGGTGATCGCGCCGACGGTGTCGGCATCGCCGCCGAGCGCGATGGTGTGCGTCACGGCCGCCCGGAAGTCGGTGGGGTGGCGCAGCCACGCGAAGAGCGCGACCGGAACCGTGTGGTAGGCGTAGCCACTCACGCCGTGCTCGTGCCCGCGGGCGGCGGCGAACTCCATCACGGTCGAGCCGATGCCGAGGTGCGCATTCATCAGGTCAAGCGCGCGCCGCCGCGTCGTCGAGCGACTCACGGATGCCGACGAACCCGCCCGGGAGAGCCCATTGGCCGAGCGCCGGGTGCTCGGCACGACGCACCAGGAGGGCCTGAAGGCGACCTTGGTCCACGGTGAGGAGCGCGACGTCGACCGCCACGGATGGGTGCGAGAACTCCGAGGCGTCGTAGCTCGCGAGGAATGCCTGTTCGTCATCGGGCGGGAGGTCAGGGGACGCGGGGGAGGAGGTCATGTTGCGCTCGGCTTACCTTAGATGCGTAGAGAAGATATGCATGGAGCAACTATGCCAACCGGGCCGCGTGAGGGGTCGTTCGCGCGAGCCTCGTGGGCTCGGCTCCGACGCGACTCTGGCGGCGCCCCCGTGCGGCAGCGGCTGACCGACGGACTGAGTGTCCTCGTCGAGTTGCGCCACGACTGGAGCCCCAACAGTCGGCCGTTCGCCGTGCGCACCGGCCGCCCGAGCGACGACCAGCAGACGCTGACCTTCTCACTGGTTCACGAGTTCTGACAAGCCCTGCCCAAACTAACTAACCGCGAGCCTCAACTCTCCTGTCGGACGGGGCCGAGTGGCCTCGCGGTGTTTGAGAAGTCGAGGCTGGAAGTTAGTTAGTTTGGGCAGGGCTCGGGTCGGGCTGCGGCGCCGCTACCGACGCCGGAAGTCGGTCACGATGTCGACGACCAAGCAGGTTGCCGCGATGCCGACGACGATCGCTGCGACGTGGCCCAGCCCGGCGAGGAAGAGGATGGGTGCGATCAGACCCAGCACGAGCGCAACCATGAGGAACCCGCTCATATGCCGGAACGCCATCGTCAGCGCCTCGCCTGGAGGCCCGCCGGGCACTCGCACCGCATCGGGTCGCTCCCCTCTCACTCGCTCACGCTGGATAGCGGTCGAGGTTACCTCGTCGGTTCGCGCGTATCGTCATCTTCGGGACTCACTGGACGGTTGACACGAGCCGACGAGGTGGACGATGGCTGGAGGTGTGGCAATGGGCGCGATCATGACGCTGCTCGCGATCGCGAGCATGGTGTTCTGGGCTGTGATCGGGTGGCGCGCGATGACGGCGCACGAGCGGATCGCGCGCGAGCTCCACGAGATCGCACGGGCCCAGCAGGGCGATCCGCGCCGCGCCGATTGACGCGCGTGATGGCGCCGCGCTACCCCCCGGCGAACTTCGCGACGACTTGATAGAGCTCCGCGAGCTTCCCCGTCGCGTTGACGTGCTCGGTGGCGGTCGTGGCGCCGTCGGTGCGGAGAACCGTGATCGTCGTCCAGGTGCCGGTGGCGCCCTCGGGCTTCGAGGTCTCGCTCGCCGGGTCGAGCTTGCCGGCGTGCTTCCAGCATCCGATTGGGGATCGTTCGTCGGTTCCGTCACCGGCTCCGCGCACGCACCGAGCATCCGCACGAGACCCCGCGCCATCATGGTTCGCAGCCTCGACTCGCCCTCCCCGGCTGGGCGCCATCCTGCGTCACGCCGTCGCGCGAGGCCAGGCTCACGTCAGCGTCTGTGTGTCCGAGGTGCTGAGAGACGAACCGACTGGGCGGCTGGACGTACGATGTCTCGATGGAGAACCACAAGCTGCTTCGCGATCTCGTGGCGCTCGGCGTCCTCGCGCTCTGCTCGACGGGGACGGTCGGCGCCGACGGCGAGGCCGACGTCGTGATCCGGGGTGGTCGCGTCTACACGGTCGACGTCGAACAGCCGTGGGCCGAAGCGCTCGCGATCGACGACGGCGTCATCTGCTACGTCGGTGACGCGGCGGGCGCGAACGAGCTCATCGGGCGCGACACCAAGGTCGTGAACCTGCGCGGCGGCATGGCGCTGCCGGGTCTGCACGACGTGCATCTCCACGCGCTCGAGGCCGGGTCGCAGACGCTCTCGTGCGGCCTGAACCCGAGCAAGTCGGTCAACCGCTGGCTGCGCAAGGTGCGGCGGTGCGCGAAGCGCGCCGGTCCGGACGACTGGGTTCTCGGCGCGGGGTTCAGCGTGATCGGTCTGCTCGAGGACGGGCGCGATCCGGCGACGGCCCTCGATGCGGTCACTGGCGGCCGGCCCGTCGTACTGCTTGACGACACCTCCCACGCCGCGTGGGCGAACTCGCGGGCGCTGGAACTCGTTGGGTACGACACCGACACCGTCGACGCCCCGGGCGGGCACATCGCGCGGCGTCCCGACGGCTCGCCCAGCGGATTGCTGTTCGACACGGCCAATGACATCGTCTTCCACACCGCGCTCGGCACGCCGACGGCGGCGAGTCGCGAGGCCGATCACGCCGGTCTGCTCTGGTCGCTCAAGCAGATCCGCAAGAACGGCATCACGTCGCTCGGGAATGCGCGCGTGTACTGGAAGCGCGGCTACCTCGACACGTGGAACCGCGTCCGCGACGAGGGCCGACTGACGGCGCGCAGCACGCTGGCGCTCTGGGCGTACCCGGAGGAGGTCGACGACGACGGCCAGCTCGCGGCGCTGATCGGCATGCACGACGACACCGATCCGATGCTGCGCATCAACCAGGTGAAGTTCTACGACGACGGCATCAGCATCAACACCACCGCGGCGCTGCTGCAGCCGTACCTACGCGATCTAGGCGTCGGACTCGAGACGGATCTCGGACTCAACTACTTCACGGAGGATCGCCTCACGGCGTACATCGCTGGGCTGGAGTTCGCGGGGTTCGATGCGCACATCCACGCGATCGGCGATCGCGGCGTGCACGAGGCGTTGAACGCCATCGAAGGGGCCGCGCTGCTGAACGGATCGCTCCGCGACGGGCGCCGCCATCGCGTGACGCACGTCGAGCTCGTCGCCGCGAACGACGTGCCGCGCTTCGCGCTGCTCGGCGTCATCGCCGACGCGCAGGTGGCCGGTGACTTCACGCTCCCGCAGAACGTCGACCAGTTCGAGATCGACCTGCTCGGGCCGGAGCGGCTCGCGGATCGCATCCCCCTGCGTTCTCTGCACGACGCCGGCGCGACCATCACCCTCAGCAGCGACTGGGATGTCTCGTCGCTCTCGCCGTTCGTCGGCATGCAGAACGCGCTCGAGCGGGGCGCTCAGAGCATGCCGGACCTCGCGTCCGTCATCGAGGCGTACACGCTGAACGCGGCGTTTGCGCTCCGGCAGGAACACCTCGTCGGCTCGCTGGCGGTCGGCAAGCGCGCCGACGTCACGATCGTGGATCGCGACTTGTTCACCACGCCGACGCGGCGCCTGCGACGCACGAAGGTCAACATGACCATCGTCGACGGCGAGATCGTCTACCGGCGCCGCAGCCGCCGGTAAGCCGCTCGGCTGCGACTCTGGTCACAGTGGCCCCGGCGCTGCGCGCGTAGCGTGCCCCTGGAGCAGTGCGCTCAGACGTCCCCTACGCTCTGGGGACTCCGCTCCCTGAGTAGACGGCGCTCTGGGGTCCCTGCGCCGGGAGGACACGATGCTGCGCTACGAGCTCGATCAGCGACTGGACGGCCTGCGATCGATGGTGGGGGGCTCTCCGCTTCTGGCCATCGCGTACCGGTTCCGCGGTGAGCAGCGAACGGTCTACGCCAAGGCCGAGAACCTGAACATGACGGGCAGCATCAAGGACCGCATGGCGCTGCACATCCTGCGACGCGGCTACGAACGCGGCACGCTCGAGCGCGGTGACCTCATCGTCGAGGCGACGAGCGGCAACACGGGGATCTCGTTCTCGGCGCTGGGGCGGGCCCTCGGGCATCCGGTCGCGATCTTCATGCCCGACTGGATGAGCGACGAGCGGAAGCGCCTGATCGCATCGCTCGGGGCGACCATCCATCTCGTCAGCGCCGACGAGGGCGGGTTCGTGGGGAGCATCGAGCGCGCGGAACGGCTGGCCGCCGATCACCCGCACGCGTTCCTGCCGCGGCAGTTCTCGAACGAGGACAACATCGAGGCGCACACGACGACGACCGGACCGGAGATCTGGTGGCAGCTCCAGTCCGTGGATCGGCGCCCCGACGCGTTCGTGGCGGGCGTCGGCACCGGTGGCACCGTGATGGGCGTCGGGCGCTACCTGCGGAAGCAGCGCACGGACGTGCGCATCCACCCGCTCGAGCCGTCGAACTCACCCACGCTCTCGACCGGCCACAAAGTCGGCAAGCACCGCATCCAGGGGATCTCCGACGAGTTCATCCCGCCCATCGTCGACCTCGACTTCCTGGACGACGTCGTGGCCGTTGACGATGGCGACTCGATCCTGATGGCGCAGCGTCTCTCCCGTTCGTTGGGCCTCGGCGTCGGCATCTCCTCCGGCGCCAACTTCCTCGGTGCTGTGAAGCTCCAGAACGAGCTCGGCGGCGATGCGGTCGTGGCGACGGTGTTCTCCGACAGCAACAAGAAGTACCTCTCGACGGCGCTGCTGAACGACGAGCCCGTGCGGGAGGGCTACCTGGCCCCGGAGATCGAACTGACCGACCTGCACGCGATCAAGCGCTCGTGCGTCGCGTGTGTCTCCGTCGCTCCCGTTCGCTGACACGAGAGCCGCCGATCCCGCGTGAGTCCTCGTGAACGATGCCGGTTACGATGCGTCGCTCCATGGATCAGCAACCATCGATCGCGCGCCGCCTTGCCGTTCCCGCAGCACTCCTCTGCGTGGCCCTCGCCGCCTGCGACCGCGTCGGTGACGCCGTCGACAGTCTGGCACCGAAGAAGCCGAAGCGGCCGAAGCCGGTCGAGGAGGTCATCTACGTCAACGCTGACGGCACCGAATCCGCCGCGAAGGCTGTCGACGCGGTCTACGTGGACCCCGAGATCCTGCTCAGCCTGAAGCTCTGGGACGCCGCTCGATCCGATCAGCGGGAGGACGCGGCCCGCGTCGTCGCCGCTCGCTTCACCGACTTCACGTTCCTGAACCTCGAGACGTTCGCGGATGGCGGTCAGACGCACGAGATCGCGCTGTTCCAGCACGGGCGCACGCAGATGGGCTTCTCGCTCATCCCGGCGGGTCGCTTCACGATGGGCTCGTCGAAGTCCGAGGGCGGCCGCCACGAGGACGAGGACAAGCACGAGGTCACGCTGACGCGCCCGTTCCTGATCGCGCGGACCGAGGTGACACAGGCCGTTTGGCGCGAGGTGCGAAAGACGGCTCCGTTCGAGTTCGAGGGCGAGCAGCTCCCGGCCGAGAACGTCAACCTGACGGACATCCCTCGCTTCCTGTATCGCGCCCGACTCAAGCTCCCGACGGAGGCGCAGTGGGAGTACGCGTGCCGCGCGGGCACCACGACGAAGTACCACTTCGGTCGCAGCGACTCGGGTATCGATGCCTACGCGTGGCACGAGAAGAACTCGGATGGGAAGCCGCACGCCGTCGGGCAGAAGAAGTCGAACGCGTTCGGGCTCTTCGACATGCACGGCAACGTTTTCGAGTGGTGCGCAGATCGCTATTCGACGTACGACTCTCACGAGTCGACCGACCCGTTGATCAAGGCCGAGGCCGGCGACATGGTCGCCCGCGGCGGCAGTTGGGGCAACGCGCCGACCGTACATCGCGCGGCGTTCCGCTATCGGGTGCACCCCGGTGACAAGCACGGTGGGATCGGACTGCGACCCCTGTTCACGATCCCTGCGCAGTAGCCTACGTCGGTACGCTAAACCGCACGTGAACCCGCTGCAGGAGGTCGCTGATGCAGAACGTCTCCCGTCCCTTGCTCGCCGGCGCAGTCGCTGCGCTATCGCTCGCGTGCGTCCTCGGGGTCGCCGCCTTCGCGCAGGAGGAACACGACCTCGACGACCTGGCGAACGCCGACGGCGTCCGGGACCGCTGGATCTACGATGACATCGAGGCGGGCTACGCCGCGGCGCAGGAGTCCGGCAAGCCTCTGCTCGTTGCCTTCCGGTGACTCCCGTGAGCTGGTTGCTCCAGCATCGATGACCAGTTGGTCGTCCACGACAACCCGGCACTCCGTGCGCTGACCGAGCAGTTCGTGCTCGTGCGCGCCACCCAGATGGGCGGCGTCGATCTGGCGACGTTCCAGTTCGATCCGTTCCTCTCGTGGTCGCTCTTCTTCATGAACGGCGACAAGACGATCTACGGCCGCTACGGGCGCGCGCATCCGAAGACGAAGCGGAGCGAGAAGGACTCCAATCCGAACCCGACGCCCGAGGGCATGCAGGCCGCGCTGCGGCGCGCGCTCGAGATCCACACGGCGTACGCGAAGGACCCCACGACCGTCGGGCCGACCCTGGCCGGCAAGACGGGTCCGGAACCGAAGTGGCGCTTCGCCGAGAAGACGCCGTCGGCCCGGAAGTACAAGCGGCTGAAGCGCGTGAAGCCCGGCGAGGGCGAGGGCTGTGTCCACTGTCACGAGGTGCAGCGCACGGCGATCGACTCGTACGTGATGAAGGGCTACGACCTGCCCGACTCGATGCTCTGGATGTACCCGCGGCCGCACGTGCTCGGGCTGTCGCTGAGCAACGAGGCGTGCGCCACGGTGACGAAGGTGGCCGACGGTTCCGCGGCGGCAGCCGCCGGCGTCCAACCGAGCGACGAGATCCGTGCAGTTGACGGTCAGCCGCTCGTCTCGATCGCGGACATCCAGTGGGTGCTGCACAACGCGCCCGATGCCGGCGGCGACCTGCCGCTGGTCGTGCGACGTGGGAGCGACGACGTCGAGCTGACGCTGACGCTGCCCGACGGATGGCGGCGCACCGAGGACTGGGTGTGGAGGTACCGCGTCGCCGGGTACGCCTCGTGGATGTACACCGGTGTGCACTTCCAACCGCACGCCGAGGGCATCCTCGTCGAGGGGCGTTCGGAGCGATGGTTCAAGCGCCCGAACCGCGACGGCCGGCAGACGCTGGCGCCCGGCGACGTGATCGTGAACGTGGACGGTAAGGCGGGTTTCGACCGCAGCGGGCTCCTGGCGTACGTGATGCGCGAGAAGCGTCTCGGCTCGACGCTGAAGCTCGACATCATCCGCAAGGGCAAGCGGGAGAAGGTCTCGTTCAAACTCCCGAAGAAGCGCCCCGAGGTGATGGGCTACTGACGCTGCCCGCTTGACGCTCTCCGACGGGTGTAGTAGAAGTCCTCCGTGACTCGCAACCGTGTCGTCCTGGGAGAACTCGAGGTCGCCGTCCTCGACGTGCTCTGGCAGTTGGGCGATGCCACCGTCGCCGACGTGGTCGACGCGCTGCCCGACGATCGGGCGCGGCACTACAACACCGTCGCCACCGTGCTCGCGCGGCTCGAGAAGCGCGGCGTGGTGGCGAAGGACCGCGACGGGCGCGTGCTGACCTACCGTCCCGTGGTCACGCGTGACGAGCTCGGCCGCGAGTATCTGGCGCTCTTGCGGCGTGACCTCTTCGGCGGCTCCGTGCGCCGGATGGTCTCCGCTCTGCTCGGTCACGGGAAGCCGACGGCCGACGAACTGACGGAGCTGCGGCGGATGATTACCGAGCTGGAGGACGACGATGCCGATTGACCTCCTCCCGATCCGGCTCGCTCTCTCCATCCCCACGGCGATCGGCGCGTGGCTGCTCGTCGCCGGCCTCTGCACCGTGCTGCGACTGCGCGACCCGCGTCTGCGCGGGCTGCTCACGGCGCTCGGCGTCGCCGAGGTGCTCTGCACGCTGTTCGGTCTGCCGTGTCTCTCGTTCTTCTTCTTCGAGTTGCGCGTCAGTCCGGCGCTCGTATCGCGCGTGATCGCGCCGGTCGCGCCGTACGCACTCGCCGGGTGGGCCGGACTTGCCGGGGGCTTGATCACCTGGCGTCTGCTTCGAGCGAGCGAGGTGAGTCGGCTCCTGGCGGCGCTCGCGCTGATCCGCAAGCCGCCTGCCACCGTCGTCGCGGAGGTCGCTCGCGCGGCGGAGGCGACCGGCGTACGCACACCTCCGCAGGTACTGCTGGTGCCCGGAGGTGGGACGCCGTTCGTCGCGGGACTGCGTCGGCCGCGGCTCGTCATCCCTATCGAGCTGTGGGACCGACTCGATGGCCCCGCGCGCCGCGCCATGCTGCTTCACGAGATGGCTCACGTGCGTCGCTTCGACAACGTGCGGCTCTTCGTCGCCGGACTCATCGCCGACGCGTTCTTCTTCAACTGGCCCCTGCGCCGTCTTGTGGCGCGCTGGCTCCACGAGCGCGAAGCCGTCGCCGACCTCGCTGCGAAGCACCACGGCGCGACGCCCCTGGGGCTCGCCCGAAGCCTGCTGGCGAGCCACGAGACCGGGCGCCCACTCGTCCGCGCGGGGCTGGCCATGAGCGGCGGCCGCGGCTCCGCAGCGCGCCGACTGCTGCTCGTGGCACGGCCACCGCGCCGCGTCACGATCGCCGCGCAGCTGCTGCTGCTCGCGTGCCTGCTTCCGTGGAACCTCGATGGCCTGGCGCAGACCGACGTGAGCCTCGCGCCGCAGCGCGACGGTTCGAACGGACGTGTCGCCTTCGGCCTCTCGTTCGGCCGCAATCCGCTCATGCAGCCGCTGCTCCGGCACGCGCTGCGCGCCACGCTTCCGAGCAACGCGCTGCCGAGCACCGTGCCGTCGAACTCCGCGCCGTCGAACTCCGCGCCGTCGAACACAGTGCCGCCGAGCACCGTGCTGCCGAGCGACAAGCTCTGATCCTCTCTCTCTCGTCCTTCCCACTCCCTGACTGACCCCCTGAAAACGACACCTGTAGGAGATCGTGATGAAGCCCCTCCCGACCGCACTCCTGGCCGCCACCCTGCTCACCCTGACCGCGTGCGCGTCGGCAGCCGACAAGCCACGCCACACGCGCGGTTGGATCGGCGGCCAGATGTCGATCGCGACGAACGACGTCTGGACGGCGTTGTCCGCCGACGGCGGCGCGGGTCACGGCGCGATCTACGGGCTGCCCGAGGGCCTGTTCGATGGCCAGAGCGAGGGCCAGCTCGAGGGGACGGCGCTCCTTGTCGAGACCGCGCATCCGATGACGCCGCTGGGCGTCGCCGGGATCGCGCCGGGCGATCTGATCCTCTCGATGGACGGTGCTGAGACGACGGACCCGCTTGAGCTGCGAGAGGCGATCGAGGGGACCGATCCCGGGTCCGTCGCCACGCTGCGGATCTGGCGCGACGGCGAGACCTACGAGATGCCCGTCACGGTCGGCACCGAGACCTACTTCCGCCAGGGGACGCTCCGCTTCGGCATCGGCCTGCCGCTCGGTGGGGCGACGCTCGATCTCTGGCCCTTCGACGACGGCATCGACATCCTCAGCGTCGTGCGCGCGAAGTGGGGCGAGACGCGCCACGAGCTGCACACCGTGCGCGGTGACTACGTCCGCAAGGTGCACGGCGACGACGTCAGCCCGCTGGCGCCGCAGGAGACGATCGACATCTTCATCGGCGTCCTCGGCGTCGGCTCGGTGGTGCGCGTCGAGGACCAGAGCGTGGCCACTCCCGCGGAGTAGCGCGCGGCGCCGGCCGGGACCGGCTCAGCAGGACCGGGCTCAGGCGAATCGGCTCAGCGCACGAACGGATACGTCTTGAACAGCGTCTCGCCGAGACCGAGGTACGGGTCGTCGAGGTCGGCGTGGAGCACGTCGCGGTAGATGCGACGCGTGAGCGACTCGGGCGTGTGCGCGCCGTCCTCGGCCAGGATCGCGTCGATCTGCGGACGTCGGACTTCCTCGTTGTGCTGCGTGTCGCGGGCGAGGAGCTCGAGGTCGACGCGCGTCCCGTCGGCCGCGACGAGGATGCTCTTCACCGGCGCCTCCAGCGTGAACTTCGCTGTGCTAGCGCGGAGCGTCCCCGGGGCGAGGGTCGACGTGGGAGCCGGGGTCGTCGGCGGAGTGCCGGCGACGGTGCCCGCGACCGTGCGCTCGACGGGCAGCTCCGCCATGCCCTTCGATCCGGCTCCTCCACCCGCGCCGCCGACGACGATCACGGGCTTCGTTCCGTTCGCACCCGCGACGATCGTCTCCGCCGGCAACTCGATGCCCGACTTCGAGAGCAGTCGGAGGTTGCCGCGAAGGAGAGCGCGCGACACGGGTGCCGACGCGTGGTGCTGCCGGAGGTTCGCGGCGCGCTCGGCGGCCGGGAGCTTCGAGTAGATCTCGAACACGGTCAGCGTCTCCGCGAGCCGCTTGCGATACGTCGCCGCGTCGTTCAGACCCGGGATCACGTCGATGACCGCTCCATCCGGGGCGCAGACGTACGTCGCGATATTGCCGTGCAGGGTGCGTCGCACGACGCTGCCTCCGCCGAAGTCGATGGTCACCTGGGGCGCGTCACGCACGCTCTCCCAAGCCGACTCGAAGCGCGTGTTGATCAGTTCTGCCACGTCCGGGTTCGAGAGCGACACGGCTCTCGCGAGGCGGGCGTTCGTTCAGCAAAACTCCTGGTCGAGACGGCCGAGGAGTTGGAAGAGCAGCACCGGCTTGCCGGACTCGCGACTCGCGGCGCGCGCCGCGGTGAGGTCGTCGTGCCAGCGCACGGCTCCCGGGTCGACGGTCGGGTTGGTGGCCGTTTCCGCATCGGTCGTGGGGGCCGGGAGCGGCGCGGCGCCGGTCTTCTCGAGCACGGTTTCCGTGGTCGTCTCCGCGAGGCGCTTCTTCGTGTCCTGCGCGAACGCGGCGGTCGCGATCACGAGCGCCAGCACCGTCGTTGCCACCAGCCCGAATCGTCCACGATGAGTCACGCGCCTGAGCGGTCCAGTGCGCCGATCTCCGCGTCGCGGTTGGTTCTCACACAGTTCGTCATCACGCAACGCGCGACCCTCGTGGACGACCCGGGCTACAGCTGTGGTCTTCATCTCGGCCTCCTCGGCATGGATGGGCCCGTGGGGATGGGCCAGCGTGGTTGCGACGGTCCGGCCCATCCGGCCGCGTCGCCAATCGAAGTGTCGGCCGGATCGGGAGCCCAGTGGGTAACGCGTGTGTAACGTGCTAGCAGCCTGTCGGAGTTTCGGCGTCGCCGTGCGAGAGACCGCCGGCGCGACAGGCGGCTAGATAGACCCCGGCGGGCACCAGAGCGTCGCCGCCGAGGACGATGATCTGGGCATGAGCGAGAAGGCGTTTCGGCCGTGGGAAGTGGATCAGGTCTCGCTGTTGCTCTACTCGCTGTGCCGCGGCGTGTACTCCTCGCGCAAGATCGAGCAGGCGTGCGAGGAGCGCATCGACTTCATGGCGGTGACGGGCATCCGCGGCTACGTGGCGACGGGACGCCAGAAGCACGGGACGTCGAGCGCCACGGGCGAGAGCGAGCCAAAGGGGCCCACTGACGCGGGCGATGCGGCGAAGGCTCCGCTCCAGAACGCCCGCGTCGGCGCGGGGCGCCGCACGAGGCCCGGCCGCGCCACAATTCGCCGCCGCTCGCACCCCAGTCGGCGTATGGCTAGCAGGCTGTCGCGCCAACCTGCGTGGCACGGCGAGGCCGTAACTCCGACAGCCTGCTAGTTCACACGCGCGTTACGTTCGCTGCCCGACCCGTGCGGTACCGTGCTCGTGTGAGTCGACAGACCGTTCTGGTGGTCGAGGACGACCGTGCCATCCGGCGCGCGATCGTCGATGCGTTGACGTTCGCGGGCTACGAGGTCCTCGAGCGCATGGACGGTCCGTCGGGTCTCGAGGCCGCCCAGAGCGCGGAACTCGACCTCGTCCTGCTCGACGTCATGCTGCCCGGGATGGATGGCTTCGGCGTGCTCGAGGGCGTGCGTCGCGCGAAGCCGCGACTGCCGGTCATCATGGTCACGGCGCGCGGTGGCGAGGACGATCTCGTCGGTGGTCTGAAGGGCGGCGCGGACGACTACGTCGTGAAGCCGTTCGGTCCGCGCGAGCTACTCGCACGTGTCGAGGCGGTGCTCCGCCGCAGCGCGGAGCGACCATCCGACGTCGAGGAGTTCGACGTCGCCGGACGCGCCGTGAGCTTCGCGCGGCGCGAGGTCGTGCACGACGACGGAACTCGCGTGCAGCTCTCCGAGAAGGAAGCCGCCTTGCTGCGCTACCTCGTGACGTCGCCAGGGCGCGCGATCTCGCGTGACGAGCTTCTCCGCGCCGTGTGGGGTCTGGACCCGCGGGGCTTGCACACGCGCACCGTCGACGTGCACGTGGCGCGTCTGCGCGAGAAGCTGCGCGACGACCCGTCGCAGCCGGAGGTCGTCGTGACGGTGCGCGCGAAGGGCTACATGCTGGCCGGAGGTGGCGCGTGAACGGTGCGAAGCGCTCCGTGCGCATCTTCGGGCTGGCGGCGTTGCTCGTGCTCGCCGCGCTGGCTTGGGTCTCGTCGACCGTGGTCGGACTCGAGACGGCGCGCGCGCAGTCGGAGATCGACATGGCGCACGCGCGGGCCGTGGACGTGGCCCTCGAGCGCATGGATGCGTGGGTCTCGGCGCAGGTGGCCGCCGAGGCCGCGCGTCCCCCTGCAGCGTACCGAACGGAGGGGGCTGGCGGTTCTTGGCTGGCCGGCTACCGCGGTCGTTACGTGAAGTTGCACTTCGCGATGGAGAGCGGCGCCGTGCTGACGTCGCCGCAGGCATCGCCCGAGTCCGCGGCGGCGAACGGGACTCCGGCTGTCCAGTACCTCGAGAACCGGGTCGTGTTCGACGACCTGGCTGAGCGCATCGCGCTCCTGTCTCCGGAGGCCCTGCGCGCGCGCGTCGTTTCGGGCGAAGCGGAGTTGGCGATTGCGTTGGCCGAGAACGTCGCGCGCGACCCGCCGGTGGCCGCGCACACCTACGACCCGCCGCAGCAGCGGATCGCCCTTCCGAGTCGCGGCCAGGGCGGCCGGGCCGGGCGGAATGCCGACATTCAGCAGGCCGTCACGAACTTCTCCCCGAGTGGGGCGCGTGTCGTCGAGCGCGTGGGGCTGTTCGTGCCGGTCTGGGTCGTTCCCGATGAGACGCTCGTGTTTGCACGGCGCGTGGAGACGCCCGACTCGGAGGCGATCCACGGCTTCGCGGTCGATTGGCCGATGCTGCGCGGCGACCTGCTCCACGAGATCGACGACCTGTTCCCGACGGCGCGCCTGGAGGCGGTGGACGGGGTCTCTGAGGGCGAGCCGGCCCTCGCAGCGGCTCCCGTCGCGCTGCGCGTCGATGCCCCACCCGTCGCGTGGAGAGAGTGGACCGTGTCCCACACAGCCGTGGCGGTCACGTGGCTCTTCGCGCTGCTGGCGTTCGGTGCCGGAGCGTGGTCGCTGCGGTCGAGTCACGCGTATGCGGAGCGACGGAGCCGCTTCGCTTCGGCTGTCACCCACGAACTACGCACGCCGTTGACGACGTTCCGCATGTACGCCGACATGCTCGAGTCGGGGATGGTGCCGGAAGACCGCAAGGGCGAGTACCTGTCGACCCTGAAGACGGAGTCCGAGCGCCTCGCGACGCTCGTCGAGAACGTGCTCGCGTTCTCACGCTTGGAGCGTGGTGCGGTGCCGCTGCGACCCGAGTCGATCACGTTGCGCGGGCTCGTCGATCGGCTGCGCGAGCCGCTCGACGAGCGCGTGGCTCGGATCGAGCACGAGCTCGAGGTCGTTGTGCGCGGTCCGGCTGACGAGCCGTTGCATGTCGATGCAGATGCCGTCGGCCGCGTGTTGCTCAATCTGATCGACAACGCGTGCAAGTACGGCGCGTCGACTGATCAACCGACGATCTCGCTGACGGCCTCCGTCGCGGCCGGGAGTCTCCGACTCGAGGTTGCGGATCACGGGCCCGGCGTGCCGCGCGCTGATCGCGCGGTGGTGTTCGAGTCGTTCCGGCGGGGACGCGGTCGCGAGGACGGATCGGTGCCGGGCGTCGGTCTCGGACTGGCGTTGTCGCGCGAGCTCGCGCGCGCCATGGGAGGCGACCTGGTGCTCGTCGATCACGACGGCGTCGGAGCGAGCTTCGCGCTGACGGTTCCCGTTCGCTAATCCGCCTGTCGACTAGCTGAACAGGTTGAAGCGCAAGATGTGCCAGAACGCGGCGAACCCGTCGCGCCAGGTGATCTTCTTGCCTTCCTCGTACGTGCGACCGGCGTACGAGATCGGCACCTCGTAGATCCGAAAGCGGCGTTTCGAGAGTTGCGCCGTCATCTCGACCTCGATGCCGAAGCGCGACGACGTCAGGTTCATCGACCGAACGGCGTCGATCGTCATCGCCTTGTACCCGACCTCCATGTCGGAGAGGTTCAGGTTGGAGAGCATGTTCGAGAGCAGCGTCAGCAGACGGTTGCCCTGGTAGTGCCAGAAGTAGAGAACGCGATGCGGGCCGCCGAGGAAGCGTGAGCCGAAGACGGCGTCCGCCTTGCCGTCGAGGATCGGCTTCACGACGGTCGGGATGTCCGCCGGGTCGTACTCGAGGTCGGCGTCTTGGATGATGACGACGTCGCCTGTGCAGGCCGCGAACCCCACGCGCACGGCGGCACCCTTGCCGCAGTTCTCGGGCTGCAGAAAGACCGAGTAGCCGTCCCGCTCGCCAAGCGTCTCGATCAGTTGGCGACTGCCGTCCGTCGAGAAGTCGTCGACGAGGATGACCTGGAGGTCGTAGAGGTCGCTGAGCTTCGCGACGTTGCCGAGCACGGTCTCCAACGTATCGACTTCGTTGTAGACCGGGATCACCAGGCTGAGGGTGATGCGGCGTTCTGCTTCGCTCATGCCCGGCCCTCTCTGCGTTGTTCTCCGGCTCTGGAGGACGGAGGACAGGCGTCCTCCTCCACGGACTCTCGCTCCCCGCCGGGTCGGCAGTCCATCATCGTCTCGCGGCGACGTGATGCGACCGCGCGATGATCGTGACCCCGACTCGAGAGGCCCTCATGTCCATCTCCGACGATGCGCTCCATAACCGGGCTGCCTGGGACGCCGAGAGTGACGCGTACCAGGCGCGACACCGATCGCAGCTCGATGGGAAGCCGCTCGCCTGGGGCCTCTGGGGGCTGCCCGACTCCGAGCTCGGCGTCCTCGGTGACGTCAGCGACCGGGACGTCCTGGAGCTCGGCTGCGGAGCCGCTCAATGGTCCGTCTTCCTGGCCCAGCGCGGTGCGCGCGTGGTGGGGCTGGACAACTCCGCCCGACAGCTCGAACACGCTGCCCGGTTCGCAGCGTCGGAGGGCGTCGAGGTACCGCTGATTCATGCGAGCGCGGAGAGCGTTCCGCTCCCCGACAAGTCGTTCGACGTGGTGTTCTGTGATCACGGTGCGATGTCGTTCACGAATCCGGAAGCGTGCCTCGCGGAGGTCATGCGGCTGCTGCGCCCGGGTGGACGCTTCGTCTTCAATATGGTCAGTCCCCTGCTCTGCGTGTGCTGGAACCCGGAGACCGATGCGCTCGACGATCGGCTTCACGAGAACTCCTTCGAGCTCGGGCGGGCCCGCGACTCCGAGGATGAGATGGTGATCTGGCAGCTTGGCTACGGAGATTGGATCCGGCTGTTCCGCCGTCACGGCCTCGTCGTTGAGGATCTCGTCGAGCTGCGGCCTCCGGCCGATGCCGAGACGACGTACGAGGGAGTCGCCTCGCTCGAATGGGCACGACGGTGGCCCGCCGAGAACATCTGGGTGCTCAGCAAACCCGCCTGACGGACTCGCGTCAGCGGCGGATGTAGCGGCCGGCGTTCGCGGCTGCGAGCCGCTCGAGGAGCTCGGAGTCGGTGCCGATCGACACGCAGTGGATCGCGACCTGCGAGGTCTCGTTCAAGCGTGCGATCGCCTGAAGGAGGCTGGCGGGCTCGACGTGGTCGCCCGTGTTGGGCAGCCCGTCTGTCAGCAGCAGGATCGTGTCAGCGTCGGCGTCCCGCAGAGCCGTGCGGAGTGCACGGAACACGTCGGTCTGGGGACCCATCAGCCCCGAACGCGCGCGCTGTCGAAACGCTTTGCGGCTTTTCGCGGTGAGCGGCACGAGGCGGTTCTTCCACGTCTGCGTGTTCATGTGGAAGAGCACGAGGTTCACGAACGCGCCGTCCGGCATCGAGTCGACGGCTCCCGTCGTCTCGTCCATCGACGCGTGCAGTCGACTGAGCGTCGACGGCGCATCCATCATCGAGCGCATGCTCCCCGACCGATCGAGGACGAAGGTCACGTGGTCCGAGTCGATCGGCAGTCCGAAGAAGGCGGCGGTCGTGCTCTCGACTGCGCGGCGGCGGATGGGCGTCGGGTTCGGCACGACGAATGTGTCGCCGTTCTCGCCGAACCACGCTTCCCATGGGCCCGCATCCGCTCCGAGATCCAAGCCGGTCAGCTCGAACAACGCGTCGGCGATCGCGAGCTGCAGTCGCAGCCGGTCCTCCCGTTCGAGCCGCGCGATCAACGGAGCGACCGCGTCACGCTGTCGTGCGCTCCGGAGCGTCTCGACGGCTGCGACGCGCACGGACCAGCGTGGATCGTCGAGCAGCTTGGCGACCGCGAGGGCCAACTGCGGATCGGCTGAGTCACGCGCCGCTAGCACGCCGCGCACGCGCTGTTCCCAGTCGTCGGACCGCATCTGATCCTGGATCACGCGACGTACGCGTGGTTCGCGCGGCGCGCACGCCGCCGCGGCCCGCAGTGCGTAGCCGCGGAGCGGGCCGTCGGTACAGCGCGAGAGGAGTGCGTCGACCGCGGACTCATCTCGTCGATGCCGTAGCGCCTCGTACAGCACGACCTCGACGGGCTCGTGACGCTCAGCGTCCAGGCGTTCGATCAGTGCTGCCGTGACGTGGGCGCCCGGAATGCGTCCGAGCGCGGCCGCGGCGATCTGCCGGCGAGCTCGGCTGTGAGCCGACAGCCCGGGCATCACACCCTCCACGCTCGCCCGCGTGCGCCGCGCTGCGAGTTGCTTGATCAGTGCGTCGCGATGCTCGAGCGGAATGCCCTCGGCGAGCAGCAGCAGACCCTCCATCGACTCCGGATCGTCTCCGGATCCCAGGCTGCGGATCAACTCCGCCCCGAGGTCCCGCCGACCCTCGACGAACCCGCGTGTGTAGGGCGCGAGCTCGGAGAGGTCCTGCGGCGTATCGACCGGGTTCCACACGAGCGACGTGAAGCGCGACGCGCGCCGTGCGAGTTCGCGCGTGCGAGCGTGGCCGATCGTCCGCAGGTCGCGCAGCGCGAGGGCGAGGAGCGCCGGATGATTGGCTTCGGCCATGCCGACCATGAGCGCCGGATCGGGACCGCCCGGGATCGTCCGCACGCCGCGATACGCCTCCAGTCGATCGTGCCACGGCTTCGACTTCGTGGAACGCAGCGTCAACGACGTGCAGGCGTCGGTGGCGAGCGCGCGAGCGCCCGCACTCGGCAGGTAGGCGAGGTGTCGCGCCGCGGCGCCCATCATCAGCCAGCCCCGCTCGGCGAGCAGTCGCCGGTAGAGCTCCTCGCGCCCGTCCCAGCCCATGGCGTGCAGCGCTTCGATCGCCGCGACCCCACGCGCGGCATCGCCGAACTTGCTGATGTCGGTCATCCGCGCGACGTCGGCGGCATGGGCGTCGCGGTAGAGCGCGTTGCCCATCGCGCGTGTCGCGGCCCAGCGAACGGTCAGGATGCGATCGGTCACCGCGAGATCGTCGAGCGCCTGGAAGGCCTCGTCGCTGCCGACGCGCCCGATGCGCTCGACGAGATCCCGTCGCACGGTCACCGATGGTGACGGCCGCGCGCGCAGCTGCGCGAGCAGCTCGTCGAGCGCGGCGTCCGGCGGCGTCGTGAGCACGCCGGTCGGTGGCGGGGGAACGTCCTGCCACGCGCGGTTGCGAGGTGGCGGTGTCGTCCCGGGCCGTACGCGCTCCAGGGCCAGGAACGCACCGGATGCTGGGGCCGACGCCGCGATCCAGCCCTCGTCGCCGACGCGGAACGGACGACGAGGGACGACGCGTTCGTGGTCGAGGTCCAGGACGCCGTCGCCGTCGAGGTCGACGACCCAGACATCGGCCGGTCCGTCGAAGCGTGCGTCGTGGTCGCCATCCAACAGCGCGATGTCGCGAAGACGACCGCCGAGTTCGGTGGTCCCGCGACGACAGAGACCGTGCTCGATGGTGAGGACGTCGTGCTCGCGGCGCAGCACGATCGCTACGTACGCACGCTCGGCCCCCTCGACGAACGGCACGAGGACGTGTTCCGTACGGGACCAACCACTCGCGGTTCGTTGCCACCAGGCCCGATCGTCGTCGCCGAGGTCGCCGTCGAGATCGAGATCCAGCCAGACACGCTCCGAGCCGGCGCGGAGCTCGACCGCGATGCCGAGGGTCGCGGCGCCCAGCGGGACGACGGCGTAGCGCGCTCCGTCGGCATGGAGTGGCGGGCGCGCTCCGGTCGGAGCGGTATCGGAGAGGGAGAGCACCCGGGGCGGCAGGGCGAGAGATCCCGCCGACGCCCAGTGGAGTGGGACACGACGAGCGTCGGCGCGCGGCGCTACAGGTCCGAAGGCGGGCTCAGCGGAGGCGGGTTCAGCGCCGGCGCGACGTTGCGCCGCACCGGCGGTGAACAGCGCGATCACGACCACCGCGCGCATCGCCGTTCGCCCGTACCCCATGCCTGGAGTCTACGCTCTCCGGCCCGGTCGGGGTGGCCCGGCACGTGGCCGTCCGTGGCGGCGAATTCGGTACAACGGGGGCCATGAAGGAGAAGCGGGTCCTCGAGGCGTTTCGCAAGGCGCTGACCGCGGATCGCGAGGCGGGCAAGGTGCGGCCCGTCGAGGTCTACGAGCGACTGTTCCGCGGGTACGAGGACGCGATCCAGCGCGAGTACGCGCGCATGATGCCGACGATCGACGATGGCATCCGGGCGCGGGCGTCGTCAGTCGAGAAGGTGATCGAGCGCGCGCAGGCCCCGGTGCAGGCTGCCGAAGTGATCGAGCAGCTCGAGGAGCAGTCGCGGCGCGACTACGTCAACAAGGGCGAGATCGATCGCGGTGGGATGGGCGCCATCCTCCGCGTTCACGATCCGACGCTGCACCGCGACCTGGCGATGAAGGTGATCCTCGGGCGCTCGTCCCAGTCGACGACGGGCGGCGAGGCCACGCTGACGCCGGCGGCCGACCGGTTCGTCGCCGAAGCCCAGGTCACCGCGCAGCTCGACCACCCGGGCGTGGTGCCGGTGCACGAGCTCGGCGTCGACGAGCAGAAGCGCCTGTACTTCACGATGAAGCTCGTCCGCGGGCGCACGCTCGGACAGATCTTCGGCGCCGTGCGCCGCGGCGAGGCGAACTGGACCCGAACCCGCGCGGTGCAGCTTCTGATCCGCGTCCTGGAGACGTTGGCGTTCGCCCACAACAAGGGCGTTATCCACCGCGACATCAAGCCCGCGAACGTGATGGTCGGTGACTTCGGCGAGGTCTACCTCATGGACTGGGGCATCGCGAAGGTGCTCGGTGCCCCCGACGATCCAGACGATATCGACGACCGATCGAGCGCTCTGATGCCGGTGCACACCGAGCGCGCCGACGCGTCGCAGCACGGCGTCTCCACGCAGCTCACCATCGCGGGTGACGTGGTCGGCACACCGTCGTACATGTCGCTCGAGCAGGCGCGTGGTGCGCTTGACAGCATGGACCAGCGCTCGGACCTCTACTCGGTCGGCGCGATGCTCTACGAGCTGCTGACGGGCAGTCCGCCGTACACGGATCAGATGGACGACCCGTTCCCGTTGGCGATCCTCGGCGCGATCCGGGGCGGTGCGCCGACCCCGGTGTTGGAACGCGAGCCGGACGTGCCGGGCGAGATCGTCGCGATCGTCGAGAAGGCGATGGCCCGGCAGCGGGCCGACCGCTACGAGTCCGCGGAGGAGATGACTCAGGACCTGCGCGACTTCATCGAGGGGCGGGTGGTGCGCGCGTACCGCACCGGAGCCCTCGTCGAGCTCCGCAAGTGGGTGCTGCGCAATCGCGCTCTTGCGGCGGCCATCGTCGTGGCGTTCATCTCGCTCGTCGCGGGGCTGTTCGTCAGCCGATCTGCGCTGATCGAGTCCCGACACCAGACGCGTCGCGCGGAGGCGCAGTCGTACCGCCTCGGCATGCAGAGCGCGATGACGGCGCTGCTCGAGCACGACACCGAGGCGGCTAGGGCGCGCCTCGACGAGCTCCCGGAGTCCGCCCGCGGCTGGGAGTGGGCGGTGCTGTCGGCGCGGACCGACGACACGACGCGGATCATCCCGGGCTCGAGCGCGACGTTCGACGACGAGAACCAGCTGCTCGTCGCGCGGGAGGACGGCGCTGTCGTGCGCGTCTCACCGACAGACGGCGCCTCGGAGGAGATCTGGTCCAGCGCGAAGGGCACGGTGGTCGAGGTCTCGCCTGGCGGCCGCTACGGGCTGATCGGGCAGCCCGGCTTGCTCGACAAGACGCGCATCTCGTCCGACGGCGTGCCCGGGACCGCACCCGGGTCGATCGTGGACATGGAGTCCGGCGAGGTCCGGCTCTCTCTTCGCACCATGGATCATCGCACTGTTGCGTTCTACGCGGACCGCCCGTGGGTCGCCTGGGAGGACGACGACACCATGCGCGTCTACGACCTCGCCGCCGAGCGCGAGCTCGCCACAGCGTCCCGCGTTCCCGCCGTTCGCATGACCGACGTCGGCGTCGGGCGCAACCGGGTGTTCGCCGGGACGACGACGGCGCATGCCCTCGTCCGCGATGCAACGACGCTCGAGACCGTGATGGAGATTGACGGCCATCGCGAGGCCGTGACGTCGTTCGCCAGCACGCCCGGCGACGACCTGTTCGTCACGACCTCGTTCGATGGCACCGTCCGAACGTGGGACGGCGCGACCGGCGAGCCCGGTCCCTGGTCGTGGGACACGGGGAACGGAGTCGACCTGACGTCCGTCGGAATGAGCCCCGACGGTGCGCTCACCGCCGTCGACTGCCGCGACCAGAACCTGCGGCTGTTCGACACCCGGACGGGCGAGCAGCGCGCGGTGCTGCACCGTCTCCTGCCGCGCCAGCACGCCAACATTGTCGACGCGCGGTTCTCGCCCGACGGCACGTGGATCGTCACCTCCGGCAAAGGCAACGCGATCCTCTACGACGCGACGGCTGCCGACGATCCACGCGTGCTCCGCGGTCATGCGGCGTTCGCGTACGACGTGGCATTCTCGCCCGACGGCACACTTCTCGCCTCCGCTGGCTGGGATGGATTCGCCGGCGCGGCGGGAGGCGTGCGGCTCTGGGACGCCGCCTCGGGCGCGCTCGTCGCCACGTTCGGCACGGAGGAGGAGTCGTTCGTCAATGTTGGCTTCTCACCCGACGGTCGGCAGCTGATCGCCTCGGCGATCTACGGCAACGAGTGGGGCCGAGCGCGACTCCGCTCCTGGGACGTCGTCTCGGGGGAGGAGCGGGCGCTCGCGGAGGATCGCACGCAGCATCTCGGCTTCTTCCCGTCGCCGAGTGGGCGCCTGGCGGCGTTGCCCCTGGCCGGCCCCATCCTCCAGGACACGTCGCTCGAGATCGTCGACCTCGAGAGCCTTGCCGTTGTCTCGCGCGTGCCGCACCACATCTACTCGGGCGGTGGCGTGGGGTGGATCGACGAGCACCGGATGGTCTCGTACGCGGGCCAGGGACTCTTGAAGGTCTATGACGCGCGCTCTGCGGAGCATCTCTTCGACCTGGTCGGCCACGACTCGCTCGTCTGGACGATCACGCCGTCGCCCGACGGGACGCGAATCGTGTCGTCCTGCGATGACGGTTCCGTCCGGACGTGGGACGCCGCGACGGGGGAACCGCTGCTGGTCATGACGGGACACGGCGGGGGTGCGCTGTCCTCCACGTTCTCCCCGGATGGGACGCGCATCGTCTCGGGCGGCCGCGACGGACACATCCACGTCTGGAACGCGGAGACGGGCGAGGCGATCATGCGACTCGAGGGGCACGCGGCGTACGTCAAGGACGTGACGTTCTCGTCCGACGGGAGCCTGCTCGCCAGCGCGTCCGGCGACGGCACGATCCGGATCTGGAGCGACGAGCGGTTGCCGGACCGCCTGCAGGCGCGCCGGGAGCGGAACCGTCTCGTCGCCGAGCTCCGACCGCGCGTGGAGATCCTCTTCGCCGAGAACGGCGGCGATGCCGCGGCTGCCGCCACCGCGATCGGTGTCGCGAGGCATCTCGACGAGCGTGCTCGCGTGATCGCGATGCAACTCGTGCTGATGGAGTCGCTGGCCCGCCGCTGAGCAGAGCCGCGGACTCCGTACGCCGAACTCGGCTGACTACATCTCGGCCATCTACATCTCAGCCATGACATGGAACACGGCCTGCGTCAGCGCGTACCAGTTCAGGTCCGAGCTGACGCGGTGCACGCGGCGGCCCTCGCTCTTGTCGAGCAGGAGTCCGATCGCGTTGCCGGCCATGTGACGCTCGAGCGTCGAGCGCTTCGTGTCTCCGAGCACGCCAGTCAGCAGGCTCGCGGACTCACGCCCACCGATGCGCCCGAGGCCCAGCAGACCGGTGATGCGCTCGTGCTCCGTCTTGCCGTTGGCGGCCATGTCGTCGAGCTCGACCAGCGTGCGGACGTCGCCCAGCATGCCGAGCGCGCGGGCGATTTCGCCTCGCAACACCGTGTCGTTCGACTCGCGAAGCATCTCACGCAGGATCGGAGGCGCCGCGTCGCGGTCGCCGATGAGCCCGAGCGACATCGCCGCCTGAGCCTTCACCTTCGGGTCCTTGCTCTCGGAGAGCACCTCGCGCAGGCGCGGGGCGGCGTCGGTCATGCCGGCGAGCCCGACGGCGACGCACGTCGCACCGAGCAGCTCGGTACGCGTACCACGCTTCAGGGCCTTCAGCAGTGGCGCGGCGATGCGCGGACGCTCGCTGCGGCGAGCCAACACACCGATCGCCACGGCAGCGAACGGCCGGATCGCGGCATCGTCCTTGTCGTAGGTGCGGCGCAACGTGGCCAGTGCGGAGTCGCCACCGATCAGTCCGAGTGCGACGGTGGCCGTGGCGCGCACGCCGCGGTCCTTGTCCTTGCGCATGACGCGATCGAGGGCGTTGACGGAGGCCTCGTGCGCCGGCGGCGCAATCGAACCGATCGCCAGCGCCGCCGCGCGGCGGACGTCGTCCGACTTGTCCGCGAGCGCGCCGTAGAGCGCGGGGAGCGAGACGGGATCGCGGAGCTTCGCGAGGCCGTGTGCGGCGTAGACCTGACGGCGACTGTCGTTGCCGCGCGAGGGCGGAACGAGCAGACGAACGAGCTCGCCGCGCGCGTCCTCGGAGCCGCTCAGGCCGAGTGCGGTCAGGCCCGCTGCCGGGACGTCCCACGTCTGCCCGCCCTCGCGGGCGCGATCCATGAGGTAGGGCACGCTGGCCTCGTCCTGCCGCAGTCCGAGCGCCAGGATGGCGATCGCACGCTGGCGGTCCGGGGCGCGCTTCTCGATGCCCATCGCCTCGAGCGTCGTGCGGATGGCGAGGCGGTCGTCAGCCGTGTCGGCGCGGAGGATGCCGAGCGACATCGCCGCCGCCTCACGCGTCAACTGCTTGCGATCGGCGTCGTTCGCGAGGCTCATGATGAGCGAGATGTCCGACGCGTCGCCGGCCTTGCCGAGCGCGAGCACGGACGACTCGACGACCTCTTCGTCGTCGTCGGTCATCGCCTTCGCGAGCGCGCGGCGCGTCTCGGCGCGCCAGAGGACGTCGTCGATCGACGAACTGCCGGGAGTCTGCGCCGCGTTGGCGCGGGCGCGCGATCCCTCGGCCAGCAAGAAGGTGCGGTTGGCGTACCACCAGTGCGTCCAGTGGCCGGCGTCGAGGCGACCTCCTCCGCCGCCACTGCGTCCGGGACGGGCGCCGCCGCCCGTGCTGGGGCCGCCGATGCCGCCGTCGCCGGTTGTCGGGCCGCCCGTCGTCGGGCCGCTCGCGCCACCGTCACCGGTCGTCGGACCACCGGTGTCACCGCTGGGGGTGGTCGGACCACCGATGTCGTTGCCGCCGGTCGTCGGACCGCCCGTGCCGCCGCCGCCGGTCGAGGGCCCGCCATCAGGCGGGGGTGCGGGGTCGCGCGGCTCGCGGCTGTCGGGATCGATCGAGCCGGGCGCCTCCGGGGGCGGCGGGGGCGGAGGGGGTGGCGAGAAGCCACCACAGATCGCGTGCGCGACCTCCGCCGCGACGACGAGGCTGAGCGCCAAGGCGAGTCCGGCTCCGGCGAGGACGCCACCACCGATCAACACGCGACGTCGCGGTCCCGTCGCAGTTCGTGGCTCGTTCATGCGTCCCTCCAGCCCTATCGCGCGAACCCAGTGTAGGGGAGACCGGTAGTGTAGGGGACAGCGGCGGATGTGCTCGGGCTCGCCTCGTTCGCGCCGAACCCGGGCCTGGGGTTGGAGGTTGAACGAAGGCGATGCTCCGACGAATCTCGATCATCGACGGGATCGCCAGGACCCTCGGCGTCTCCGCAGTCACGGGTATCGTCTTCGTTCCGCCGGTCGGGCTGCTCCTCGTGGGGCACGCGCTCCTCACCGGAAACGTCACCGCGCACCACCCCTTTGGTCCGCACGTCGGCGCCGTGATCCTGGCCGAACTGCTGGCTCTCCTGGCGTTGCTCGCCTCGGTCGGTCTCTCGTCGTGGTCGGACTGGCTCCGAGCTCGCGGCGACTGGTGAGAAGGCCGAGCTAGCCCCGTTCGCGCAGCAGAGCCGCGACGTTCGGCGATCCCAGGAACTCGGCCCAGCCGAGAGGTGGACTGTCGTGGGACTCGTCGCGAGCCGTGATGTCGGCGCCGCGCTCCACGAGCAGGCTCGCGATCTCGACGTTGTCGATCCACGCGCACGTGTGCAGCGGCGTGCACCCGAGCTGGGAGCCGAAGGTGGCCCGCAGGTTGACGTCGGCGCCGTGGTCGAGCAGCCAGCGCGCGATCTCCGTTCTTCCGGTCGCAGCGGCCCAGTGGAGCCCGCCGCCGGCGTAGGGCGCCGCGTCCACGGAGGCTCCGCGCGCCAGCAACTCGTCGAGCACGGCCGCCCGGCCGTTGCGCACGGCGTAGGTGAGGGCTTCGTCGAGCACCTCTTGCGGCGCGTCGGTCAGCGTCCCCTCGGGGAAGTCCTCATGGGGCCGGTAGAAGCCGCGCCCGGCGAACGCCGCAGGGACGAGGTGGCCGTCGCCGTCGAACATCGCGGCCATCAGGTCGGCGCGGCCGAGACCTACGGCGACGCGCAGATTGCGCGGCTCGATGGAGTGCGCGGCGAGCGCATCGGCCGCTGCGGTGTGGCCCCAGAACAGGGCCTGCACGAGCGGCGTTCCGCCGGCGCCCTTCACCTCGGTCGTGGGGTCCGCCCCGCGGCGGAGGAGCTCCTCCGTCAGCTCGACCTGGTTCTCGTAGAGCGCGGTGTGCAGCGGCGTCCAGCCGTGGTGCCCCGCTCCGTTGGGGTCGGAGCCCGCGTCGAGCAGCGCGCGCACGATCGCCATGCGAGTCCCGTCGACATCGGGGGCGATGGTCGGGGGCTTGCTCCAGTCGCCGACGAGCAGGGCCCATGTGGCGACGTCGAGCAGCGCGTGCCCTTCGTCATCTCTCTCGGTGAGGATCGATGGGTTGGCGGCGACGATCGCCTGCACCGTGGCGAGGTCGCCCGCCTTCGCGGCGTCGGCTGCGCGTTGGAACTCGCTCATCATGACGATCCTGTCCGGTCGCGCCCCGGTCGCGCTACTCGAAGTTCAAGCGGGCCGAAGTTCACGTGGGCCAATGTTCACGTGGGCGCTGGCGGCGGGGATGATCGGAGCATGCCGATCACGACCCGCGCCCGCCCCGACGAGTACGCCGCCTTCTACGCCGACTACATCTCGCTGGTCCCTCCGGGTGATCTCCTGGCCGCGATGATCGCGCAGATCGACGAGCTCCACGTGCTCGCCGTGCGCGCCGAGGAGCCCGGTCCTGGGGGCTGCGGTCCCGACTTCCGCTACGCCGAGGGCAAGTGGACGTTGCGCGAGCTCTTCCGCCACGTCGAGGAGACCGAGCGCGTGCTCGCGTACCGGGCGCTGCGCATCGCGCGTGGCGATCCGACCCCCTTGCCGGGCTTCGATCAGGACGTGTTCATCGAGGGCGGAGCCGCCGATCTTCGGAGTCCATCCGAGATCGCGACGGCCATGGAGCACCTACGCCACGCCAACGTCTCGCTCTTCGCGGCCTTCGACGACGACGCGCTCGCCCGTCGTGGACGCATGTGGGACAAGGACGGCACCGTCCTCGCGGTCCTGCACATCGTCTACGGCCACGCGGCGCATCACCTTCGCGTCGTCGAAGAGCGGTATCTTTCCTGACCAGCGCCGGCTCTCCTCATTCGCGCCGGCTCTCCGGAGTGGCAGCGGCGTCGTCCGCCTGGAGTCCCTCTCGAGGAACCCGCGCAGCGTCCTGCGGTTCCATCCGATATCGCCCGCCTCGCCGGGCGGGTAGGCTGGAGGCGGGTGAGCCCATGAGCGGCACGAGCCACGACGTACGCGAACGACTGGATCGCCGGCCGGCACGCAGTTGGCGGAAGCGACTGCTGCTCTGGTTCGGACTCCTGCTCTTGGCGACCGTCATGATCCTGACCGGCCCGCTGATGATCATGCTGGTCACCGTGGTGGTCCTCGCCGGGCTCGCGATCGATCTCGTCGTGGGGCGACCACGGCGCCGGCGTCGCGCCGAGGAGGCCCGCGCCCGCCGCCGCGAGCGCCTCGAGCAGGCCATCGAGGCAGGGGGCGTGCCCGACACGCCGTCCCACGGGCGCGGGAGGCAGGACGCCTCGAAGCTCGCCGGCCACGCCGCCGGTCCCAAGTACGGCAGCAACGTGTGGGGCTGGTGGCCGCGCGGCCGCATCTGACGGCCGACTTCGTCCACTCCGCTGCGCTGTCGGGTGATCCGCGCGCCGTCGTTCGGTAGCCTGCCGGGTCCCAGATCCGGAGGTGCCCATGTCCACGCTCACCCGACTCGTTCTGCTCGCCGTCTTCGCGCTCGGTCTGCTCGCCTCGCCAGCAGCGGCATCGGAGGCCAGCGAGGCGTACAAGAAGGCCCGTGCGATGGCGAAAGCGGTCAACGCCGCTGCGACGGACGAGGACCGCGCCGCCGCCGAGAAGAAGCTCCGCGACTTCGCCTCATCGAAGGCGTCGTCGCTGCTCGGCGGCGAGCTCTCGAAGATGGACACCGCGCACGTCGGCCGGATCTACGGCGAGGCCGGCATGCACCCCGAGGCCGTCGCCGCGCTCGAGAAGGCGCTGAAGCACCCGGGCAGGACCAAGTACGCGTCGACCATCTACCTGCTCTACGCGCGGGCGCTCGTGGCCAACCAGCAGTGGAACCAGGCCTACGCAACGTACCAGTACATGAAGGACAAGTTCGAGGGTGACAAGAACACCAAGAACGCCTCCATGTCGGTCGGTCTCGGGCTGCGCCGCGCGAAGCGGTGGAAGGAGTCGGCGGACGCGCTCAACACCTCGCTCAAGATGAAGAATGCCGGCGCGCTGAAGCCGCTCGTCAACTCGCTCCTCCTCGACAAGCGGCGCGACGAGGCGGTCGCGGCCATCGAGTTCGCCATCGGGGCAGCCGGCGAGAAGGGTGCCAACGAGGGCCATCCGATCCTGCTGGCGATCACGAAGCTTCACGGCGAGACGCTGCCGCTCGACTTCGAGGCCCTCGCGCCCGCCGACGGTGCTCCGGATCTCGCCGGCAAGGTCGTCGTCATGGGCGCGTGGAACGTCAGCGCCGGCTCGATTCGCTGGACGATGGAGACGCTCCAGGGGATCTGGGAGAAGTTCCCGCCGAAGGACGACGTCGTGACGCTCGCGGTGACGACGTACTACAAGAAGAACCCCGACACGGGGCTCTTCGAGGACGAGATGACACCCGAGCAGGAGCGCGAAATCGGGCTGTCCTACCGCGAACACCACGGCTTCAAGGGGCTGCTCGGATACGTGAAGGACCGCGAGGCACTGCAGGCGCTGGGCGTCTCGGCACTGCCGTACATCGCCATCATCGGCAAGGACGGGAAGCTCCTCTACTCGCACACGATCAACCGCAAGGACCCGACCGAAATCGAGGTCATCCACGAGATCATCGAGCGCGCCAAGCGGTGACCTGAGTCCGTATCGCGCTGGTCGATCCGCGCTAGGCTGAGGACATGAGGGAACAGAGGAAGCGTGTCGCGGCGTGCGCCGTGGCACTCGTGCTGGCGCTCGGTTCGTTTGCCGCGGCGGAGAACTTCGTCGTCAGGAAGACGGGCGACGACGTGGACACCGTCGGCACGCTGCGCAACGCGCTGTTTCGCGCGCGCGACGGCGATCGCATCTCGTTCGACGTGCTCGGTACGATTCGGCTGACGTCCGATCTCGACGTGCGACAGGGACTCCGCAACGTGCGGATTCGCGGCCCGGTTCGCCTTGCGTCCGCGTTGCGGACCGACGCCAAACTCTCCGTCTCGGGAGACCGCATCTCGCTGGAGAACCTCGACGTTCGCCGCCTGCGCGTCGTCGTCGAACCGGCCGCCAGCGATGTCGAGATCCTCGGCTGTCGCTTCGAGGGCGTGGAGACGAAGCTCCACGTGGATGGGGCGCGCGGCACCGTGATCGGATCACGTGACCGGCCGAACCTCTTCCAGCGCCTGAAGAACAACTCCACGGCCGGGAGCTGCTTCGTGCTGACGAACGACGTCGACACACAGGTCGTCGGCAACGTGCTGCGAGGGATCCAGTCGACGATCGACCTCGACGCCAGCGTCGGCGTCGAGATCCGCGGCAACCGATTCGTCGATGCCGGGATCGACGGCTCGCCCCACTCGGCCCGCATCGTCGACAACGACATCCGCCTCCCGGCGTCCGGTGGGCGGGGGAACGGCATCCTGATCCAGGAGAGTCCCTCGGCGCCGAACCCCGGGCTGGTCGAGGTGCTTCGCAACCGCGTCCGCATCAGCGCCGGAACCGGCGCGATCGATGTGATCCGGCCGAACGCGATCGTTGCCGACAACGTCGTGCAGGGGTCCAGCGGCCGCGGGTCCCTGTCGCGTGGCATCGTCGTCGGGGCCGGCCACCCGTTCCACGTCGACGACTTCGAGATCTCGGTCCGCGACAACCGGGTCGTCGGCTGCACCACCGCGTACCTGCTGCTGACTAGCGCCGCCCGCGACGGCGGCCGGACTGGGACGCTCGTTGTCGAGGGGAACACGGCGCGCCGGTTCCGAACTGTCGGAATGAGTGTGATCGGCGGCCCGAACGCCGACGTGACCGTGCGCGACAATGTGCTCACCCGAGGTGGGCGGCGAGGCGCCTCCGACGTGGCCGCCCTCACGCTGCGCGCAGAGGAGGGTCCCGTCCTCGCGATCGGGAACACAGTTCGCCGAAATCGCATGCCGGGCATCGAGGTCGTGGCCGACGGTCCGGTCACGTTGACCACGAACACGATCGAGCGCAATCGCGGAGACGGCGTGCTCGTGAGCAGCGGCGCCGCGCTCTTCTCCGCTGACGCGAACACCATCACCCGCAACGCCGGCGCGGGCTACCGCCTGATCGACGTCGCGGGAGCCATCTCGTTCGCCGGCGGGAACGTCGACGACAACGACGATGAGCCGGTCGTGCTCGAAGGCACCGCGACACTGACGGTCGTCCAGTAGCGGGTCCGAGTGCGGAGCAGGCGCAATGACGCCGTAGGGGCGGAGCCCCCGCTCCGCCCCCGCCGACACGCGTCGCTCGGGCGGGGACGGTGGATGGCGGTCAGCGAACGACCTCCGTGGATCGGACGGCCACGGGCGATACCCGTCGCGACTCGATGACTCTGCGCGTTGCGCGGTCGATCAGCGCGGACGCCCTCGTTCGGTGGCCGCGCGCATCACCAACACCGCCCGCAGAGCGCCCTCGACCCCCGTCGAGCATGCGCCGCCCAGCGGGCGGGGCGGATCAGGAGATCCGTACGGAGCACTTCTAGGCGTCGCTCCCGCGCCGCCTACCGCCTCAGCGATCCTTCAGCTTGTGGAAGCGCGGGTAGCGGGCGTGCGCCATCAGCGCGAGGCACGCCATCGAGGTCGTGTAGACACGCCCCCCGACGCCCGACCACGGATCGTCCACGACCCACGAGCCCTTCTCGCAACTCCAGCCGTCGCCGCCCTGATGATCGAGGAGCGCCGTGCGGAGCGCGCGGTTCCACGGCTTCCACGCCTTGTCACCGGCCTGGAACATCGCCAGGCTCGACCAGTGCCAGCCGTAGAGGTCGATGCTGCCGTCGTCAGGGTTCCAAGTCGGCGGCAGCGTGGCGATCAGCGCGACACTCTTCTTGACGGTCTCGTCCTTGGCGTCCGACCCGCGCATCCCGAGCTTCGACATCACGCCGGCCCCGGTCAGGGCCAGCGTCTTCCCCTCCGGGAACGCCCGCGACGTGCCCGGCAGCCGCCGCGACTCGCCGCCCCGATTGACGTAGCCCACGCGCCCATTCTCGGAGTCGATCATCTTGTCGATCCACGCCAGCCCGCCTCGTGCGACGGACCTCTCGACGTCGAGCCCGGCCTCGCGCGCAACGCTCACCAGAAGCAGTGCCCACGCGGTCACCGACGTGTCCATCATCCCGTCGTCCGCGTGCCGGTAGCCCCAGGCGAGGTACGGCACCTGCTGATCGATCAGGAACGCCATGCCGTTCTGAGCCGGTCGACGGTAGTCGTCGTGTCCGGTGAGCCCGTACGCCTCGACCATCGCGAGCGTGGCGATCATGTGGGAGTAGAGGAAGCGCTTGTCGTTGCGCGGGCCGAAGCAGCCCTCGGCGTCCTGCTGCACGGTCAGGCTCGCGAGCCCGCGACGCACCGCGTCCCCGTGTACGCCGGTCGCCTGCGGCTCGCCCGCGCCGAGGAAGCAGAGGAGCGACAGGCCGGTCAGGCCGACGTCGTGGTGTGAGTTGCCCTGACCGCGGCAGTGCGTACTGCGGCAGTGCTCGACGAAGCCGCTCCCGCTCCAACTCCCGTCGGGCTCCTGATGCCGCGCGAGCCAGTCCAGCGCGTCGTGGACCGCTCTCACGCGTCGCACGGTGCAGCCGTGGTCGCCGATCGCGGCGCGTCCGCGCTTCCACCCGGAGAGCGGACCGGTGCCGGCGAACGGATCGGCCTCGACAGGCTCCTCCACGGGCTCCTCGACCTCCGCGATCTCCAGCGGCACCGCGTCTTCGTCGACGGCCGGGGTCGGCTTCTCGTCGTCGGCGTGCGACACGCCCAGAGTCAGAGGAAGGCCCAGCGTCAGCGCGAGTACCAACGTCGCGGCGGCGAAGCGTCGGATCACGTCACCCTCCCTGCGAGCTCCCCCAGCTCAAGATCGGTTCAGGATACCGCGCCCAGCGCCTGCGTGATGTGGGCCAGGACCGCCGCCTCGATCTCGTCGGCGTCATGATCGTCAAGGCTCTCGCTGACGTACTCCGGCTCGCGCGCGATCGTGATCAGGCACGCTCCGCGGATGAGCTCGTGGAACACCGCCGCGTCGTCCGGGGCGAGGCCGCGGCGCGTCGCGAACGTGTCGAGGTCGATGTCGAGCACATACGGCGCTGACGGCGTCGTCTCGAATCCCAGGTGCGTCAGCGCGGGCCCGAGCGTCGCTGACTCGAGCTGCGCGTCGAAGCGTCGACGTGCGCACGCCGCGGACCCGTGCGGGGCGTCGGCGCAGTCGGGAGCGCACTCGGGCCGGACCAACTTGGCGCCCGGCGTCGTCGCATCGCCGGTGCGACCCTCCTGCGACGACACGATCAGCGCACGATCGAGGATGCCGAGCCGCAGAGCGGCGTCGATGTGCTCGTCGTTCTCCAGCCGCTTGACGAGCTCATCAAGGTCCTCGACCTCGGCATCGCGGAAGCGCATGAGAACGCGCTTCTGCCAGCGCGCGAGCTGTGCGTCGTCCGGCTCCTCGTCCTCATTATCGACGAAGTCCACCCGCAGCGCGGGCGCCGTGTCCGTGTGACGATCCAGCGTGACGAGCGTCAATGCTCGTCCCGCAGCGCGCCTGGCCTCGGCCCAGTCGAGGAGGACTTCCTCGTGGCTCTCGACGATGCGGATCAGCTTGCCGTGGATGTGCATAGTTCTGGGACTATCACGGCAGGCGCCACAGAACGATCGATCCATCGGCCTCGCCCGTTGCCAACAGCGATCCGTCCGGTGCGAGTGCGTAGGCGGCCCGGTCGGTCTCGGTCCGTCCGGCGCAGAGACTCAGCACGTGCCGGTCGTCGGCAAGGCGACGGACGATGATGAGCCCGTACGTCGCCGCGAGTGCGACCGTGGTCGCCTCCGAGCAGATCTGCGCCGACTCGGCGCTGCGCAGCGCGAAGACGCCGGTCTCGAGCACGTTCCCGGTCGCGAGCTCCCACGTCGTCTGGCGTCCACCGACGTCGACTCCGACGACGCGCTTGCCGTCCATCGCCAGGGCCGCCGAGACCCAGTTGAGCGGGTTGCCGTCAGGGTCACCCTTGAGCGACTGCGTCACGCTCCAGGTCTTCGTGCTGACAACACGCACGCCGCGACGCGCCGTCACGAGCAGTGTCGCTCCGTCGGAGGTCAGCGAGGCCGCGACGGGGACGTCTCGCCTCGTGCCACCGAGCGCCACATCGACGGGCGCGCCGGCGCCACTGAGGACCTGAACCCCTCCATCGCGGGAACACAGGATCGCGCGTTGCCCCGCATCATCGATCGTCACCGCGGCCGGGACGATGGCCTCGACGTCGTGGCGCAGCACCTCTTTGCCGTCGCCCATTCTCCATGCGCGAACGCGCGTTCCGTCGCGACCGCCCGTCTCGGAGTCGATCGAGGTAGCGACTGCGAGCGTTGTTCCGGATGGGGAGAAGCCGAGCTGGAGGATGGTCTCGCCGTCCACGTCGATGCGTCGGAGCAGCCGTCCGTCGGGGACCGACCAGGCGATCAGGCCGTCGTCGCGCCCGGCAGAGACCAGCGTCCGTCCGTCGGGGGCGAACGCGATCGCGTCGACCGAGCCGAGGTGCCCCTCCGGCCGAGCGCCCGCCACGCCGCTCGCCACGTCCCAGCGACAGATCGTCCGATCCTCGGAGCCGGTGAATGCCGTCGCACCGTCCGGCGAGAACGCGATCGCTCCGACGGGCGCGCCGTGGACGTTCGCCAGTCGTTCGCTCTTGCCCCTGCGCCCTCGCACGACCTGGCCGTCGGCGTCGCTCCACCACACCTCGGTCCCGCCGGGACGGATCGCGAGGGCGTCACGGGGCACGCCGGGCAGGAATGCGACTCCCGTTTCGAGTCCCCGACCGAACCCGGTGCCCCGGATGCTCGGCGCGGATCCAGGCGGCGTGGCCGTGAGGAACACGCCTCCCTCGCTGCCGCCGTTCGCCATGAAGTCGCCGTCCGACGACACGACGACGCGCGTCGTCGGGCGCTGCGTCGCGTCGGCGTCGTCCGTGGTCATTCGATCGAGGTCGTGCACCCGAGACCGGCCGTCGTGACAGAAGGAGAGCAGCAGCGAACCACGTCGATCGAACACGAGCCCCGCCGGCCAAAATGGCGTCTCGACGCCCAGCTCCAGGTCGACCATCCACCCCGGAAACACGGCCTCGCCCGCGTCCTTCTCCAGGTTCCAGACGACGATCCCCCGCGAGCCGCCCAGCGCCAGGCGCGCTCCGTCCTTCGAGAGCGTCATTGTGTGAGCGTTCTGGAACATGCCCCCGAGCGTGTCGTCGTGCGGGATCTCGTCGATCACGGCTCCGGTCGCAGCGTCCAGCACCGCGACGCGCGCGTGGGATCTCGCGCAGAAGAGCCGGTTGCCGTCGCGGGAGTGCAGGAGCTCCATCACGTCGCCGCCGACGAGCGACGTCGCCCACCGTGTCGCGCCGGTCTCCGCGTCGCGCGCGAGCACTTGACCCTCGGCAGTCCCGGCGACCAGGGTCCGCCCGTCCGGCGAGATCGAGAGCGAGAGGATGGCGGCCGGCGTGCGCCACGCGGATCCGCCGAAGCGCATCGCCGGCTCGGGCGGCGTCGGCAGCGGGTACGCATTCGATGACAGCAACGGAGGCTCCCGCCAGTCCAACTCCCACACCGTGATGCCGTTGGTCGCCCGGGCCGCCAGGTACTTCCCGCTTGGGGAGACGTCGATCTGCGAGACCGCGGCGTCGTCGCCGACCACGAGATCGTGGATGACGCCGCCCGTCTCGAGACTCCAGAGTCGGACCGTGCGCTGCAGCGGCTCCGCGACGGCCAGGACCGGCTTGCGGGGGAGGAACGCCAGAGTGCCGTAATCCCACGGCATCGGACGGCCCTGCGGTACGTCGGCGTCGAGCACGCCGTCGAGGCTCAGCACCCGCTGACCGGTGGCGACGTCGTAGACGTGAACGGGCTTCCAGCGTGAGAGTCGCGCGATCCAGCGCCCGTCGGATGAGACGGCGATCGCACCGAGATCCGCCGACGATGACCCCGCGGCGAGACGCAGATGCCGTGGTGGAACGCTCCCGTCGCGCGCGACCACGGAGAGGCTCGAGCGGTCCCCCGTGCGCACGATCCAGTCCCCGTTCCCGGAGGCGAACGCGCGCTTGTGGGCGTAGGGCACGTCGCGAACGACGCTCACGCTGCCGTCGCTCTCCAGACGCAGTAGTCGCCGTCGCTGGGGCGTCGGGCTGAAGTAGTCATCGCTGCTCTCGCCGCTCTCGTGCGCGATCACGAACTCGCCACTCGCCGATGTCAGAAGCTCGACGTACTCGAGCGGGTCGTCCGGGTGAGGGGCCAGTGCCGCGCGGCGAGGCTTGGCTGCGCCGAGCTCGATGACCTCGAGCGCACCGGACTCCGTGGCGCCCAGCGCGACGCGTCCTCCGAGGGCCAGCGTGACCTTCCCGGTCCAGCTCGCCGGAAGACCCTGTCGCGTGTGCTCCTTCCCGTCACGCAGGTTCCATGTGTGGACGACGCGATCTCTGTCGATGGCGGTCACGGTGCCCGCCTTCTCGGCAAACTGGACGGCACGAATGCCCTCGGTGCTGCCCTCGAGGTGCACCCGCCTGAGTTCGTCCTCGCCGCGGGCGCCGGTGGTCAGCAGCAGCAGCACGAAGACGGCGGCCGCGCATCGAGCGAGCACCTGTGTCCTCGTCACGAACCGCGACTCGGATCGTCGTCGCGCACCTCGATGACGATGACGCTCGAGTTGTCCTCGCCGCCGCGCGCGTTCGTCAGGTCGATGAGGACGTCGGGCACCTCTGTCGACGGCGTGTGCGCCATCAGCTCCGGCAACTCGTCGTTGGTGACGTTCAGCATGATGCCGTCGGAGCAGAGCACCAGGCGATCCCCGCTCATCAGTTCGATGAGCACGGTCTCCGGTTCGACGTCGAGTTGCGGCCCGACCGCGCGCGTCAGCGTGGCGTGCGCGCCGCTGTCGTTGATCTGCTGCTCGGTGATCGTGCCGCTCCGGAACAGCTCGACTCCCAGGTTGTGGTCGTCGGTCAGCTGCGTCACCTGACCCTCGCGCAGCAGATACGCGCGAGAGTCACCAACGTGGGCGATGAGTGCATGGTTGCCGACGGTCAGCGCCAGCACGGCCGTACACGCCATCCCCCGCTTTGCGATGTCCTGCGCGGCCATCTCGTACACGCGCTGGTTCGCCGCGCGGATTGCCGCGACGGCGAGACGGGCAACGCGCTCACGTCCGGCTGCGTCGTCGATCCACTGCACGAGCTCTTCGCCATGCTCCGCCAGCGAGCCCTGGATCTCGGCGCAACTCGTCGCCGACGCCACCTCGCCGGCGGCGTGTCCACCGCATCCGTCACAGACGAGGTAGAGCCCGAGCGCCGTATCGGCGAGCAACGCGTCCTCGTTGTGCTCGCGTACGCGCCCGATGTCCGTGCGCGCAGCGGTGACGTGTCTCATGCGGCGAGTCTACTCGGCCTGCAGAGCACCTTCGGGCCGACGTCGATGCCCAGGTGTCGACCTAACGAGGCGGGCCGCGTTCGGGCAGTTGCGCGACGAGCTTCTTGTGGACGAGCAGCCGATAGCTCTCGTCGATCCAGCGTTCGAGCAGGCCCTTCGGCGGCGCCTCGTCCGTCGCGAACGTCGCCTTGATCCAGCCCATCTTGCCGACGTCGTAGCTGCCGGGGTGCTCCTCGGCGAGGGCGGACGCCTCGGCGAGACCGTCCGCGAGCTTCAACCGCACGTGGTACGAGCCCGGCTTGATGCCCATGAAAACGAACGACTTCTTGCGCGCCTTGAACGCGGCGTTGACGCACACGCCCGCCTCTTCGACCTCTGGGTAGCGGAGCGCCCGCTTCCGCAGCGCGTCGGTCGTCTTCTCAGCCTGCGTCTTCTTCGCCATCGCCTGTCCTCTCGGGTTGCGCGCGACAGTATGTCATCCCGTCGGGCGTCGCGCGCGCGTCAGGCGCCTGCGGCCGTACGTTCAGCCCGCGACCCCGCCGTCTCCCGGCACGTCGCCCTCGTACCACCACGTCCAGAGCTCCGGGTCCTGCCGCATCCGCGTCGTCCGCAGCGACGAGCGGAGCAGGTGTTTCATGAGCAGCATCACGCCGCCGACCACGGCGGTCGCGATGAGCGTTGTCGGCCATCCGTAGCTCCTCTCGGCGGCGTGCGTCGTGAGGAGTGCGATGAGCGTGAACAGGATGACGTGGCGCCAGCGACTGTGCCGCGCGCGACCCTCGCTCAGCAGCATGAACCCGATCACGTCGGTCTCCCGTTCGAGGCGACGGTTGTGGACCCAGACCGCCCAGCAGAACAGCGCAGCGCCGCCGCCGAGCACGATCGCCAGCTCGCCCCACGCGCTCGAGTTCATCGGTCGGCCGGGTTTCGGGAAGACCAGCGGGAGCAGCAGCCCGAGACTGAAGATGCCGAACACGCCGAGGCAGAAGCGGCCGAAGCGCAGGCGTGTCTCGCGTGCGGTCCCGCGGATCGTCCGCTCGAAGCGGGTGACCATGCCCTCCGGCGGCGTCGACGCCGCCGGCCGGTCGAGACATCGCAGGAGCGCGAGCGTCTCCTCGTTGCTCGAGCGGAACGCACGCCCTTCGTCCGTCGCGAGAAAGCGCGCCGACAGCGTGCGCTCGTCGTCCGAGAGCTCTTCGCCGTAGAGCGACTTCAGCACCGCCAGCTTGGCGGCCCCGCTCGGATCGGTACGGCTCGGATCGGTACGGCTCGGGTCGGCCCCGGCCGGATGAGACCGGCTCGGGTGGTCGGCGTTCGGGTCAGTGGCGTCAGACACGCTGGATGTCCTCCGGGGTGCGAGAGAGCTCGGTGCGCAGGGCCGCCTTCGCTGAGTGCAGGCGCGACCAGACCGTGCCCTCCGCGCACTCGAGCAGCTCGGCGATCTCGCGGTGGGCGACGTCCTCGACGAGGAACAACGTCAGAACGAGCCGATGGATCGGGCGCAGTCGCGCGAGCGCCGCGCGGACACGGGTCGCCTCCTCGTCCGCCGCGAGAACGCTCGGCGGCGAGGGGTCGCGAGCCGCGGCGTCGACGTCGCCCAGCGGACCGGGGGCGCGTTCTCGCTGACGCAGCACGCGGCCGGCAACGCGGATCGCGATCCGGAAGAGCCACGTCCGCACGTGCGCATCGCCGCGGAATCCGGGCCACGCGCGGTACGCCTGGAAGAACGTCTGTTGCGCGATGTCGTCGGCGTCGTGCGCGGCGCCGCTCAGATGCAACGCGAAGCGGTGCACCGAGCTCCAGTGCTCGTCAACCACCGCCTCGAACGTCGCCTTCGTCGTCATCTCACTCAGTTGGAGGCACGGAGCGGCGAGACCTTCGCGGAATTCCGAACTGGGTCGCGCCCGCACGTCGGGTAGCCGCCGCCCGCGTCGCTCGCCGCGGTCAACTTCGCGCCGCAGGATCCCGCGTTTGGTTACGAGTTCTCGATGACTCACGAGATCTCGCGAAGCGCTCGATTAGGACTGCTTGGTCCTAACTCGTGCGCCGAGCCTGATCTATGGCGATTCCGCAGATCGACGACCCGCTGGCACGCAACCCGCGTCACTGACCTCGTTCCCGAACGAGGAGACCGACGATGACCGCACTCGCACACGCCTCGCCCACTCGCTCCGTCCGCACCCCGACGCTCGTCCCCGCTGAGCGTGCGTCTGACCAGTGCGGCTGACCAGGACGTCTGACGAGGACGCCTGACCAGTCCCTCTGACCAACCACATCCACCCACAACGACAACACATCGGCGTGACGATCGTTGCGCCACCACAGGAGGTTCGAGATGAGCAAGCAGCTCGACGGCAAGGTCGCCGTCGTCACCGGAGGGAGCTCCGGCATCGGCCGGGCAACGGCCCTCGCGTTCGCGCAGAACGGCGCCCGCGTCGCCATCGGCGCTCGACGTCAATCCGAGGGCGAAGCGGTCGCACAGGAGATTCGCGATGCCGGCGGCGAGGCGCTCTTCCTTCAGACCGACGTCACGGATGCCGCGCAGGTGCGCGCGCTCGTCGACGCCGCCGTCGAGACGTTCGGCGGGCTCGACATCGCGTTCAACAACGCGGGCACCGAGGGCGATCCGCTACCGCCGATCGTCGACGACAACGAGGACAACATCCGTCGCATCTTCGACGTGAACGTGCTCGGCGTCTGGCACTCGATGCGGGCGCAGATCCCGCACCTCGTCGCGCGCGGCGGCGGCTCGATCATCAACAACTCGTCGGTCGCTGGGCGTCGTGGCATCGGCGGGTTCTCCGCGTACGTCGCCTCGAAGTACGCGGTGGAAGGCCTGTCGCGTTCGGTCGCCCAGGAGCTTGGTGCCGCGAACGTTCGGGTGAACACCGTTGCGCCGGGTCCGATCGACACGGCGCTGCTCGACCGCGCCACCGGCGGTGACCCGTCACCGTTCGTGGGGATGGTCCCCATGGGGCGCCTGGGCACGTCCGAGGAGGTTGCCGCAGCGGTCGTCTTCCTCGCGTCCGATGCCGCGGGATTCGTGACGAGTCAGACCATCGGCGTCGACGGCGGCATGCTCGCCTGACCTCTCTCACGCCCTCTCCCCGGGGTCGGTCGTGTCCATCAGCGGCCGGCCCCACTCCACTCACTCCCTCGATGCCCTCAGGAGCGCCCCCATGACCGCCATCGCCACGGTGACCAAGACTGCGTCCGACACTGCGACCGACATCGGCGAGATCCGCGCCATCGCGCGTGTCCTGCAGATCTACATCGACGGCGCGCGTTCCGGCAGCGGTGACGCCATGCGGCCCGCGTTCCATCGCGACGCCACCGTCTTCGGATACGTCGGCGACGACCTCTTCGCCGGACCGATCGAGCAGCTCTTCGCGTGGAACGACGCGAACGGCCCGGCGCCCGACCTCGTCGCGTCGATCGCTCGCGTCGACCGCGCGGGCACCGTCGCCACAGTGCGCGTGGAACTCGAGAACTGGACCGGGTATCGATTCACCGACCTCTTCACCCTGCTCCGCGTCGGCGGCGAGTGGACGATCATGAACAAGGTCTTCCACCTGCACGCGTGACGAACTCGCTGGCTCGGAGTGCGCCACGTGCCGGACACTACCGGCATGCCCGACTCGTCCGCTGTCGACCCCGCTTCCGATGCGAACGTCACGTTGCGTGAGATCACGCGCGAGACGTACCGCGACGTCCTGTTCCTGAAGGTCTCGGACGCGCAGGAGCAGTTCGTTGCGTCGAACTCCAACTCGCTTGCGCAGGCGTTGTTCCACGACGAAGCGTGGTTCCGCGGGATCTACGCCGACGACGTACCGGTCGGCTTCGTCATGCTCGAGGTGTGGACGAAGGAAGGCGAGTACGCACGCTTGTGTCGCGGATCACGGGTCCGCAGACTGCCCTCTGGGGATGCATCGCAGGAGGACGCATGAGTGACTCGGCACGCGCCGTCGCCGTTCTGGCGGCAGTCGGTGGCCTGGCGATCGGCGCCTACGCCGCACACGAGCTCTACCTCGTGTCGACGAACGACGCTCCGCTCGAGATCAGCGTCGCGGAGTTCCTGCGACAGAAGCCGGACGCGACGTGGCTCACGCTGACCGACTGCGAACTCGACCCGAACGACTCGTTCGTCAAGCAGGACGGCCGCGGGCAGGTGGAGGAGGTCTTCGTCCCCGTGCATCCCGCGGGAACGCTCGCGACGGAACCGCCGTACAAGATCCACATCCTGGCCGCGCGCCCGCCGACGAGTACCGAGCGCATGACGATGAGCATCCTCGGCTTGGGGCACTTGTCCCGCGATCAGACGGTCGTGCGCGGTCTGCTGCGCTTCGGCATCCACGAGGGCGGCCGCGATCGGCGCGAGCTGCGCAATCTCGTCAGCCGCATCGGGGAGGACGTCGTCGTTCTCGACGAGGGCCGCCGCCCCGACAAGACGTTCGCGATGACGCTTCTGCTCCTCGCCCTCGGCACGCTCGGTATCGCAGCGATGGCGTTCAACAAGTCACGCCAGGTGCCCCAGGGTTCGCTTCATCGCCGCCGTGGACCGATCAAGGCCGGCGTGCGCCGCATGGAGGAGGACGACGACGCGCCGCGTCGCCCCCGCTCGCGCTCGCGCGACCGAGACCGCGGAGGCGGTCGCCGCGGCGGAAGCAACCGCCGCCGTCGGCGCTGAAGTCGCGCCCATCCCGGCGCATTGACCCTGGGACGGTATGACCGGTTGCCGCTCGCGAGGATCGGCTGACTCGGACCGCAACTGGTCGAGGGCGCGGCTTCCCCAGCTCGCCGTACGGATCTCCTGATCCGCCCTCCCCGAGCGGCGTCGCTTGATCGGTTCGGGTGGACGGCGCGCTTCGAACGACACCGGAACCCCGTGTGAGAACCGTGTCGATCCGGCTCCGCCTCGCCCACCTCACCGTCGCGCCGGATCCCCCCGCTCGAACGCCTCCCGGATCGCCTCCCGCGGCGGCGGCATCGACCAGATCGGCAACCGCCGCCCCATCCAGTGCTCGCGCACCTTCCCGCGGAAGTACTGCTCGTGATCCCACTCGACCTCGGCCATCTCGAGCAGGTCGTCCACGAACTCCGGCACACCCGCCTCGACGGCCAACCGCGCCGCGATCTCATACTCCACGATGTTGCCGCGCTCCAGCCACCCCGCGCCGTACATCGGGATCAACCAGCCACCGACATGGCACAGCGCCCCGACCACCTTCCCGACGCGCAGTTGACTTCGCTCACGCCGGGGGTCCGGCCCGGCCCCGAGCGCGGCGAGGATCTCGCCCACCCGTTCCCGGTGCTCGATCTCCTGCTTCTCGATCACCCCGATCTCGGCCTTCTCCGCCGGATCGCGCACCGACCGCGCATGCCCGATGTACGCATGCGTCGCCGCGAGCTCGCCGGAGTACGCGAGCTGCATCAGTGCGATCAGCTCCGCCCGCGCGACCGCTGGGTCACGCGCGCCCTCGCCTCGGTCGGTCCCGTGTCCGCTCACGCTGCCCGATGATCTCCGCTGACGCCGCGGTTCGTCGCCGATGAAACGCGTGGCGCTCCTCCGGCATTGCCGCGATCACCGCGAGTGCGAGTTCCCGTCCTCTACGATCGGTGCCGCATGACCCCATCCGCCGCACCCCGATCCCGCCGCGCACTCACGATTGCGTTGCTCGTGGTCGTGGTTGCCGTGGTGATCGGCGTGGTCTCCAACTGCCCGGCTGACGGTCGCCGTGACGAGCCGTCTGCGCCGAGCGTCGCTGCCGAGCCGAACGACGTCGACGAGGCGTCGCCGCGCCATCGCGGCGAGACGCCGGACTCGGGCGATGCCGCTCCGAATGGTGCATTCCTCGACGGCTTGCCGCGGATCCGCGGCACGCTCGTGATCGCGCCCGGGCGAGACCCGCTCGAGTCGGCGCTGCTCCTCGTGACGCGCGCAGGCGGCCCATCGACGTATGCGGTGGTCGCTCCTGATGGCACGTTCTCGGCGCGAGTCCCCGAGGACGGCGAGTGGACGATCATCGTCGTGTTGGTGAACGAGTGGGAGGCGTACGTCGACTCGTGGCCGCGTGCGGCGACCACGGCCGAACCGATGACGATGAGGCTGCTCGAAGTCGGGCGCCCCCTCCTGGTGGACGTCGGCGACGCGCGCTCAATCGAGGTCGCCGATGTTGAGTCCTATCGTCAGAGGCACCCCGATGAGCTCGCGTTGCTGGCGCCGAATCCGAACGGCTGGAGGAAGACGAAGGTGGTCGCGACGCCGCGCGGCGGCATCGTCGAAGTCGACCTCGACGAGTTGGACCTGAGCGACACGGGGCCGCTGGCGATCCGCGCCGCCGGCTGCGCATGGGAGCCGCTCGATCCGGACTGCCCCGACATCCAGACGCTGTCGTGCATCCCGGCCGGCGGGCTCACGCTCGCGATCGACGGATGGTCGGTGTTGGACCGCCCCGAGATCGTGCTGGACGGCCCCGGCGGCCAGCGCGGCACGCTTACCGGCACCGCCGAGCAGTCCGTCGCGGGGCTGCGCGAGGGCCTGTGGCGCGTGCTCGTGCGACGGACTCCGTGGGTGCGCCAGGATGTTCGTCGCGGAGGCGAAGTCTACGCCGAGGGGTCGGTCACGATCGTGGCCGGTGAGACGTCGGAGCTACGGCTGACGGCAGAGCCGGGAGATGTCGCGGCGGTGGGCGATCTGACCGGGAGCGTTCACGTGCCCGACGGCTGGGTGTGGGAGGGGTGGTCGAAGCGCGGCGACATCACGGTCGAGATCGACGGTCTCTCGGCGCAGACGATCGACGTGGAACGCAGCGACTCGGTTCGGTTCGAGCCCATCGTCGACGGCGAGCGGCGGATCGCTCACTTCGCGATTCGCGGCGTACCCGTTGGCGAGTACGAACTCTTGGTGGCGCCGCTTGGGTGGACGACGAGCGTCGTTGTGCCGTACGTCGATCTAGAGCTCGATGTGCCTACCCCGGCTGAGCTGCGCGTCACGGCGGTCGATGCAGCCACCGGCGACGAGATCGGCGACGTCAAGGTGAGGTACTTTCCGTCCATCGCCGAAGCAGAGGTCCCGACGCTCCTTCGAGAGTCGATGAGTCGGATTGCCACGCGGGACGGCTTCCCCGACGTGCCGAGCATCTGGGGGCGTTTCTTCGACACGGGTCGCGGCACCGACCTGGAACTCGAACGGATCGAGGGGACCGCGACCTACTCGGCGGCGGTTCCGCCGGGATCCGGCACGCTCGGTGTTCTCGTTCGCGACGCGTCGGCGAAGTGGGGCCTCAGTCGCCACCACCGCGAGGTTGTCCTGCCGGTCGACGGGCTTGTCGCCGGCGAGCGACGAGTGATCACGGCTCGCGTCGAGCGCTGCGGGGCCGTCGAGGCCCACGTCACCATCGCCGGGCGGGAGCCCCCCAGCTTCTCGATGCGATTCCCGGTGCGGTTGATCGCGACCGACGGCACCGAGACTGCGCTCCGAGGGGCGTCCGTCTACGAGGTGGACCCCGGCACCTGTCGTGTCGAGATCGACGCTCCGCTTGGCTGGGTAGCCGTCGCTCCCGAGACCGTCGAGATCGTCGTCGGCGAGACGACGTCGCTGCCGATCGAGCTCCGACCGCTCGAGGACTGAGCACGGCAGGATTGAGAGCCGCAGGACGCAACGCCGCGCCGGCGATACGCTCTGATGACCGACGCGAGGAGGACTGGATCGTGCGCTGGCAGCTCGGACTTCACCGGACACTCCGCTGGGAGCTCCTTGTCCGTGGATCCGTGCTCCTCCTCGGCGTGGCACTGCTCGCCGCGACGCCCTTCGCGTACGGGCGGATGAAGCAGCGGCTCGCCGACTTCGCGCTGCCGGGCCTGGGCGCGTTCCTCGTCTTCGCCGGCGTCAAGACGATGCGCGACGGGTGGCGGCTACGGAACTCCGTCGTGGCGTGCGCGGCGGGCGCCGACGCGATCACGTTGCGCGTGCTCTCGCACGTCACGACGACCGACCAGATCCCCCTGATCAAGATGCGGCTGAAGGCGGAGGAGGATGGCGCAACGTCCTTCGACTACCGCGTCGTCGCGCAGAACGGAGAGCCGCACATCGTGAGCGACGATCCGCCGCGCATCGCCGCGTTGCAGGCGCACGCCGACCCGTCGATCGTGGTCCCATTCCTCACGACCGGCTACCCGTTCAAGATGAGCAAGGAGACGCGTCTCGAGATCGTCGACTGGGCAGGCGGGGCGTAGCTACGGAGCTACTCGCCTGAGTCGTCGGGCGAATCGTCGGGCGCGCCGCCCAGGCCTGCCGCCGGGTCCGGATCGTCCAGTCCGAGGCGTCGCTTCGACGAGTCGTGGCGCTCGTCGAGTTCGGTCTGACGCTTCGGCACCCAGCGCTTCGAGATGCCGTGCTTCGGGATGTCGACCGTGACCTCCATGGTCTGATCGACGCCGTACTCGAACGTCACCTTGATGTCGTACGAGCCCGCTGGGGCTGCGGGTAGCCCGCGGATCGTGCGCGAGTCCCACGGCGTACCGTCGCCGACGCGCGTCACCGTGAACGGCAGCTCGTAGATGCGGATGTCGACGGCGTCCTGGTTGTCGCGGACCGTCGTGAACGACTCGGTCGCGCGCGCCGGGATGCGCGTGCCGGCAGCGAGCAGACACGTGAACATGTCGGTGCGGCGCACGCCGCGGTCGTCGATGCCCATCGACTGCACGCCCAGGTTCATGGTCAGGCTGTGCAGCGTGACGAGACTCGCCGCGCGCGACGAGATGGAGTGCTCCGCCTGATATGCGGCGCCGAGCGCGACGACCTCCATCGGATCGATCGTCGCCCGCCCCGGGCGGCCGAACGTCTCCTCGACGCGACGCTGCAGGAGTGGAAGGCGACACGAGCCGCCGACGAGCACGATGTCGTCGACGTCCTGCGGCGAGATCGCACCTCCTGGGACGTTGGCGAGGGCGCGCTCGATCACCTCGAACACCCGATCCACGAGCGGACCGATGCGGTAGTCGAACTCCTCCTGCGTGAGCCGGTAGTCGAGGAACAGCCGCCGCGAGCGAATCGTGACGGGCTCGTCCCACACCGGGTTCGCTGAGAGGTGGATCTTGATCGCCTCGGCGGCGTGCGCGAGCTCGGTCAGCGCGACGGTGTCGCCCGTGAGGTCGTGGCCCTCCGCCTTCGCCTTCTCGAGCAGGCCCTCCATCACGATCGCGTCGATGTCCTTGCCGCCGAGCTGCGTGTCACCGGCGTTGAACTTCACGTCGAGCACCGACGCCGCGCCCTCGACGACCGAGACATCCAACGTGCCGCCGCCCCAGTCGATAACCAGGCCGTTCTCGCGCACCGTGTCGTCCCCGAGGGCGTACGCGATGGCTGCTGCGCTCGGCTCATTGATCACGCGCAACACATCGAGGCCCGCGAGGCGCCCGGCTTCGATCGTCTCGCGTCGTCGCATCTCGTCGAACATCGCGGGCACCGTGATGACGGCTCCGGAGATCGGACCGTGCCGCTCCTCGAAGCCCTCCTTCAGCCGGCGCAGGACGAGGGCGCTCAGCTCGACGGGCCGGAACGTCTTGCCGCCGAGCTCGTAGAGCGAGTCCTCGCCCATGTGGCGCTTGAACTCTCTCGCGTGCACGAGCTCGCGCCGCGCGCGCGCGCCGACGACCATCGAGCCGTCCTGCGCGAAGGCCACGCACGACGGCATGACCGCGCTCGCGTACTCGTTGGCATCGACCTTCACGCAGCGCTGGCTGCCGAGCTCCGTGAACGCGATCACCGAGTTCGTCGTACCGAGATCGATCCCCACGCGATGTCCCACGTCACTCGCCTCCCAAGCTACTGGTCTCCCACTTCGTCGGCTGCCGCTGCAATGATGACGCGCGCCGGGCGCAGCACGAGTTCGTCCCGTCGGTAGCCGCGCCCGACCTCCTCGACGACCGTGCCCGCAGCGTGTTCGCCGCCGGCTGTCTCGCCGACGGACTCGTGGCATGTCGCGTCGAACACTTGGCCGACGGCCTGGATGCGCTCGAAGCGATGCGCGGCGAAGACGCGATCGAAACGGCTGCTCAGGATGCGGAGCGGCATCGCATGCGACGTGTCGGCCAGCTCGATGGTCAAGGCGTCGAGGGCGTCGCAGATCCCGGCCAGGAGCTCCAGCACGCCCATCGCCCCGGCCTCAGTCGCTTCGCGTTCGCGCTGTCGCACGACGGCCGCGGCGTGCGCTTCGACGGCGCGCTCCGCCTGCGCGACGAGCGGTTCGACGGCGTCGACGAGCGCCAGCGTCAGTGCGAGCCGCGACTCGTCATCGGTGGACTCCGGATCGATCGCGGTGTCGAGCACGTCGCGGATTCCGCTCGCGAGCGGAGTCGCCAGGACACGTTCGAGATCGGCCTCGTCTGTCATCCGCTCAGCAGCTCGCCATGGCGAGGAACAGGGCCTTCAACACGACGATGATGACGATGTATTGCACGCACCCGAAGCCCTCGTCGGTCTCGCGGAGCCCGGACCGCGTGCCCGCGCGGCGACCACGGGATCGCCGTCCTCCCGTGCCGGCCCCCGGCTCGAACGCTACCTGCTGCACCCGCTCCCAAAGGTCGGCCCCGACCTCGGCCACCGCCGGATAGAGCCGCTTCAAGAGCGCCCAGTCCTTGCGGGCCCGCTTCCGTCCGCGCCGCCCGACGGCCTCGACGGCGAACCCGGTCAGCCGCTGGAACTCCTCCTCGGGCTCGTCGACGAACGAGAGCCAGACAAGGGCGCGCGTCCACTTCGCGAGACGCTCATCCTGGTGCGCCATCTGGAAGTCGCTCGTCGCCTCGGCGGCGGGCTGGAGCTGTTGCGACATCCGTAGCAGCTCGGGATCACCCGGGAGGACCTCCAGTGCGCAGTCGATCGCGAACTTCGCCAGGTCCGACGCGTTCCCATCGTGGAAGGCGCGCCCCATCGCGACGAACTGAGACGCGACGTACTGGCAGGCGTCCGAGTCGTCGAGCGGCACGGCCGAGAGCAGCCGCGTGCTCTCGCGCTTGATCTCGTCCCAGTTGCGCTCGCGCGCGTGGATGAACACCTTGCGGAAGACGAGTGGCAGGTCGCCGAGGTCGATCTGGTCGTCGGCTTGGATGCCCTCCTCGAGCACGGAGAGCGCCATGTCGGTCCGATCCGCGTCGATGTGGATCGACGAGATCGTCATGTACGTCTCGCTGTCGTCGGGGTCGAGCCGGAGACACCGATAGAGCGCCTCGAGAGCTTCCTTCTCCTTGCCCATCTCCTTCAAGCAGATGCCGAGCCACTTCGCCGCCTGCGCGTCAGTGGGATCGCTCTTCAGGAGCTCGCTGAACACGCGGGCGCCACTCTTCGGTGCGCCGGTGCGCGCGTACGCAACGCCCGCCGCGCGGCGACACGCCGCGTGCTCGCCGTGATCGCGCATCAGCTCCGAGGCGACCTGTCGCGCGGCTGTCGTGTCCTCGGCCTCGAGTGCGTAATGGAGTTGCTCGAGCAGCGCCGTGGCGGCGATCGGCAACCGATCGCGTCGGTCGTACTCGGCGCGCTTCGCCGGGTCCGACAGGACCTGGTACGCCTGCGAGATCGAACGGAAGCCGTCGGGATCGTCCTCGGGCGTGTGCGTCCGCACGAGGCGGAAGAACGCGCCCTTGATCTCCTTCGACGTCGCCGACTCCGCGAGTCCTAGGACCGCGTAATGGTCGTCGATCTCGATGCTGCCGATCTCGCTCACTCGTCGTCGCTCCACGTAGAGCGCTGCACCTTGCCGGACGCCGTGCCGATCCACACGAGTCCGTCGTCTGCGCCGAAGGCGACCGAGGTGAGGGGCTCGCTCGTCGGCGTCTGCTGTAGATGGACGGTCTCGCCGTCACGCATGTCCAGCACGCGGCACGAGGTCGCGTCGAGGATCGCGGCATGCCTCCCGTCACTCGCCACGGTCAGGCCGAACTGTCTCGACGGGACCACGCGGTTCCAGCGCGTGGCTCCGGCAGCCACGTCGAACGCCAAGACGCGCGAGCGAGTGTCTCCGGAGCCCGGCCTGGGATCGGTCCGCACGACGACGACCGCCGTCTGCGGGCGACCCTCGCGTCCGTCCCAGAGGGCGAACTCGAAGTTCGTGAAACCGAGGCCCGCCCGTTCCAGCACGCGCTGGTCCGTGTGGTCGCCGGGTCCGACCATCACGCCGCCGAGCGCACCCGAGTAGAGGCGCGTCCTGCCGTCGCGCGAGATCGCGGCCGCCATCAGCGTCCGCTCAGTGCCGAAGACCCGGATCGGCTGAGTCGTCGGGGCCTCACCCTCGACCGCAACGAGGACCGTCGGTCCGATCATGCGGCTGACGGCGACGATCCGTTCGCTGATCCAACTCACATCCAGCACCGCCGCATCGTCGACGATGCCGTCGGCGGGCTCGAGCGGCAGAAGGCGCACGCTGTCGTTCTCCACGTCGAGTACGGCGACGCTGCCCGCTGTCTTGGACCAGGCGGCGAGGCGCACGCCGCTCGGAGAGAACCGGAGCCCGGAGATGCTCCCGCGCGCCGCGTCGTGCGCTGAGAGGTGTACGCCCGTCTCGGCGTCCAGCGTGCGGAGCACTCCGGTGGCGTCGGCCGTCGCCAGCAGCGATCCGTCCGGCGAGGCGGCGATACAGCCGACGGCGGTACCGTGATCGAATGGCGCGCCGTCGAGCGAGAGGTTCTTCGCCTTGGCGGGTTCGCGTGTCGCCTTGCGTCTCTCCCGCTCGGCTTCGAGTCGGCGCGACAGCTGGTCCACGGATACGCCGTACTTCCGAATGAACTCGGCCCCGAGGGAGTCGTACGAGTCGTCTCGTCCGATCCGCTCCAGAATGTCTCGCTGCGGAGTCGGAGCCCGCGAGAACGCCGCGTGGCGGAGACGCCGCTGTTCGCGCTCGTGGTCGGTCTCGCCGGACGCGCCGAGCATGAGCGCGATGACGCTCCCGATCCCGAGGAGCATCAGGATCAGGACCGCGTTCATGGAGCCCGCCGGCTTGGTGCGCTCGACGTTCCCCCGCGCGTACCGGTGTTCGGTCGTCGGCTCCTGGTGACGGCGGTCGAACGCGGCCTGGGCGCCCTCCTCGGCGATGCGCCCCACCGCGCCGGCTTCGAGCTGCGCGATCGTGCGGCGCGGAAGTCGCACGCGCATCACATCCGCGCGGCCGAACTCCGGGTCGTGCACGATCACCAGACCGGCCCAGTCCTTCTCGTTGATCTCGAATCGCAGCGCAGTCGACGTCGGAAGCGGGACGTCCTGCTCGACGATCACGTCGGCCAGGTGCTGGAGCAGCGTCGCCATCCACGCTCCGGGCTCGGCTCGCCCGCGCAGCCGCGGACTCGTGAGCGTGAGGCAGATCGAGTTCCCGTCGTCCCGGTCGAGCACCCCGAAGACCTGCCAGCGATCCGGGCGGGCGGCGATGCCGAGCCGCTCCATCGGCCCCTCTCCACCTGGCAGCCACGCGAAGCCGGCGACGACCGTCCGCACCAACGCGTCGGGGTGTCGCTGAAGCACCGTGGCCGCCACCGCCTCCAGCGTCAGTGCCGGTCCTTCCCGCGCAGCGCCCCTCCCTCTCATCTCCGCAGATTACGCGTTCGGGCCGCGCCACGTCTCCGACGGATTCGGTCAACCGCGGACTGCGCGAGTGTCGCGCCGAAGTCCTCGTCGCAGGTTCGCCCGGGGTTCGGTCAACCGCGCAGCGACCCCGTACCCTGGAGTCGATGTCCGGTCACGCCGCTATCCGTCCTCTGCTGATCGCCGCGCTCGTCGTGGCGGTTGGCGCTCTCTCGTTCCTGGCGGGGCGCGTGACGACGCCGCCAGCGGCCGACGCCGATCGGCCTCCCGCGACGACGGGGCTCGTGTCATCTGGCGAGGGTGCGGAGTCCGATCGCGCCGGGGACATTCCGGGCAAGACCTCGAGGCGTCGCCGCGAAGGGACTGCGGTCACGTTCCAGCCATCGGGCGACGCTCGGACCGCCGGGGAGGTTCTGTTGCAGCTCGTTCTCGATGCGTCCGTCGCTCAGCAGAGCGACGCGAACGCACGGGCCGACGGTCTGCGCGTGGCGGCGACGCGGGCGCATGGGAACGCCGCCGCCAGCGCAGCCCGCGCTATCGCCGAGGAGATCCGCAAGGAACGCGCGTTCCTCGCCGATCAGGCGCTCGGTGGAACGATGGAACTCCTTCGGTCCCTCGACTCCGCCAAGACGCACCCGTTCACGCTCGTCGAGGATCCGGTCGCGTTCGCGGCCCACTTCGAACGACACGTTGAGGGCCCGGACATCGACGGTTCGTCGTTCGACGGGCGAACGGTGCCGGAGCCGGGCTCGGTGCTGCGTTTCCCGCCCGGGTTCCACTCGCTCAACGTTTCGGACTGGGGTCGGAGCGGCGCGTTCCCGGCTGACATCGTCATCGAGGGCGCGGGTCGCGATCGCACGATCGTTGCGTTCAACGAGTTCAATGCCAGTCGCGAGGTGCGGAGTCTCACGTTCCGCGACCTCACCGTTGATGCCGCCGACGACTATCTGACGGACCATCGCGGCTCCGATCCGACGACCATCCGGTTCGAGCGCTGTCGCGTGATCGGCTTCGACATGGGAGCCGGCGGCTCGGTCATGCTGGCGTGTCGGACCGCTGCCCTCTTCGCCACCGACACGCGCTTCGAGGGCGGCTACGGTCGCAGTCCCGGAAGCGGGAACCTGTTTCGCGTGCGGAGCGGCCTTCTCGCTCGGCTGGAGAGCTGCGTGTTCGTCGGGCCCCTTCGCTCCGTGTTCGATTCCGGCAGCGAGGCGACCTATGTCTTCGACGATTGTCGTTTCGAGAACGTCAAGGTCCCTCTGGATCGCCCGCCCGCAGGCGTCCGATTCGTCGGCTGTGAGTCGGTCGAGGTCCCAGTTACGGACGTCCATGCGGCCCGCCTCGCGTGGCAGATCGGCATGGTTCCCAAGGAGTCAGACGCTCACGTCGTCGATGGTGTGGCGGGCACGGTGCCGGAGGGGACGATCGGACCGGTTGCGGTCGTGTTCCCGGCGGGCATGCACAACGTGAACCTCAGTCAGATCGTGGCGAGCTACCGCGGCCCGTTGATCGTGCGCGGACAGGGTCGCGACGCGACGCTCCTGCGAATCTCTGGCGCATCGAAGTCACAGGCTGTCGTGGTGCGCGACGCAACGCTCGATCTCGGCTCCGGCAATCTCGGACTGGGCAGCGCACGCGTCGCTCTGATCGATCGTGTGCGTCTCGTGCGCTGGGACTCGGGTGCCGGCGGATCCACCGCGCTGCGTCACGGATCCGGCGCGCTCATCGTGCTCCGCGACTCGGAGGTGCTGGACGGGTTCGGACGGAACCCCGGCCGAGGATACGTACACCAGATCGGATCGGGGTCGACGTTGCGGATCGAGCGGAGCCGCGTCGAACTCGTGGGCTCGCACTTCTTCAGCAGCGGTCGCGTCCACGTCGTGGACAGCGTCATCTCGGGCCTGCTGACGGACGAGACTCAGGAGCGGAGCCACTTCTCGAACAACGTGACGCTCGAGCGCACCCAGGTGGTGCCGCGCGCCAACGGCACGCCACGACCGAAGAAGCCCCGGCCGCTCACCGACCTCAACTCCGGGTGGACCGACACCCGCTGACGCGCAGCGCCGCGGGCACGGTCGCCTCAGGCGTCGCGCTTGATCTCCCGGAGCCGCGAGACGGTCCAGTGGGTGTCCCACTCGAACCAGACGTAGAGCGTCGTGAAGGCGATCGACTGGGCGATCATCCCGTTCTGGAACCAGTCGGCCGGGTTGGACTGCGCAAGCTCCATCAGCGCGAGCGCGACGATGATCAGGATCGCGAGTAGCACGATGCGCTTCGGCCAGCGCTGCCGCTTGCGCTTGCGCAACTCGGCCACGAGCTCCCGATCACTGAGTGCGACGATGCGTTGCCCAAAGATCCACGCCATGAACAGCACCATCGCGACTCCGGTGACGGCGAAGGCGATCCACCACCCCTGGCCGATGTTCCAGTCGCGGGTCGACTGATACAGGATCGACGCCATGACCCCGCCGCCGACGAGGATGCCGATCTGTTGATGAGTGGCGTACGGACCTTGAATGGGACTTCCCTCCTGAGCGGCAGAGAGGGTAGTGCATCTGACGACCACGCGAGACGACGCGATCTAGTCCACGCTGCCGTCGCCGTCGTCGATCTCCGCGAGTCGCGCGGCGACCCAATGGTTGTCCCACTCGGTCCAGGCGAGGATCGTCGCGAGGAAGAGAGCGATGTCCGCCGGGCTCCCCGTGCCGAAGGACCGCGTAGATGGCAGCGGGGAGAGGGCAATCCCTCCGACCAGCATCGCGATGACCAGGCCGAGACCGCAGCGTACCCGCCAGTGCCTCCGTAGACTGCGGCGTAGGCCTGCGATCAACTCGTCGTCGTCGAGCATCATCACGCCCCAAGGCGCCCCGCGCACGATGACGAAGAGCCCGGCGACCCACACGACGCCGAACACGACGACCCACGGTCGCGGCAGCGAGCCGTTCGCGATCCCAGCCAGTACCAGTGGTCCCCCCGCCCCTCCGATGACGAGAGCTCCGACCTGGCGATGCGTGGTCAGCTGGTCGCGGATGGGACCACTCGGTGGATCGAGCGTGCAGCCGACGGGGGACGGGACATGCGCATGTGCCGAGGCGGTTCAGCCGTCGTCGGCGATGTCGTCCAATCGATCGACGATCCAATGGTGGTCCCACTGCAACCAGGCCAGGAGTGTCGCTAACCCCAGGACCGCGCCGCTACGCCCCCCATCCGCCATGAACTCCGCCAGTGACATCCCCCGCCCGAACAGCGGCCACGCGAACATCCCCATCATCACCGCAAGAAAGACCCGCGGCATCCAGCCCCACTCCCGGCGCTGCCGCAGCGTCTCGAGGAGCTGCTCGTCGTCGAGCGCCATGACGCGCCATCGCACCATGCGCACCACCACGATGAGGGCCACGACGAGAGCGATGCCGAACACGACCAACCATGGCGTCGACAGGTCGCCCCCGGATGCGCCGCCGAGCAGCATCGACCCTCCGAGCGCGCCGGCGATGAGGATGCCGATCTGTTGATGCGTGGCGACTTGGTCGTGGATCGGAGTTCTCCTGCTCGGCACAGCGTACTGCCGTCGCACGGTGCGCCGCGGGAAGGATCAGTGACGCGCGACTTCGATCTGCGGAGCCGCATTCGAGTCGAACCACTCGCTGACCTCGTTCCAGTCACGCACTGGAACCGCCCAGGCCGGGCACGGATCCCCGTCCTCGCCGAACCGGAGCAGGTGCGGGACGAGACCCCTCAGATGCCGGAGCACGTCCACGCGATCGTCGATGAAGTGGGTGAGGCCCAGCTCGCGCGCGTGGTCTGCCTTCTGGTGTCGCTCGCGGCAGAAGCGCAGGTGCGAGCGCGGCACTCCTGTGGTCTCGTGGAAGCGCTGGAACTCCAGCCAGATCCTGGTCTTCCTCTCCACGCTGGCGCCGCACTTCGAAACGAGCCAGACGCGCCCGTCGTAGCGGCGGACGAGCTCCTCGATGAACGCGAACGCGCCAGTCGCGGGCGGGCTGTGCATCGCTTCCGCTACCGTCGTCCCCAGGAAGCTTGTGTCTGCGACGCCGTCCACGGTGGGGCCGGTGAGGACGCGTCCGATGTCGATGCCGATGTGATCCATGATGTCTCTCCTTCGGCTTGTTGATACGGCGGCGAGACATCAACGGGAACTCGCATGAAGCGAGGTACTATCGGAAACGTGGATAGTTCACCGTGCGCCTGAACTGGCTCGAGTCATTCGTTGCGTTCAGCGAACTGCGCAACTTCACGCACGCCGCGGAGCGCCTGCATCTGTCGCAGCCGGCGCTGCACGAGCAGATCCGGCGTCTGGCCGCGGACCTGGGCGTGTCGCTCTACGTTCGCCGAGGCCGGGAGCTGGCGCTGACCGCGGACGGGCGCCGCGTGGCAGCGTTCGCTCGTTCGATGCTCGGGCAGGTGGGGGACCTGCGAGGAGAGCTCACGGACGGCGTCGCTCGACGGCCTGTTGTCGTGAGTGGGGGACGCGCGACGCACCTTCACCTGCTTGCGGCGCCGCTGCGCGCGTGGGTGTCCGACGGTGATCGGACGGTTCGGGTGCGTACCGAGTCCCGCGAGGAGACGATCGAGGCACTGCTCTCCGGGACGGCCGATCTCGGCGTGGCGCCGCTCGACATGCTCCCGCCGGATCTCGACACGAGACCGATCGCGACGGTGGCGACGACGTGCGTGGTGCCGCCCTCGCATCCGCTGGCCGAGCGCCGTCGGCTGCGCCTCTCCGATCTCGATGGCTGTGACCTGATCCTGCCGCCCCCCGATCGACCGCATCACGCGACCGTGATGAGTGCCCTGCGCGAGGCGAACGCGCGCGCGTCGGTTGCGATCGAGGCCGGCGGGTGGGAACTGATGGTGCACTACGCGAGCCTCGGCCTCGGAGTCGCCGTGGTGAACGACATCTGTCCCCTTCCGGACGGCGTGCGCGCGATCCCGTTGCAGGGGCTCCCGCGACTGACGTACCACGTGGCCATCGCGCGCGGATCGTACGTCTCGCCGCGCGCTCGTGAGCTGTTCGACCATCTCGTCGGCTGGAGCTGGAGCCGCCGTGTCGGCTGACCCCTCGATCCGCCTGAGCAAGGCCTTGAGCCTGCTCTTACGTCACGAGCCGGGTCGATTCGGCGTTGCCCTCGACGGTGCGGGTTGGGCCGAGATCGCCGCGATCGTCGTGGGGCTTCGCTCCGCCGGCGTCGAGGTCGACGAGGAATCGATCCGGGATGTCGTGCGGAGAAGCGACAAACAGCGCTTCGCGACCTCGGACGACGGGCTGCGCATACGTGCATCTCAGGGTCACTCAGTCGACGTCGACGTGGGACTCGAGCCGCGCGAGCCGCCCCATGTGCTCTATCACGGCACCGTCGTTCGCTTCCTCGCCTCGATCCGCGAACGCGGCCTCGTCTCGAAGGAGCGGCAGCACGTGCACCTCTCCGCCGACGTCGACCTCGCGCGCGATGTCGGCGCCCGCCGCGGTGACCCAGTGCTCCTCGAGATCGACGCCCGAGCGATGGCCGCCGACCGTCACGTGTTCTACGTCTCCGCGAACGGCGTCTGGCTCACGCGGCGCGTACCGCCGCAGTACGTCTCCGAGCGTGACACGCCACGTCGGTCGTCCTCGTAGCCCGGCCCGGCCTGCCGCTACTCGAGCTCAGCGACCCGGCGCGTAGCGGCCGTCCGGCGTGACGGTTGGCCACGCGAACTGCGGGTCGGTGAGCAGCGCGAACAGCGGGGCGTCGCCGGCGGCGACGAGCTCGGGCGTGTTGAGTTGCCACTCGTGGCCGATCTCGTCGAGTCGCGCGGACTGCGCGCCGAGGACGGACGTCAGGCCCCAGTAGACGTACTCCGTCACCATGCAGCTGTACTCGCCGAACGTGTCGGGGTAGACGCCCGCGTAGCCCACGTGCGTGATGAGGTGCAGGACCTCTTCGAGCGTTGCGTCGAAGCGTCCCGGTGACGAGCCCTCGGGGCGCGTCTCGAAGGCGAACAGGTTCTGCAGCTGCAGCGAGTCGAAGACGTCGTCGCCGAGTCGCGCACGACGCTCCTCACTCTCGTTCCGGAACATGATGAGCGCTGCGCCCCGCTGGATCATCTCGGCGACGACAGCCGGATTGTCCGGGTCGCCGTCGGCGTCGTTGTCCAGGTACTGGGCCATGACGTTGGCAGCGTGGAGCACCTTCTTCTTCGGCACGCCCCGCGTGGCGAGGATGTGGATGCCGAACACGTCGACCGAACGTCGGAAGGTGCGGCGTACGGACTGCGGGAGCGTCTCCGGTACGCCCTCGATCCGCAGCGGAGTCGTCGCGGCGGCGAAGTGCGTCTCCCCGGCGAGCGTCCGCTTCAATGCGTCGGCGAGTGCCTTCACGGCCTTCTTGCGCGAGGTCGCGGCGGCGGCGCGATCGAGTGCCGACTGCGCGCGGTCGCCCTCGCGGGTCGCCTTGGCGAGGAGCTTCGTGTCGGCGTCCACGGCCGTCTCGATGCCGACCGCGAGATCGTCCGTACGCGCCGAGACGAGACCCGCCAGCTCGTCGACCATCGCGGCGAGTGCGGCCTGCAGATCGACGTGCCCGCGGAAGCGACGATCGACGACGAGCACGCGCTTCGCGATCCCGAGATCGTCGCCGAGAGACCCCGAGCCGCGCGCGAGCGCGACGGTCGCTTTGTCGAGCGCCTTGCGCTGCGCGCCCGAGATGCCGAGATCCGTTCCGGCCTCAGCCAGTGCGGGCCCGACCTCGTCGAACGCGCCGGTGAACGGTGCGGCACCGGCGCGTGCCGCGAGTACGGCGAGCGCCGTGACGGCGAGGAGCCCGGCGGCGAGCAGATGCGATCGGAGTTCCATCCGGTCATTCTGCACGACGTCGGCCGCGCAGGCGCGACGCCCTACTCGTTGGATGCGAGCAGCTTCTTCAGGCGCGTCTCCATCTCGTCGACCTTGAACCCCCGTGGGCCGCGGCCGCCCTGGTACGCCACCTTGCCGTCGGCGCCGACGATGTAGAGCCGGTCGGCGTGCGTGAGGAATGCGAGCAGCTCCGCCCGCGACAGATTGCCGTCGCCGTCCTTGTCCGCCGCTTCCTTGATCTTCGCGAGGTCCTTCTCGTCGAACGTGCCGTCGCGGTCGGCGTCGAGGCGCTTCATGCGATCCCAGCGACTGCCGCGTCGGTCCTGTGACGCCGCCGGCGCCGCGAAGAGCACGGCGAGGCCCAGCCCCAGCCCCAGCCCGAGACCGAGCCCCAGCCCGAGACCGAGACCGATGACGATGGTCTGGATGCGCATGTCGACTCCCTCTCCCGTGTGCACGGGACGGCTGAGGCTACCGGGAGCCGAACCCGCCGCGGGCGGCCGGAGTTTCGCGCCGACCCGGTCCCCGCTTCTCGCTGGGCGTCCGTTCATCGGAACGGCTAGCGTCGTCGTCATGCAGATTGACACTCCCCGACGTTTCACCCTCGTCGTCCGCTCCGTCGCCGCCCTGGCTCTCGCTGCGGTCCTCGCTGGATGTGGCGACGCCGCACCCGGACCGGACCCGAATTCCGCCGAGTTCGCGCGACTGACGAAGGCGATCGAGGGCCTCGCTGAGTCCAACGCGTCGCTGCAGACCGAGGTGCGGCGTCAGGCGCGTCGCATCGATGCGCTGAGTCGCGACGCAGCGAGCAAGCGGGCAGCTCCGGCGCCGGCGACCACGACAGGGGCGCTCGGCGGCGATCCGACGGAGCCGGTGGCGTTGGGTGCGGACCAGCCGCTGACGAGTGTCGACGGCGAGCCGATCCTCGAGGACGGCGCAACCGTCGGCACGATCCTCGCGACCGAGAAGGGCAAGCAGGCCATCCAGAAGGCCGCTGCTGTGGAGATCGCGAAGCGCGAGGCGCAGGACCGCCGCACGTTCGTGAGCTTCTCGATCGGCATGTTCGCGCGGAAGGCGAACCTTGACGAGCGACAGACCAAGGAGCTCCAGGGGATCTGGAAGCGCTCGCTCGATAACGGTGTGAAACTGCGGGCGCAGTTCGCGGAGATGCGCGACCTGCCCGAGTCCGAGCGTCCCGCCGCGCGCGAGAAGGCGATGGAGTTCATGCGCGATCTGGGGCGGCAGCGGACCGAGGAGGTCGCCGATCTGCTCGACGCCGGGCAGCTCGAGATGTACGAGACGACGGAGACCGAGATCGTCGCGGGGCTCCACGGCGGCTCGCGCCGGCCGGCTTCCGAGTCGAAGGAAGCGCGCGCTTCGGAGGAGTAGCCCGCGGGGCGCGATCTGCGTGCGCCGGCGTCACCGGTCCAGCGCCGCTCGCCCGCGAACCCGGCGAGTTCTGGTGGAAGAGGCTAGTGCGGATCGCCGAGCGGTGGCGAGAGCCGATAGCGGCGCACGCTCTCGTAGTCCTTCTCGCGCATCTCGCAGTCTTCCGGGATCTCCTCGGTGCCGACGTACTCGGCGCCCGCGATCTCGAGCGTGCGGACCGAGGCGGCGTTCTCCGGGCGGCACGTGATCCAGATCGGGTCCAGGCCGTGTCGGGCTGCGAGCGGCAGGACCAGTCGGATCGCGCGCGCGGCGAAACGGTGGCCGCGCGCCTCGGGCTCGACGGTGTAGCCGAGCTGCCCGGCGTGATGCGTCAGGTGGCGCGTACTGCCGATGCGGAGTGCGATCCGGCCGAGCTTCGTGGGATCACCCGGCCGCCGCATGTGGAACACGTACGCCGGAACCAGGCCCATCTCCGGGTCGGCTTCGAAGCGCTTCGAGAGCACCAGCTCGAGGTCGCCGTCGACGAGCGGACCGGGGTCGAGGAAGTCGAAGGGACCGCTCATGCCGCAGGGAAGTCTACGCTGCGGAGAACGGAGAGGGCCGCTACGGCGTCCAACCGACCGGAGGACGTTCGATGAAGCTCATCCAAGCCCTGGGGATCGTGTGCCTCGTCGCCCTGCTGGCCGGCACCGCCCACGCGAACAACAAGGCCGTCAAGGCCGTTCGCAAGAAGGAGGCGGCCGCGACGAAGAAGTGCATCGCGACGCTCCTGAAGTCTGCGAAGGCTCTCGCGGGCATGAAGGCCTACGACGAGGCGCGCGGCGAGATCCGGGTCGCGCTGCATCTCGACCCGTCCCATGCCAAGGCCGCGAAGGAACTGGTCAAACTGCGAAAGAAGACCGACGAGACGCCCGAGGCGGTCGAGGAGAAGGCCGAGGCCGCGATCGAGAAGGCGCACACCGCGTGCTCGGACCTGTTCGTACCCGTACTCGACGCATGGGCCAAGGCGGAGTGGCCCGAGGAGCTCGCGCAGCTTGCCACCGTGGCGGTCACGCATCTCGACGACGAGCCGTTCGAAGCTCTCGACCTCACGTGGTTCGATCCGTACCTGCTCTGGGCGCGAAGCGTCGACGTCGAGCGCTGGGAGAAGGGCGACGAGTTCTGGGACGGTGCGTGGGTCTCGGCCGACGACGTGAAGAAGCTCGACGAGGCGCACGCCAAGTGGTCCGACCCGTGGCTCGTCGACGACGGCGTGCAGCAGGTGAAGACCACAATGTCGCTGCGCGATGCGAAGCGCGTGTCGCACTACGTGCGTTCGTTCCGCGCGTTCGTCATCGACTACTTCCACGGCGAGTGGGCGTGGACGCAGCCGAACGAACTGCTCCCGATCTTCCTCACCCGGACGCAGGTCGACTACACCGCGCGCCTCACCGACTACGACCCCGGCTCCGCGAGATCGAAAGCCTCGGCGCTGTACGTCCAGCGCACGGGCGGCATCTGCCCGGTGTTCCTGACGTTCGAGCCGAAGAGCGTGGCGACCGGCACCAACATCGGCTGGGTCTCCATACTCCGAGACGTGCGTCACGAGGTCGCGCACCAGCTCCTCTACGAGTCGGCGATGGCCGACGGCGCGGGGGTCGGCGGCAACATCGACTGGGTCTCCGAGGGCATCGCGACGTTTCTCGGATCGCACCAGCCGTCGAAGTCCGGCTGGCGTCTGAAACGACTCGCGCAGGAGCCGTATGGCACCGGCTTCGAGCCGGGCCCCTTTGCCTGGACGATGGGCAACCTCGACAGCGTCGGTCCGCTCGAGACGTACTTCGCCGAGTTCAAGCCGAATCTGAACGAGGTGCACGAGTACTGGGTGGCGACCACGTTGACCTACTTCCTGCTCCACGGCGGTGACCGCGCGTATCGCAAGCCGATGATGCAGCTGCTGATCGACGTGCACATGGCGCGCGGCGACAAGGACTCGTTCGCGAAGCACTTCGGCAAGGTGGACTTCGCGACGATGCAGCGGCAGTGGGAGAAGTTCGTGAAGGGCATCAGCATCCAGGATCTCTGAACAAGGGATCGCGGTCGGCTGCCGACAGAGTTCAGCGCCGGTTCCGGGGTATGCGCGAACCGCGGAGCGAGCTACGCGTCTACAGAGATGTGCGTGCGACCCGAGCACGTCCTTCGAGAGGCCCTTCATGTCGAGAATCCCGAGCTTCGCCGCCGCCGTTGCCGCCCTGCTCGTCGCCTCGTGCGCGACACCGGTCGCGTCAGACGCCCAGTGCCCCGTCGCGCCGTCTCCCGAGCCGATGACCGTCGTCGTGGAGCCGGCGACCCACCCCGATCTCGACGCCGGCCCGATCCCCGAGTACCGCTTGCGGTGGGGCGGGCTCTACGCGCGCCGGAACGGCGACATCGTCGACGCTCCGGCGGGGGACGTCGCCGTTGCGAAGGCCTATCCCCACTCCAAGGTGAAGGGACCGCTCAACGCGCCGGGCGAGCGCATCACCATCCTGACCGCGAAGGACACCTACCAAGCCGGCGAGGAGATCCGTGTCATTCACGTGTACGAGGCGACGCGCCCCGGTTTGACGGTCTATGTCATGGGTCCGAAAGCGATTTTCGGGGAGAGCATCGACGGAGCGTTGGTGACGCCGCGCGACGGAGGGCCCTCCGTCTACGACGGCGCGATCCTCGAGAGTCCGGAGTTGGACTACAACTACGAGGTCACGGCCTACACGCTAGCGCGCGGAGTGCATCGCGTTCGTTGGACCCTCACGTGGCCGCCCGACATGGACTTGGAACCGGACGCCGCCGGCTCGCCGTACCTCACGTCGAACGAACTCGTGATCCGCGTGGAGTGAGGCTCCGAAGCATGTGACCGGAGCCTCTCGCTGGGCGTCGTCTTGCGTTGACAGCCTGCCCCGGCCACCTAGGCTGAGTCGCGGAAGTCGAGGGGAACACGGATCGTCGAGCGGCAATCGTTGGGGGTGGCATCGCGCATGCGCGGTGTGACGCCGTGCGGTCCCGCTGCTCGCAAAGGGGGCGGGATGCTCGGTCGCACGAGGACGTGGATCGGTTTGCTGGCGCTGCTCGCCGCGGGGTTCCTGGGCGCGAGCGACGCGCGGGCCGCCGATGGGTCGAACGACTACACGACGACCGTCACCAACGGGCTCTACGAGGCGCCCCCGGCAACGGCGACCGGCCTCGGTCTGAACTCAGCGGGGCTCCAGAAGCCAGGCGTCACGCAGGAACTGCCGTTCGACTTCCCGTTCTTCGGTCTGACCTACGACGAGGTCTGGGTCACGACGTTCGGGTACGTGCAGTTCGGGTCGAACGCGAACTCGTTCACGTGGAACGCGCTGCCGTCCCAGATCCAGGCCGGGAACACCGGCGATGGTGTGTGTGCACCGCTGTGGGAGCGCCTCGCCAACGTCGACGGTTCGAATGCCGTCACCTGGACAGCCGGCACCGCACCGAACCGCCGCGCGATCTTCTCCTGGGAGAACGTCGCGGTGACGAACAACACCGGCGCGAAGATCACGTTCCAGGTGAAGCTCTACGAGACATCGGGGCGCATCGAGTTCGCGTACAAGCCGGACGCCGCGCCCACCACGTGGGTGTCGCTCAACTACACGGTGGGGATGGTCGCGCCCGGGGTCGATCCGCGCTGGGTCACCCCCGAGGAGAACGTCCGCTCGCAGAACGGGCATCCGGGCAACGACTTCCGCTTCGACCCCCGCCTGATCGAGGTCTCGGGGCGCGTGCAGTACGAGAAGCGGACGCCGACGACGAACGGTCTTGGCACGGACACGGCGCTCTCGCCGCTGGCGGGCATCCGGCTTTCGCTCGAACAGCCCGGCGGTCTCCCGATGGCGACCACGATCACCGATACGAACGGTGACTTCGTGTTCTCGTCGCAAGCGGGGTACGACGGCGGGAACCTGACGGTGGTCGCCACGCCGCAGGGCGCCGCGTGCGTCGTTCAGGCGAACGAGACGGCCGGACCGGTGCGTCAGGCCGTGGCGACGAACATCCCTCCGACGACGGACTCGGCGCTGGGCGTGCAGACAATCGACGCCACGGACGATCCGACCGGGGCGTTCCGCGGCCCGGCGCACGTTGCGGTCGCGATCGAGCGCGCGCATGCTTGGGTGACGACGCGTTCCACGGCTCCCATTCCGCAGCTCGCGGTCACGTACGATCCAGCAGTGCTGACGGTAACGCGGTACGCGCGTGCGGTCAGTCCCGCCACCCCGACGCTCACCGTGGCAGGGCCGGCCGCCACGAACGATGACACGTGGGACGACAGCGTCGTCATCCGCACGTACGCGCGCCACGTGCTCGCGACGCTCGCCGCCAGTCCCAGCGAGGCCGTCGACGACACGTTCGACTCGGCGAGCACGGAAGAGAACGCGTTTGCCGTCGGCTTCGGGCACGCCTTCTTCGCGGCCATCACCGGCGACCGAGACTGGATCGACGCCACCGGGGCGACTGCGGCGACCACCTGGGATCTCGAGGATCCGACGCTCACCGTGACGCGTGGTCCGAACGTCGCTGGCGCCGTTGCGGCCGCCCTCTACGACCTGCTCGACGACGCGAACGAGAACATCGATCGGGTCGATGCCTCGAACGGCGGAGCCGACCGCGTCCTCCAGACCATCGAGTTCGCAGACGCGGCGCTGACCGCCTCCGACTTCCTGCTCGCGTGGCGCGACGTTGGACTCGACGCCTCCGCGGTGTCGCGTGTGCTCATCGGCAACGGCGTTCTGCTGGACGACGTGCACGAGCCGAACGATGACGTTGGCGAGTCGAGCGACCTCGGTCAGCTCGGCGACGTCGCGTCGGGTCTGGCTCTCACCCCCGAGAACGAGGACTGGTTCGACATCGTTGTGCCGGCGCCCGTCGATCGGATGGACGTCGAGTTGACGTTCCCCCGCTTCACGTTCATCTCGACGGTGGAACTCGAGGTGCGCACGCTGGGCGGCAGTCTCGTCGTCGGGAAGGTCGACGCCGGCACGGGGCCGATCATCGTGTCCACTGGCGCGCTGGCGGCCGGGACGTATCGGCTGCACGTGAACCACGTTGCCGGTGACGCCATTCCGGACTACACGCTCCAGACGTTCGAGCCGCTCGTGCTGGACCGCACGCCGTTCAAGTCGTGGACGGTCGACTTCCCGTACGAGCAGGACTTCACGCTCGTGGGCGGGATCGCTCCGGTCGACGCGACGATCACGGTCGGCGCGATCCCTCCGGGGATCTTCTTCGATCCCGTCACGTTGCGAGCAGCGGGCACGCCGAGCACCGTCGGGACCTTCGACTTCAGCTTCGAGGCCGTCGACTCCGGATCGCCCGAGCATCGGTCGCTCGTGCAGCATCGCGTCGTCATCAACCCGCCGCTGACGTTCGATCTGGGTGAGTTCATGCCGTTCGCCATCGCGAAGACCACGGATCTGCTCCGCACGACCGACGGCGGCACGGAGCCGTTTGCGATCGAGCTCTCGGGCGGGCAGGTGCTGCCGGACGGCATCGGCGTCGCGGGCGACGCACTGCGCTTCACCGGTTCGGCGACGACCGCAGGATCGAGCCCGTTCCTCCTGACGGGTGTCGACGTGGCCGGCTCGCAGCACGAGGGCGGCGCGCTCGCCGTCGTCTGCGTACCGCTGCCGGCGAAGAAGACGCCGGTCGACCTGGCTGCCGGGGACTCGGCGTGTGGCGTGTTCGTCGACGCGTTGGCAGGGAGCTCCATCTCGATCGGCTTCGGCACCGCGAAGAAGCGGGAGAAGCGTTTGCTGCGTGCCATCCTGATCGGCCCCGACGGACTGCCCGTGGAGGGCGCGAAGATCAAGGCGCGCAAGGGCAAGGCGAGCCTGAAGGCGACGGTGCCCGCGACCGGTCGCTACTTCGCCGTCGTGGGGTCCGACGACGGTGGCGACACGCAGCTTCTCGCCTCGCCGAAGATCAAGCCGCCGAAGAAGGGCAAGCTCGCGTTCGACGAGGCCGTGAGCGGCGACATCATCGAGATCCCGATCGGGGTCCTCCAGGGCGCCCGACTGCGGCTCAAGGCATCGCCGCCGAAGCGCACCGAACTGACCATCGACCTTCTCGCGCTGCTCGATCCGAACGGCCTCCCGCGCGCGACGGGTGACATCACGTCGGTGAAGGGCAGCTCGCTCCTCGTCGACACGGTGCTCGACGTCTCTGGCACGTGGACCGTGCGCCTGCGCATGCGCGGTTCGGGCCTGGGCCAGGTGAAGGCTGCGTACAAGCTGACGCAGCCGAAGGACGTCGTCTTCAGCGTCGACTGAGACACGAAGGCATCGCGGCACGGGCGAATCCCGCAGAATGGCGTCACCCGAATCGGTGTCCCGTGGGATTCCGATCGCGGAGAGCCCCATGTCCGACCTACCCGACCCGCCGCCTGCACCCAGCGCCGCCGAGCTGTTGCGCCATCGTGAGTGGCTGCAACGCCTCGCCCGGGCCCTGACGCGGGATGGTCATGCGGCCGCGGACGTCGAGCAGCAGACTTGGCTGGCCGCGCTCGCCTCTCCCCCCGTCGATGCCTCCAGCCCGCGCGCGTGGCTCGGAACGGTCGCCCGCAACTTCGTGCGGCGCGACGCCCGCAGTCAGAGTCGACGGCTGCGCCGAGAGCGACAGGCCATCCGTATCGCCGATGGGCGGCCGGCCGACGACCTGGCTGCCGAATCCGAGGTCGCGGCATCCGTCACGCGCGCCGTGCTCGCGCTGCAGGAGCCACTGCGTTCGGCCGTGCTCCTGCGCTTCTACGAGGGCCTGACCGTGCCGCAGGTCGCCGCGCGGATGCAGACGCCGTTCGAGACCACACGCTCGCGCCTGCGCACGGCAATCCGTCATCTCCGCGCATCGATCCCCCCCGAAGCTGATCCCTTGCTTGCGCTGGCAGCACCGCTGGCGCTCGTCTCGCACCACTCGACGTCCGTCGCACCGATCCAAGGAGCCCTCGTCATGGCCAAGGTCACGAAGCTCACCGCCGCATCCATCGCGATCCTCGCCGTCGGAGTCGGCGGTGCTTGGGTCGCGTCGGAGGTCCTCTCCGTGGAGACGCCTGGCGAGATCGATGTCGCGACGGCCGAAGCCGTCCCGGCCGTCGCCGAACCGGAGGTCGAACGTCTCCAGCGCCGGATCGACGAGCTCGAGGAACTGCTCGCTCGGCGTGATCGGCCCCGCGTGCGTGTCGAACGCGTCGAGCGCGTTGCGCCGACCCGTGCACGGGAGACTGCGCAAGCACAGACGACCGCCACGTTGGCGCTGGGCGCGTGGAGCGAGCAGGTGGCGGTGGGGGCGCAGAGCATCGATCTGAGCTTCACGGTCGATCCTCAGCGCGGGAATCCGATCGACCTGTCCCTGGTGACCGAGGTGCCCGAGCCGGTCGAGCCGATCGACCTGTCCACGCTCAGCGACTCCGAACTGCTCGAGCACGCGCGCGGCCTCGCGAAGGGCGGCAACACGCGTGACGCGCTCCGCGCTACGCGTGAGGCGTGGCAGACGCTCGTCGATCGTGACCCCATCGTCGAGACGCTGGACGAGGCGCTCTTCGGCCTCGGCATCGCGCACCGCAACCTCGGTGATCACTCTGTCGAGCGCGTGACGTTCGATCGCCTCATCGAGCTCGCGGGCTACCACACCGAGCGGGGACAGTCGGCCCGCTACCAGCGCGCGTGGGCGCTCCACTACGGTGGGGACAGCGCCGCGGCGGCGAACGAGATGGAGTCCATCGCCGAGGCGGCGGGCGACGGGTCCGATCGCGCCCGACACTCGCTGCTGAACGGTTCGGCCTTCGCGCAGGGCGCGGAGAATCCCGAGCAGGCACGCCGCATGCTCCGACGCCTCGGCGTCGCCGTCGAGCGGGACTCGAGCAGCCTCGCGCGCTTCTTCGATGGACAGTCGCGGGAGCGCCTCGGGCGCATGAAGTAGCGCGGTCGCTCTTCCGAATTCCGCGGAATGTCTGGCGGGCGGACTCCTCGCCCGTCGTTCTCGATCCGTGGCGATGCCCGTCGCCGATCGGGACTGCGTTCATGAGGTGCAGCGCGATCGACCGGGCCTCCTTCCGCTCGTGACGGCGTCGCCACCGAACTCACACGAGTTGCGCAGGGTCGCCGGCGGTCGAAGGCTCGGCTCGCTGGAGGCAAGTCGGCGGCTCTGTCGCATCGTGTGTCAAAGCGCGCGCTTCAGGTGCGAGAACTGAGGCGTGAAGCCGAGCTTCGTCCAGAAACGATGCGCACCGTCGTTGCCCACGACGACGCCGAGTTCCACCTGCTCGAAGCCCTCGGCCCGGCACCAGGTTTCCGCTGCGTTCCAGAGCGCGGTCGCGACGCCCTCACCGCGGTGCGAGGCGGTGACGCCCGCATCCGTGATGTGCACGCTCTTCCGTCCGTCGAAGAGCGGCGAGACACCGACCGGACGCAGCGTCAGGAACCCAATGGTTGCTCCGGCGTGGAGCGCCACGAACGCGACCCACTTGCCGGATGGCAGCCCGTCCGAGAGTCGCGCGGTCATCAGGTCGGCGGCTCCCGCGCTCGGCGCCAGATCGGGCAGGATGCTGGCGTGATACTCCGCGAGTTCGTGCCAGAGCCGGACGAGGTCGGGGATGTCGGCGGCGATGGCGCGGCGGATCTCTACGGAGGCGAGCATCGCGCCACGCTAACCCGACCGAGCACCGAGGTGCACGCCCCTGCGCGATCCTTCGAGTGCGGGTAGGCTCTGGCGATGGGAAGCGTCTTCAGAGCGTCCGTGCTGGCTGCGGTGGCGATTCTCGCGTCGGCCTGCGGCGGCTCGAGTGCATCGGTACAGGCACCGCCACCCGTGCGGCACTCGTGGCCCGCGGGCCAAGCCACGTACTCGATCGTCGGGGCGGACGGCGCCGCAGTCGGCGAAGCACGGGTCGTTGCCTACGCGGACGACATCACGCGACCGGCCCTCCGGCTGAACGGCAGCCTCGAGGAGGACGTGTCCGAAGCCTCCGGGACGAGCGGCAGCATCGACCTGCCGGTCGGTTCTGCGGTGGCGCACCTGTTCGTCGAGGCTCCCGGTCACTCCCCGCGCGTCGTGACGGGCGTCCGGCGTGGCGACACGATCACGATTGCTCTACGTCGCCCGCGCCACTTCGCGGGCACGGTGCGCGATGAGCACGGCGCACTCGTCGCCGGCGCGTCCGTGCGATGGCTGATCGCCCTGGATGCCTGCGTCGTCGAGCGGGTGGCCGTCACCGATGCGTCCGGTCGGTACGACATCGGCGACGTCCCGAGCGGCGAGGATCTCGCGGAGAGCACGAGCGCCGGGCGCTGGCTCCTGACGGTCGAGGTCGAGGATGCGCTGCGCTTGATCCGCACGAGCGACGTTTTCGAGGATGCTGCTCCCGCCGTCGTCGAACACGAGCTACGGCTGAGCGAACCCGTCTTCCTGAGAGGGCGCGTCGCTGGTGCACCGGGCGGGGCCGCGCTCGGCGGCGTACGCATGGAACTCCACGGCGATCCGCTGCTCGGCTACGTCGCGCGCCCGAACGGCATCGGCATGCGCGACGTCGGTCCGACGGGGGCGCTGACGACGACCATCAGCGCCGCGGACGGCGAGTACCGGCTCGGCCCCGTGCCAGCTCTGCAATCGTGGGACCCGAGCGGCTATGCCTCGTATCGCGTCGAGGCGCACCCGCCGGAGGGGCACCGGGCGGCGTACGAGGATGTCTTCTCCCAGCTCTCCGCTCGCACCGACTTCCTGCTGTCGGCCGGAAACGGCGAGATGGAGGAGCAGACCCCGTTCGATCGCCTGCACTGCGGCACGCTACCCGGCACGCCGACCACGACCTCCGACGCCGCCGCCGACCTGCTCATCGTCGACAGCGCCGGACGACCGATCTCTGGCGCTTCGGTCAGTAAGACGGCGCGCCTGAGTCGATGGCGGAGCGGACCCGACGGGCGCCTGCGCGTGTTCACGTGGCGAAAGATCGGTGAATCTGCCGCGCCGTTCCGGCGGATCATCCGTGCGGCGGGGTACGCGTCCATCGAGTCGCCGCCGATCGAGGCCGACCCTGACGACCCGCCGCAGACCACGGTGGTCCTCGCCGCCCCGATCCCGTTGACCGGCCGCGTCGTGGCCACCACCGGTCGCCCCGTGGTCGGGGCGCGCGTCACCGCGCGGCCGCGCGGTTCGAAGCTGACGGAGCCCGTGTCCGAGGTGCGCTCGGGACCGGGCGGCGTGTTCACGTTCACGGACCTCGGCGACGGGCCGTGGTCGCTGCGAGCGCGCGCGATCGTGCCGAAGGTCGAGGCGACGAACGGCATCGGGTCCGTCGAAGCCGTCGTCCACGGTGTCACTGCGGCCGACTCGCCCCGCCTGGAGATCCCCGACGACGGTCGTGGCGATCTCCGGCTGCGTGTCGTCGACGGCACCGACGGCACGGCGCCGAACGTCGTCGCAGCCCGGCTGCGCGCGTGGAACGTGCGGACGGCGCGCGGGCGACAGACCGCCCCGGGCGCCGTCGACTTCCGAGGCGCGCCGAGCGGATCGTACACGCTCCATCTCACGTCGCCCGGCTACGTGCCCGAGACCCTGACCGACGTACGCGTCGTCGCGGGCGAGACGCTCACGTTGCCCGTCGTCCGGCTGCGCCGTGGCGCGACGCTCGCCGGACGCCTGCGACTCCCGCCGGGCACCTCTCCCGGCGACAGCGTGACCGCTCGGCGCATCGGCGGCGGCTGCAACGCGGTCGGTGAGGTCTCTCCCGACGGAGCGTTCCGCGTGACGGGGCTCGCCGCTGGTGACTACGAGCTGCGCGTGAACGCCCGCACCGACGAGGTTCGGGCGGGAACACGCTTCGACGGCGAGCACGTGTCCGCCGGTGTGCGCGCGATCACGGTGGCGACGGATCAGAGCGTCGGCGATCTCGACGTCGCCGTCGTCCCGGTCCACAGCGTGATCCTCTCGTTGAAGACCGAGCGACTGCCGTGGGAGAACGGCACCGAGGCGACGATCAGCGTCGAGCTCGCGGACGAGATGCGGCGCTGGCGGCTCGAGATCGTGAACGATCTGGGCACGGTTGTCTGGGCACTCTCCGACCTGCGCGCGTGGAACTACCGAACCGTCACGTTGCCCGTCGGTACGTACACCGCTCGCGCCGTGATCCCCGGCGAGGACGCGCGCGAGATGGTGTTCTCCGTGACGGGCACCGGTACCGACGCACCCCGTGTCGCGTTCGAGATCGAGTAGCGCCGGTTCAGTAGGGGAACTGGCGCCCACTCGAGCAGGCGATCAGTCGAGCAGCCGATCAGTCGAGCAGGGCACGCACGCGCTTCTTGTCACGCTTCGACTTGCACACGGCCAGCAGGCCGTCACGCAGTTCCGCGAACGTGTAGTAGCGAACGCGGTTGATCCGGAGTCGCTTGTCCTCTGCATCGAGGTGGTTGATGGCCGCGCCGATCTTCTCGGGGCCGACCGCGTCGTGCAGCGCGAGCAGCAGGGCCATGACGCCCGCGCGGTCCTTGGTCGATGGCTCGGTCCCGTCCTTCTCGATCGTCTTCCGATCGAGTTCGAGCGAGCGCCACTTCACGTCGCGCAGCGGCTTCATGTGCTTCTTCTTGCCGGCTGACTTCGCGAGATGCTCGACGAGCACGACGCCCGTGTAGTGGGCCCACGCGTGGTGATCCGCCTGGTCCTGGCGATTGCCCCACATCGCGATCACGTGACCGAGCTCGTGACACAGTCCGTAGAACAGGAACTTCCCGTCCGGAGTCGGCGAGTTGAACGCGCTCGCATCGGCCACCGGGAAGTCGATCTCCGAGTGGTACTTGAACTGCGGCGCGAAGTGCGGCGGCCGCGTGATCTTCGGCACGAGACGGACGCGCACGCGCAGCTTCTTGCCCGGGACCTTGCTCCATTCCGCGAAGCCGAAGACCTTGTCGTAGCCCGTGAGGATCGTGTCGAACACGTCGGCGAAGTTCGCCAGGTACTCGGCTCCGAGCCCGCCGACGCCGCGCACGACGAAGCGGTCCCGCGAGACGAGCACACCCAGCTCCTCGACGCGGTCGGGCGCGACGGCGGCGAGACGCTCGCGCACGCGGCCGAAGTCGTCGGCGAGGTCGAGATCCCACGCCGCTTCGCCCGCCACGAGCAGCGCGTCCGCGAGCCCCTCTTCGTCGTCGTCGAGATCCAGCAGCCGCTCGAGCGACTTCCGCGCCCTGGCCGGGACCTTCTGCGCAAGGTCGGCCTCGACCGTCTTGCCCGGGTCCTCGGCATGGACGGCGTTGACGAACTCGACGCCATCGGCCCACAACTTCGCGCGGTCCGCGGCGGACGTCCCGGCGGACGCGCCCGTCGCGAGAACGCCAACCACCACACAGGCCAGAACGATCGAACAGCGCATTCCATCAACGTAACGACCCACCGAGGTCGCTGTCCGCTGATCTCTGGAGTGACGTCCGACTCGTCCCCGTACGCTCGTTCGACGTGAGCATGACTCAACCCGCCCCGCGCATCCCGGCTCAGGAGCCGTGGAAGCGGCCGCTGATCCGGGCGTGGGGCGTGTGCCTTCTCGTCTGGGCCGCGCTGTTCGGGCTCACGCTGCTGTTCGGAAACCTGACGACGGGACGCTGGTCGCCGACCGGGGATGCGTTGGTCCTGACCAATCTCGGGCTCTGGAGCGCTCGCCTCGTGCTGCTCGGCGCATGGATCGGAGGGACCGTCTGGTTGGTGCGCACGACGCGTCCGATCGCGCCCGTGTTGGCTCTCACGTTCGTCGTGCTCGTGGCATCGGTGTTCATGGGAGGCCTCGCCCTCTTCTTCTCGACTCCGGTGCACGTCCATGACCGCCTTACCTCGCGCACCGGCCGCGAGCTCCGAGCGCTCTTCCTTCCCGGATTCGACGACCGGCAGGGCATCGGTGAGATGAAGACCGACGGGCTCTTCCACGAGCGGATCGCGGTGCTGCACGTCGAGGAGTGCTACGGGGGACAGGGTGGGGCGTTCTTCATCCCCGAACGCCGACGCGAGCGAGAGCACCTCTGGCTCCACGAACTCACCGACGGCACCGTCGCCATCGCCGAGACGACACAGTGGATCTCGGAGGGCGGCGCTCTGTTCGCACTGACTCCCGGCGGCGCGCGTCCGCCCCACGGGCCGGTCGCGCGGGTCGAGGCCGACGATGTCGGCCAGGAGGATCAGGTCGCGCACGTCGAGCGGGGACTGCGACTCGGCCAGGCAGGGCGTCCGATCCCGACGCAACAGGAGCTCGAGGACGCGCTGCTCCACGAGAGCGCGTGGGTGCGCTCGACGGCCGATCGGCTGCTGCGCGTGCTACGCGAGTCTCCCCACGTGGATCGTGCGCCGTCCGACGACGGTTAGCTCGCTTCGATCACGAAGGCGTGGCGACCTCGGGCGAGAGGGCCGGCAACTACTCGACGCGCGTCCACACCTGATGGTCGCGGCCCTTCGTCCCGATGGCGACGGCGCCGGTCATGCTGTTCCAGTGACCGCCCAACGCGAGCGCCTGACCGCCGCACCAGTTCGCGTGCCAGTCGGCGTCGTCCTTGCTCGTGAGGTCGCCCTTCTGGTTGACGAAGAACAGGCGGCTGCCAGAGCCGCCGTACTCCACCGGGACGGCGTACGCGCACCAGGTCGTCTCCGCGAGATCGGTGTCGACGTGGTCGTGCGTGAACCCGCCGGTCGCCGGGTTCTCGGTCCCGTGCCCGTTCTCCCGCGGCAGGTAGATGTAGAACTCGTAGCCCGAGATGGTGACGCGGTTGATGTCCGCACCCGTGGCGCCCTTGAACTCCTCGGGGAGCAGCGGCTCCGCGATCAGTTCACCCGGCGTGCCCTGCTCGTCGGTGCGCAGCCCGGTCTTGCCGGAGAGCTCACGGAAGTAGCCGAACTCGCCGACACCGTCGCCATCGACATCGATCACCGCCGACATCTGGAACTGTGCCTGAGCCGCGTGGATCTTGCCCATCGTGGCGATGGCCGCGGACTCGTTGGAGCCGTGGCGGATCCCGAGGAAGAGCGGGATGGCGACGGCCACCAGGGCCGTGAGGGCGATGACGACGATCATCAGCTCGATGATCGAGAGGCCGCGAGCGGTGTTCCGCACCGTGTTCATTCCCCTGAGCGTGCGACCGCAGTCGCGGAGTCGACTCCTCAGTGTCTATCGGTCACCGAAGCGAACGACGTTGACGACGGGGTCCGTCGCGTTCCTGGTTTCCCGGCGACGGTCCCCGCATGGCACGGACGATCCATCCGGCCCGAGCGGGCGCGGCGAGTAGAGTGCGCCGAGTGGACGACGCCGATCGAACCGAGCGAGCGCACATCCTCGTGGTGGAGGACGATGCTGCCCTGCGCCGGATCGCCGAGTACCGCCTGAAGGAGGCCGGGTACACCGTGTGCCTCGCGCGCGACGGCGCGGAGGGGCTGACGGTGTTCGACAAGATCGGCGCCGACCTGGTCCTGACCGATATCCGCATGCCCGGGCTCGACGGTGAGGCGCTCGTCGACGCGATCCTCGAGCGATCACCGAGCACGCCGATCATCGTCATGACCGGCCACGGCACGGTGGAGAGTGCGGTGCGGGCCATGCGACGGGGCGTCGCGGACTACCTCACCAAGCCGCTCTCGTGGGACGAGACCCTGCTCGTCGTCCAACGCGTCCTCGACAGCGCGGCGCTGCGTCGTGACAACGCCCACCTTCGGACCGCGCTCGAGCGGCGCGTGCGCTTCGAGGGCATCATCGGCGAGAGCGAGACGATGCAGGGCGTGTTCCGAGCGATCGACCGACTCGGCGGCGTGGCCACGACGGTGCTGATCCAAGGCGAGAGCGGGACGGGCAAGGAACTCGTCGCCCGCGCGCTCCACGTCCACGGGCCCCGACGGAACGGGCCGTTCGTACCGGTCAACTGCGGAGCGCTCCCGAAGCACCTCGTCGAGTCCGAACTGTTCGGCCACGAGCGCGGAGCGTTCACGGGCGCCGAGCGACGACATCGCGGGTACTTCGAGCAGGCCGAAGGGGGCACGCTGTTCCTGGACGAGATCGGGGAGATTCCAGCGCATGCGCAGGCGACGCTGCTCCGCGTCCTCTCGGAGAGACGCGTACGGCGGGTCGGCAGCGAGGAGGACGCGCCCGTTGACGTCCGTGTGGTGGCGGCGACGAATCGCGACTTGGAGGCCGCCGTGCAGGACGGCGACTTCCGCGAGGATCTCTACTTCCGCGTGGCCGTTGTGCCCCTGCGGCTGCCACCGCTGCGTGAACGCCGGAACGATATCGTTCCCATCGCCACCGCATTCGCATCCCGGTTTGCTGCGCGAGCCGTCGAACTCTCACGCGGCGCGGCGCGCGCTCTGCGTGAGCACACCTGGCCGGGGAACGTTCGCGAGCTCGAGAACGTGATGGAGCGAGCCGTCGTCCTCGGCGCCGGCGGCGACGTGATCCAGGCCGATGAGCTGCCTCCGGAGCTCGTCGGTGGCGAACCGGTGGAGGCACCAGCGACCGGGTTCCCGGAGGACGGTGTCGATCTCGCCAAGATCGAGAGCGTCTGGATCCGCCGCGCGCTCGCCCACTGTCGGGGCAACCGGACGCACGCGGCGCGGCTGCTGGGGATCACGCGTCAGACGCTGCTGTACCGCATCCAGAAGCACGGGATCGACATCCCGCCGGAAGGCGACGCGTGACGCGCGCCGAGCGTGCTGCGCCACGTCAACGGCGGCGCGCTCTCATCGTCGGCATCGGTCTGCTCGGTCTGACGATCGCGCACTTCACCTCGCCGCCGCACGCGCACAACGTTCACGACCTGCTGTTCAAGGTCACGTTCCTGCCTCTGATCCTCGCGGCGCTGTGGTTCGACGTGCGCGGCGCCATGATCTGGAGTGGCCTCGTCACCGGCGCATACCTCATCCACGTGTTCGGGCAGCTCCACGGCCATCAGCAGCCCGTGTGGGCCTGGGTCGGGGACATCGCCCTCTACAACGTCGTGACGTTCACGACGGCGTTCCTGTCGAGTCGACGCTCCCAGGCGCTTGCGCGTGCCGAGGCCCAGGCCCACGAGCTCGAGGACAACGCGCGCGCTCTGCTGCAGGCCGAGGAGCTCGCCCGCAGTAGCGAGCGGTTGCGCGCGGTCGGGGAACTGGCCGCTGGGATGGCGCACGAGATCCGCAATCCACTCGGTGGCATCCGGGGCGCGGGCGAGGTGCTTCGGAAGACGGACGCGAGCCCCGCTGCACGCGAGGAGTTCGGAGCCCTGCTGGAGACCGAGATCGCGCGGCTCGACCGGGTGGTCGCCGGGTTCCTCGACTTCGCCCGCCCGCCCGATCCCGTCACGACCGTCGTGCATCCCGCCGAGGTGGTGGCGGCCGTCTTCCTGCTTGTCCGATCGGAGGCGCGCCATCGTGACGTCACGCTGGCGAGCGAGGTTCCGGAGCGACTCGCGGTGCGCGCCGACGGCGACTTGCTCCGTCAGGTGCTCCTCAATCTCGTGCTGAACGCCGTGCAAGCCCACGACGCCCCGGGGAGTGTGACGATCCACGCGACGCGTGCTGACGACCGCGTCGTGCTGCGGATCTCCGACCGCGGCGCGGGGGTCCCCGACGCCCTGCGCAACCGACTCTTCGATCCGTACGTGTCGGGTCGCGTCGATGGGACGGGGCTGGGCCTCGCCGTCGCCGCCCGCGTGACGTCGACGCTTGGTGGCGAGCTCACGCTCGAACGCACCGGGGCCGATGGCACGACCTTCACGCTGACGCTGCCCGCCGCCGACGCGCTGTAGCATCTCCCACACCGGGCGGCCGAGCGCCGTGGCATCTGCCACAGCAGCGCCGTTCCGCGGGCTTGGATCGAGCCTGGGCGACGGGCGGCACGGCTCGTGCCACTCCGATGGTGTGCCCGCGTTTCGTACCCATCGTCTATCCCGCCTCGCCGGTCGCGGCGTTGTCCTCCCGGTCGGCCTGCTGCTCGTGCTCGCGTCGTGCGCTGCCAGTCCGGTCAGTCCGGCCACTCCGGGCGCCGCGGCCGACGCACGAGGGCCACAGCGACCGGGTGGGGCGGCGGTCGTGCAGAGCTCCGACTCCGCCGCGGACCTCCACCTCGACGCGGAGCCGACGCTGGCGCAGCTCCTCCGCACCGCGCTCGCGCGCAGCCCCGTCATCGCGGCTGCCCGTGAGCGGGCGACGGCTGCCGCCGAGACACCGGCGATCGCGGGCGCGTTGCCGAACCCGAAGCTGATGGTCGGCTGGTACGAGACGGAGGTCGAGACCCGCGTCGGCCCCCAGCGCTGGGCCGTCGGCATCCGCCAACCGATCCCCTTCCCGACGAAGCTCACGACGAAGTCGGAGATCGCCGCGAGCGAGGCACGCCGCATGTCCGTCGTGTACCAGCGCGCCGTGCGCGACGTGCTCGTCGACGTCGTGCGGGTGGCGCACGAGCTCGACTACCTCGACCAGGCCGCTCGGATCACCGAGAGCATCAGCGCGCTCCTGGAGCGCTACACCGTGGCGGCCAGCGGAGCGCAGACGGGTTCGCTCGTCTCCGAGCTGTTTCGCGCGGAGACGCAGCGCGCTCAGCTCGAGAACGACCGCGTCATCCTCGCCGAGCTCCGTTCGGTCGAGGAGCAGCGCCTCCGCTCGCTGCTCGATCTGCCGCCGACGGCGGCGATCGGAGTTCCGCGCGTCGGGGCCGTGCCCAGCGTGCGGATGTCCTTCCCGGAGCTGCTGCGCATCGCCGAGGAGCACTCGCAGGAACTGCGCGAGGCCGGGCTCGCCCTCGACGCCGCGCGCGGTCAGTCCTCGCTCGCGGCTCAGTCTCACGTGCCGGACTTTTCGGTGGGCGTGACGAGCATCCGGACCGACCGGCTCCCGGGGAGTCTCGGGGTCAATCCCGACGGCAACGGGAAGGACCCGCTCATCCTGCAGCTCGGGGTCGATCTGCCGGTATGGGTCCAGCGGGACGAGGCCACGATCCGCCGTGCGCGTGGCCTCGAACGCGCCGCCGCGCTCGATCGCGTCAATGCTATCCAGCACACCCGCGACCGCGTCGCGCGAGCGTGGTTCGCGGTCGGCAATGCCGAGCGTCTGCATCGGCTGTACGCCGATGTCCTCGTCCCACGAGCCGACATCGCCGCGCGGACTTCCGAGGACCTTCTCGCTTCCGGGAAGGGCTCGCTCGCCGGGGTCCTGGAGACGATCGCCGTCACCCACAACTTCCGGCTCGCTGCCGCCCGTGCGCGCGCCGACCACGGACAGGCCATCGCGGCACTCGAACGCGCGCTCGGCCGTCCGCTCGACGTGCTCGACACCGACGCCGCGGAGGACGTCCGATGACCGCCCGCGTCGCCGTGCCCGTGTCCGTCGCCCTGCCCGGATCCGTCGCAGTGCTCATCTCGTTCACGCTGCTGCTGCCGGCGTGCGCGGCGCCGCGTCTCGCCGAGCCCGAGGATCTCGCGTTCGCGTCGGCGCTGGTGGCGCGGGCGGAGGCTACGCCGGACGCGGAGACTCTGCCCTCGGTTCCTGCGGACGCGACGGGAACAGCAGTCGTCGCACCGCTCCCGCCGAAGACGCGCGACGACGAGTGGCGCGGCATCCTCGACGTCCCGGCTGGGCGCCTCGCCGAGCTCACGGCGACGGCCGCCGACGACGCCACGCTCGCCCGAGTCGTCGGATCGCCTCTGGGCATCCACGACCTCGCGGCGCTCGCCGCGCTGCGTTCGCCCAACATCGCACGGGCCCGCGCGGAGTACACCGCCGCCCGCACGGCGTACGGTCAGTCGCAGGACCTCGGCGACCTGGTCGGCCTCTATCGATCGTTCACGCGCACGACCGCTACCCGCGTCGGGCCGGAGCGCAGCCGACGTGCGACGGGAGCCATCGCCCCGTCACCCAACGTCAACACACTCTCCGCCCAGGTGGCCGCCCGCACCGCCGAGATGGCGTTCGAACGGCTTCGCGCTGCGACCCGCGATGTCGTGGCACGGGCTTGGTCGGTCCACGCGGATGCGGCTCGTCTGAACGAGACGCGACGCATCCTCCGCGAGGAGGTCGAACTCGACGGCGTGCTGCTCCAGGTGCTCCGGTCCCGGCTGGAGGCGGGCGAGGGGAGCCAAGCGGGCTACCTGGCGTTCCAGTCGCGCCTGGAGCGGCTGCGCACCGAACTCGCGATCCTCGACCGTGAGGAGAGCGCCGTCCGCGCGCGCTGGAACCAACTGCTGTCGCGTCCCGAAGACGCAGCGCTCGCACTGGACGTCGCGCCGGATCCGGCGCGGGGTGAGATCACGGCGGACGACGAACTCAGCATCATCGAGCGGGCCATTATCGAGCGGGCCATAGCGGAACGGCAGGAGCTGCGCTCTGCGCGCCTGGGTAGCCAGCGCGCCGATCTGGGCGTGCGGCTGGCCGAGACGATGACGCTCCCGCGACTCGATGTCGGCTCGTCGCGCTTCGAACGCGAGCGAGCGGGCGAGGCGGGCGTTCAGCGCGGTGCGGTGTTCCCGGGCCCGGGGCGGATGGTGATGCCGCGAGCCGACTTCGGCGTCCGGGAAGCCCAGGTGCAGGAGATGCGCTCCCGCGCGACCGCCATGCGCGACATGGAGTCCGCGACGACGGATCGCGTGCGGACCGAGGCGCGCGAGGCGCTGTTCGCCGTCGATGCCGCGCAGCGACGCCTAGCGGTGCTCGACGGCGATGTCGTTCCACTCTCGCAGAGTTCTCTCGACGCTGCGCGCGGCGCCTACGAAGGCGGTCGCGGCGGATACCTCGACCTACTCGATGCGGTGCGCCGACTTCTCGACGCCCGCATGGGCCTAGCGGACTCCCGCCGCGCCCTTGTCCACGCCCACTCCCGTCTCCTGCGCGCTGTCGGCGTGTCGGACCTCGAACGGAGATAGTCATGAGCACGAAGTCATCCATCCTCAGCGAGATCACGGCGAACAGCCGCGCGTTCGCCCTGTCCGTCGCCATCGGTGCGATCGTCACGCTCGGCGTGCGCTCGCTCTTTGTGGGACCCGACCACGCGGCGCACGCGGCTGCCGCCCCGGGGAACGCTGCTGCCGCCGTCGAGCACGACGCTGCGGGGCATGCGGGCCACGCGCACGACGCTCCCGCCGTGCCGCAGGAGCGAGAGGACGACACCGAGGGCGCCGACGAGCATCGCGGTCACGGTGGCGACAGTGGCGACACAGAGAAGCCAGTCGCAGAGAAGCCGGTCGCCGAGAAGCCCGCGTCGGAGACAGCGGCGACGGGTGTCCTACTCGATCTCGGGAACACGGCGTGCCCGGTCATGGGCGGCGAGGTCAACGGGAAGACGTTCACCGAGTGGAACGGACTCCGCGTCGGGCACTGCTGCCCCGGGTGCCAGAAGCGCTTCCTCGCCAAGCCCGAGGCCCTTCTCGATGAGGTGAGCCCCAAGTGGCGCGAGGCCCGCAAGGCCGTCGTCGCGATCGATACGGCGGACGGGAAGAAGCGTGAGGCACTCCTCGCCAAGGCCGCCGAGCGGTGGCCCGTCGTTCGCCAGCCGAAGGCCGACGCCCCGGCCATCGGGGGACTGCTGATTGATCTTGGCAACGCCAACTGCCCGGTCATGGGCGGCGAGGTCAACGGCAAGACCTTCACCGAGTGGAAGGGCCTGCGCGTCGGGCACTGCTGCCCCGGCTGCTCGAAGTCGTTCCTGAAGAACCCCGAGGCGCTGCTCGACGAGGTCGCCCCGAAGTGGCGCGACGCACTCGCCGCTGTGGCGAAGGCCGGGGCCGCTAAGGCGGCGCATCGCGAACACGCCATCGCGACTCTCGCGAAGACCTGGAAGGTCGTCCGGCGCCCGAAGCCGGCGAAGTCCGAGTGACCGAGCCCGTCCGTCCGCAGGAGAGTCACGATGTCCGCTGATCCCGCACCCAACTCACCGCCGCCCGACGCTGCCGCTAGTGGCTCGCGACGCGGGCTGCTGCTCACGTGCGGCGTGGGTCTCCTGCTCGGCGCCGTGCTCGTGGCCGTGCTGCCGTCGTCGTGGGTGTTCGTCGACGCCGGCGGCCACGAGATGGGCGAGCAGTCGGCCGAGAGCGCCGCGCAGTACGCCTGCCCGATGTTCTGCGTCGTCATGGATCACCTGCCCGAGAACGAGAAGTGCCCGGTCTGCGGCATGACGATGACGCCCGTCTCTGGCGAGAGCACGCTCAACCGGTCCGAGCAGCACATGGTCGGGTTGGAGGCGGACGTCGCGCGTCGCATCCCGCTCGTGCGCAGCCTGCGGGTGGTCGGCGAGGTCGACTACGACGAGACGCGGCTCGCGCGCATCACGACGCGCGTCGGCGGCTGGCTGGAGACCGTGTGGATCGACTCCACATGGACCGAGGTCGAGGAGGGCGCACCCCTGGCGGCCATCTACTCACCCGAGCTCTACGGTGCCGAGCAGGAGTACCTCGTGGCTTGGAAGGCGAGCAACGCTCGCGGCGATGAACGCGGCGCGCCACGATCGTCGACGCTGCTGCGGTCCGCCCGCCGTCGACTCGAACTCCTCGACGTCGGCGAGCAGGAGATCAGCGACCTGGAGAAGAACGGCCAACCGCGCGACTCTGTCGTTCTGCGCGCCCCCCTTGGTGGCGTCGTCGTCGAGCGAGGCGCCGTCGAGGGAGCGTCCGTCAAGAAGGGCGCCACGCTCTACACAGTGGCCGATCTCACGACCGTCTGGGTCCAGGCACTCGTATTCGAGTCCGACCTGCCGTGGGTTCGAGTCGGACAGCACGTGCGACTCGAGGCCGAGGACGGCTCCGAGCCGATGGACGGCACCGTCGCCTTCGTCGATCCGGTCATCGATCGCGGGTCGCGCACCGCTCGCGTCCGCTTCGAAGTGGACAATTCCCGCGGTCCGAACGGACGGCGACCGCTCCGCATCGGTCAGCGTGTCGACGCCTGGCTCGAAGCGCGGATCGACGGCAAGGGCGATCTCTCGCCGCCGTCCGCAACCGACGCAACGAACCCGCTATCGGTCCCGCGTACCGCGGTCCTCCGCACGGGTGAACGCAACCTCGTCTACGTCCTTTTCACCGAGGAAGAGACCGAAGGCGGGCGCACGCGGAACTACGAACTCGATCCAGCGAACCTGCCCGAGAAGCTCTGGTACGAACCGGTGCAGATCCGCGTCGGGCCGCTCGCGCAGGCGGCGGGCGACGGCGCGCGCGAGCAGTTCTACCCGGTTCTCGGTGTGGTGCCGCCGCGACCGATCGTCGATCCCAAGACGGGCGAAGAGCGACAGGTCCTGTCGCTGCGCCGACTGAGCGAAGGCGTCACCGTCGTGAGCCGCGGCAACCTGCTCCTCGACTCGCAGGCACAGCTCGCCGGCAAGCCGTCGCTGCTCTTCCCCGAAGGCAACCGAGGCGCCTCCGCCGACCCGCACGCGGGTCACTAAGGCTCCCATGACCGCACTGGTCCGCTTCTGCATTCGCAACCCGTTCATCACGCTTGTCGTGACGGCGATGCTCGTCGTGTGGGGCGCGATGGCGTGGAACGACAAGACCGTCGACGCCATTCCGGACATCTCGGAGAACCAGACCGTCGTCGTGACGGAGTGGCCCGGTCGCTCGCCGCAGGACGTCGAGGACCAGATCACGTACCCGCTGGCTTCGAAGCTCGCTGGCGTCCGCGGCGTGAAGCAGGTCCGCGGGCTATCAGGGTTTGGCTTCAGCCAGATCTACGTCGTGCTCGAGGACCAGCAGCGCTTGTTCGCCGGTGGTGTCGTCGATGACTTCTACGAGGGACGCACGCGGGTCCTCGAGAAGCTCGCCTCGGTCCAGAAGGAGCTGCCCGCCGGTGTCGTGCCGGAGCTCGGTCCCGACGCCACCGCGCTCGGGCAGGTGTTCTGGTACTCCGTCGAGGGGCCGCACGACCTCGCCACGCTGCGCAGCGTGCAGGACTGGGTCATTCGCTACGACCTCCAGACCGTCCGCGGTGTTGCGGAGGTCTCGAGCATCGGCGGCGTGGTGCGCGAGTACCAGGTCGACGTCGATCCGAACCGCCTGCGCCACTACGACGTCGGTGTCATGGACGTCGTCGCGGCCATCCGAGGCGCCAACATCGATGTCGGCGCGAAGACGATCGAAGCGGCCGGAATGGAGTACGTCGTCCGCGGCCTCGGGTTCATCAAGAACGTCGGCGACATCGAGGAGGTCATCGTCGGTGTGGCGACGCCGAGCGGCTTCGTGCCCGCGGCTGGGATGGGCATGGCGCCCGGCATGGGCGGCGGCGGGATGCTCGGTGACGGGATGGCGGGCGCGCCCGCTCTGCGCGGTACCGGGATGCCGGACGCTGAACAGCCCGACGACGACGATCTGGCCCACCGCCCCATCCGGGTTCGCGACATTGCTGACGTGCGCATCGGACCCGCGTTCAAGCGCGGCACGCTGGCCGACGATCGCACCGAGCTCGCCGGCGGCGTCGTCGTCATGCGCTTCGGCGAGAACCCGCGCGACGTCATCGCGAAGATCCGCGAACGCGTCGTGTTCCTGAACGATCCCGCCAACGGCGCGATGCCGGAGGGCGTGCGGATCGTGCCGTTCTACGATCGCACGCAGCTCATCGACGACACCGTGCACACGCTCGAGACAGCGCTGCTCGACGAGCTCTGGATCACGATCCTCGTCGTGATCGTGTTCCTGCTGCACCTGCGCAGCTCGCTGATCATCGCCAGCACCCTTCCGATCGCGGTCCTCATGTCGTTCATCGCGATGGATGCGCTCGGCGTCGACAGCAACATCATGAGTCTGACGGGCATCGCGATCGCCATCGGGACGATGGTCGACATGGGCATCGTGATGACGGAGACGATCTACGCCTCCCTCGTCGAGAACGACGGGCGAAGACCGGTGGTCGACGTCGTCGAGGAGGCGGCGCTCGAGGTGGCACCGGCGCTCGCCACGGCGATCGCGACCACGATCATCACGTTCCTCCCGATCCTGTTCCTCACCGACACCGAGGGCAAGCTGTTCCGCCCGCTCGCGTGGACCAAGACGTTCGCGCTCGCATCCGCCGCGATCACCGGCGTGCTGGTCGTCCCTGTGCTGTGCCGTCTGTTCCTCGCGCAGTCGAGCAGCGACAGGGAGGCGCAGCAGAGTGTGTGGCGCGCGCGCATCGGTCGCTGGGCACCGATCGTGTTCGCCGTGCCGTTTGCGTGGCTTGCCGCTCGCGCGAACTGGTTCGGCCTGCACGCGTGGATTGCCGCGCCGCTCGGAGGGCTCGCCGCGTGGTGGGTCATCCACCGGCTGACGCACGAACGCCTGCGCCCGATCGACGCGAACCCGGTCAGCCGTGGCGTCAACCGTTGGTACGAGCGCTCGCTGCGTTGGATCCTCGCGAACAAGATCACGTTCCTCTGTGCCCCGGCAGTGATCTTCCTCTTCGGCGTTCTCGTGACGGTCGGCGGCGCCGCATTCTTCGCTCCGGCGCGCGCCGTGTTCGGAGACGGCGTCGACCGGGTGCGACCGGTCGCGTGGATGGCGAACACGTTCCCGGGGCTGGGCCAGGAGTTCATGCCGGCGCTCGACGAGGGCAGCCTGCTCTACATGCCGTCGCTGCTCCCGCAGGCCGGACTCACGCAGACGCTCGACGTCATGAAGCGGCAAAACGCGGCGATGATGACGGTGCCCGAGGTGGCGCGCGTCGTCGGCAAGCTCGGTCGCGCTGAGAGTGCCCTCGATCCCGCTCCCGTCGGCATGCTCGAGACCATCGTGCAGCTCAAGCCGAAGTCCGAGTGGCGCGCCGGCATGACCAAGCTCGACATCCGGCAGGAACTGATCAGCGTCGTCCACACACCGGGTGCGACCGAGGGCGCCGGTGCATGGCTGCAGCCGATCGAGACGCGCGTGATTATGCTCAACTCCGACATCCGTGCGCCGCTGGCGATCCGGCTGCTCGGGGCACCGCAGGATGCGTCGGGAACGCCGCTCGATACGAAGGCCGCCGTCGCGAAGCTGGAGCAGGTCGCGGGGACGATCCGCGATGTGATCCAGGACGTGCCCGGTGTCGCCGGTCCCAACGTCGAGAACATCGGCTCCAAGCCCTACATCGAGTTCGACATCCATCGTGATCGTGTCGGCCACTACGGGCTGACGCTCGGCAACGTGCAGCAGACGATCGTCACTGCGATCGGCGGCATGGAGATCACCCGTTCGCTGGAAGGCCGCGAGCGGTATCCCATCCGCGTCGCGTACTCGCGGGAGCTGCGCAACAGCATCGAGTCGATCCAGTCGGTCCTGGTGCGCGGTGCCGGCGGCATCCACGTTCCCATCTCCGAGGTCGCAACGATCCGAGAGGTGAAGGGCCCGGGCGCCGTGAAGACGCAGGACGGTCTTTTGCGGCTGCACGTCACGTTCGCGACGTCGGGGCGTGACGAGGGGCGCGTCATGGAGGACGCGCTCGATCGCATCGCGGAATGGCGCGCGGGGCACATCGAGATGGGCCGCCCGGACCCGATCCCTCCCGGGGTGTCGGTACTACCGGCCGGACGCTACGAGGACCAGCTGCGCGCCCGCAACCGGTTCGCGATCCTCGTCCCGATCTGCATCCTCGCGATCTTCTTCCTGCTCTATCTGACCTTCAAGAGCTGGTCCACGGTCCTCAATGTGTTCGCCGCGGCGCCGATCGTCATCTCCGGTGGGCTGATCCTGATCTGGGCGTACCCGAAGCTATGGGATCTGGCACACAGCATCGGCATCGCCGATCGCCCGAGTGCCGGGCCGATCTACATCACGGTGGCCGTCGTGGTCGGGTTCATCGCCCTGCTGGGCATCGCCACCGACGACGGCGTGGTCATCGCGACCTACCTCGAGCAGACCTTCGGCCGCAAGCCCGTCACGGGCGGCATCCCCGAGATCCGCGAGCGTGTGCTGGAAGCGGGACTGCGACGCGCCCGTCCGTGCCTGATGACGACCGTCACGACGATCATCGCGCTGCTCCCGATCCTGCTCAGCACCGGCACCGGCAGCGATGTCGCCCAGCCGATGGCCATCCCGGCCGTCGGCGGCATGATCGTCGAGCTCCTGGCGCTCTTCATCGTCCCGTGCGTCTACTCGTGGGTGAAGGAGACCAGGTGGCGGCTCGGCTGGAGTGACCCGCACTTCGACCGGGATGCGGCCTCGGCTCCCACCGGCGTCCCAGTCGCTCCTGCGGTGCCGTAGCGACGTCGCTGGCCGAGGTCAACGTCGAGAAGAACCTCGCCAACGCCTCGCCGTCTGAGAGCGTGGTCGCGGGCTGGGTCGACCAGGCCAAGCAGATGGAGCCTCGCATCTCGCACTAGTGGGTGCGAGATGCTCGGAGTCCCCGGCCACCGTTCGCGCGGGCCGGGGTCTCATCCGTATGCGGGAGACGCACAGGGGTCGTCTCCCGAACAGGGCGCGCGACGTCGCAGGTTCGCGACGTCCCCCCCGCGACAGTGAACGGTGGAGGAGAGAGATATGGGCGACCAGATCGCTGGAATGTGGGACACGATCGTCGAGAAGGTGCCGACTCTGTTGGGTGGGATCGCGATCCTCGTGGTCGGCTGGATCGTCGCGGTCATCGCGGCGACGGTCGTCCGAGGGCTGTGCAACCGCACGTCGCTGGACGAGAAGCTGGGCGGCTTCCTCTCGGGGGGCAAGGGACCCAATCCCTTCCCCGTGGATCGCTGGCTCGCGACGGGCGTGAAGTGGCTCATCCTGCTCTTCACGCTGATGTTGTTCGTGGATCACCTCGGCCTCGACGCCGCGACGGGTCCGCTGGACAGCCTGCTGAGCAAGGTGACCGGCTTCGTGCCGCAGCTCCTGGCCGCCGGCGGCCTGATGTTCGTCGGTTGGTTGGTCGCGACGGGCGTGAAGATGCTCGTCACGCGCGGGCTCGACATCGTCGGTCTCGACGCGCGCCTGAACAAGGCGACGGACGACGACGCCGCGGACATCGCGGTCGGCAAGAGCATCGGGACCGCGGCCTACTGGGTCGTCCTGCTGCTCTTCATGATGATGGTCCTCGAGACGCTGCAGCTCGACGGCCTGCTCGAGCCGCTCCAGGCGATGACCACCAAGGTGTTCGCCTTCCTGCCGAACCTGCTCAGCGCCGCCGTGATCCTGGTCGTCGGCTGGTTCGTCGCCACGATCGTGCGCCGCATCCTGACCTCGGTCCTGGCGGCCGTCGGCGTGGATCGGCTCGCGGATCGCACCGGCATCTCGAACGTCGGCAAGGGGAACATCTCCGGCCTGCTCGGCACGGTGGGCTTCCTGCTCATCCTGCTGCCGGTCATCTCTGCCTCTCTCGACGCGCTCGCGATCGAGGCGGTCTCGCGCCCGGTCAGCGGTCTGCTCGCGACGTTCTTCGAGGCGATCCCGAACCTGCTCTATGCAGCCGTGATCGTCGGCGTCGCCGTGGTCGTCGGCCGCCTGGTCGCCGGCCTCGTCACCGATCTGCTCGCGCGGATCGGCTTCGACAACGTCCTGCAGCGCCTCGGTCTCTCGAGCGCTGATGCGTCGGAGATCGAAGAGAGCAAGCGTCCGTCCGCCGTCGTCGGCAAGCTCGTGCTCCTGACCGTGCTGCTGTTCGCTGGCGTCGAGGCGCTCGACAAGCTCGGTCTCGAGCAGGTCAGCGAGATCGTCCACAGCTTCGTCGAGCTCGCGGGCAGCTGGGTCTTCGGCCTGCTGATCTTCGGTCTCGGGCTGTGGCTCGCGAACTTGGTCGCCGGGATCATCCGCGACCGCGGCACGCCGTCGAGCGGTCTCCTGGCCATCGCGGCGCGCGTCGGTATCACAGTCCTCGCGGGCATTGCGGCGTTGGATCGCATGGGTCTCGCCGAGGATGTCGTCAAGTGGACGGTCATCGTGACCATCGCGTCGACCGGCCTCGCGGTCGGGCTCTCGTTCGGGCTGGGCTGCCGCGAGCAGGCCGCCGACCAGATGTCGCGTTGGACGAAGTCGATGCGTGACGACAGCAGCGACAGCGACGAGAGCAGCGACGCCTAGTCGCCGAACCTCGTAGCTAGAACACGGGCCGCGCCGGTCTTCCGGCGCGGCCCGTTTGCGTTCCGTCGTAGCGTTCGATGCCGGGCAGCGAGCCCCGCAATCGGTATCCAGCACCCGCTAGCCCGGCCTAGCATCGGCACCGTGCTTCTTGCGCGCTGCCGTAGCGAAGTCGCGGGCTCCACTCACCCGGCCTGGCCGTGCGTAACCGGGCCCGCGAGGATGTCGCGGCCGAGACGTCGAGTTTCCGTGCAGCAATCCCGTCCTCAGGTGGCACGCATGGATAGAGGGCCATGAGCAAGCACACTTCCGCGACCGAGCTCGACCGCCTTGCAGCATTCTCGCCAGCGGTGCGATCGGTGGCGCACGCCGTCGTTCGTGACGGTCATCTGGCCGAGGACGTCGTGCAGGACGCGCTCCTGGCAGTGATCGAGAGCGGGACAGGCGGGGCTCGCGCTCCGCGACGCTGGTTCACGGGCGTCGTCCGCAACCTCGCGCGCCGACGCGTGCGCGGAGATGTCGCACGTGACCGGAGAGAGAAGGCGGTCGCGCGGCCGGAGAGCGAGCCCTCGACGGCGGAGGTCGTTGCGCGCACAGAACTGCACCGCAAGGTGGTCGCTGCGGTGCTCGACCTGCCCGATCCCTACCGGGAGACGCTGCTCCTGCGTTACTTCGACGAGCTCGCCCCGCGCGAGATCGCCGAGCGCCAGGGCGTCCCCGGCGGCACGGTCCGCAGCCGCATCACACGTGGTGTGGAACTGCTGCGCGAGCGGTTCGATCGTGAGGCGGACGGGGATCGCCGCGCGTGGGCGCTGGCGCTGCTCCCGATCCTCGCTCCGCCAGCGGCCGTCCTCGCTCCTCAACCGGGCAGTCTCGCTCCTCAAACGGGCAGCCTCGCTTCTCAACCGGGCAGTCTCGCTCCTCAATCGGGCAGCGCGGCGCCGGCGACGAACGCGCGGCCGCCGTCCTCTGCGGGAGTGACATCACACAGCGCGACGGCCGTCTCGGCCGCAGGGTGGGGGGCGGTTCTGATGGCGGTCAACATGAAGAAACTCGCGGTCGGTGCGATCGTCGCCGCGCTCCTCGCCCTGTTGGCCGGGGCGGCGTACGTCCTGTCGAACTCGCACGAGAGCGCGCCGTCGCTGCACGCAGCGTCACGAACGGAGGAGGCGGCGGTCCGCGGGCGTGTCACGCCGCCGGACGCGGAAGGAGCGACGGCTGCGGGCGCTGTCGACGGGGAACCAGAGCCGGACGTCGCGGCGGATCGGGAACTGCACTTCCAGGGCCTCGTTCTTCGGCCGGATCGCGCGCCCGCCTCCGGAGCCCACGTTCGCTGCTACGACGCCACTGGCCGCGTCGTCGAAGCGCGTGCCGACGCCTCGGGCCGCTTCGCGCTCCGTCCACGCTATGACAACGGGGCCGGCAGAGTGTTCACGGTGCGAGCTTGGGACGACCAGGGGAACGCGGCAACGGAGCGCGTTCCGCTGCTGACAGGATTCCTGCGCGCCGACGTCCCAACACTGATGCTCCGACCGGCGCACGGCGTCGTGGTTCGCGTCCTCGCTCGAGATGGGTCTCCGGCCCACGGTGCGCGCGTGGCGTGCCGAGAGTACGACAGCCTGCTGCTGGGCGTCGGCACGACCGACACCCGGGGAGAGGTTCGCTTCGATCACCTGCCCGACTGCGACGTCGTCGTCCGCGTGTTCAAGGAGGGCTTCGGGCGCGCGCTCGCGATGGATGTCATGGCCGGGCGCCCCGCGACCGAGGTGGAGTTGCGGCTGTCCCGTCGCGACGTCCAGGTGCGCGTCGTCGATCAGGAGGGGGCGCCGGTGCCCGGAGTGCGGCTCTTCGCGCAGCAGCTCTGGAGCGGGACGCGCGGCACGATCGGGACGTTCGATCCTCTGGTGTCGATCGCGGCGACGGACCCCGAGGGGCGCACGGTGGTGCGTGATCTCGCCGAAGACGACGGGTTCGTTCTTCGCGTCCTCGCTCCGGGGAGTGTGGCTCCTCGCACGGGTCGATGGGGGGCGTTCACAGGCGGTGGGGTGACTGTCAAACCCGGCGTCCGAGAGGTGGAACTGACGCTGCCCCATGCAGCGCGCCTGCGCTGGCCGATGCGCCCGACCGCTCCCAATCCCCCGGACGGGACGCGGCTGCGTCTCGTGGCCAAGCGGCTCGGCTCTCTCATCGCTTCGCACCACTCCGCGATCGCATGGGTGGAGGACGGTCACGTCGTCGCGGATGTGGACGTTCTGCTCCTCGAGCAGTGGGGAGTGAAGGCCGTCGCGCCCGCCGGGCAGTTCTGCGTGCTCGACGGGAACGCGGCCGGGCAGCCGGTCGAGTTCGTCTCGACGCGAGAGGTCACGCTGCGCGTCGTGGACTCGAACGGCAACCCGGTGCCCGCGCTACGCACGCATGCCTGGGGTGAGGAGTTCGCCCAGAACATCGAGACGGATGATGACGGCGTCGTCGTCCTCGAGGGCGTCCCGAGCTACGGCCTCGACCTGCACCTCATGAGCGGCCTCTCCAACAACGACATGCACCAGTCGGAGTCCGTCTCCGCGCGCGTTCGCATCGAACCGGAGCAGACGAATGTCACGCTGACGCTCGGCGAGGTCATCGATCTCGTCGTGCACTTGCAGGTCGACGGCAAGCCCGGCATCCCCGCGACGCTGAGCGAGATCCACACCGGATTTGGACGCGGCTTCGCGGCCGTCGAGGATCACGAGGCAGCGACGGTCACGGTGCGCGTCCGGCGCTCACTCCGCGGGACCCCGGTGGTCGTCGCGCGGGCGTATGGCTACCAAGAGGCGCGCCGGAATGCGCGCGTGAACGCGGATGGGAGCATCGGGCCGGTCACGCTCAATCTCCTGACCGGAGCGACGTTCCGCGGACGCGTCATCGCGGATCAGGCGCACCTGCGGACGGCCGAGCTGCAGGCATGGGATGCCGATGCCGAGAGGTGGCGGCGGCAGGACGTCTCGCGGATGGTTCGAGGTATGGGCATCCGGTCGCTCCTTCCCCGCGGAGATGGCTCAGTCGAGGTCGCGGGACTGCCCGCCGGCCGCTACCGACTGATCGGGATGGGCGGGACCGCCACGAGTGAGCCCGTCGAGATCGAGCCGGGCGTCATCGCACCGGTGTGCATCTTGCAGGTGACCGAGCCCGTGCGAGTGACAGGACAGATCGAGATGCCCGACGGGGCACCGATCGACAAGGATGTCGTCCTCTTCGTCGAGAGCGGCGGCACGCGTCGTGGTGCTCGATTGGGGCGTGTGAGCGATGGCGTCGTGCTCGGCCCGGACGGACGCTTCACTGTCTCGATCCGGGACGGACAAGAGACCACGCTTCGCGTCGTCCATCCGCGGCACTCGCCCCACGCGGAGCATGGCGTCGTCACGGTGAGTGGCGCAGAGGACGGAGTCGTCCTGCAGCTTGTCGTCGGACGAGAGTCGACGCTTCGCATTCCGCCGCACATCGACGCAGCGGTCCTTCCTGACAGCTTTCCGGTGATGTTCTTCGCGCCCGACGCCCTCGATCAGCCGGTCGATATGAAGCTCGCGACCCGAGTGGGCGCCGAGTACCGCATCGGCGGAGCCGCGCTGGGGAAGTTCACTCTTTGGATCGACTCGCGCTCTCGATTCGTGCCCCTCTTGCTGCCCGACGTCGACCTCGCCGCGGGCGTCGTGGATCTCGAACTCCACGAGGGAGCGTCGGTTGCGGTACGGCTCACCGACGACGACGTGCGGGCGCAGGCGGCTCGTGAAGGAGCCATCCTTCGAGCGACGTGGGCGTCGGGCGACGGCTACAAGCACACGCGCGTGTTCGAGGCGCGTGACGGGGCACCGCTGCGCGTGACGGGGTTGATCCCGGGTACGTACGAGATCCAACTGCACGTGCTGGGCAGCGCCGTCAGGACCGCGAAGAAGACCGTGACGATCGAGCGGCCGGACCAGGAGCTGGCGATCGAGTTCGACGAGCTCTGAGTGGCGCCCCCGCCGCCACCTCGTATCGTCCACGGTGAGTCGCGCACCGCCTCACACTGGCAACGGCTTCCGAGTCGCCCGCGTCGTGCCGTTGCGAACGTGCCGATGGGTGCGCGCGGCGTAGACTCGGACCGATGACATCGCTCCGTACGATGGCGTTCCTATGCCTCGCGTTGATCGCAGGAGCGTGTGCGTCGCCGCGCCACGCTGGATCGGCAGAGCTCCCGTTCGCCGAACGTCCTGATCCCTATGCCGGCCGGTGCTGCGACGCCGGGTCGCTTCTCCGCTTCCCGCTGAACGTGGCGCCGAACGTGATCGTGGACACCGGCGTGTTGCTCTTCGACCCGATCATCTCGCCCATCGTCGGACACGAGCCGGGCTCGCTGTGGCCGATCGCGATCCTGTTCAGTCCCGTCATCGGACCGTGGCAGGGACTGCGCGACGCGTTCTACGGTCGCCCCTTCTGGGATTGCTGGGGCATCGACGAGCATCGTTCGCATCTGGAGCACCATCGCGAGGACACAGCGCGATAACACTCCGCCTTCCCGCGCGTCTCCTCTGTCAGCGAGACACAGGAGGTCAGCGATGCAGTCCAAGAAGCGGCGGTTGATGGTGGTGGCGGTGGCGGCGGCGGTCGTGGTGGTCGGATGGGCGGGTGACGCGCTCGGCAAGGGCGGCGGCGAGCGAGCGCCGGTCGTGCAGGCGGCGAAGTCGAACATCGACCCGACGTACCGCACCGTCTTCTTCTCCGTGCTCGAGGGCCTCTACGACGACGGCGCGTCGAACGAGTTCGTCGACCTCGTGCTGCAGAACGATCCCGAGACCGGGACGGCCATGCACTTCATCCCGGGCTGCCCGCTGTGCCTGCCGTCGCTCGACGCGCTCCGCGTCTATCGCGAACGGGCCGGGCTCAGTCTGAAGATTGGCAACACCTTCGGGCGGGGCATCGAGGCCGAGCTCGTGGCGGGGATCAAGAGCGAGAGCATGCACCAGCGGCTCGAGGTCGTCGAGACGCTCGTCGCGCGCTACGTCGCTCGCCGACTCGACAGCCAGCGTCTGACCGACGAGGAGCGCGGCGAGTGGCGGATGCGCATGGCCGAGCGTCGCAAGAAGGGCGAGGCGTACATGCGTGAGATGCAGCGAGCGGGGCGCGCCGGCGCGTTCGCCGACCAGAAGCGTTGCGGCGTCTGCGACGGCGCCAACGAGGCGTTCGACCTCTTCGACTGATCGTCCGCAAGCGTTCCTCGGATCTAGCCCGGCCGATTCATGAGGCTCGCGCACTCCGTGTCGACCATCGGCCGGGAGTCGAGGAGCGGCCTGGATGCGGGGGCCACTGCTCGCGCCGAATGGCCCGTCCTGAGCGAGTCGTCATGAATCGTTCGGGCTAGGCGGGCGGCGACCGATGCTGGCGGGGCATGACCTCGTCCACACCGCCGCCCGCCGACTCCGTGCCCACCCTGCCGACTCCGGAGACCCTCGATGCGACGTGGCTGAACGCCGCGCTCACCGCCGGCGGTGTCTGGGGTCGCGGTGTCTGGGGTCGCGGCGATGTCAGCGAGCTCCGCATGGAGCGCATCGGCGCCGAGTTCGGACTGGCGGGGCGCTCGTTCCGGATCGACGGGAGTACGCGGAGCGGTGCCGTCTCGCTGGCTGTGAAGTTCGCGACCGCGGACGCGGTCGACCGTTCGCGTGTGTCCTACGAACTCGCCGGGGGCGTGCTCGGAGCGGGCATGCCGACGGTGTTCGCGGGCGCCGCCGATCATCCACGCGAACGTGGCATCCTGGTCATGGATCACGTTGCCGACGCGACCCAAGGCGATGTGCTGACCGGCTGCGGCGCCGCCGCCGCGCGGCACATCGTCGAACTCCTCGCGCGGCTGCACGGAGCGTTCGTGGCTCCGGACGCCGCCGAGTTCCCGGAGGCGCTGCCGCGCTGGGGACCGCGTGCGATGGACGTCGACCGCTGGCGCGATCGCCTCGGCCGCGCGGCGACCCGCTACCCCGACCTGCTCTCGTCCGCGTTCCACGATCGACTGCGCGAGTTGCCGGCGCGCTTCGCCGACGCCGTCGAGCCGTTCCTCGAGGACCCGGTCACCCTGATCCACGCGGACGTCCATCTCGACAACGCGCTCATCCGGGCCGACGAGAGCGTCGTGCTCCTCGACTGGGACATCGCTCGCGTCGGGCCGGGTGTCGTCGATCTCGCGCGCTTCCTCGTCGAGGGCGCGCCCCGTGAGCAGCACGCCGAACTGATCGTGGCGTACGTCGAGGCGGCGCGGGCCGCGGGCGCAGTCGACCTGCGCGTCTCGGCGGTCACCGACGACATCCGCGCGGCGCTGATCCCGCTCCTGCAGGGTGCGGTCGGGTGGGCGGGTGCCCCGAGCGACGACTCGGCTCTCAGCCCGCGCGTGCTCGCGCTCCGCCGTCACCTGCTGGAGTGCATGTGCGCCTGGTTTGACGGCTGACGCTACGTGTGGGCCACGTCGGCTCGCTATCGTGGTTGCCGCGTGAGATCAGCGACCCGACTCCTGCCCGTGGCCCTCCTGACTGTGGCGGTCTGCGCGACGCAGGCGTTTGCGCAAGGGACCGAGCCCGAGGCATACGTTCGTCTCGAGTACCACGCTGTCGTCGTCCGCGAGAGCGTCGGCGAAGACGTCGAGCGCAAGAAGCCGCTCGTGCCCCGCACCGAGTCGACGTTCGTGGTCACGCTTGGGCCGCGTGTTGCGGCGGTCGAGCAGAACGGGAAGGTCCGCGTCTGGGACTACGAGACAGGTCGCCAGCGCCGTCTCGACCTGGAGGCAGGGACCTACATGGAGGGCTCGCTCCTCCAGCACGTCGCGTTCGTTCAGATGGAGATGGCCAATCGCGCCCGTCTTCGCGACGTCCTGGCGGCCGCCGGCAAGGCCGACGAGGCGTGGGCGCCGTTCGAACTCTCGATCCTGTTCGGGTGGCAGGCGGACGGCGACGAGATCCGATTTGGAGGGCGAGCGGACGACGACGTCGCGCTCACCCGAAGTGCGGCCGACGGCATGATCTCCTTTGCCAACGGCGATGACGTCGTGTCGAGCTGGACGCCGTCGACGCACACGCTCGACGATGCGCAGCAAGCTGCGTTCAGCCGCTTCCTCCAACGCGACGCGCACCTGCATCCGGACGTCAGGAGCGCGTTGGTCACGACGGGCGTCGCACCTGCGCAGCTCTCGTTCCGCTGGCGGAACACGGGGATGCTCGCGCGGGCCACGTGGACGCTCGCGGGCGCTGAGCGTGTCCGGACTCGGCCGGGCGACGTCTCAGCGATGGAGCGCTCGTATGGCGCCGGCGCACTTGGCCGCCTCGGCCGGATCGTGCTCGGTCCCGAGACGGAGTCGACGCCCAATCGTCTCACGAGCGAGGAGTTCATCGCGCTCTCACTGGCGGCGAATGAGGCGGGACGGTACGGGGACGCCATGCTCCTCCTCATCGAGGGCAGCCTGTCCACGGGTGCGCCGATGACCGAGGAGATCCGCGAGCTGACGTCGACGCCCGAGCAACGGGCGGTGATCGATCCTCTGATGAGGGCGATCGGCGGACCCATGTCGTCACTGGAGAGTCTCGATGCCGTCGATCGCTCGAGGCTCTCGCGCCCAGCGATCCTCGACGTGTTCCGCGCCAACGCACTGCGCGCCCTCGGCCGTCACGACGAAGCGCGCGATCTCATGCTCGCCACGCTCGAGACGGCTCCCTGGATCACCATGGCCTACAAGGATCTCGGTGATATCCACTACTCGCGGTTCCGCACCATGCACGCGTGGACAGCGTGGGATCTCGGCCGAGCCATCGCACCGGAGCACGGCTGCTGGCGACAGCTCTCGGGCTACGAGAAGCAGTTGCGCGAGACGTTCGCCGATCTTCTCTGAGCGTGGGGAGGCTGCGCCTGGTTCGCGATCGGACCTACGCCACCGGGCCGGCGTGGTGATGCACCATGTGCCAGCGGTCGTGCTCCTTGAAGAACACGTTCGTCGCGATCAGCTTGTGGCCGCCCATGACCTCGAGGCAGGTCACGAACCCCGCGCCGTCGGTCAGGCTCGCCTGCGGCTGCTCGCAGTGGAACCCCTCGGCGCCGCCGCCGGAGAGGATCTGCGTCCAGCTCTCCATCACCGCCTCGCGCCCGATCAGAGCGTTGTGCCCGGGGTGGATGCAGGCGACGGGCGCCTCGCGCGCCCACAGCCCGTCCATCGACGCGACGTCGCCCGCGGCGAAGGCCTCGTAGAAGGTCTCGTTCGCGAGCAAGAGCTCTGCGTGGTCACCGATCATCCGTCATCCTCCGTCGTGCAGGAGGTTGCACGAGACGGCAGGGTACGCGGAGATCGGCCAGGGTACGCGGAGAGCGACACGGCGCGACACCGCGCCCGACTCACTCGTCGTCGACCTGCTTGCTGCCGACCTTCTTCCACCACTTCTGCCAGTCGCCCGGTCGGGCGGCGCTGAAGCGTTGGCCGGTCAGCTTGGTCAGGACGTTGCGGATCTCCGCCTTGCGCTTGCCGTCCTTCAGCAAGGGGATGAGGTAGGGCACGGCGCGCATGCCGAACGCCTCGATCGCCTCGACTGCCGCCTCGCGCTGCATGGTCGCGCGCTCCGTCGGGCCCGGAAGCAGGTACATCGCGATCTTCGGTGTCGCCTCGACGTAGCCCGTCGTCCCGAGGGCCCGGATGACGCCGACGCGCTTCTCGGTGCTGCGCGTCGACAGCGCCTCCATCAGGCCGGGCACGCCCGGCGTGCCGAGCTTGGTCAGACCGTCGAGCGCGGCCGTCGACACGTAGTCCTCCTTCGAGAGCACGAACCGTCCGATGGCGTGCGACACGGAGCGCGCGTCGACGTCGCCCTTCTGGCAGATCCGCGTGAGCACGCTCAGTGCCGCGAGCTGTTCTTCGACGCTGCCGTCGCGGTAGAGCTTCGTCAGATTGGCCGCGATGCGCTTCCCGCCGATCGCGACGAGCCCTTCGGCGGCGTTCTTCGCGACGATGGGGTCCTTGTCGAACAGCACCTTGGCGAGCGGGAAACCGCCGGCACTCGCTCCCAACTTTCCAAGCATCTGCGACGCGCGTTGGCGCTCGCCCTCGTCGCCCTTCCGCAGCATGTCGGTGAGGCGCTTGACGACGCGCGTGACCTCCGCGCTGTCCTTCACGTCGAAGTCGTCGGCGTCGAAGCCCGACTGCTCCTTCAACACCTCGCGCATGCGATCGGTCAGCGCCCCGAGACGGAGCGCCGCCTTCTGGTACTCGGGCAACGTCGGGTCGTCGAACTCGTAGAGGAACTTCTCATAGAGCGCGTGCAGATGCGCGACGTCGCCGGGGCGTCGGGCCTCCTCGTCGCGCAGCGCTTCGAACACGCCGCGCGCGCGCTGGGCGAGCACGAACGCCGGATCGGGTTCCGGTGCCAGTGGGGCCACGTCCGCCGGCGGCGGCGGGTCGTCGGGCCGAGGATCGTCGGGTGCCGGATCGTCGGGCTGGGGTTTCGGCGGCGGGTCGTCGCGCGTCGGTGGCGGCGTGTCCGGTCGGGAGGCGCCGCCGATGCCGCTCCCACTCGACTCGCCGGACCCGGTCGACTCAGCCGATGGCAGCTCGACCGGTCGGTCGTCGTCCATCCCGCGGAACTCGTTCATCGTCGCGAACTTCTTGATCCAGTAGAGGTTCGCGGAGAGCGCGCAGTACTCCGAGTCGAGCGAGTCGATCTCGCCCGGGTTCGCGTCGAGATGGGCGTCGAACAGCCCGCGCGCCTGCTTCAGCAGCTTGTACCCGGCGCGCCGACCCTTCTTCCGATCGCTGGCGCTGTTGTCCGGGTTCATCGCCTGCTGGACGTGCGGCTGCGCCTCTTCGATGAGGGAGCGCGCCTGATCGAGGTCGCCGGATGCGCCGAGTGCCGTGCGGGACAACGGTCCGAACGCGATCAGAGATCCGAGGAGCAACAGCAGGACGGCGGCGAGGTGTGAAGTGCGGATGAGCGGAGGTTAGCGTCCCGGCCCCGGAGCAGCGGCGTCGGCAATTCGATACCATCGTGACTCGCGCCGAACCGGAGGGGCGCCACCATGGACGGATCAGGGTCTTCAGGCATCGTCGCGTCGGCCGGTGCGTTGGGGCTGCTCGCCCTCGCGGTCGGCTTCGCAGTGCTCGTCGTGAGCATTGTGCTGGCGGTCCGCCGCACCTCGCGCGGCCCCGCGCTCGCCCTCGTCGCCATGGCACTCGTGCCCTATCTCGTTGGTGGCATCAACTCGGGGATGGGTGAGATCGCTGCACAGGCCGAGATCATGAGGCTTGGCCCCGCGGTCACGCCCAAGGATCTAGCCCACGGCCAACGCATCGCACTGACGGGGAAGCTCTTCGGTGCGGTCGGCAGCGTCCTCGCACTCTGCGGGGCTGCGACAGCGCTGAGCCGGTCGAGACCCTGAACGCCGCCAGCGTGGTGACCGTCCGGTTAGGTTGTGTCGGCGACGCTGTCCGGAAGCCGAGCGTCGGCCGGGCGTCCGAGACAGGGGGCGACCACCACGTCGCGGTGTCGGCATCCGGAAGGAGCAGTCCATGCGCAGGATCATCCCGACGGTCGCCCTGACCGCTCTCGCGGTCGCGCTGTTCGCTGGCGACGCTGTCGCGAAGACGATGACGCATCGCGACGAGATCCGCGGGTTCACGTGCGAGATCGCCGATTCGTTCGAGCAGACGCCCCCGCAGCCCGGTACGGCCAACCTGCACGTCGCCGCAGAGTGGCTGGACTCCTCCCCGAAGTTTGGTCGCTTCTCCGGCGATCAGCCGACGTTCCGGTTGATCTGGACCGTCACGCCGAAGCCGGGGAAGGCCGCGCCCGGGGGCGACGAGCCGACGGAGCCGACGAACGACGTGGATGCGCGCTGGCGCGCCGCGCTCGCCGCGTCGACCCGGACGTTCGACGGCGACGTGAACTCGGTGCTGGAGACCCTCGATCACCTGTTCGGACCGTACCGGCCGCTCGACGAGCACGTCGCCGCGCAGGCGGTGCCGCGGCACCTGACGACGGCCTCCGGCCAACGGCTCCGCGTGGTCGAAGTGAACGCACACGACACGCGCCCGACGGACACGGCTGCGACGTGGTGGCTGTGGGCCGCGTTCGGCGAGTTCGAGACGGAGACCGGGACGGTCCGTCTCGGCTTCTACGGCTACGTCGACGTGAAGTTCGCGAAGGCGTTGCGGAAGCAGTTCGAGCGCACGGTGACGTCCTTCGAACTGCTCCCCGCGGCGGCGGCGCTCGATCCGGAGACCGCGCCTCCGGAGCCCGTCAGCTCCGATCCGGAGGTCGAGGCGAAGCTCTCGAGGTTCGTCCGCGAGAAGGTCATCAAGGGCTGGGCGTGGCGCCGGACCGAGCACTACCTCCTCGTCTACGACGAGGACGTGGACGCGCGGATCATCCAGCGGCTGACGGGGGAGCTCGAGGCGTTTCGTGCGCAGGTTCTCGAGCGCGACTTTCCGCTCGCCGAGCCCAGTCACGACGTCACGATCGTCCGCGTCTGCGAGAGCCGGAAGCAGTACATGGCGTACGGCGCGCCAGGAGGGTCGACCGGCTACTGGTCTCCGTACCACGAGGAGGCGGTCCTCTATCAGGACAGGAACGACATGAAGGGCGTGTTCGCCGTCGCGCGCTCGATCGCCTGTCAGGGGTATCTCGACCAGGCGCTCGGTGGCATCCGCAAGCACGCGTGGTTCGGGTCGGGGCTGGGGGATCTCTACGCCGGGTACACGTTCCGCGCTCAGCGATACGAGATTCAGCGCTTCGTGTGGCGCACGAAGAGCGCGGCCGAGGCCGCCGAGCGCTGGGCCGCCGGATTGGAGCGGACGAAGAACGCAGCCGAAGGTGCACTGCCCGAGCGCCTGCATCTGGCCGAGTGGCTCACGTGGAGTCGCGCGCAGTACGACGGTCGGAACGACTGGCAGGTCCCCGGCGGCACGAACTTCGCCCTCGGTTGGAGCTTCGTCTACTTCCTGCGGACGACCACGAACGAGACCTACGGGAAGATCCTGACGCGCTACTACACGACGCTGCGTGACCTCGTCGCGGCGGGCGAGCACGAGGACGGCGACACCGACTGGCGCTCGAAGGCGCTCGCGGCTGCGCTGGACGGCGTCGATCTCACGCAGCTCGAAGCCGACTGGTTGGCGGCCACTCGTCCTGCTGAGCCGGCTGACCCGGATGATCCGCGCTGACCCAGGTAGGCCGCGCTGAGTGACTCGGCCGGCCGCGATGGCGCGGTCGGGTTACGATGAGCGCATGGGTTGGAGGGCGCGCAGCGCAGCCGTCGTGATCGTCGCGTCCGCGACGGTGCTCGGTCATGCAGCCGGACCGCCCGCGCCCATCGATCGGTCACCCGAGTTCGAGGCCGCGGTGAATCTCGCGGTCGATCGCGGCGTGGCATCGCTCCGCGCGCTGCAGCGCCCGGACGGCTCCTACGCCGACTTTCCAGCGACGCCGCGCAACATCACCGGGCTCGTGTACTACGCGCTGCGCACGGCCGGCGTTCCGGAGCAGGACGCAACCGCCCGGCGCGCATGGGACGCGACGCGCCGGCTCAACCGCGACCGCCCGCTGCAGACGTACGAGATCGCGACCTGCCTGCTCGCGCTGTCGCAGCGCGGAGAGTCTGCTCCGACGCCCGGCGATGCGCATGCACGACGCCTCGCGGTCGACGAGCGAGCGTGGGCCGGTGAGTTGGCCGAGCTCCTGATCGACACCCAGAACCGTGAGGGTTGTTGGGGCGCAGACAAGCGTGCCGGGCCTCGCTTCGACCATCGCAACACTCAGGTCGCCCTGCTCGGGCTCGCCGCCGCCGCGCGCTGTGGCGTCCGTGTCGACGACAACGTGTGGCGGCGCGCGCTCGTGCACTTCGTGAGCGCGCAGCAGCGTCGCGGTCCGATGTTCGCTCGCGTTCCCGCTGATGCGTTGGGGCCCGGCTGGCCGAGTGCGGAGATCGACAAGAAGACCGGTGCGATCAGCGACCGCGCTCGTGGATGGGACGTTCACGAGGACGCGGGCAGCGCGGCCTCGGCGCCGTTTACAGCCTGCGCCCTCAGCTCGCTGGCCATCTGTCGTCGCGAGCTACAGGACAGTCGGAAGTTCACGTCGAAGCTTCGCAAGTCATCCGCGCTGGCCGTGGCCGATGGCCTGGCGTGGCTGGGCATCTCGTGGCGCAACGATCGGCTCATTCGCGCCCGAGCGTTGCCGCAGGCGCCGCCCGCGCCGAAGCTCCTCCTGATCCGCGACTCCCGTGCTGCACCGGCGGGCGAGTACTACGGCGTCGAGCGCGCGTGCGATGCGGTCGGCGTCCATTGGATCGCGGGTGTGGACTGGTACGACGCCGGCGCGTCGAGCCTCCTGAACTCTCAGGACCCCGCCGGAGGCTGGACGTGGAACTACTCCGGTCCAGAGCCCGGCGCGGCGAACCCCGCCCAGATCAATCAGGCGCAGATCAACGCTGCCGCGCGCGCCTGGGAGACCTGCCATGGCATCCTGTTCCTGCGGCGGGCGACGACGACCGTGGTACGTCCCGCGACGATCACGCCGTCCCGGGCCGCGGGGACCATCGACTTCGACGTCGCAGCGACGCTCGAGGGCCGCGACCTCGAGGACTTCCTCGATCTGGTGCTCACGCGGTGGCGCCGGGAGAAGGACGCCGCTGAGCGCGGACACCTGTTCGACGGCGCGACCCGCGCGGGCCCGCGCATCGTCGAGCCACTGCTGAAGCGACTCGGTTCCGAGGACGAGAACGTGCGCCGGGCCGCTCACGCCCTGCTGCGCCGCGCGACCGCCAAGTCGTTCGCGTTCGACCCCGTCTCTCCGGTCTTCTCGCGCGAGGCCGCTCTCGAGCGTTGGCACGGCTGGTGGCTCTCTGCGGGTTCGACGCTGCGCTACGACTCCGCCACGAAGCGCCTCGTCGCGGACTGAGCCCGCCGTGGATCGGGCGGTCGCTGCCGCTGATCCAGGCTCGGAAGACACGGCTCGGAAAACAAGGTGGCGCGGCGTCTCGCTTGGAGAGACTCCGCGCCATGCACCGACTCACAGCTGCCCTCTCTCTCGCCCTCGCCGCCGTTCTCGCCTCCGGTTGCGCGTCGCGCTCGTTCGACGCCGCTCCCGACGGTGACCTGCTCCGCGTCGAGCGCACGCCCGACGCGTTGATCACCGCCCTCGAGCGCGCCAACGACCACTTCGCCCACGCGCCCGACGCGACGACCTATCGCGAGCGCGATGCGCTGGCCCAGTCGCAGAGCCCGCCCGTGGGTGTGCTCGCCTGCGCCGACAGCCGCTGCGCGCCCGAGTGGGTGTTCGAGCAGCGCCCTGGTCGACTGTTCGTGGTTCGCGAGGCGGGCAATGTTCCCGACACGCAGGCGATCGCGAGCCTCGAGTACGCGGTGGCGATGCTCGATACGCGTGTGCTCGTGGTGCTCGGTCACTCGGCGTGCGGTGCCGTCGGCGCAGCGGCCTCCGGCAAGGACCCGGGCACTCCGGCGCTCCGTGCGCTGGTCGCCTCCATCGAGCCGGCGGTTGCGGCGCATCGCGAGCACGCGTCGGGCGACGAGCTGATCGGAGCCGCCATCGACGAGAACGTCCGGCGTGGCGTTCGCGCGCTGGCCGAGAACAGCCCGGTCCTCGGCGCCGCGGTCGAGGCCGGGACGCTCCGGATCGTCGGCGCGGTGCACGATCTGGCGACCGGCACCGTTCGCTTCCTCGACTAGCTGGTCACCGGGATCGATCGCGCGACGACATCAGCGAACGTCGAATCGGACGTCCGTCGTCTTCCCACTCGTGAGCGTCACCTGCTTCTCGACGTCACTTCCGTCGATCATGCGGATCGTGACGCTGTACGTCCCGGCCGGGAGAGCCGGATCGACGACCGCCGCCCCTCCGCCCGGCAGGCGTCCACGGTCGACGGAGACGAGCCAGCCCTTGTCGACGGTGAGCTCGACCGCGAGTTCGGTGCCCGCCGCGTCGCGAACGACGCAGCCCAGCTTCGGGTAGCGGCCGGCGGCGTCCTGGGCCACGATCCGCAGACGCCCTCCGCTGATGAAGCGCACGGCGTGCTCGGCCGTCGCCCCGCGCGCCACCTCGGTACGAACATCGATGCGACGCACATAGCCACCGCCCCCAACGGCATCGCTGGGCGCTGCGCGCAGCACGTAGGAACCCGGTGCGAGATCCTCGATCTCGACGCGCCCGTCGCGCACGTCGAGCTCGTGCCACGCCACCTGGCTCTCCCAGCCAAGCGTCGCCGCGGCGCCGTTGTGTACCTCGACGATCACGCGCTCCGGCATCTCCCCACCGTCGACTTCGATCGACAGGCGCACGGCCGGGCCGCCGCCGCGTGATGTCAGAGCCAGCGTGATCGGCGACGTGCTACCGGCGGGTCCGGCGAGAGCCTCCTGCACCGTGCGCACGGCCCCCGGCGCGTTGGCGGCGATCTCGTAACTGGCGCCCGGCACGACGAGCACAGCGGCCGTCCCGCGCGCGTCGAGCGGCACTTCGAATCCGGAGTTCGGTGTGTCGCCGAGTCCCCGCACTTCGAGCGTGGCGCTCGTTGCCTCGTCGCCATCAGAGGTGACGGAGACGCGGAACCGAGACGCCGGGATCTCGATGTCGACGGTGTCCGGCGGCACGACCGCCGAGCGCGCGAGCCGACCCGCGAGCTCGGGTGCGATGTGCGGCGACACGAAGCGTATGTCGTGTGCAGCGTCGCTGAGGCCGTTGATCGAGAAGCGCCCGTCGGCGTCGGTGACCGCGCGGGCCATCGAGCGCCGCGCGGCGCCGGAGTCATCGAGCGCGAGCCAGGTCATCGGATCGATCATCAGGGGCTCGGACGGCGCGCCGGACGTCGCCAGAACGTGCACTCCTGCGACGCCGCCGCCGCCGGGCAGAGTGACCTGTCCCGAGATCGCGTCGCCGCGCGGGAGAGTCAGCGGGTCGAGAGCGACGGACGCCGATCCGTCCTCGATTCGCGCCGACGTGGGGAGCCGATCCGCGATCGTCGCCAGAACGACGAGAGCGGGTCCGACGGGCGCCTCGATCTCGAAGCGGCCCTCGGCGTCGGTCGCTGCGCGTGCGACGACCGCTGTCGGGCCGTCGACCTGGGGGCGCGCGAGAGCAACCGACGCATCTCGAAGTCCGTCCCCGTTCTCGTCGACGACGGTCCCCTCGATCAGTCGTCCTGGAACGAGCACGATCGAGACCTGTTCGTAGCCCCCGGCGGCCTCGGGTGCTCGGAGGCGTTCACGGTGCGGCAGGTGTCCGTCGAGGCGGACCTCGATCTCCGCCCCGTCGGCCCGAGCGAGGTGAGCAAGATCGATGGCGAACGCGCCGCCGGCGTCTGCCTCGGCGTTGGCGACCGCGCCGGGCGCGGCGTTGCCCGTCGCCCGGACGACGACCTGCGCGCCGCGGAGCGGGCGTCGATCGGTTCCGTGGACGGTTCCGGTGAGGACGACCGACGCGGACGTGACCGCCGGCTTGACCGTCGGCTCGATCCCGTCGTCGGTCCCGGCCGAGGCGACCTCCGTCGCCGCCCGGACCGACGTGTGTGCGCGCGATGGACGCGACGAGCGCTCGTTCGTCTCGGCGCTGCCCGAGCTCCGGTCCAGCGCGGGTTCGGTCGGGTTCGGCCGACCCTCCAGGTACGCGAGAGCGGCGAACAGGACGACGACGGCAGCGACGATCACGGTCTTCGTGGTGGTGGACACGGCGAGGGCTCCCAGGAGAGACGCGCTCGCAGAAGGAGTGGGGGAGGAGGGAGCACGGGACCCGAGCGCGAGCGGCAGCAGCGCCGCGCGCCAGTCCCGTCGCGTCCCGGCGAGGCGTCCGCGGAGACGGCCGAGACCGCGGTGCACGCGCGTGCGTACCGTGGCCTCGGACACGCCAGCCCGGGTCGCGATCTCGGAGTCGGAGAGACCGTCCATGTAGCGCCAGACCAGCGTGGATCGGAACGGCTCGCCCAGCGCGAGCACCAGCTCGATCAGGAGACGCGTGGTCTCGGCGCGGGCGGCGGCTTCATCCGGCGCCGTGACGCACCGGGTCGACGGATCCGCTCGTTCGCGACGTCGGCGTCGCTCCTCCCCCCGCACCTTCCGCAGCGCGAGGTTGCGAACCACGCCTCGAAGCCATGCGCGGGGCGACGCGCCACCGCGTGGAGGTCGGTCGATCACCGTCACCAGCGCGTCCTGAACGACGTCCTCGGCGAGGTGCTCGTCGGGAAGGAGCCGGCGCGCCAACCGACGCATAGCCGCCGTGTGGGCGGCCAGCTCAGTGGGATCGAACGGGAGAGAGGCTTCGGGCATGGTCGTGCGTGGGGATCCCCGGTGGGGCCGGTGCCGTTCCCGAATTCCGGAGACGGTCCGTGATTCGTGAACCGGCGAGCTGCGTGGATCCTTCGCCGATTGCACGTCTCCGCGATCCGGGTTCGAGCGTCAGCCGCACTCCGGACGGGCGTAGTGACATCGGGCGAGGGGACGCTAGGCTGGCGAGCCCCGTCCCGGTTCGATATGCGAGGAGCGCGCTATGAGGTGCATCGTCACGGCGATGTCCGGAGTCGTCGGGTTGGGTGGGATCATCGGGTTGGGCGGGATCACCGCCATCGCGCTGCTGTCCGCTTCGGCGAGCGGCGCGGGCACGCAGCCGGATGCCGACGTCTACGTCCACGGGCTCTCGCTCGACGGGCGCGTGAGCGTGAACGGCACGTCGGTCACGCGCTACGACCGACGACGCGCGCCGGGCCTCCGCGTTGCGCCGGACGCTATCGAGACGCCAACGCCCGAGGGCGACTTCGTCGACCCCATCGGCGACGTATTCGTGGAGGACCACGGCGATCTCTGGTCGGCACTCGTCGCCGATGGTGCCGACCGCTACGCGCTGCGCCGTGACGGACGGGTCCGCAAGAACGACGTGCGGCTCTTCGACCTTCCGTCGGCGGACAGCCCCTGGCTCGACATGACTCGCGCGTTCGGGACGACGTTCGCGATCCGCGCCGACGGCGTGCTGGCGATCGATGATCAGGCGACGGCGACCCTTCCCACCGGACCGTTCCACTTCCGTCGCGTCGTGAGCGACCGGCGGAACTCCTACTCGCTGCGGTCCGACGGTTCCGTGTTCCGCAACGCCGAGACGTTGCCGTCATTTGCGTTCCGCGCGGGAACGGACGGGTCGCTCCGACGGACGACGTGGATTGCGGCGGCCATCGATCCGTCGCTGACGTTCCTCTACGCGTTGCGTTCCGACGGCGTCGTCAAGCGCGGCCTGCTGTTCCGCGATCCGCTGAACGAGAACAGCCGATTCGGAGAGACCGTCGCGGCGCTTCCGTTCGAGCTGCTCGCGGAGCCGCCGGAGGATCAGCTCTTCGTCGACCTCGAGTTCGCTGCTGACGGGATCTGGTTCGTGTTGTCCGCCGATGGTCGCGTCTTCTCGCGCGACAGCACGGCACTCCCGATCGCGACCCTCCCCAATACCGTCGACGGAGCAACCGCGGCCTTCACGGATCTCGAGCTCCTCGGGACGTCGAACTACGCGCTGCGCGCGGACGGTCACGTCTATGTCGATAACGACCCGTCCCCGTTCTGCCGTCTCCCGAGTGCGAAGCACGGCGCCCTCGCCGTATCGCAACTCGCGCCCATCCTGGCGAAGGGCGACTCGAAGCGACCGCAGGCCGCTCGCCTGAAGACGAAGGTCACGGCCGGTTCGCCGCTGCTCCTGCCCGTCGTAGTCAGCGATATCGACACCTGCGACGCCGACCTCGTCGTCACGCCGGTCTCGGTGCCCGACGGCGCGACCTGGAGCGGCTCGCTGCGCGCTCTCGTCTGGACCTCGCCGGGTCCGCCGGGACGCCACGTGTTCCGGTTCGTCGTCTCGGACGGCGAGCGCGAGAGAAACGTGGCGTATCGCATCCGAGTCAAGGAGCGGGACGTCGACCCGAACGAGAACGCACGCCCCCTCACGCCGGAGTTCGGCACGCTGCCTGCGGTGGCGACGGAGGAACTGGCGTTCCCGCTGATCGTCGACGATCCGGACGGTGATCTCCTTCAAGTGACCGTGGACCCGCGGCGCTATCCGTTCACCGCGGGCGCGACGTTCGACGAAGCGACACGTACGTTCCGCTGGACGCCGACTGCCGACGACTGCGGCACGACGACCGTGCGCTTCTTCGTCACCGACGGCCGGAGCCGCGGACGCAATGTGCAGGTCCGCATCCGCGTGAAGGACGGGCTCTTCTACGCCTCGGAGTGAGCCCGAAACGTCCGCGTCTCGGTCTTCGGATCACGTCGGACCGAGCCTGATACCGTGATCTCTCGTCGTCGTACGAAAGAGGGGTCGCATGCTGTCTCGAGTTCTAAGTGTCGTGGTCGTCCTGCTGTCTGTCGGATTGGCCACGGCCTCCGTCGTCGTTGACCTGCAGAGCGGGAACTCCGCCATCGGGACGCTCGATCCCGCGGGCGAGATCGAGACGGTTCGCATCGAGGTCCCTGCTGGAGCGGTCCTGAAGCTCAAGGGCAAGGGCATCAAGAAGGGCCCCGCGATCAGCGTGCGCATCACCGATGACCTCGACGCGGTCGTCGGCGATGCAGGCGAGATCAAGGAGAAGAAGACCGGCGTCTCCGGCAAGGTGCTGCTTGATCGTGGCGGTGTCTACACGATCGCCGTGCGCTCGCGTGACGGCACGTCGACGGGCAACTACTCGCTCAGCGTCTCGTGGAAGAGCCCCAAGAAGTACGACGTCGCCCCGCCGGCGGAGCCCTTGGGTGGCACAGTCGACTTCCGCGCCGATCGGGGCGCGCTCGTCAACGCCTCGGTGACCGCCGAGAAGGACTCGCTGGTCGACCCCCGCATCACGCACATCACCGGTCCCAACGGCTTCCTCCTGCCCGTCGGCCGTCCCGCGAAGCCCGCGAGCGACAAGGTGACGAAACTCTCTGTCGAGTTCACGGGCGACTACACGCTGCACTACGCGAACGACGGAACGGGCGCGGGGGCCGTGAAGGCGAAGGTCACGGTCAAGCAGCCGAAGCCCCTGAAGAGCAAGGTCGACGTCTCGAGCGGAGCGATCGACACGGGCGTGCCCGGTGGCGGCGCCGCCATCGCCAAGGTCGCGACGGCGGATCAGGCCACGCTCATCACCGTCCCGGCTCCGGCGGACGGGAACGACCCGCTCGCGGCGATCGTCGGCACGTCGATCGACATCCCCGCGGGTGCGCTCAAGAAGCCGACGGCGATCGTCGTCGGCACGACCACGGACATCGATCCTCCGCCGAGTGGCGAGGCGACGCTGACGGCAGCGAGCGAGCCCGTGTTCTTCGGGCCCGAGGGACTGAAGTTCAACGTGCCGGCCACGATCACGATCCCCGCCAACGTCGTCGACGACGAGGACAACATCGCCGTGGTGAAACGGTCGGGGAACACGACGACCGTGATCACCGAAGGCGTCGAGGTCGACGCCGGAAGCGTGAAGGTCGCGGTGAGCAGCTTCAGCTCGTTCCAGGTGTTCAAGCTGTCGTTCCCGCCGACGCAGATGCGCGTGAGCGGTCCGGTCGATGGGTTCGATCGCTTCGGCCACAGCGTGGCGATCAGCGGCGTCACGGGCGTCGTCGGTGCTCCGGCCCACGACGGCGCCGGGATCGACTCCGGAGCGGCGTTCGTGATCGATCGCGCCGAGGACGGCACCTGGACACGCGGCGCCGAACTGAACGCCTCCGACGGCGTGTTCAACGACGAGTTCGGCTCAGCGATTGCGATCCACGACGACACGGTTGTCGTGGGGGCCGTCGGCGAGGCCGACGGCGGGTTCGGCAGCGGCGCTGCGTATGTCTTCACGCGAGATGGCGGCGGCCTCTGGTCGGAGCAGGCGAAGCTCACGGCCGCCGATGCGTTCTCGAACGACCTGTTCGGCGATGCCGTCGCGGTGCACGGAGACACGGCGATGGTCGGCGCGCGCGGAGATGGCGACGCGGGTACGTTCAGTGGCTCGGTCTACGTGTTCACGCGCGAGGCCGGTGAGTGGGACGAGCACTCGAAACTCGCACCGCTCGATGCGTCGGCCGGCGACACGTTCGGCGGTGCGGTGGCGCTCGACGGCGACACGGTGATCGTCGGCGCGATCGCGACGGGCGACGCGGGGCAGTTCAGCGGCTCGGCCTACGTGTTCACGCGCGACGGCGGGGGACTCTGGACGCAGCAGGCCAAGCTGACGGCGTCCGATGCCGCGGCGAACGACTTCTTCGGTGAGACCGTCTCGATCAACGGTGACACCGTCATCGTCGGCGCCACCGGAGACGATGACCTCGGCGATCGCAGTGGCGCCGCCTACGTGTTCACGCGTACCGGCACGGTCTGGACCGAGCAGGCGAAACTGACGGCGTCGGACGCCGCGGGCGGCGAGTTCTTCGGCGGCTCAGTGGGCGTCCATGCCGACACCGCGATCGTCGGCGCGTATCTGGACGACGATGGCGGCTTCGCCAGCGGGTCGGCGTACGTGTTCTCGCGCAACGACTCCGGCGAGTGGATCCAGCGCGTCAAGCTCGTCGCCTCGAACGCAGCATCGGGACGCTTCTTCGGAGAGTCCGTCGCCGTGGACGGCGAGCACGTCCTCGTCGGATCACCCGCCGGTAACGACGACGCCGTCAGCGACGGAGCGGCGTACTTCTTCGATCTCGATCCGTAGGAGCCTTGCGCGCCGCACCGACGGTCAGTCGAACACCTCGGCAACCCGGCCGTCGTCGGCGTTTCGCTGGCGCCGAACGGCATCGAATCGGTCGGGGATCAGCGCGATAATGGGCGGCCCGAGGCAACTCACGAGGCCCAGTAACCCGAACCAGCCCGATCGTCCATTCGACCACGCAAGGTTCGTGCAGCCGGAGATCCACGCCACGAGAGTCGCAATTCGGACGGTGAGTCTGGGCACGACGACGTCGGAATCCATCGACTCAGAGAAGTTGTACAACGCGATCAATCCGACGACGCCGAGCGCGATGCCGATGCCGCAGCGCACCTGGTACTGCTTCTTCGTGAGGTTCCCGCGCATGTTCAAAGGCCGGCTCCGGAGACGTCGGACGACGAAGTGTACGACGCGCTCTGGCGATGACCGGTGACGTCGGAAGATCGTCTCCGACTGCGATGGCGCGGCGCGCGCGGTTACCCTGCGGGTAGTTCGGAGTCGCGGGGCCTCACTGTGCCACCGCCCGACGCGTCGTTCACCTCGCTGCCGCGCACGACCTGTTCGGGACGTCGCTCGCGACGTCCCGCTGACGGCAGACGTGTCATCCGCTCGCGCGTATGACGACCGCATCGGAGCTCACGATGTCTTCTCGAATCCGAATCCTCGCACTCGTCTCCCTGGTTCTCCTCTCTCCCGGGCGACCCGCGGTCGGCGCGGACTCTGCCGGAGGTGATGTTGCGGTAACCGTCCGCGGCAGCACGCTTGTCCTGCGCGGCGGCTCGACCGGGGAGTGCGTGTCCTGCACGGGCGGCCTCGACGGCGCGATCGTCGTCGCGGGACAGAACGGCACGACCGTCAACGGCGACGCCGCGGCGGTCGAGTTCGACGGCGTCCGTTCGATCCGCGTCGATCTCCGCGGTGGGGACGACGTGCTGGCACTCGACGCACTGACACTGGATCGCACCATCACGATCGCGACCGGCGGTGGTGACGACGACGTTGCCGCGACGGACTGCAGCGCAGCGCGGCTGCGTGTGGCGACGGGCTCCGGAACGGACTCGGTCCAGCTCACGCGCTGCGTCGTCGACGGACGCGCGCTGGTCAACGGCGGTGGGCGGGAGGGACGCTTCGAGGAGCGCGACCGGTTGCGCGTCGTCGGTGGGGATCTACCGCGACTGCGCGTTGCGCGTGCGCATCGGGTGGCACGGGAAGAGAGCGTCACGAACGGACGCCTGACGATCGGTCTGGAGTTCGTGGGGGAACTCGAACTGCAGCGCGGGGAGCGGCGTGCGTGGGACCTGGCCGAGTCGGCGCCGTACGTCGTCGCCGCCGAGCGCTGGCTCGCGGTGTTGCGCGGCGCGGGTGAGCTACCTGCCCACACCGTCACCGTGACCGTCTTCGTGCGTTCGTCCGGCGGACGCTTCCTGGGGGCCGCGACGCCGCTCTTCGAGGACGCCGTGCGGGTCGGTGACGACCTGTTCCCGACGCGCGGCAGCGTGCAGGTGTCGTCGTTCATGTACTCCGAGGGCGCTCGACGTGAGTTCGGCGCTCTGTACGACGCCGAATTCGCGGGCAACATCGAGCACGAGATCGGACACGTCCTCGGCATCGGATCACTCTTCACCCTGACGGAGTTCGACGGTCTGCTCGTTCCGGGTGGTCGACGTGCAGAGGTCCGCGCGTGGGTGGCACCGAGTCGCGACCACGACGGCTGGATCTACCAACAGCCGGCTGGTGTCGCTGCGTACAACGCGATCTTCGGCACGGCGTTCGACTTCGTGCCCATCCAGAACGGCGGCGGGCACTTCTGGATCCCGACGCGTCGGGCGGATACCCGTCGCGATCCGGTCGGCGTCCTGATCCCCGCGCCGACGCGCGAGCTCATGGCTCCCGGCGGCGGACTCGCGCTCTCGATCCTCACGCTCGGCGTGCTCGATGACATGGGCTGGGACGTCGACGCCTCGCAGGCAGATCCGTACCGGGCCGAGGACCCGTTCGCCGTTCCGGGCGTCGCGCGCAGTCGCCCGCGTTGCGCGTGCGCCCGCTGATCGACGGTCGACGGCAGGCACGCCTCCGCACCCGAGCGCGTCGCGGGAGAACCGCCACCGCGCGGTGCGGTTCCTCTCCCCATGTTCACTTCCGTCATCGCCGATCGTCTCGTGGCTGTCTCGTGCATCGCGTTCTTCGGATTGCACGATAGAGAATCACGCCTCCCGGGTTGGGCGTGGTCGGCAATCAGCGCTGCGCTCTGGATCGGAGCGGGGAGTTGGTGGGCGGGCGGGTTCCCCAACTGGCTCAGGCAGGGGAGCATCACGGCCGGACTGATCAGCCAGGCCTTGCTCTACGCCGCCCTCACCGTTTGGGCGATGAGGTCAGACGCCCGCCGCAATCCGTAGATGCTCGGGCCCGCTCAGCGGACGGCGGCGAGCACGGCGTCGTCCGGTGCCGACACGCGCTCCGGCACCGTGCTCTGCGCGACGCTGACGTGATGCACGGACTGGATGATGACCTCGTCCGGCGACGAGACACGGCCGAGCAGGTCGCGCGCGGCGTCGACCCCTTCCACGCGCACACGAACCCAACCGTCATCGCCGACGAGCGGCTCCGCGTCGTCCAACTCCTCGAACGACTTCAGGCGATTGGTGCCGGTGATGAGCGTGAAGTAGGTCTTGCCGTCCTTCACGAAGCCGTACATCGACAGACCCTTCATCCGCTGCGGTATCGTCGCGGGCAGCACCGCCGCCGCCGTCGCGGGTGACGTCGCAGGCGCCGCTGCAACGGCCGAGTCAGACGCCGGATCCGGCGCGGGTGACCCGCAGGCGGCGACGAGGACGAGAGCGGCGACGAAGTGGCTACGCATGGCCTGAGCGTAGTCGCTGTGGAGACTCCGTCCGGCCACAGCTCTGTAACAGGCCGCGTGTGCGATCCCGCCGACGAGCATCCGCGTGCTGGCACCGCGCGCACGGATCCGTATCGTGTGCAGCGGGAGGTGCAGCGATGGCGAGACGCGTGATCCTGAGCGTGGGGACGAAGCGGGGCCTGTTCCTGCTGGAGTCGACGACTGGTCGCAAGCGATGGAAGGTGACGGGGCCGCTCTTGAAGGGCTGGTCGATTCCCTACGCGGTGATCGACACGCGCAGCGCGCCGGCCGTGCACGTCGGGGCGTCGCACTACGCGTTCGGCGCGTCGGCGCAGTCGGCGCCTCTGCGCTCGCTGAAGTTCAAGGCCGCGGAGCGCATGCCGGAGTTCCCGAAGCTGAACCCGAAGGCGGCGAAGTTCGCGAAGGCGTGCGGCATCGACGTCTCGCCAAAGATCTGGAACATCACGCCGGGACCGGCGAAGCGGAAGCGCGTGCTCTACATGGGCACCGCGCCGGCGGGTCTGTTCCGCAGTGACGACCGCGGCAAGACGTGGGAACCCGTCACGGGCCTGAACAAGCACAAGACGCGCAAGGACTGGAACCCTGGCGCCGGCGGGCAGTGCCTGCACAGCATCCAGATCGATCCGCAGAACGAGAAGCGCATGTGGACGGCGATCTCCGCCGCCGGCGCGTTCCGCACGGACGACGGCGGCGAGACCTGGAAGACGATCAACCCCGGCGTGGAGAGCTACGTCGGCGCGCCGGAAGGCACCGACGCGTACACGTGAGTGCACAAACTCCTCGTGCACCCGGCGGCGCCGGGTGTCCTCTTCCAGCAGAACCACATCGGTGTCTACAAGTCGACCGACAGCGGCGACTCCTGGCAGCGCATCGACAGCGGACTTCCGTACGACTTCGGCTTCGGGATCGCGATGCACGCGCAGGACGCGAACTCCTGCTTCGTCATCCCGCTCGAGCCGGTCGACTACAGCTTCCGCGCGACCGACGGGGAACTCGCCGTCTACCAGTACGGCCGCAGCGGCAAGTGGCGCAAGCGGGCGAAGGGCCTGCCGCGCAAGCATGCGCACGTGAGCGTTCTGCGCCAGGCGTTGACGTCGGACTCGCTCGATCCGTGTGGCGTCTACTTCGGCACACAGGGCGGCACGCTCTTCGCCAGCAACGACTCCGGCGCGAGTTGGGACACCGCGGCGCAGTACCTGCCGCCGATCTACTCGGTCACCGCGGCCATCGTGGAGTGAGCGTCACTCTCCGGCTCCCGTCCGTCCTGAAGGTCGCCGTGGGCGCCGACGAGGTTCGGATCGCGGGCAGCACCGTGCGCGAAGCGTTCGACGCCGCGTGCGCCGAGCTCCCGCGTCTTCGTCAGCACATCCTGCAACCGAACGGCGATCTCCGTCCGCACGTGCTCTGCCTCGTCAACGACCGGGTCCTCGACCGACGCGGCTTCGGGGAGCACCCGCTCGCCGACGGCGACGAGATCCTGATCCACCAGGCGATCTCGGGCGGGTAGGGGCGGCGCATCGGGAACTTCCGACGCGTGACAGCATCCAAGGCTGCGTTGCACTGCCCGATCAGGAGTACCCGACGATGACCGACCCCGCGACCGCGAGGAACCGCGTCCCGCGCTCGATCCTCGAGAAGATGGCGCTCGGGCTGAGCGGACTGGGACTGGGCGCACTCGGGTTGGTGGTTGCAGCAGGATGCGCCGAGTCGGTCGGCGCGTCGCCCGCAGCGGGGACCGTCGCGAGCCCCGTGGAGGCTCCGCTAGCCGGAAGTTCCAGGCCCAGGCGGGCCGAAATCGGCGTGAGACCCTTGTTCTCCCTGGGGTTTCCCTGGCCAGAGCGGCGCAAAGTGTACCCATGTATTGACTCGGGTTTTACTTGAGTTCTCGATCGGTAAGCGTTAG
>JAJFFG010000077.1 GCA_021776825.1 Planctomycetota bacterium
AGGGCTCCTTCCCTCCGCCGGCATTACCCGGCCTCAGCGGTACTACGAGCCCCTCCGACTTCCGATCGCGCCGACCCCAGAAGGGACGTTGCGGGCTGCGACCCCGCACACGATCGGATCTCCCACGTTGCGCGCACATCCTTGTCCACATGCCGCTCCCACTACCCCGGTGGACTGCGTCGGGTGCTCCTGATGGCTGCTTCCCCAACGCACCGCGGCCTTCCCCGTCATTCAGGCGGGTCGGCGTCCACGACTTCACTTTCGAGGCCTGCTCAGGATTCACTCGCGTTGCGGCCTGTCGACTTGCCGGACCGCCCAAGGCGGCCTGTTGTCCCCGGAGCTTCGCCCCGGACCGTCGCCGGTCCCAGGCGTCCAGGTAGCTACCGTGATGAACCATCAACTTCACGGGCAGAACTTCCATCTGCTGGATGCGTGCACCCTCGTGGCGCACTGAACGATGCGGGTTTAGAGGTCCGGAGTGCGCTCCAGCGCCTCGAGTTCGGCGTCCATCGCCGCCTCGGCCGCAGCCGCCTCGCGCAGTTCCTTGCGACGCCGCAGCTGCTGTCCAAGGCCGACCGCCAGCCCGCGGAGAACGAGCGGGGTCATCTCCTGCTCGACCTGGTCGAGATCTCCGACGACCCCGTTCGCCCGCACAGCCTCGGCGTCGTCCCGTGCTGGCCGGCGGATCCCGAGCGATTCGAGCCGGTCGCGAAGGGCGGGATGATCGGTCGGTCCCTGCGGCTGCTGACGGAGCACGTCGCGCACGAGTCGACGGCGTCCGACGGCGCTCAGCCCGTCGAGCACCTCGCCGAATTCGCGATAGAAGTTGTCGATGCCACGCTTCTCCTCGGCGGCTCGGATGAGCACTCCGGGCGCCATACGGCCGAAGCAGAGACCGAGCGCGGCCGTCTTCACGAGAGCGCGCGCGTACGTCTCGACGCCGACGATCGAGGCCGCCAGCGCATCGGCGCGGACCTCCTGCGCCCGGCGGATGCGTCCCGCGCCACGACGCAGGAGCGAGCCGTAGCCGCGCACGTACCACCAGATCGGGTTGACCCAGGTCAGCAGGAAGCCCCCGCGTTCGAGGACAGCGCGCATCAGACCAATCCGACGGAACGCGTCGTTCACGATCCGACCACGTTGCACGTCGCCCCCGGCGAAGTGCGCGAGCTCGTGTGCGAGAGCCCCTCGCAGCTCTTCCACGGAGAGTGCGCGGAACAGCGGGATGCCGATGACAAGCGCGCGACACTCCCGGCCGAACGTGCGATCGAGTCGACGGACGCGGGTGACCCCGATCATCGGCGCAGGCTTCAGCCGGACCTTCGACACCGGCCCGACACCGAGTCGCTCGCGCAGATCGTCGAGCATGGCGAACAGCGGCTCGGCGTCCGCGCGCTCGAGAGGGCGCCCTCCCGCGCGGCGCGGCCCGCCGCCGATGTTGGCGAGCACGAGGAACAACACCGTGAACCCGCACCACCCGGCGATCCCCCACCCGGGCATCCCGAAGGGGCCGCTCTCGACGTCCCAGAACCAGACCACGCCAGTCGCAAGTGCCACGGAGAGCACGATGAGCGAGACGTAGAATCCGCCGGCGAGGAGTCGCAGCACGAGCTCGGCGCGTCGGTTCGCGTCGGACGTCACGCGACGCTCTCCCGTGACCGGCGATCGGGGCTCATCCTCATCGTCCGTGTGGACCTCCGCAGGCTTCGGCTGTCGGTGGAACCGACGTCGCGCATCGGCGGATCGTAGCGGAGCAACGCCCCGCCGCCGCGCGTACACTCCTCCGTCGCAACGCGATGACGACTCAGCCACTCCGCTTCGACGCCCGTGCCACTGGCGCTCTGCTGGGAGTGCTCGCGCTCGGTGCCCTCTTGGGCTGTACACGTCTCGGCTCGCTCGACCTGCCGCTGATGCTCGCGAATGGCGAGCGCATCCTGGCCGACGGTGCCATTCCGCGCGCGAACGTGTTCTCGTGGGCCAACCCGGATCACCCCTACTTGAACGACAAGTGGGGCTTCATGGTTCTCGTCGCCACGGTGGAGCGCCTGGGCGGCGTCCCGGGGCTGGCACTCCTGAAGGCGACGTTCGGGGCGGCGATGGCGGTGCTCCTGCACGTGCTCTGCCGTCGTCACGTGGCGCCGCTCTCTGCCGCGGGCCTCGCACTGGTCGGCGTGACGATGCTCTCGTATCGGCTGCATCTCCGCGCGGAGTGGCTGTCGTACCTGGGGACGGCCGCGACGTTGGCCCTCCTCCCGGCGATCGTCGCCGGCTCGCGTCGCGCCTCGATCGCGCAGGTCGCACTGATCCCGCTCTGGGCCGCGTGCCACGGGTACTGGGTGCTCGGACCGCTTCTGATCCTGGTGGCCGCCGCGGCTGCGCGCAGTTGGCGCGTCGCCGGGCTCGCTGCCGCCGCGGCAGCCGCAGCCGCGATCTCGCCGTTCGGCTTGGACAACCTCGCCCATCCGGTGCGCGTGCTGCTCGGCCTCTCCTCCGGGCCGGTCGGCGACGCGATCAGCGAGCTACGTGCCCCACTCACCGGAGGCGCCCCGTTCACGTTCTTCCATGCGTTGGCCGGCGCGCTGCTGATCTTGGCCCTGATCTCGGCGGCGCGAGCTGCGCGGAGCAAGGATGTCGCGACCGCTGCTCTGCTCGTCGTACTCGCCGGCGTCGCCGTGCGCATTGATCGCAATCTCGCGCTCCTCGGCCTCGTGACGCCGCTCGCTGCGATCGCGGGCGGACGCCTCGTGCGACTGGCTGCGTGGCTCGGGCCGGTGTGCGTGATCGTCGCCATCGGCGGCACGCTCCTGGGCGAACCGCGCATCGCCGTCGATCGACAGTTCGGGTTCGGCCGACACGAGGGCCGGTTTCCCGACGCCGTGATCGCGAGTCTGGATCCCGCGTGGACAGACGAGCGCTACGTGAACGACCTGAGCATCGGCTCGTATCTCGTGCGCGCCCGCGGGACCGCGTTCATCGACGGGAACACCGAGGGCTACCCGGGAGACTTCCTCGCGCGGTATCGACGCGTGCTGTCCGGCGAGGAGAGCGTCGCGGGTCTCGACGCCGACTTCCCGAACGACGGCTGGCTGCTGCGGACCTCCGCACGCACGACGCGCGTCCTGGTTCTCGGACTGTTCCTAGACGGCACCGCGGCGCCGGTGCGCTCCGACGGCGTCGCCACGCTGTTTCGACGAGGCGTCGAGCCGGAGGAGGCCGATCGGCTCTGGGGCGCGTGGCTCGCCGACGAGTACGTGCCTGCGGCCAGAGCGTGGTTCGACGCGCCGATCGACGCTCTCGACCGCGCCCGCGAGGTCAGCGGAGCCCGGACGGGACCGGACGAAGTCGGCGTGCAGGAGATCGGCGTGCTGCGGCTCGCCCTCGTGCACAGCCCGTGGCACGGACCGTTTTATGCGTCGTTGGCCAGTCTCTACTCCGCGCGGAATGACCGGACGAACGCGGCCCGATGTCGCGAGTACGCGCGGCGGCTCGGCATCACTGGGTCCGGAAGGTCCAGGTGAAGTCGATCTTCGCCGCACCGGACATCGCCGTGAAATGGGCGACGTACCAGGTGTCCTTCGTCAACGGCTCATCGGCGCAGAACGCGGTCGTACCGGGATGGGTGTTCGTCGAGCGGTACGGGAACTCCGCGCTGAACAGCTGACCTGGGATCGCCTTCTTCGGATCGTCCTCTTCGTAGATGACGAGGAGCGAGTCGCTGACGTCCTCCCAGAGACCTCGGAAGCTCACCGAGATCGGGTAGCCGTGCGGCACGGAGTAGTACCCCGCGTCACGCTCCGGCAGTGGCATTTCGGGTCGTAGGGCGAGTGGCACGTCGACCTGACCCGGCGCCGGCACGAGCACGGGCAGCGTCCGCGACGTCGTGTCGACACGACCACCCCAGAGCACCGATCCGGGCCCGCTGGCGACGCCAACTCCCTCGTCGGACGAGCCGATGCACGTGATGCGATGCAGGATGGTCGCCGTGATGTGATCCATCACGCGAGCGGGGTCCGCGTCCGACGAGACGCTGCTGCGTAGGCCGGCGAGCGCACCGTCCTTCGTGTACGCCTTCTCCCCCACCGTCTCGTCGTGCCCCGTGAACCCGTGCTCCTTCCAATAGTCCGCATGCTTGCGACACGACGCGGACCGCGGCAGGTCGATGTTGACCGGTGGCATGCCGACCGCATTGCGCCAGGCGTTCAGTGTGTCGACGGCCCGCAGCATCCCCTTGTCGGCGCTCTTCGGCCGCGGCTCCGGCGTGATGAACATCGTCGTCTTCTTACGGGTCTGTTCGATCTCGTAGCGAACCGGCCCGTTCTTCGTGTGGAGGAACTCGCCGATCCGATGCGGGCGAAAGGCCCCGCCATCCACCGCGATGACATCGATGTCGCCATCGAAGGAACGACTCAGATCCGTGTCGAGGATCTCGATCGTCGATCCCTTGTACTTGCCGACAGCGAGCTCAGCCGCCCCGGCGTACCACCGGTCGAGACGCCAGTGCACGAGGATCGTGCGACGCGCATTGCGAGGACCGACCTTGAGCGGCTTCGGCTTCGCGGGGTCGACCTTGGCGTCGAACTTCCCGTCCCCATCCGTGTCGACCTGCAGCCTCCCGCCCTTCTCCTCGACGGCGCAGACGGCACCCGCGAGCGCGAACGGGATGGCGCCGTCGACTGGCAGCTCGGCATCGGGCGGGATACGGCGTGGCTCCTTGAGCACCGTGCGCTTCAACGTGACCTTGGTCGGCTTCACCTTGCGCAGAGCGCGGATCTCCTCGATCAGCCGCTCGACCTCTTCGGTGTTCTCGGGCCACTCGCTGCGCGACGCAACGATCGCCGCCAGCACGTCGTCCGGGCCGAGCCGCTTGAGCGCGGCCAGCAGCGCCTCCCGACCGGTACCGTCACCCATCTTGACGGCGGGGCGGATCAGGGACGGGACCGCGGTGACATCCATCTTCGCGATGGTGGTCCCGGCGGCCTTGCGCGCCTTGGCGTCGTCGCCGGAAAGCTGCGCGAAGACCGTCGTGAGGTCGAGCGGCGCCTCGTCCTTCGCGAGCGTCGGAGTGGCCCCAACGAGCGCGAAGACGATGGCGAACGCCAACGTAGAACCCCGTGGCACGCTGCGCGTGCGCATCGCTCGCTCCCTTCAGGGACGGCCGCCCCCGGAACCCGCTTCCGCAGGCCGCCCTTCCGTGTGCGGCTGGCCAGTATAGCGTCTCGATTCGGCTGTTCGGGGCGGCAGAGGGTGACAGCGGCGGGTCGGCGGCGGTCTGGACGGACTCAGGACGCGCTATCGACCGACGTCATACGTGAAGGCGACGTCGTTGTACGTCCCGCCGCGGATGTCGATCTCGGGCAGACGGCCGGAGAACGTCGTGCGCCCCTTCAGGCGGTCGTCCTGCCCCTCGAAGAGCGACGTGTCGCCGACCGTTTCACCGGTGAGCGCACTGGCCACCGCAGCGAGCTCGACGCGGAACGCGGTCTCCCCATTCTCGATCTCGACCGCGATCGACGGCACCGAGAGGCGGACGGGTCCGTCGGCGTGGGCGCTGAGAGCGTAGAGCTGCAATCGACCCGTGGCCTCGTCGAGTAGCAGTTCGACGTGCGCGTGCTCGTCGCCGAGCACGACCAGCGCACCACCGTTCGGGGCCTCGTGCGCGTGCGCGCCGTCCTCGTCGTGGGAGGCATGCGCTTCGTGCTCGCCGTCCGGACCTTGCTCGCGGTTGTGTGCGTCCTCTCCACCGCCACAGTTCACGAGAGCGAGGGCCGCGACGGCGATCAGGGCGAGGGATACGGAGCGAACGGGCAGCATGGGGGTTCTCCGGGACGAGTCGAAGTCTGCGGGATCGGCCGGCGTGCGGCGAGTCAAACGCGCGATCACCTCGCGACGCTGCGATAGACGTCCAGCGTCGCCGCGACCGTGAGGCTCCACGAGAACGCGGATGCGCGCTCCGCGCCGCGCCGCAGCAGCCCAGCTCGGTGCGCCTCATCGCCGAGCACGCGCAGGAGCGCTGCCACGGTGTCGTCGTCCTCGCCGGGAGAGAACAGTTCCGCGGCATCGCCGACGACCTCCGGGATGCTGCCCCCGCGCGACGCGACCACGGGGGCGCCGCACCGCATCGCCTCGAGCGGGGGGATGCCGAAGCCCTCGTAGTGCGACGGATACACGAAGGCTCGGCAGTCGCGGTAGAGCGTAGCGAGGCGGACATCGTCGACCCGTGCTTCGAGTCGTACGCGCGGCTCCACGCCGAGGGAGTCCACGAGCCGCCGTTCGTCGGCGTCGAGCGGTGCTCCGACGATCCGCAGCTCCAGATCATCGTGCTCGGTCACCACGCGCGCGAAGGCGCGCAGCAGGCCGTCGAAGTTCTTGTATCCGGCAGCCCGGCTCCCGACGTGAAGCAGGTACGGACGCCCCTCGACCGGGGCAGCCTCGCTGGACGGCGGAGCCAGAGACGCTGCCAGCGGAGTCACGACGACGCGCTCGGGAGGCACGTCGACATGCTCCAGCAGGTCGCGGCGCGTCGTCTCCGAGATGCAGATCACGCGATCTGCTGCGAGCACCGCACGCCGCTTGCGCTCCGCCACCTGTCCGTCGGGGTCCATGGCGGCGGCGAAGCGCTCGTGAATCATGTCCCAGACCGTCACGACGACGGGACAGAGGTAGCGATCGAGCCCGTGGCGCGTCAGCAGGCGATACGTCGTGGGGTGCGCGACGTCGGCATCCACCTTCGTCTCGGCGAGCCGGAAGTAGTGCTTCTCCAACCAGTACGAGAGACGCCCCGGTCGAAACCCGTAGCGCTGCCAGAAGCGGACGTCGAGGCGCGGGTGCGAGACCGTGCTCAGCGCGTGGCGTTCGGCCAGGAACAGCACCGGCGACCACTCGGCCGGAAGCCCTCCGATCAGTTCGGCGAAGTAGCGGTTCACACCGCCCGCGCGCTGTCGGGTGAGCATGTCGCCGTCGTAGAGCACGCGCACCGCTGTTAGTCCCCCGATCGCTCACGAGTCATTGCGAGCGCACGGTACGACCGGCTTCGCAGAGTCGCGACGTTCTCCCTCGAACGGCGACCTCCTGCGACGGACGGGCCCGCGTCAGAAGGAGAAGGCGTCGGCGCCGAAGTTCTGCCCGAAGCGCACTCCGGTCAGGACGGGCGTGCCGAAGAACACGTCGGTGTAGGGCGCGAACCCGCTCCCCCCCGGGATCACGAAGACGCCGCCCTCCGACTCGAACGCGCCGTCGTGGTCGGGGGCGCCGAAGACCAGATCGCGCTCGCCGTCGCCGTCGACGTCGATGACGCGGAGCAGCTCCCCGAGGCGATCCGCCGGGCGCCCGTCGATCGCGAAGTCCGCGGTGTCGAGACGCCGCAGGAACTGGTCGACGCCGCCGCGGAACACGTAGACCGTCTCGCGGGAGCCGTTGCCCGAGACCACGCCCTCCTTCAGGATCAGGTCATCGACGCCGTCGCCTGTGACGTCGCCCACAGCGACGCGTTCGGCGAACGTCGGCGCGGTGCGATCTGTGTTCGTGAGGAACACCGACTCCGCGAGCGCTGCCGGTGTGGAAGTCAGTTCGGCCCCACCCGGGAAGAGGTAGACGCGACCGAACCCGCCACTCGACTTGATGGCGATGACGTCACCGACCCCGTCGCCGGTGAGGTCCCCTACCGCCACGCCGTTGCCGAAGCGCGTCTGCCCTTCTTCGCCGGTGTACGTGACCTCCGCGCCGTCGGAGTTGCGCCCGGCGAGCGTCGGCCCTCCGAAGAACACATCGACGCGGTGCTGGTCCTCGGTCCCGACGACCAGATCCGCCCGACCGTCGCCGGTGACATCGCCCGTCGTGAGCGCGTTCCCGAATTCGTCGTCCACGGCGACTCCGTCGAGAACGACGTCCGGCCCGCGCTCTGCCGTTCGCGCGAACAGGCTCCCACCGGCGTACACCTCGATGCGGTAGGTGCGACTCGCCGAGCTGTTCGGGAGCTGACTCTTCAGTCGGACGATGAGATCGTCGGCTGCCGTGCCGGTGACGTCACCGATCGTGGCAATGGATCCGAAGATCGACGGGAACACGTCCTCCGGACCCGTCAGGACCAGGTCTGCGGTGCCGTCGAGAGCCCGTTCACCGGCGAACTCCGGCCCGCCGAAGTGAACGTGAATCTCGCCGAGCGTCGGCATCCACACCGCGAGGTCGTCGACCCCGTCACCGTTCAGGTCACCGGTTCCGATCGGACGCCCGTCGCCGCTCGGGAACAGCGTGTGCACCAGCGCGGCGTCGGGCTCGTCGCTCGTGGCCGGGCCGAAGCCCGGCCCCCCGTAGAACACGCGGATGTCGTTGAACACGTTCTCGTTCTGTCGCAGCGTGTGCACCACGAGATCCGGGAAGCCATCGCCGCTGAGGTCACCGGGTTCGGCCTGGGGTACGACCGTCGTTCCGAACACGCGGAACGTGGCCGGCTCCGGCCAATCGAACGAGACCTCGTCCCCGAGGATGGTGAGGGCGGTGGGCGGCACGCGCGTCTCGCGACCCTCCGCGTCGCGCGCGGCGACGCGGATCGACTCGAGTCCCGTCAGTCCGGCGTTCTCGAACGGGAGCGTGTACCGGAGCGGCTCACGCGGTCGGCGCCCCAGGACGTCGAAGCGGACCGTCGCCGAGAGCGGTTCGGAGGCCCCGATCGGGACCTGCTCGATCGGTGGCGCCGTCGTGATGAGCAGTGTCGTTCCGTCGCGCACTGCCCCGGGCAGCGCGCTGACGCGGGCCCCACCGATCTGCGCGCGATCGACGGTCGACGCCACGACACCGCCGTCGGAGTCGACAAACTCGCCGCGCGCGAACTCCCGACCGGATCGCGACGGCCCTGTGACCGGCGTGCGCAGGTCGAAGGTCCGTCGTTGCGAGCGCGGGCTCTTCCGTTTGACGATGACCGAGAACGGCTCGTCGGGCGTCGCGAGCTCGCGGATGTCGATCGTGTAGTCGGCGGTCGCCGGAAGGTCCTTCACCTTGACCTTGTGGCGCTGGGTTCCCGAGTTCCCTGGCAGCACGAACGACGCCACCGTGCCACCGCCGACGATGCTGACTCGGTCGACACGGGGGCGCGCGCCCGAGCCCTTCGCGGCCTTGACGAGAATCGTGAACGCCCCGCCGCGTTCCCCGGAAACGACGACCGATGTGAGTGGCTCGGCCAGCGTCGACTCGAAGCGTTCGCTGCGCGGCGTCTTCCACTCGATCTCGAGCTGGTAGTCACCGGGCTCTGAGGTCCGGCTCTCGACCTCGAACGTGTAGGTGCTGGTCGCGACGACGAGGCGGTCGCGGATGACCGACTTGGTTCCGAAGCGGTCGGCCTGCCCGAAACCACCGAACTCGGCCCCCGGGCGAAGCACGTGGAAGTCGATGAACCGCGGATCGGGATCGACCCCCGACGTCAGGCGCTTCAGGACCGCCGTGTAGCGTGCCCCGGCGGGCATCTCCGTGCGGCACACCTCGACGTCGGCTCCCGCCACGAGCGAGCCCCGCACGCGCGCCTTGTTCTTCACTTCGACATCGACGCGAGCGTGCGCCAGCGCCGCGCACGCCAGCACGACGAGGGCTACAGGCAACGGAGGGAGGAACGAACGACGGCGCATCCGCCAGGGATTCTAGCCTCCCGCGCACTGGGCAGCCCCTATGGCCCCGCTCACCGTCCCAGGTGCGTGCCACCGGTCACCTCCGCGATCTCCGCGAGGAACGCCCTCCAGCGCGCACCCGTGTCGGCGGCACGGGTCTCGACGCGGTGGACGCGAGCCGTTCCTGCCGCTTCACCCTCCAGGCTCGGATGCCCGACGTAGGGCGGTGCCCGGCCGCACCGACCAGGCTTCGCGAGCAGGTCCTCCGCCGAAGGCCGGGGCACGCGAGGCCGCCGAACTGTTGGAGGGCGTCGCGACCGAGGACCACGTCACTGCGGCACAGCGCGTGCGGGCCCACGCCGCTCTCCACGCGTTCCTCGGATTCCGCCCGGTCGGACCCCGCCCATCGACCTCGGGCGGCCATGTTCGACGCCGAGCGCGAGCTCTCGGGCGCTCCCGTCGCGAATGAGCCAGCCGAGCGAACGTCAATTCCACGACGAGGCGGCACTACGTCCGAGGCTCGCTGGAGCCTCCTGCCGAGAACCTCCTCGCGCGACTGGAGGCTGCGCTCCGATCGGCGTCCGACGTGCTGTGTGGAGCGTCGTCAGCTCTGCTGGGCGCACCTCGAGCGGGACGTTCGAGCGCTCGCCGAGGGTCCGCGCGGAGGAGGCCGCTTCGGCCGTCGAGGAGTCGCGATCGCGTAAGCCGCGATGCGCGCGCTTCGTCGCTTCACCGTGCACGGCGGCCGGGCCACGATGCAACGCGAGCTGCGCCCGGCGTGGTGGCGTCTCGTCGATCTCCTCGCGCGCGGCGCCGACGACCCGAACGAGCCGGTGCGCGGAATCAGTCGTCACCTGATCGACCGCGCCGAGGCGCTGCTGCTCTGTGCGGACGTCCCAGGAGTCTCGCCCACCAACAACGCGGCCGAGCGTGCTGTGCGCAAGCCGGTCTTGTGGCGGCGCGGCTGCCACGGCAGCCAGAGCGAGCGGGGACTGCGCTTCGCCGAGCGGATGCTGACGGTGACCGTGACGATTCGCCGCCGCGGTGAGAACGTCTTCGACTACCTCGTCGCCGCCGCACGCAACCGATCGCCTCCGGCGCTCGTCGCCCTGCCGACCGCGCGCTGACGCCGACACTGGATCAATGGCTGAACGGGTACGCGCTGCTGGCGTGCAACGTCCTCAACAGGATGACCGGAATCGCTCGACGGGAGTCGTGCCCGGTCGGCGTGTAGGCGACGCCGCCCGCTCGAGAGAGATCGGCGACGTTCGATCCGCGCACCAACGCCACCGCGGGCTGGCGCCACGTCACCGCGGCCTCCCTATCGCGACTGCCGTGCTGCGACGGCGGCACGAGCGGAATCACGTACCAGCACGCCCTCATCTGGACTGTTCGCCAGCTTGATGAGCGCTCGAACGAACTCCGGCGCCTCCGTCATGTCAGTAACGGCGCGCGACGCAGCAACGATCCTGCGTGCGCGCTCGGCGTCGCCGTCCTGCGACCGCAGGACACTGCCGGCCAACTCACGGTCCCAGGCCGAAACGTGCGCATGAAGAACGAGGACCGCGTCGTCCTGCACGTTGGGCTGCGCATCACCCAATGCGTGCAGAATCGCGTCCCGCGCACTGGGGTGCGTCGCAGCTACGGAGCCGAGTGACCGCACAGCGACGTGGCGCACGTGCCACGGGACCTCGTACGACGTCGCGAGTTCCGCAAGCGGTCCCACGAGTTCGTGGACGTCGGCGAACTGGTGACGACCTACGATCACGACGGCGGCGACTCGAAGATCCAGAACCTCGCTGCGATCTAACGCGATCGAGAGAAGCAGCGACGTCGTCTTGCCATGGCTGCCATCGCTGGAACCTAGGCCTGCCATAGCTCGACGCCGCGCATCGACCGAGTCGCGGTTCTCCTGGTAGAAATCGCACGCCGCGGCGGCGATGCGATGAAGCACGTCGGAGTGTGCGGCACCTGGACGAGAGTGAGCCGCGACGAACTCTGCTGACACGAGTGCCTCGCCGCGAATCTCGAGGGATCGCGAAGTGTCGCGGTGCAGCCGCAGCATTGCGGACGAGGCCCCCTCCGCAGGGTCGCGGCTCAGCGCGTACAGGACTCTCGAAACGGTCTCGTCCGATTCTTCGGCGCGAGCGAGCACGTCGAGCATGTCCTGCTGAGCCGCAGCCCGATCCGTCGTCGGATGCGCGCAGGCGCCGACTACTGCGGCGACGACGACGAGGACACTCCGCGAGACCACAAGCCAGGGCGAGAGGGCGGCACGAGTCGACGAGCGCAGTGGGCGAAGGTGCTCGACCATGTCTCTAGCGGCTCCCGCCCACCTTGCGCGGCGAGAACGTCTTTGCGGCCGCCTCACCGCCGGGCTGAGTCGAATTCCCCTTCTCGTCGAGTGGAGGCCCATGGAACGAGCCGTCATCCTTCGACGTCCCGGTCACGTCTCCCCATGTCTCGCTGCCCGAGTTCGGGCCAGTAGGCGAGTCCCACGAGCACGCTCCGATGTAGCAGCCCGACATGCCCGCCTTCACCTTGCCGCGCCAGGCGGACGTATGCAGAAAGTACCACTTCTGGTGATCACCGAGCGCGAGGCGCCCGCCACCGAGGCTGTGCCCCGTGTACCCGAGACCACGACAGCACGGGTCCTTCGCGCACCAGTCGAGCCACCCGCGCGCGTCGTCCATGTTGCTGCGATCAGTCTCGACAACCGTCGACTCGCCCCGCCCGTCGGTTGTGCCGAGCCCCGCATTGGCGAAGGCCTGCTTGATCGCCTTCACCTCGCTAGCCTGGCTCTTCTTGAGTTCCTCGATCCGCTCATCCGAGGCGTCCTTGAAGCCCTTGTACCACCGTGAGAATGCGTCTGTCTGGACGACGATGAGCGAGTACCCGGTACCGCAGCAGACTTCGTCAGCAAGTCCGTACGGGTCGTACCCGTTCCTGTACCGATTCCCGACGAACGCGTATGCCGAGCCGACGTTCTGACGGTCGTACCATCGCCCGACGGGATCGGCGGACGTGAACCTTCCCAGCGCAGGGCTGTAGTGTCGTGCCCGGGCGTACAGCAGGCCCGTGGCATCGTCACGCCACATGCCCGAGTACCCCTGCTGCCAACCATGCTAGTCCGGTTCACCACGGTAGATCCTCCTCTGCCTCCGAGCCTGTGGAGGCTGGGTGCGCCCAGCCTCCAGGCTCGCCATCGTCGGTGTAGAGCTGGTGGTAGGTGGGGCCGCGGATCTGCGTGCCGATCCCGAGGAGCCGCGCGAAGGCCGCCGGGAGGTTTCGCCTGCGGTTGAAGCGGAAGGCGTACTCGTTGAGGTACGCCTGTAAGTGCTTGGGCTCCACGCGACCGTGGTGCGTGCCGGCGAGCCACGCCTTCAGGTTCGAGATCACGAGGTGGTAGTGCGTCAGGACATCGTCGTGCGCCATGCCGTGCGCGGTCGACTCGACGCAGCGCTGGTACCCCGCCAGCGGCATGTCGCGGTAGTGCGAGAGGTCGTCCGTCACGATCGTGGCGCCCTCGATGACGTTGGTCCCCCGCAGGAGCTCTCGATCCGGAGCGACCATCGCGGCCCGCAGCTTGTGGAGCATCTGGAACGCGGTCTCATGCCGCAGCCCCAGCTGTCGCTCGAGTTGGTGCGACGAGACACCGCGCTTGTCGGTCACGAGAAGCCAGGCCGCCAGAAGCCAGGTGGAGAGCGGCTTCCTGGTTCCGTGCATCACGGTCCCCGCGGTCACGCTCCCGATGTATCCGCACTTCGCGCACTCGAGCTCCCGCTGGTTCTTGCGAACGTAGGAGCGGTTCCCTGCGCAGCGCTGGCAGCGAAAGCCCTCCGGCCACCTAGCGGCGATCACGAACTGAGCGCACGCCTCCTCGTCCGAGAACAGCCGCATGAACTCGGGCAACGTCTTCGGGAAGGCGGGTCGCGGCACGGTGCCGCGAGCGTAGTTCAGGAGGCAGCACGCGCTGCCCGGTTTCCGTGGCGAACCGGACTAGCATGGAGTCAGCTGGCCGACCTGTGCCGCAGTTACATCCTCCTGTCTCATTCGTCCGCCTGGGTCATCGTGCAGCCAAACAGCAATCGGCAGATTGAATCCGCACGTGAGCTGGCGAACCGCGAGAGCCCTGCGCCGGTATCGGATGTTCTGACGCTCGCAGGTGCCGACAACGAACGATCAGCGGTTTCCTCTCTGAGGCCTGAGGCAGGTCGGTTGAACCGCGCTGTCGAGACGGAGATGGGATGAGCAGGCCGGTCCCTCATACGCAGTAGCGTCCGCGCCGCGACCGAATTGAGCGCCGTAACGCGGCGCAGGTGACACTGATCTCTCGGGGTCATCCTGTTGAGGACGTTGCACCCAAGGAGCGCCTCCACTTCCTGCGCCCTTCGATCGCGCGCGCGGAGCCGCGGACCGATGATCTGCTTGTAGCGGAAGAGTGCGTTCTCCACGCGCGCCTGGCGATGGTAGCCAGACTCCCGCTTCCATGTTCGGCGCCCGAGCTCCTTCACGCGCCGGACGGGTCGATCGCGTGCGACACAGCGCGCCGTGTGACGGTCGCGTTTCTCGTCGGCGGGACGACAACCACGGCGCCGCGGCGCTCAACGGCGTCGTAGAACGCCAGCGTGTCGTAGGCCGCGTCAGCGTTGATGCGCTCGATGTCCTCGACGACCTCGTCGAGCAGTCGGATGCCAGTCGTCGCGTCGTCCGTGTCCCCATCCGTGAGCGTCTGCGCGACGATCACACCCGCAGTGTCGACACCAAGATGGAGCTTCCGCTAGCCTCGACTCCCGCGTGCGCGGCTCTTCGCGGCGGCCCACTCTCCCTCGCCCACGACCGAGAGGCCGCTGCTGTCGATGATCACTTGGACCGGGCCGGTGCTGACTGGACGACAAATCCGAACATCAAGACTTCGCGCACGCCGCGAGAGCGGTCGCGGTAGGGACACCGGTCACCCGGTGCCCCCCGCGCAGATCCGTGCGTGCGGCACTACCGCACACGGCTCCTACCTCGGGTGTTTGGCGTCGAAGCGCACGTTCGGGTACGGGTGCCGCACCTTGGGCCGCGGG